>JBDKJY010000006.1:0-180425 GCA_039796295.1 Verrucomicrobiota bacterium
CGCTCGTTCCTAGGGCGGGGGCTTCGTTTAGGTGGGTGGGGGTTCTCGGTTGGGCACTTTTCCCTGCGCTCGGGGGGGATTTGCCCGGATTCCGAGGTTAAGTCGGGTGGGGGCGCTGGGCTTTGGCGTCGGCGAGGGGGTGTGGATGGGGGTCG
This sequence comes from Verrucomicrobiota bacterium, assembly GCA_039796295.1. GTDB lineage: Bacteria > Verrucomicrobiota > Verrucomicrobiia > Limisphaerales > SXTU01 > SXTU01. The sequence goes on from JBDKJY010000006.1 coordinate 156, forward strand.
GGGGTGTTTTTAGCTGGTCTGTCTGATGGATGGAGGGGTGGCTTTGGGCTTTTGGTGCGTTTTCGTGGCCACTGCAGGGGGAAATGCGGGTTTCTTGGGGGAAATAGCCACTGATTTGGGTGGGCCACGGGGTTTTTTGGCCTGTCTATGCGGTAATGTGGTGCTCAGAGGTGGTGGATGAGGGGCATTATCGGCTGGGTCAGGGTCAATGGTGCCTGGAGTGGGTGCATCACTGGCTGGGCAGGGTGCATGGGCGGGTGGTGGGGGTGCTGGGCTGGGTGGGTGAGTGGGATGGGCGGCTGGTGGAGGGGGATTACTGGCTGGAGGGGTCGCATCGGAGAAGGGGGTTGACGTGGGGTTGGCTTGGGTGGTAGGTTGGGGCGTTGTTCGGTGTCGCGGTGTTTCGTTGAACGTTTTTTTATTATGCCTATCTCCGGCCCGGCCAGTTTTTTGCCTACCTCGGATGAGGTGTTGGCTCATTGGGGTCTCGTGAATATTGCCCTGGCTCCGGGGGCGCTGGTGTTGCCGGCGGGGACGACGCGGGCGAATCTGGAGACGCATCGCACGGCGTTGGGGGGCTTGCACGCGGCGGTGCAGGGGGCGATCAATGAGGTGGAGATGGCGCGGGCGGACCTGGATGATCGCAAGAAGGCGCTGCACGCGCGGCTGAATCAGTTCAATGAGAAGGCGCGGACGTATCTGGGGACGACGACGTTGGCGCGGGCGTTGCCGAAGGTGCCGGGGTTGACGGAGGGGCAGGGGGCGTGGCTGCCGGTGTTCGATGACATGGAGAATCTCTGGGGGCGGGCGAATGCGCTGTCGCCGGTGGGTGGGTTCACGCCGCCGTTGGTGTTGCTCGGGGGTTACGCGGTGGCGACGTTTAGCGCGGACTTGGGGTTGCTGCGCGGGGCTTACAAGACGATCACGACGAAGGAGGTGGACTTGCGGGTGAAGCGCGGTGAGCGGGAGGACTTGGAGAATGTGATTTATCCGATCTTGAAGTCGTATCGGGAGGCGATGCCGACGTTTTTCGCGGCGGAGCATGCGCTGGTGTTGACGTTGCCCCGGCTGACGCCGGAGGCGGGGAGCACGCCCGACGCGGTGGTGGCCACCGGGGTGTGGGACGTGGGGACGTTGATGGCGAAGATCACCTGGGGCGCGAGCACGGCGGCGGATTTGAAGCGTTACGAGGTGCGGTGGAGTCCGGGGAGCACGTATTCGGCGGAGGATGAGACGGTGCTGGGGAGTGTGGAGCCGGAGGGGGCGCGGGAGTTCTTCACGGCGCAGGGGCTGGGTGCGCCGGGGGCGGTGGGCGTCTTCCGCGTGTATGTGATCACGGAGACGGATAACGAGAAGGGGAGCAATACGGTGAAGGTGACGCGGCCGGGGTAGGGGGAGGTTGAGAGTTGAAAGTTGAGAGTTGAGAGGGGGGCGGGGTGCTTTCGCACTTTCTCACCTGCGCACCGGCTCGCGGCGCGGGGTTCAGATCTGGAAGTCCGTCCGGCCTTTGTCGCGCTGCGTCTTGTCGAGGACCTTTACGTTCACTTCCTCGTAGAGGACGAGGGAGTGCGGGGGGACGCTGTGCATGAGGAAGACGTTCGCGCCGACGGTGCTGTGCGCGCCGATGACGGTCTCGCCGCCCACAATGGTCGCGCCGGCGTAGATGGTGACGTGGTCTTCGATGGTGGGGTGGCGCTTCTGGCCTTTGAGCGCTTGCCCACCGGCGAGGGAGCGGGCGACGAGGCCGACGCCTTGATACATCTTCACATGGTGGCCAATGGTGCTGGTCTCGCCGATGACGGTGCCAGTGCAGTGGTCCACGAAGAAGTGGGTGCCGATGCGCGCGCCGGGGTGGAGGTCCATGCCGCTGCGGCTGTGGGCCCACTCGGTCATGATGCGGGGGAGGAGGACGATGTCTTGGCGGTAGAGTTCGTGGGCCATGCGCTGGACGGCGATGGCTTCCATGAAGGGGTAGGCGACGATGACTTCCTCGGTGCTGAGGGCGGCGGGGTCGCCGTTGTAGGCGGCCTCGGCGTCGGTCTGGAGGATTTCGCGGAGGTGGGGTAGGCGGCTTAGGAAAGTGAGGGTGAGGTGGCGGGCTTCGGCGCGGTGGTCGGATTTCTTCGCGCCGTCGCGGGGGCGGTATTCGAGGCACTTGAGGAGTTCGTCTTCCAGGCGGCCTTGCACGGCGTCCATGAGGATGGCGGTCTCGACTTTCAGCTCGGAGGAGTGCAGCGGCTTCTCCTCGAAGAAGCCGGGGAAGAGGAGGCGCAGGAGGTCCACCGTGATGCCGGCGATGGCGGTCTTGGAGGGGAGGTTCTTGCCGTCGAGGTGGTTGATACCGCCGACGCGCGCGTAGGAGGCGAGCAGGTCGTTGGTGAGATGGGTGATGGTGAGGCTCACGGGCCGGAGTATTCGCCACGGGGGCGGCGGTGGCAAGCGGGGTGGCGGTCTGCTCTTCCTCTTACTCGTAATCTTGATCTTAATCTTAATCCTGCTGCGCGTTTGCGGTGCGAAGGAGAGGAGTGGGATTAAGATTAGGATTACGAGTAAGAGTAGGAGCTGAAGGCGGCGGGGAATTAGCCTTCCGTCTTGCGCCCGCTCTTGCTACAAAACCCGCCGCATGGCCTCTGAACTCACCCTCGGTTTCCTCGGCGCGGGCAAGATGGCGACCGCCCTCGCGCGCGGCTTCATCGCCGCCAAGCTCACCAGCGCCCGGAGCATCATCGCCAGCGACGTGATGGAGGCGGCGCGGCAGGCGTTCGTCACCGAGACGGGCGTCAAGCCCATGCCCAGCAGCCTCGCGGTTTGCAAGGCGGCGCACATCCTCATCCTCGCGGTGAAGCCCGACCAGGTCGCGGGCGTGCTCTCCGAAATCCGCGACCATCTCTCGCCCAAGCACCTGGTCATTTCCATCGCGGCGGGCGTGACCCTGGCGAAGCTGGAGGCGGGCTTGCCCCCCGGCGCGCGCGTCATCCGCGTGATGCCCAACACGCCGGCGCTGGTGGGCGAGTCGGCCACGGGCTTTGCCACCGGCGCAAACGCCACGCCTGCTGATGCGGCGCTAGCGCAGAAACTTTTCTCCGCTGTCGGCGTGGCGCTCCAAGTGAAGGAATCGCTGCTCGACGCCGTGACCGGCTTGAGCGGGAGCGGCCCGGCTTACGTTTACCAAATCATCGAGGCCCTCAGCGACGGCGGCGTGGCGGCGGGCCTCCCGCGCGACGTGGCGACCAAGCTCGCCGCGCAGACGCTCCTTGGCGCGGCGAAGATGGTGCTCGAAACCGGCCAGCATCCCGGCGCGCTGAAGGACATGGTCACGAGCCCCGGCGGCACGACGATCGAGGGCTTGCACGAGCTGGAGAAAGCGGGCGTGCGCGGCGCGTTGATGAACGCCGTCCGCGCGGCGACGGCGAAGTCCAAGCAGCTCGGGCAGAGCTGAGGTTTTCTTCTTCAATCAGTCTTCACGAACCGTTTACCTCCTCGCTGCATGAACTTCCCGCCGCCCACCGCGAAACAGGCGCAGGTCATCTGGTTCTCCGCCACCATCCTCGCCGTCGCCGTGGTGCTCGCCGCGCTGGGTGCGTCCTTCTGGGCGCTAGGCCTGCTGCTCAATAAGCTCGCCTCGCTCATCGTCCCGCTGGCCATCGCCGCCGTCATCGCCTGCCTGCTGGACCCGGTGGTGGACTTCTTCGAGCAGCGGCTCGGGATCCCCCGCATCCGCGCCATTCTGCTGGTCTTCTTCATCGGGGTTGCCCTCGTCGTGCTCATGCTCGGGACCGTCGTGCCGGAGCTGGTGGTGCAGGCCAACAAGCTCGCCAACAACCTCCCGGAATATTCCGACAAGTTCCGGGAACGCTTCAGCAACTGGCTTGCGGACTCACCGCTCGGCCAAAAAGCCAAGATCGCCTGGGACCAGGAGGTCGGCGCGAAGGTGCAGCAAGCGCTCAAGGACACCGTGCCCTTCATCTCGGACTGGTTGCTCGCGCACGTCGGCAGCTTTGCCGTCTTCGCCAGCTACGCCATCGGCCTGGCGCTCGTGCCCGTCTATCTCTTCTACTTCCTGCTGGAGAAGACCGGCATCCAGAGCAACTGGACCGATTACGTGCCCCTGCGCGAGTCGAAGGCCAAGGAGGAACTCGTCTTCGTCCTGTCCTCCGTCAACGACTGCATCGTCGTCTTCTTCCGCGGGCAAATCCTCGTCTCCATCTGCTCCGGCACGTTGCTGGGGCTGGGCTTGCTCCTCTGCGGCATTGATTACGCCGTGTTGCTCGGCGCGGTGGCGGCCATCATCTGCATCCTGCCCTACATCGGAGCCATCATCACCGCCGTGCTGGCGTTGGTCTTGGCGGCGGTGCAATACGGCGATGCGAACCACTTCCTTGCCGTCGCGGGCGTCTTCCTCTTGGTGCAAGCTGCCGAAGGCCTTGTTTACTCCCCGCGCATCCTGGGCACCCGCGTCGGCCTCCATCCGCTCACCATCATCATCTGCGTGATGGTCGGGGCGAAGCTGCTCGGCGGTATCCTCGGCGGCCTGCTGGCCATCCCCCTCACCGCCGCTGCCCGCACCCTGATGTTCCGTTACGTCTGGAAGCAGCCGGTCGCGGCGGGCGAAGCGAAGAGTTGAAGCTCGGAAGCGAGTGCCGAGTGGGCGCGGCAGGAGCAGCCCGAGTAGTCCGGTTGTTCCGCAGCCCAGTTTCCGCATTGAACTTCGAGCCGGGGCTCGTCACTGTTTCCCCAGCAGCCATGAGCCTCTCCGCCACCAGCGTGAATCCTCCTGCCGCCCTCACCGAGGGCCAGCGCGCCGCGCTCCTCACCTTGCTCACGGACGAGGACCCCGCCATCTACCAGGTCATCCGCGCGAAGATCATCGAGCAAGGCCAGCCCGCGCGCGACTGGCTGCGGGCGCACACCTTGAGCAGCGACCCGGTGCTGCGTCGGCGCGCGCAGGAGATCGTGGACTACTTTGAACGCGGCGCGGCGGACAACCGCTTCCTCGCGTTCTGCCTGAGCCGGGGCGAGGACATGGATTTGGAGCAAGCCATTTGGCTCCTCTGCCAGACGCAATTCCCGAACGTCAACGCGCTCGCCTACTCCGCGCTCTTCGACAGCTACGCCGCCGACCTGCGCGCCCGCGTGGACTTCGGCGCGCCACTGGACCGCATCATCGGCACCATCAACTACTATCTCTTCACCGACCTCGGCTTCGCGGGGAACGAAGGCAGCTACTACGACCCCGACAACAGCTACCTCAACCGCGTGCTGGACCGGCGCACTGGCAACCCCGTGAGCTTGAGTGTCGTGTATCTGGCCATCGCCCGACGGCTGCAACTCCCCGTCACGGGCATCGGGATGCCGGGCCACTTCATCTGTCGGCTCCAGACGCCGCGCGGCGAGGTTTACATTGATGCCTTCCGCAAGGGCAAACTGATGACCAAGGGCGACTGCATCAAGTTCCTCATCAACTCCGGCCACGACTTCCACGACGGCTTCCTGGCACCCGTCACCCCGCGCCGCATCGTGTTACGCATCTGCTCGAACCTTCACGGCATCTACAGCCACCTCGGCCTCGCGGAAGAGACCACCCGCTTCCAGCGCTACCTCGTGGCGCTGTCGAAGTGAGGAGCGCACGTTTTCGGCATTGTCCCTCTGGCGATGGCGGCTAGTCTCCCCGCTCCATGCCCACGCTGGACCAACTCAACACCGTCATCGGGTTGGTTATCCTTGCTCTCGCCGCCGGCACGGTGAGTCTGCTGCTCCGCCTCCTGGCCGTGCAGCGCCAGCAACTCCTCACGCTCGAAACCGTCCTTGCCGAACAACGCGCGGCGCAGCAGCACCAACTCGCTTTGGAGCAAGCCCGCGTCGCCGAAACCCAGGCGAGCCTTGCCGCCGAAGCCGCCCAGGCCCAGCAAGTCGTCGCGTCGCGCCAGAGCATGGCCGACGCGGTGGCGACGCTGCGCCAGCTCAAGCGCCAGTTCGCATGAGCCTCGATCTCACCCGCAAGCTGGCCGTCCTCCAAGCCACCGCCGCGAACTTGCGCGGCGCGAGCAGCGCGTTCAGTGACACTGCCGACCTCCTCGCGCACCGGGAGTTTCAGAACGAGCTGGCGGAATACCTCGCCGTCCATCGCGCCAGCGGGGCTATCCCGCACGACCCCAGCGCGTTCGTTAGTCAGGAAGTCGCGCGGCTCGAACGCGTGGTGCAGGGCATCGCGGACTTTGTGAAGGAGCAGATGGAGCTGGGCATCCGGTTGCTCGACCCGAAGAAGAACGCGCTGACGCGCCAGCAGCTTGCCGAGGGCATGACCGCCGCCGAGCAGGCCCTTGCCACGCTCGTGGAAAACCAGCACCGGCTCGCCGCCGGCTTCTTAAACAAAGACCTCGTTCAGGAGAACGACGCCATTGATGTCACGCCCGAGCTGCCCGCCTTCGCGCGCCTCGCCCAGCCCGCGTCCGGGTTGCTCCAGCCTGCGCGCCCGGCGCTGTGCGGGTTCGCGCACGGGGAAGGGGAGCTGCACGCGCAAGTATTCACCCACCTCGCCTCGGTGCAGGAGGCGGGGGCCTACCTGCTGGAAATCCACGACAACCAGCGCGCGGCCATCGAGCAAGCCCTCGTGTTCGCCGAGGCTGGGGACTTCGCCCGCGCCGCCGCGCTCGTGGAAAACCTCAGCCCCGCCTTCGCCGACCTGCCCTACAACAACATCAACGAAGCCATCGAGGAGTGGCGCAAGAACCTGCGCGAGGTCGAGGCGAAGTTCACCCGGCTGCTCGCCGACCTCGAAGCCCCGTGGCGCGCGCCCTTCGCCCAGCCCTGGCAGGTCACGCCCCGGCAGGTCGCGTTGGAGGAGCAGCTCCAGCAGTTCCACGACTACCTCACAAAATTCCACGGCGGCCTCGAGACGTGGAAATCCTCCGACTACGCGCGCGAGGGTCATTCGCTGTTCAAGAAACTCACTCGCCAGTGCGACGGCTTGCGCGACGGCCTGCGCACCCGCTTGGTTCGCCCCCGCATTCGGGCGTGGCTCGAATTGGCGGGCACCGTGATCGCCGCCGGCCTGTGCGTCCAGTTCCAGCGCCAACTGCTCCCCGTGCTCGCTCCCGTGCTGGCGCTCCTCGCGCTCGTGCCAGCAGCCAAGCACGTAGGGCGCAAGCTCCTTGCCCGCACACGCGTGGACTTCCAAATCGAGGCTGGCGGACACGCGGTGGAAGACCCGGAGAAACTCGGCGCGTTCTTCAACGGCCAATTGCTGCGCCCCGGCGACCGCCTCGCCCCCGGCACTTACCAGCTCACCCTCGACCCCAGCCTCTACGAGCCGCTCACCAAGACGGTCCGCATCCACTGGGGCCGGCGCAACCGCCTCGGGCCCATCCGCGCGCAACTCAACCGCGAGGCTTACACCAACACGCTCGGCATGCGGTTCGTGCCCGTGCCCGGCAGCACCGTGCTCTTCTGCGTCTGGCCCACGCGCGTGCAGGACTACGATGTCTTCGTCCGCGACCAAGCCCACGCGTGGCCCCGCGCCAAGTTCAAGCAGGAGCCGACGCATCCCGCCGTCAACACGAGCTGGGACGACGCCCGGCGGTTCTGTCACTGGCTCACCGAACGCGAGCGCAAGTCCGGCCGCCTCGGCGAACGCGACACTTACCGTCTGCCCACCGACCTGGAGTGGAGCGCTGCCGTGGGCCTGCCCAAGGAAACCGGCACCACGCCCGCCGAGCGCGACGGCAAAATCCGCGACGTTTATCCGTGGGGCACGCAATGGCCGCCGCCCAAGGGCGTGGGCAACTACGACGCCGAGCTACGCCCCAGCGGTTTCGACTACACCTCGCCCGTCGGCAGTTTCCCGGCGAATCGCCACGGTCTCTTCGACCTGGGCGGCAACGTCTGGGAGTGGTGTCAGGACGCCTACGAAGGCAAAGACAACTGCCGCGTCCTGCGCGGCGCGTCTTGGCACAGCGCCCGCGCCTACACGCTCCTGTCCTCCGCCCGCCTCGGGAACTCCCCCGGCCACCGCGTGGACATCATCGGCTTCCGCGTCGTGCTGGAGGCCCGTCGCCCCGGCCCGGTCTTCCCCGCGCAAGAGAAGCCGGCCCCAGCCAAGACTTGAGCCGCGTCCACGCAAGGCGTTTCATCGACGAAGTAACGAACATGAACGACTCGCACCTCATCCTCGGCGTGGACATCGGCGGCACTAGCATCAAGGCCGCCGTCGTGGACACCCGCAAAGGCACCCTTACTACCGCCGTCCTCCGCGCCAAGACCCCGCAGCCCGCCACGCCCAAAGGCGTCGTCGCCGCGCTCGGCGAACTGACTAAGAAGCTCAAGTGGCACGGCCCCGTCGGCGTGGGCTTCCCCGGCCTCATCAAGCACGGCGTTGTCCGCCGCGCGCCCAACCTCGACCCCGCGTGGGTGCGCCACGAAGTCGTCGAGCACCTGCGCCGAACCCTGGGCGTAAGCCACGTGGCCGTGGGCAATGACGCCGACGCCGCCGGCTTGGCCGAGGCGCGTTTCGGCGCGGGCCGGGGCGTGCGCGGCACCGTCGTGCTGGTCACGCTGGGCACGGGCATCGGTTCCGCCGTGCTGCACAACGGTTCCTTGCTGCCCGACACCGAGCTGGGCCACCTCGAACTCGGCGGACAGGACGCCGAGAAGTTCGCCTCCACCATCGCTCGTGAGCGCAACAAGTGGACTTGGGAGCAGTGGGGCAAGCACGTGGACCGCTACCTCACCACGCTGGAGTATATGCTCGCGCCCGACCTCTTCATCATCGGTGGCGGCGTGAGCGACGAGCCGGAGCAGTTCTTCCGCTACCTGGAAAACGTGGAAGCCAAGATTGTCCCCGCCACGATGGGCAACGACGCCGGAATCGTCGGCGCGGCCCTCTTTGCCGTGCATGGCGTCAAGGCGCTCGCCCGGAAGCGGAAGCGCGGTGCGGCTTAGGCCGAATCCGTCAGCCCCTGCACTGCGTGGTTCAGGCCGTTGAACTTGTGATGCAGGTCCGAGACGCTGCTGAACAGGGCCGAGGTCATGCCCTCACATCCCGCGACCATTCGCCGCAACTCCTCCAGCTCCTTGGTCAGCGCCTCCGCACGTGCTTCCAGCCGCGCCGAGCGGGCCATGTTGCTCTCCACCAGCAATTGCACCGCTTCCAACGAGCTCCCACTCCCGCGCTGGCCGGGATGGCTGTGATCGGAGCGCTGATGCTGCTCCATCGCCACCTGGCGATAGTGCTGCACCATCGCCTGATACGTCTGTTCCTGCCGGCGCGCGCTCTCCGCCTCCATCTTGGACTGCCGCGCGGCGGCGATCTGGGCGTTCCGCATGAAGACCAAGCACAACAGGAGGGCGATCAAGGTCCAAAACATCGGGCCTTCCGCCGTGAAGCCCGACACCCACTGCGACGCTGTGTGAACTGGCATAAGTGTCTTAGGATTTGTTGGCGTTCTTGTGCCGCAATCACTTGCAAACTACAAGCGGCATCCTCACTGCGCGGCACTATTCTCACGTTCGCCATCCGGCGTGGGCAGGAAGGCGGCAGCCGGTGGAAAAACGGGAACCTGGCTGGAGCCAATTCACCCGCGCGCGTGAAAAGACGAGGACACCGCCGACAGGTTGCCAAGCGCTGCTTGCGAAGTTCACACCCCGCCCTGCCGGTCGGCTTCCTCCGCCAACGCCCGGGCGGCGCGGCGCTTCACGGCGTAGCGCTTCACCAGTTCGTCCGCGATCACGCCGACGAGGATCACGGTGCCGATGATGGCGAACTCGATGTTGCTGTGGTTGGTCACGAGCGTGACGACGTTGCGCAGCACGAGGATCAGGGCGGTGCCGATGATCACGCCGACGATGGAGCCTTCGCCGCCGCGCAGGCTGCACCCGCCCAGCACCGCCGCCGCGATGGCGTAGAGTTCGTAGAAGTTGCCGAAGTCCACCGGCTGCGCGGAGTTCACATCCAGCACGAAGAGCACGCCGCCCAGGCCCGCCAGCGTGGAGCAGATGACGTAGGCGAGGATGATCATGCCGCTCGTGTTGATGCCGCTGTAGCGCGCGGCGTCCTCGTTGCGGCCCAGCGCGAGGAGGTAGCGGCCGTAGATGGTGCGATTGAGGAAGATCGCCGCGAGCACACCCACGATGACCAGCACGACCCACGGCGCGGGAATCTCGAAGCCTTGCACGAACGGGATGCTGATTTTCCCCGTGGCCAGCACGCGCAGGCCTTTGTAGCCGTCGCCGAAGCCCACGGTCTGGTCGCCGGTGAAGCCGCGCGTGATGCCGCGATAGAGCATCAGGCCGCACAAGGTCACGATGAACGGCTGAAGCCGCAGCTTTGTGATGAGCAGGCCGTGCATCAGACCAATGCCCACGGACACGACTAGGACCATCAGCAGCGCCGCCGGCAGCGACCACTTCTGCACCGTGAGCAGCCACGGCAGCCCGCAGCCCACGAGGCAGATGACCGAGCCAATGGACAGGTCAATGCCGCCGGTCACGATGACAAACGTGACGCCGATGCCGATGACACCAAAGAGCGCCGTGCGACGGATGAGGTTCTCGACGTTGTAGCCGGAGCGGAAGCTCTCGCTCGCCCACGCGGCGAAGAGGCAGACGGCGAGTAAAAGACCAAAGATGCCGAGGAGCTTTTTCATGCAGTTGCAGAAGTTTCGACGCCGGTAGCGAGATGCATCACAGCCTCCTCACTGAGTTCGCTGCGCTGGAGTTCACCCGTCAGGCGGCCCTCGTGCATGACGAGGACGCGGTCGCTCATGCCGAGGATTTCCTCCATTTCGCTCGAGACGAAAAGAATGGCCACGCCCTTGCCGGCCAGCTCCTCCATGAGCTTGTAAATTTCCTGCTTCGCGCCCACGTCGATGCCGCGCGTCGGCTCGTCGAGAAAAAGCACGCGCGGCCGGATGGCGAGCCACTTGCCGAGCACGACTTTTTGCTGGTTGCCGCCGGAGAGGAACTGCACCACCTGCCGGTCGGTAGGCGTCTTGATGCGCATGGCGCCGATCATCTCGGTGCTCAGTTCGGCCTCGCGCCGGTGGTTGAGGAAGCCGCGCTGCTGGTCGCGGCGCAGGCTGGCCAGGCTGACGTTTTCGCGCACGGGCATTTCCAGCAGGACGCCCTGCTTCTTGCGATCCTCGGGCACGAGCGCGAGGCCGGCCTCGATGGCTTCCTGCGGCGAGGCCGGGGAAACTTCCCGGCCGCTGACGCGAATGGTTCCGCCGAGCGCGGGCGTGACGCCGAAGAGCGAAAGCAAAACTTCCGTGCGCCCCGCGCCGACGAGTCCGGCGAGGCCGACGATTTCGCCGGCCCGGATTTGAAAGCTCACCTCGTGACGGGGATGCGCGGGGGTGCGGAGGCGCTCCACCTCGAGCGCAACTTCACCCGCCTGATGCGGCGCGTGCGGATAGAACTGCGAAAGGTCGCGACCGACCATGAGCTTGACCATCGCCGCGTGACTGATTTCCTCGCGGGCAAGATCGCCGCTGTTCTCGCCGTCTCGCAGGACGGTCACGCGGTCGGCGAGCAGCTTCACCTCGCCGAGCCGGTGCGAGATGTAAACGATGCTCACCCCGCGCGTGCGCAGGTCGCGGATGACTTTGAAGAGGTTGTCCGCCTCGCGCGCGGAGAGGCTGGAGGTCGGCTCGTCCATGATGAGGACGCGGGCGCGCGTGGAGAGGGCCTTGGCAATCTCGACCAACTGCTGCTGGCCGATGGCGAGGGTGCTGACGAGCGTGTCGGGCTTCACGTCCAGCCCGACGGCCTCGAGGAACTGCCGGGTCTCGCGCTGCATCCGCGCGGTGTCCATCAGCCCAAACCGGCGGGGCTCGCGGCCCAGGAAAATGTTCGCGGCCACATCAAGGTTGTCGGCGAGGTTGAGCTCCTGATGGATGAGCGCGATGCCGCTGGCAAGGGCGTCGTGCACCGAGCGGAGCGCGACGGGCCGGCCGTCGAGGAGGATTTCTCCGGAGTCGGCGGTCTGCACGCCGGCGAGGATTTTCATCAGCGTGCTCTTGCCTGCGCCGTTCTCGCCGATGACCGCGAGCACCTCGCCGCGCTCGACGGTGAGGCTCACGCCCTTGAGCGCCCGCACGCCCGGGAAGGACTTGGTCAGCGAGCGGGCTTCGAGCAGGGGCATCGGAATTGCGAATTTGGAATTGCGAATGTCGAATCGGGCTACGTTCGCGGCGGCGCGCACGGCCGCCGGTTCACCATTCGCAATTCGACCTTCGCCATTTACTTCCCTCCCACCTTCGCCTTCAGGTCGGTCCAAAACTCATCCACGTTGTCCTTCCGAATCTGTCGCGCCGGGATGTCGATGAACTTGCTCGCGGGCACCACGGCGGCGTTGCCCTTGAGAATCTCGTTCAGCACCTCGACGGACTTGTAGCCATACATGTAGGGGTTCTGCACCACGGTGCCGTGGACGGTGCCTTTCTGGATGCCCGCGAGCGTCGCGTCCGCCTCGTCGAAGGCGATGACCTTGACCTTGCCCAGCTTGCCGGCTTGCTGGAGCGCTTCTAGCATGAGCGGCGGGTTGTAGGCGAAGAGGCCCACCATGCCGCCGATGTCGGGATACTTCGCGAGCGTGTCCTCGGCGTTGGCCTTGCCCTTGGCCTGGTCGAACTGGTCGGTGAGCGTGCCGAGGATTTTGAAGCCGTTGCCTTCGAGCACCTTGTCGGCGGGGTCGAAGTTGTTCGGGTTTTCGGGTCGGCCAAGGATGGCGTCAATCGTGCCTTGGCGGCGGCGCTTGGCGTTGTCCTGCTCCATGCGGCCGATGAAAATCATGACCGTGCCGCCCTTGGGCATGGCTTCGCGCACGAGGTCGCCGCACAGGCGGCCGGCCTTGTAGTTGTCCATGCCGATGTAAACGAGGCGGTCGGCGTTGGGCGCGTCGGAGTCGTGGGTGATGAGCTTGGCGCGCTTGGCGGCGGTGTTGAGGAGGTCGGTCTGGTTCGCCGGGTCAATCGGGCTGACGGCGATGCCATCCACGCCCTTGGTGAGCAGGTCCTCAATCATCCGCTTCTGGTCGCCGATGCCCTCGACGGGCATGAGCGTCTGCGCGTCCACACCGAGCTTCTCGCCAGCGGCCTTCACGCCGGCAGCGGCGATGGTCCAGAACGACGCGACGCCGTTGGAGACGAAGGCGATTTTCTGTTTCTTGCCGGGCTTCGGGGCCGGAGCCGCACCCTCGCCAGGTTTGGCGGCGGGGGCAGCGGGCTTGTTGCAAGCGGTGAGGCCGAGCAAGAGCGCGGCGACGGTGGGGAGGGTGAGGAGGATGTGTTTGTTCATTGGAAAGAGTTTTTGGAAATCAATTTAAGTTCAGCCCGTTGGGGCAGCCAATTCGAGGAGAACGCCAACGGCGTTCCGCCCTCCAGCCCAGGGTTGCCTGCGCCAGCAGGCTACCCTGGGAAAGGCGCGTGAGAAGGTCGCAACCCTGAAGGGGTTGCGTCTCTGGCTGACGGTGGGCGCGCGCCGCAACCCCGTTGGGGTTGGGGGATTTTGGTGCAGCCCACCCAGGGTAGTCGCTGCGCTCCAACCCTGGGCTGGAGGACGGAACGCCGTTGGCGTTCTTTGAAGCCTCTTCAGTGCAAGAAGGCTCATTGCTCACTGCGATTTGAGTCATAGGCCGAGTAGGTCCCAACGCTCCAGATACTCGTTGGCACTGTCGTGAAAGTTGCGAACGGCATTGTCAACGTGTGCTTGCCCGCGGCGCCCCGGCGTAGCGAGCCACTTGCTGTGGCCATCCCGAACGTGCTTGGCGACTACTGCACTAGGAACAACGTGGTAACGCGGTCGCTCCAGTGCGGTGCCAAGCGCGACGAAGACGTAAAAATGATTCTCCGAGTGGAATGACTCACACTTGTCACTCAGCATCCAGTTGTTCCTAGACTGGCTGGTCTTGCATTGGATGGTCACGGAACGGCTCGCTGCGGCGTTCGTGGCGAGGATGTCGATGCCTCGGGTGTTGCGCAGTGAGATAGAAGCAATGTATCCGCGCCGGGAAAGCTCGGCCGCGACGAAATACTCACCAGCTACGCCAGCGAGTAGAGGCGTTGTCTTGGTGTTGGCTGGTTTGGCTTTAGTTCTCACGGACGCTAGAATCGCCTAACACACCGTCAGCCCGCCATTCACATGCAGCGTCTGCCCCGTCACGAAGGACGACGCCTCGCTCGCGAGGAAGACCACCGAGCCGTCGAGGTCGGACGGGATGCCCCAGCGATTCACGGGGATGAGCGCGCGGTAGCCGTCCTTGAGCGCCTGCGGGTCCTTCTCGTGGCGCTCCACGGGAATCCAGCCGGGCGCTATCATGTTCACTGTGATGCCGTGCGGGGCCAGCTCGCCCGCGAGGCTGCGATGGAAGCCGTTCTGCCCGCCCTTGGCCGCGACGTAGGCCGTGAAGTTCGGCACGCCGCGCGCGACGACCTCGGAGCCGATGTTGATGATGCGGCCCCAGCGCTGCGCCTTCATGTGCGGCAGACACGCGCGCGTGAGGAGGAACGGGCTTTTGATGAAGAAATCAATCATCCGCTGGTAGAACGCCCAGTCGTAGTCCTCGATGGGCTTCTGCGGCTGGTCGCAAGTGGCGTTGAGGACGACGATGTCCACCGGGCCGAGCTGCTTGGTGATGGCACGGTGCATCTTCGCAACGTCCGCCTCGCTGGTCACGTCGGCCTTGAAGAGCGCGCCGGTGAGGCCGAGGGCCTGAAACTCGGCGAAGGACTTCTTGGCGCGGGTGGTGCTATTCGCGTAGTTCAGTGCGACCTTCGCCCCGGCCTTGCCGAGTGCGATGGCCATGGCCTTGCCCAGGCCAGTGCTGCTGCCGGTGACGAGCGCGACGCGACCGGCGAGGGAGAAGGGGGTGGCGGAAGTGTCAGGCATGATGATGCGAGGTCTGTTCAGTTGAGTTGTGCGACGGGCGGAGTGTGGAGAGAACGCGCGGCGACTGCAAGCCGCTGGCGCTCTGTGCAGAATAGAATTTCCACCGCCATCGCCCCGTCACTATCCTAAGCTTATGACAAAAACCCTGAATCGCCGGGCCGCGCTGGCTGCCCTGACCTTCGCCTTCACCCTGCAACTTCATGCCGAGCAAACCGGCCCAGGCCGACGCTTCCTCGCGGGAGATGACTCCACCAAGCGGCTCGCCATCATCGCGCCAGACGGGTCGTTCGAGCGGGACTTGAAGATCGGCGGCATCCATGACGCGCACCTGCTGCCGAATGGAAACGTGCTGACCCAGCAAGGCTTCCAGAAAGTCGTGGAGCTCGCCCCCGACGGGAAGGTGGTCTGGGAATACGACTCGGGCAAAATGAACGGCAACGCGGGCCAACGCATCGAGGTGCATGCCTTCCAGCGGGTGGAGAACGGGCTGACGATGATCGCCGAGTCCGGCGCTGGTCGCATCATCGAGGTGGACAAGGACGGGAAGATTCAGAAGGAAGTGAAGCTCAAGCGCAACAAGCCCAACGCCCACAGCGACACCCGGCTCGTCCGCAAGATCGCCAACGGCAATTACCTCGTGGCCCACGAAGCCGACGGCGCGGTCCGTGAGTATGACGCGACGGGCAAGGTGGTGTGGGAGTTCGATGTCCCGCTGTTCGGCAAGGAGAAGAAGGGCGGCCACGGCCCGGAAGGTTTTGGCAACTCGGTGTTCAGCGCTGTGCGCCTTGCGAATGGCAACACGCTCATCGGTGCCGGCAACGGGCACAGCGTGCTCGAAGTCACGCCCGCGAAGGAAATCATCTGGAAGGTCGAGCAGAACGACTTACCCGGCATCACGCTCGCGTGGGTCACGTGCGTCGAGCGGCTCGCCAACGGCAACACGATGATCGGCAACTGCCACGCCGGCCCGAACAATCCGCAGTTCATCGAGGTGACCAAGGACAAGAAGGTCGTGTGGTCCTTCAAAGACTTCAAAAATTTCGGCAACTCCATGCCCGTGCAGCATGTGCTCGGGGCGAAGTAAGTGAGCTGGATGAAGACATCGTGGTGGGGACGGGCGCGCTCTGAATCTGGCAGGGCGCGTCTGTCCCAGCGCGCTGGTTGGATGTCCGAATGGTTCAGCGGCGTGCTGGGGACAGGCGCGCCCTCCCCGTGCCGACGACTCGCTCTTGCCGCGTTGTTCAGTGTCGTTCCACTGGCTCACTCCGCCGAACCCACCGGCACCGGCCTCGAATTCTTCGAGCGCAAAGTCCGCCCGCTCCTCGCCGAGCATTGTTACTCCTGCCACGGGGCGGAGAAGCAGAAGGGCCAACTCCGCCTCGACTCTCCCGGTGCCATTCGCGCCGGCGGCGAAGGCGGTTCCGTCGTGGTCCCCGGCGACCCGGAGAAGAGCCGGCTCATCATCGCTGTCGGCTACCAAAACGCGGACCTCAAGATGCCGCCCAAACAGCGGCTCACCGCCCGGCAGGTCGCCGACTTGACCGAGTGGGTGAAGCTCGGCGCGCCGATGCCAGCGGGCGAAGCGCCCGTGGCCGCGGTGCGAAAGGAATTTCAAATCACCGCAAAAGACCGCGCGCACTGGGCGTTTCAACCGGTGCGGAGGCCGGAGGTGCCTGCAATCGCCAATCGCCAACCGGCAATCGTCAATCCGATTGACGCCTTCATCCTCGCCAAGCTCGCCACGAAGAGCCTCGCGCCCAACCCACCCGCCACGCCACGCGAGCTAGTCCGCCGTGCTTACTACGACTTGACCGGCCTGCCGCCGACGCCGGCAGAAGTCGAAGCGTTTGAACGGGAATGCGCTGCGGGGCAAGCAACCGCCGCCACGGCCAAGGGCGTGCCCCATTCGGATTCCGCATTCCGCATTCCGCACTCCGCATTCAGCCGCCTCGTGGACCGCCTGCTCGACTCCCCCCGCTACGGCGAAAAGTGGGGCCGTCACTGGCTCGACCTTGTGCGCTTCGCCGAGAGCAACAGCTACGAGCGCGACGGTGACAAGCCCAACGCCTGGCGCTTCCGCGACTACGTCATCCGCGCCTTCAACAGCGACAAGCCCTACGACCGTTTTCTCCGCGAACAGCTTGCCGGCGATGAACTGCCGAACCCCAACACCGACGCGCTCATTGCCACCGGCTTCTACCGCCTCGGCATCTGGGACGATGAACCCGCCGACCGCGAACTGGCGCGCTACGACAGCCTCGACGACATCGTGGCCACCACCGGTCAGGCATTCCTCGGCCTCACCGTGGATTGCGCGCGTTGCCATCACCACAAGATAGACCCCATTCCGCAGCACGATTACTACCGCCTCCTTTCGTTCTTCCAGAACGTGAACCACTACCGCAATGGCGGGCCGACGGATGAAGTCGCGTTGTTCACGACGGAAGCGGAGAAGGCGGCGCACGCCGCCCGGGTGCGCGAGGTCGAGCGTCGCCGCGACGAAGTGCAGGCCAGCATCACCGCGTTGGAGAAACTGTTCCGTGAGCGGCTCGCTAAGAACGAGGCGGCCCCGCTCTCGGACGCCGCCCTGCCACGCGACCTCGACGACCTGCAATTTCGCTACTACCGCGACACATGGGACAAGCTCCCCGACTTCACGCTCATCAAAGCTGAAACCGTCGGCAAACTGCCGAGCGGCCTCTTCGACATCGGACTGCGCACGCGCAACGACGCGTTCGGCTTCGTCTTCGAAGGCACGCTCATCGTGCCGAAGGATGGCGATTACACCTTCCACCTCGACAGCGATGACGGCTCGCGCCTGAGCGTGGACGGCAAGCAGGTGATTCTCTACGACGGCATCCATGGCGAAGGCAGCGAGAAGTCCGCCACCGTGCGGCTGGCCCAAGGTCGCAAGCCCATCAAGCTCGAATACTTCCAACGCCATAACGGCCTCGGCCTCACCGTCGCTTGGTCCGGCCCCGGCTTCACGCGCCGCGCGCTATCGACCTCCAGCGAGCCCGTTCGCGCCGTGAAGAACAAGTCGCCCAAATCAGATTTCACCCAGCTCATCCGCACCGAAGGCCCGCGTGTGCTGGGCGTGGAGCAGGCCAAGAATTACCAAGCCCTGAAGAAGGAGCTGGAGCAGCTCAAGCCCGAGAAAGTGGCTGGGGAGAAGGCGCTGGTCGTCTCTGAGCGCGGAGCCGTCCCGCCGCCCACGCACTTGCTGGCGCGTGGTAATCCTGCGCTGGCCGGCGACGTGGTTGAGCCGGGCTTCATCGAAGTGCTCAACACGCCCGCGCCGGTCATTCTCAAGCCCGCCGCCACTGCGACCACGAGCGGTCGCCGCACGGTGCTGGCGAACTGGATTACGTCCCCAGCGAACCCCCTCCCTGCGCGCGTGATGGTGAACCGCATCTGGCAGCATCACTTCGGGCGCGGCCTGGTGCGCTCGACGAGCAACTTCGGCACGCAGGGCGACCGGCCGACGCACCCCGAGTTGCTCGACTGGCTGGCGAGCGAGTTTGTCACGCGCGGCTGGAGCATGAAGGCCATGCACCGGCTCATCATGAACTCCCAGGCGTATCGCATGTCGTCGCACGGCAACGCGGCGGCGTTGGCCGCTGACCCGGCGAACGACTGGTTCTGGCGCTTCGACCCGCGCCGGCTCACGGCGGAGGAGATTCGCGACTCGGTGCTCGCCATCAACGGCACGCTGAACTTGAAGATGTTCGGCCCGAGCATCTTTGTGGACATCCCCCGCGAGGTGCTCGTCGGCCAATCACAGCCGGGCAAAGGCTGGGGCAAGTCACCGCCCGAGGAGCAGACGCGTCGCAGCATCTACATCAAGGTGAAGCGCTCGCTGCGTCCGCCCATCCTTGAGAGCTTCGACGTGGCCGAGACCGACCGCTCCGCCCCGGTGCGTTTCGCCACCGTGCAGCCCACGCAGGCGCTGGGCATGATCAACGGCAGCTTTATGAACGAGCAGGCCGGCCTCTTCGCCGAACGCCTCCGCCGCGAGGCCGGCGACGACGTGACCAAGCAAGTCCACCTCGGCCTCCAACTCGTCACCACGCGCCCACCTACCGATGCCGAAGTGCAACGCAGCCTCGGCCTCATCGCCGCGCTGCGTGCGCAGGACAACGCTTCGCCCGAAGTGGCGCTGAAATACTTCTGCTTGATGGCGCTGAACTTGAACGAACTGGTCTATGTGGATTGAGTCAGACGCCAAATGGCGTCGCGGGCTGCACCTGCACACACCGGGTTTCCAGGAGCCATCCCGATAGCGACTGCCCGGTCTGTCGCTGGAAGACCGCGCGGAAATGAGAGGCCGCCAGTTTCATTCGGCAGCGACCGTGCTGGGCTTGTGTGGTTCCTCCAGATGGGTGCGCAGTTAACGCAGCAGTTGCTCCAACATGTCGTTCATCGACGCTGCCTCGTCCGGCGGACTGGGGTGGTGTTGCTGGGTCCACGGCGCCACCGGAATTGCCAGCAGTTGCGAAGCCAGACGATGCGCCACCCACTCGGCACCTTCCACGGGGCCGGCAGCAGACCTGACCGGGCCGCGGTCTCAGCCATTGAGGTGTAGCGGGCGGAGCTCATTGATTCCAGCGGATCGTCCAAGTCAGTGGCGGTCCGTCCATGACTTTTCAGACGCCCCTTGTTGACGGTGAATCCGGCAGAATTCAAGATCCAACCATGCCGACTCTAACGACAGCTCCGACCTCGAAATTGTCGCTTCCTCCATGGGGGGGCGTTGCCAGACAGCGGTTCAGCCGACTGGCCACTGGAGTTGCGCTCTTGCTGGCGCTGGCTGCGGCACACGGGGCGGAATCGCTGACTACGTGGCCCTTGGCACCTGCGGATTGGAAAGGCGCGACCACCTCCGACCCTTCCGCCACGCTCACCGGTGATAAGTGGAGCCACCTGCGCGCACCCAAAAACTTCGCAGACGTGGCGGTTCACGCCGCCGTCACCATCATCGAGCCGGCGAAGACCACGCGCTTCTTCGGCCAAGGCTGGAGCGCTTGGCCGGATGCGACTTTCAGTGACGGTGGCTTCGATGCCGGGCTGCTCCTCCGTGCCGGCACGAACAGCGGCTATCGCGTGCAGTTTTCGCACAAGTATCAGGTCGTGGCGCTCGTGAAATGGCCGGAGGGCGGTTACGTGCAGGTCGTGCCCTGCGTGGTGAAACTCAAGGAACCGCACCAGCTCGTCGCCAGCGTGCAAGGCGCGCACGTCACCGTGAGCGTGGACGGCAAGGTAAAATTCCAGTGGCACGACACCTTCCTGCCCTTGACCAGCGGCGCGGTCGGTCTCGGCGTAAACGACGGGGCGAAGGCCACGTTCAGCAACGTTGCAGTGGAGGTCGCGCCGTCCATCACGCACACGCCGCTGGGGCCGTATACGCCAAACTTCTCCGTTCGCCCCTTCCTCGGCGGACGGCAGTTTGTCTTCGATGGCGATGAACCGGTCTTGCAACTGCATTACGAGAAGGATCCCAGCGTCTTCGCCAAGCTGCGGCCCGGCTATAAGCCCCAGCTCACGTTCGATTCGCACTGGGACCTCGCCAACCAAGGCGCCTTCAAGGACGCCGACAGCAAATGGACCGCGCCCGTCACCAGCGGCGGCGGCAAGTCGGTCAAGGCCACGTGGTCCGCGCGGAGCGTGAAGGACCGCTTCACCACGCAGAGCACGCTCACCGTCGGCTACGACGCCAAGCGCGGGACTTACACTTACGACATCGAGAGCACGCTCGAAGTGTTACCCGGCGAGCCGTTTCACTTCCGCTACGGTTTCGACTTCGAGCATCACACGCCGCTCGACCCGTTCCGCTGGCAGTATCTCATCGCCAAGCGCGCGGGCGGCGCGGGCACTTACCATCGGCCCGTTTACCCGATTGATCCCGGCCCGCAGTATGACTTGGAGACCGCCGGCGGCGCGCGCGTTTGGTTCGGCCGACACTTGGAACAACTCCACGTCGCGCCCGCCGTGGAATACGACATCAGCAGCGCCACCAGCACGGGCCGCAAGCTCAACACCGCCGTCTGCGCCGCCTTCTACGACACCGGCGTGAGCTTCGCGCCCGAGACCGCCAAGCCGGGCACCAAGCTCGAAGTGAAGTATCGCTACACCGGCGTCCCCGCCGCCGAGGCCAAGGCGCTCTTCGACGAATCCAAAATCTACGACGCGCCCACGCTCGACCCCAAGCACCACTACCTCTTCGCCGACGAATGGCCCAAGCTGACCTTCTCGCAGTTCGTGCCGATGAGCGAAACCTGGATACTCGGCCGCACGCCCTTCATGACCGGCCACAACCAGCGTCCCACCTACGAGCTGGAAAAGCACTGCGGCGCTGGCAGCGGCTTCGCGATGAAGCTCGGCCCCGCCTCCTTCGGCAAAGCGAACCTGTCCAAGGCCGCCCCCCTCGCCAAGGGCCGCTACGCCGTCACCGCCCTCGTGAAGGCCGACAACATCCACGGCCCCGGCGGCCGCATTGAGCTGACAGCCACGCAGGCCAAGACCAACAAAAAACTCGCCGAGGCCCGGCACTATGTCGGCAACGGCACGTTTGACTGGCGCAAGCAGGCCTTCGCGTTCGACGTGCCCGAGGACGCGGGCGCGCTGGAGCTGGCCTTCGGCAACGCCGGCACCGGCGACTTCCTCGTCACCGACGTTGAGTTCCGCAAACTCGCCGATGCCGAGTCCCCACCCACTGGCTTGCTCGCAAAGGCAAACGACACGCCTGCGCCCATCCCCGCCGCGCCCGTTGGCGCCGTGGCGGATTATCGGATGCTCGAAGGCAAAGGTCTGGTCGTGCTGAACCACGCCGCAGCCAACGGCCTCGGCCACCTGGACCTCGCGAACCTCGACTTCGTCACCGACGCCGGCCGTCCTGCGCTGCGCTTCTCGGACAACACGACGGGCCGCAAGGGCTACCGGCTCGACAGCGGTTTGAACCGCCATTACCTCAGCCACCCCAGCTACGTCGGCAAGGACACGCTCCCGATCGCGCTCACCGGGCATCACGGCGGCGGCTCCTCCATCCCCGGCCTCACCCTCGCCGCGTGGGTGAAGCCCGCGCCGGAGATGGGCAAGTCCGGTCACGGTGGCAAAGGCGACATCATTGGCTACGGCGCACGGCGCTTTGTCCTCGGTCTGCACGGCGCGAAAGCTCCCTACCAACTCGCCGCGCGCATCAACGTGAATGACGGAATCCTCTCCACCGCCAAGCTCGACGCCGACAAGTGGCAGCACGTCGCGATGACCGCCGAGCCGAAGGACGGCCAATGGCTTGTGCGCCTATACCTCGATGGCCAGCCCGTCGGCGAAGGCCTGACCAAGAAGTTTCCGGCCGATTCCGCCATAGTCCCCTCGCTCATCCTCGGCGCGGAAATCTTCTACTTCCACGACGCCTACTATCGCGGGCTAGTTGGGCGGACGCTGGTGCTGCATCGCGTGCTGCCGGTGGAGGAGATCGCTGCGTTGATGCGGTAATTGAGTTTCGCCCGCCAAATGAATCTTCTCCTCTCCCTCCTACTCATGCTGCTCAGCGTAGTCTGCGGCCCGGTCTCCGCCGCCGAGACGCGCGACCTCCCACTCATCGGCTACAACGAGCACCGCACGAATCTGCCCGGCGGACGTCAGGCCAATGTCAGCACCACCCGCGCGATGCTGGTGCGGGCCGACGGCACCGGGCGGCGGTCGGTGGCTGATGAACTCGTCAACGAACCCGGCGTGTGGACGCAGTTCGCGGGCTGGTCGCCGGATGGCAAGCTGGCAGTCGTGCTGCGCGCTTGGGAAAGTGTCGAGAACGCCCAGTGGGAAGAGCAACACAAGTCGTTTCGCTTCACGCCGGAAGGCTGGCTCATTGATTCGTTTCTTCTCGATGTGGCGGCAGGCAAGGCCGAGAACGTCACCGCCGTCGAGCGGGTCAGCTTCTACAACACCGGCCTGTTTTTCTGGCCCAACGACCCGGCCAAGCTTGGCTTCACGGCCCTGATTGGCGGGGCTTCCAAGCCGTTTCGCATGGACCGCGACGGCCGCAACAAGACCGACCTCACCAAGAACTCGCGCGGCTTCGCGTATGGCTTCAGCAGTTCGCCGGACGGCTCGCGGATTTCCTATCACGAGAACTACCAGGTCTATCTCGCCAACGCCGACGGCTCCGGCCGCCTGCACGTGAAGACCGGTCATCCGTTTGTCTTCGTGCCCGCCTGGTCGCCCGACGGCAAGTGGCTGCTGTTCGTTTCCGGCGAGCACTACAACTGCCATCCGCACATCGTGCGCGCCGATGGCACCGGGCTGAGGAAACTCGCCGACCGCGGCGGCTATCGCGGCGTCACGGAGTTTCTGGATGTCCCCGACTATCACGGGGGCAGCAGCGACGTGCCGGTGTGGTCCACCGCCGGCCAGTCCGTCTTCTACACCGCGAAGTTCGGCAACAACATCGAACTCTTCCGCATCCCCCTCGACGGCCCGCCCGAGCGCCTAACCACCTCCGCCGACGGCACCTCGCATTACCACCCCAAGCCCTCGCCCGATGGCCAATCGCTCGTCTATGGCTCGAAACGGAACGGCGTGCGGAACCTGTATGTGATGCGCTTGTCGGACCGGAAGGAGCACGCGCTGACCGATGTCCCCACCGGCCACGCCGCGATGCACGCCTACTGGCAGCCGCTTTCCTTCAAGAAATAGCACGCATCATCCCATAAAGATGCCGCTCCGAACTATGACTGCACGCAACACCATCCGTTCCTTGCTTTCAGCCTGCCTGCTCGTCCTCCACTTCACCCATGCCGCTGCTGTTGCTGAATCCGTGCCACTGCGCGCGACATTGGTCGAAAAGGGCGGCGTAACCGGCATCGAGTATCGCTCCGGCGACACGCTTGTCGGTCGCTCCACCGACGCTGCGCCGGCCGGCGTGGAATTGAAGCTGCCGGGTGCGGAGTGGGCGGCGGTGCAGTTCAAGACCAAGACTGATCGGGCGGGGGACCTCGAACTGGGGCCGGAAAAGGTCGGCGCGCTGACCTTGCGCTGGCGCATTGCCCAGAAGACGCCCTCGCTGGTGGAGCGCACGCTCGAAGTCACTGCTGCGTCCGCGCAACGCTTCACGGTGAGTTTCCCGATCGACCTCGCGCTCGACGGCGAGTTCGCCTCGTTCTCCGGGCCGGTCAAGGCGCGCACCCTGTTTGGCACGGAGCGGTCGCGCCCGAAGAAAGAGACCTTTCCCGTCGCGATGATGCGCTCGGCGGGCCAGGTTTTCGGGCTCATCGCCGAATCTCCTGGGCTGTGGGAAAACCGCTGTGATGTGCTGGTCGCCCCTGCTCCCGCTGGACGCCTCGCCATCCTCACCGGCGATGCCAGCGAGCCGTATCCCATCACCATCCGCAAATCAGTCCTGGGCCAGACCGGCGAGGACGCACGGGACCATTACCAGTATCAGATGGACGGCTGGCAGTCGTTGGCGGCGGGCGAAACCCGGCGGTTCACGACGTGGGTCTTCGCCAGCCCGGCGCGCAACCATTACGATGCGCAGCTCGCCACGCATCTGGCGCTAGCCAATGGCAAGGGTTGGAACAACTCGGCGGTGGAAGCCATTCTCCGCAACACTTCCTTCTACCTCCTTCGCCGCAACCTGATGCTCGATGAAAAGAATCAGCCACGCGACGGCCGATACCTCTTCATCTCCGGCATCAGCTACGGCTGGAAGCAATGGGTCACGGACGGCTTCTACGCCGCGATGGGTCTCGACGACCCGGAGAAAACCATCGAGGCGAACCGCGCGATTTTCGCCAATCGCATGGGCTACGAAGACAACTCGCAATACTATCTCATCTGGGCGGCGCTGATGAAACGCGCGGGCGGCGTCCCGAACCAGGCGCTCGTCAACGAGGCTTACCAGTTCTTCCGCAAGCACGAAACCAACGGCCTCTACTATCCGCCGCCCTTGCCCGGCTCGCCCAATCCGCGCGGCTGGAAGACCTATCACGACGTGCTCCTCTACGACCACGATGACGCGCCGGTGAGCAATCAGGGATTCCACTGCGGCGCGCTCATGGCGGCCAAGGAACTGGGGCTGGCGGCGACCGACGACGACATCGCCCGCGCCGTCGCAGGGTATCGCAGCATGTTCAACGCGAAGGGCGGCTACTTCCCCACGAGCATCAAGCAACCGCAGTTTCTC
Source organism: Verrucomicrobiota bacterium (assembly GCA_039796295.1). Taxonomy (GTDB): domain Bacteria; phylum Verrucomicrobiota; class Verrucomicrobiia; order Limisphaerales; family SXTU01; genus SXTU01. The sequence continues at coordinate 25,219 of JBDKJY010000006.1, forward strand.
GCCCAGGACACGCTCTACGGCGCGACGCTGACCTACGCCGTGTTCGGCCGGAAGCTGCTCACCGACGAGCAGGTGCTCACCCACTACCGCACCTCGGAAAAAGTGAAGTCCCCCTACGGCCTGCGAGTGATTTCCCAAGCCGATGGCTCGCTGCGACCGGGAGATAGCGGCCAGTATTGCTACGGCGGTTCCTGGTTTCTCAACGATGCCGCGAATTACCTGATCGCCGGTGTCCACGGCCTGCCCGCCGCCGAGGTGGACGCCCGCCTGATCGAGCGCATCAAGCTGGAAATCCGCCACAACCCCGCCTTCAACGAAGACATCGACACCGTCACCGGCAAGCCCCACGGAAACATCCTCTACTCGTGGAACTCCGGCTACCGCTGGCTGCGCGAAGCCATCCGCAAACGCCTCAACCAAACCGGCCCCGACCCCGTGGGCATGGCAATCGACGCGCACCTCGGCGTCGTGCGTGAGAACGGCGTGTTGAGGCTGGAACTCGGAGCGGCCGCGAAAACACTGCGCTGAGAATTTTATCACCGTGCTTCGAAGCTCCCCTTCATCCGAAATGATTCACATGACTCCCAACACACTCACCCGCCGCCATTGGTTGGCAACTGCGGCGTCCCTGGCCGTTACGGTCGCCGCCATTCCCGGCGCGTTGCCATTTCTCCACGCCGCCGCCGCGGCCAACTCAACTGCGTCCCCTCCCCGCACCCGCCGCGTCCTCTACAACTTCGATGGCGACTCCTGCCTCACCACCAAGGCCAACAGCAAAGCCCCCGTCGCCGTGAGCGTGGACGACGTGAAGCGCCTCATCGAGGAAGTCGCTTACGACGGCAGCCGCGTGGACACCGTGCTGGTCTGCATCAACGCGCAGGTCATGTATTACCCCACCCAGGTCGGCACAATGCGCGGAACTCTCTCCACGCCCGAGGAGCGCGCAAAGTGGCCGGCCTCCGAGCAGCAGCGTTTCACCAACTTGAAGACCTTCTTCGACGCCGGCGTGGACCCGTATGCCATCATGCTCGCCGAAGCGAAACGCCGCGGACGCGAGGCCCTGCTCACGTTTCGGATGAACGACGACCACGGCGATGACTTCCTGCGCACCCAGTTTCAGGTGGACCATCCCGAGTGGCGGCTCGGCACCCAGCGGTATCGCGGCAAGGGCGCGCTGGACTTCGGCCGCGACGAGGTCCGCGATTACATCTTCCGCCTGCTCGAAGAAGCCGTGCGCCGATACGACAGCGACGGCCTCGAACTCGACTTCAACCGCTTCCCCACCTTCTTCAAGGACGGCACCACCGACGAGCGCGTCGCCAAGATGAACGCCCTCGTCGAGCGCGTCCGCGCCATGCTCGACGCCGTCGGCCGTGAGCGCGGCCACCGCCTCCTCCTCTCGGTGCGCCCGCCCTCGAACTACGGCCGCACCCCGCCCACCCCCGCGACCGCGCGCCAGCTCGGCTGCGACGTGCCCGCGTGGGTGCAACGCGGCTGGGTCGATTTCGTCGCCGTCTCCGAGTTCCTCCACGAGCGCGGCGACCTGCCCATCGCCCAATGGAAACAAGCCATTCCCAGCGTTCCCATTTACGGTGGCATCGAATGCACCAAAGTCGGCGGCCAGAAAAATCTCAGCCCCGACGACTACCGCCACGCCGCGACCCAGCTCCTCAAAGCCAGCGCCGACGGCATCTACCTCTTCAACTTCTTCACCTCCCGCGAAGGCGGTGCGAACGCCTACGAACCCCCGTTCGCCGTGCTGCGCGATCTGGGACAAACAGCGGCCACGCCGAGGCGATAGCGAGAAACTTTGCGAGCCATTCTGGTGCGGTGGAAGCCTGGCTTCAACCGAAGGGCTCCGTTGATATTCTGTAACACAGACCGTAGCCTCTGCTCCGTCCAACCACCCTAACATGAAACGAACTGAGCAAGCGGAGACGAATCGGAAATGCCCATCCGCAGTTGCCGCACACTTTTGCCGGCGCACACGTCGTGAGTTTCTCTGGGAAGCCGGGGCTGGCTTCACCGGTCTCGCCATGACCGGCCTGCTCACCGCCGACAAGTTCTTCGCTCCGCAGGCCACTGCCGCGACGCCCTTCGTCAACCCGCTCGCGCCCAAGCAGCCGCACTTCAAAGGCAAGGCCAAGAGCGTCATTTTCCTGTTCATGTATGGCGGTCCGTCGCAGGTGGACACGTTTGATTACAAGCCCGAGCTCTACAAACTCGACGGCCAGACCATCCCCGTAAAAACCTTCGGTCGCGGCGGCAAGAAGAACGAAGGCCGCGTTGTCGGCCCCAAGTGGACCGGCAAAAACTACGGCCAGTCCGGCAAGTGGGTCAGCGACCTTTTCCCGAACCTCGCCGGCTGCGTGGACGACATCTCGTTCATCCACTCGATGATGGCCGATTCGCCCATCCACGGTTCTGCGATGCTCCAGATGAACACCGGCAAGGTGCTCTCCGGCAGTCCGTGCCTCGGCTCGTGGGTGAACTACGGCCTCGGCAGCGTGAACGAAAACCTGCCAGGCTTCGTGGTGATGCTCGACCCCACCGGCGGCCCCATCAGCGGCGCGAAGAACTGGTCCAGCGGCTACATGCCCGCGAGCTACCAGGCCACCATCATGCGCTCGGCCGGCGACCCCATCCTCGACCTTCAGCGTCCCGCCACGATGAGCGAAGCCTCTCAGCGGCGCTTCCTCGACACGCTCAAAGAATTCAACTCCGAGCACCAAGCCCCGCGTGCCGACAACAGCAACCTCGCCGCCCGCATCGCTAGCTACGAGATGGCCTTCAAGATGCAGAGCAGCGCGCCCGACGCGGTGGACTTGAGCAAGGAAACCGAGGCGACGAAGGAGCTCTACGGCATGAACGACAAGCGCACCGAGGACTTCGGCCGCCGCTGTCTGCTCGCGCGTCGGCTCGTCGAGCGCGGCGTGCGCTTCATCCAGCTCTACTCCGGCGGCGCTCACAACGATGACAACTGGGACGCCCACGGCGACCTCGTGAAGAACCACACCCACCACGCGGGCCGCACGGACAAGCCCATCGCTGGCCTGCTCAAGGACCTCAAGCAGCGTGGTCTGCTCGACAGCACGCTCATCATCTGGGGCGGCGAGTTCGGCCGCCAGCCCACCGCCGAATACGCGACCGGCACCGGCCGCGACCACAACGCCTATGGGTTCACCATGTGGATGGCCGGTGGCGGCATCAAAGGCGGCACGACCGTCGGCGAGACCGACGAACTCGGCGGCTCCGCCGTGACCGACCGCTTCCACGTGAAGAACCTCCATGCCACCGCCCTGCACCAGATGGGGCTGGACCCGGACAAGCTGAGTTACTTCTACGGCGGGCTGGACCAGAAGCTCGTCGGCGTGGAAGGCGCGGAGCTGATGACGAAGATTGCGAGTTGAGCGGAAGCTCGGGCTGGCAGTTTCACCACAGACGCACAGAGAAGGACATCGGCGAAGCTTCCTTTTCTCTGTGGCTCTGTGGTGGAAAGCCTTAACTCAAAATCCCGCGCAGCACTTCGCCATGCACGTCCGTGAGGCGGATGTCGCGGCCGCTGAAGCGGAAGGTGAGGTGCTCGTGGTGGATGCCCAGCAGGTGGAGCATCGTTGCGTGCAGGTCGTGGATTGCGACTTTGTTCTCCACGGCTTTGTAGCCGTAGTCGTCGGTCGCGCCGTAGATGGTCCCGCCCTTCACCCCGCCGCCGGCCAGCCACATGGTGAAGCCGAACGGGTTGTGGTCGCGGCCATTCGTGCCTTGGGCGAAGGGCGTGCGGCCGAACTCCCCGCCCCACACGACGAGCGTGGAGTCGAGCAGGCCGCGGCTTTTCAGGTCGCGTAACAGGCCGGCGATGGGCTGGTCCACGGCTCGGGAATTTTTCTCGTGACCGTCGCGTAGGTTGCTGTGTTGGTCCCAGCGGTCGCCGCCGCCCGTCGGGCAGGTTAGCTCGACGAAGCGCACGCCGCGTTCCACCAAGCGCCGCGCTAGCAGGCATTGCTCGGCGAAGGTGGCGGTCATCTTGTTCGGCGAGCCGACGCCATACATCCGCTTCGTCGCGTCGGTCTCGCCGCGCAACTCCATCAGCTCGGGCACGGCTGACTGCATGCGGTAGGCCAGCTCGTAGTTCGCGATGGCGCTTTCGAGCGCGTCGAGCTTGCCGAAGCGCTCCACGACGCCGGCGTCGAGCTTGCGCATGAGGGCGAGTTTGGCGTCTTGAAGCTCGGGCTTCGCCTCGGTGGGCAGCACGTTCGCCACCGGGTTCGCGCCAGGCTTGAAGACGGAGCCTTGATACGTCGCGGGGAGAAAACCGCTGTTGAAGTTGTCCAAGCCACCGGGCGGGATGAGTCCGCCGTTGAGCACAACGAAGCCCGGCAAATCGGCGTTCTCGCTGCCGAGGCCATAGCCCGCCCACGCGCCCATGCTGGGCCGTCCCTGCAGGCCGCTGCCGGTGTGCAGGAAGTAGTTCGCGTTCGTGTGCTCGGAGAACGCGCTGGTCATCGAGCGCACCACGGCGAGGTCGTCCACGCACTGCGCGACGTGGGGAAAGAGGCTGCTGACGGGAATGCCGCTCTGGCCGTGCGCTTGAAACTCCCAGAGCGAGCCGAGGGTGTTGCCGTTGTTGTTGAACTGCGTCGGCTCCATCTTCATCGCGAAGGGCTTGCCGTTCTCCGTCGTGAGCCGGGGCTTGGGGTCGAAGGTGTCCACCTGCGAGGGGCCACCGTCCATGTAGAGGAAGATGACTGAGCGGGCGCGGGGCGCGGCGTGCGGGGCGCGCGGGGCGAGGGAGTTGGCGGTGCTAGCGAAGGATTTGTCCGCGAGCAGGGAGGTGAGCGCGAGCGCACCGAAGCCATTGGCGCAACGGGCGAGCACGGCGCGGCGGCTGACAGTGCGAGCTGCGGGCGTGAGGTTCATCGTGAAGGGCGCCACGTAGTGGAACGCGGACGCCTACGTCCGCGTGAGCTGCTTGCGAGCGAAAGTCGGCTGCGGACGTGGGCGTCCGCGCTCCAATGGCCTAGTGTGTCCGCGCGCGTGTGCATCAGTTCAGGTAGATAAATTCCTTCACGTTGAAGAGCACGTGGGCGAGGTCGGCCCAGGCGCGTTCGTCAGTGGGCGCTGCGCCGAGGGCTTGGGATTGCGCGGTGACGAAGCCGAGAGCGTCTTTAAGCTCGTGCTCGGCGGGCGGACGGCTGAAGGCGGCGAGATACATCTGACGGACGCGGGCGGCGGGGTCGGTGACGGTCGCGAGGCGCCTCGCCCAGACGCGCGTCTGATCCACGATGAACGGGTCGTTCATCAGGATGAGTGCTTGCGCCGGGACGTTCGAGACGTTGCGACGGCCCATCGTGGTGAAGGGGATGGGCATGTCGAAGGCCAGCATTATCGGCGGGAGGAAGTTCCGGCGCACCGAGGTGTAAATGCTCCGCCGGCCTGCGCCGTCGAGCGGGCCGCTGCCGGGTCGGCCGCGACCATCCATGAAGTGCGTGACATGCACCATCACGCTCGGGCCGCCGACCTTCGCGTCGAGCCGCCCGGAGACCGCGAGCACGGCGTCGCGGATGGCTTCGCCTTCGAGGCGGCGCAGGTTCATGCGGTGGAGCAAGGCGTTCTCGGGGTCGAGCTGTTCGGCACGGGCGTCGGTCGGGGCGCTGGACATTTGGTAAGCCTGTGTAAGCACCAGCTCGCGGATGAGGCGCTTCACGGACCAGTTCAGGTCGCGGACGAAGTGGACGGCGAGGTGGTCGAGCAGCTCGCGGTGCGACGGCGGTTGGCCCAGCACACCGAGGTTGTCCACGGTCGGCGCGAGGCCGCGTCCGAAGAGGTGGTGCCAGACGCGGTTCACGATGACGCGGGCGGTGAAGGGATTGGCGGGATCAACGATTTGCTGAGCGAGTTCGAGGCGACCGCTGCCGGTGGCGAAGGTCTGCGGTTGCGTGCCGGACAAGGCTTCGAGGAAGCGGCGGGGCGTGGCTCCGGCGGGATTGCGCGGCTGGCCGCGCACGAGGAGGAACTCGTCCACGCCGCTGCCATCGAGCATCGCGGGCGCGGTCAGGGTGATGGGCTGAATGCGCGCGACCAGCTCGGCGCGACGGGCGAGCGCGGGCTTGGCGGCGGCGGCGAGTTGCTGGCGCTCGGGGCTGCCGGGCGGGCAGAGGAGGTCAAGGTTTTGCACGAGCCAATCAGCGAGCGGAGCGGCGGCGGGCGAGATTCGGCTCGCCTGCATTTCCGTCGCGACGGCGAGGAGCGTGCGCTGCAACGCGGCGGCGACGGTGGCCGGGGAGTTCACTTCCGCAGCGCCAAGAGCGGCGTGGAGCAAGTCGTTCGGCGCGCTGGGCAAGGGCGGTTTCGCATCCGCTTGCACGACCATCGCGATGGCGAGCGGGGCGGGGCCGATGGGGCTGAACTCGGCGTGGACGCGCTGGCCTTTGTAGGCCGCGAGCGGGTGTTCGACCCAGCGCCATTGGTTGCGGTCGTCCTTAAACTCCTTCAGCAACGAGCCGTGGAGCGGGCCTTGGATGATGAGGTGCGAGGCGACGTTTGCGTAGGCGCGCATGGAGCCGCGCACGAGATACCAGAGGCTGCCAGCGGTGAGCGTCACGTCGGGCGTGCGGAGGGTTTGGCCGCTGCGCTCCCAACCGCCGAGCGGGCCGCCGTCGCGCTCGACTCCCTTCGGGGCGAGGGCGCTCCACGCGGGGTCGCGCACGGCAGCGGGGCGCACGACGACGCCGGCGAGCGGCTGTTGCTCGCTCGGGCCGAAAAGGATTTCACCGGGTTGCGCGGGCCGGTGGCCGAAGCTCCAGCCGTCTTGCACCCAGTCCTTCGGGCCAGGCTTGGCGTAGTCCACGACCACGCTGGCTGGTGCGACGGTGGCGGGTTCAGGCTTCGGCTTTTGCGCTGCACCACGCGGGGCGGCGAAGGCGTGGAGCGGGTGGTCGGGGTTGGTCTTTGCTAGTTGGAGTGCGGTGGTCCACGCGGCGGTGGGCGTGGGGCTGAGAAGGGTTTCGGCCAAGCGCTCCAGGCCGGGACGCAGCGCCTGAGCGGTGGCTTGAAGCAACTTGCCTTGCTCATCGGCACGCAGTTGCGCGAGCTGGGCGGCGACTGCGCGGTGCGTCTCCATCGCGGCGAAGGGGGCTTGGCGATAGGTGCTGCTGATGAGGAAGCCGGCGAGCGCGTAGTAGTCGCGCTGCGAGATGGCATCGAACTTGTGGTCGTGGCAGCGGGCGCAGGCGACGGTCATGCCGAGGAAGGTTTTGGACATCACGTCGAGGCGGTTGTCCATGCGGTCGCACTCGTCCTGGCGGATGTCCACGGGCGAATGCACTTCCTCGCCGAGGAACCAAAAGCCCGTGCCGAGGATGGATTCGTTGCCGCCGGTCGCGGGGTTCAGTCGCGGCTTGGCGACGAGGTCGCCGGCGAGGTGCTCGATGACGAACTGGTTGTAAGGCACGTCGGCGTTGAGGGCGCGGATGACGTAGTCGCGGTAGTGGTAGGCGTTCGGGATGATAGGCTCGAACTCGTGGCCGCGTGTCTCGGCGTAACGCACGAGGTCGAGCCAGTGGCGTGCCCAACGCTCGCCGAACGCGGGGGAGGCGAGGAGGGAATCAACCAGATTGCCGATTGCCGATTGCCGATTGCCGATTGAAGACGTGCGTTCGAACGCCTCGATGTCCTCCGGCTTCGGGGGCAGGCCGGTGAGGTCGAAGTGGAGGCGGCGGAGCAATGTGTGCGGGGCGGCGGGCGCGGCAGGTTGAAGTTGCTTCGATTCCAGTTTTGCGAGGAGGAAGCGGTCCACGGGCTGGGTGCTCCAGGCGAGGTTCTTCACGGCGGGCACCGGCTCGGCGCGCGGCGGAGTCCAGCTCCAGTGCTGCTGCTTGCGCTGCTGGACATCGAAGCCCTTCGCGGCGACGCGTGTGGTGCCGGTCTCGGCGGGCCAGGGCGCGCCGCGCTTTACCCACTCGGCGAGGTCGGCGGTCTGGGCGTCGCTCAGGCGCGACTTGGGCGGCATCTGCAAGTCTTGGTTACCGTAGCGGACGGCTTCGAGGAGGAGGCTCTTGTCCGGTTGGCCGGGGACAATGGCGGGGCGGGTCTCGCCGCCTTTGAGCACGGCGGCGCGGGAGTCGAGGAGGAGGCCGCCCTTGAGTTTCTTCGCGCTGGCGCTGTGGCATTCGTAGCACCGCTCGGCGAGCAAGGGGCGGATGCGCTGCTCGAAGAACTCGAGGTCTTCGGCGGGGAACGCGGGCGCGGCGGCAACCGCACGTGTCACCAGCGCGATGGCGACAGAGAGCGTGGCGAAGTAGGCGAAAGGCGAACGCACGGGGAGTCGGACGGTGTAGCTGGAACGAGCGTTCACGGCGGCGATTGAAGCGCGGACGCGTATGTCCGCAGCAGATTTTGTCAAAGGGGAAATGGGTGGGCGGACGTGGGCGTCCGCGCTCCGTCCTGCGAGGTTACTTCAGCACCGGGCCGTCGAGGGGCTTGCCGTTGGTGTCGAGGATTTGCACCTCGTGGATGCCGGGGCCCTTTTCCTCGGTGAAGGTCCACACTACTTTTTTGTCGGGCGTCACTTCGAGGAGCTTCGTGCGATTCGCGCCGATGGCGTAGCTGCAAATGACCGTGTTGCCATTGGGCAGGCGTTGCGCGCCGCAGGGGTCGTTGAGGAGTTTGCCTGGCAGGTCGGCGTTGGAGAGTTGCCACACGATTTTCCCCGCTCCGTTCACTTCCACGACCAAATTCCCATGGGTGCAGTTGATGAGCGTGTTGCCGTTGGCGAGGCGAATGGCGGTGAAGGGCCAACTGTCCTTCGGCTCGGCGGGCGTTTTGAACTCCCAGACGATTTCGCCCTTGGGCGTGTATTCGCGGACGACTTTGTCGAAGAGCTGGGGCACGAGGTAATTGCCGTTGGACAGCTTGCGCGCCATACGGCTCTCCATGTGGTGGTTGGTGTTCTGGCACTGGAGCGGCACCTCCACGACGATTTTGCCCTCGCGGTTCACTTCGAGGATGCGCGGCTTCGCGCCGGCCTCGGTCAGCATGATGTTGCCGTTGGGCAGGGCCTGCGCGGTGTTCACTTCGGACTGCGTGCCCTTGAACTCGAAGACCTTGGTCAAGTCGCGCTTCACCTCCACGACCGCGCCGCCGGGGTAGTCTTTGTTCTTGGACACGGCGAGCAGGATGTTGCCGTTCGGCAGGACGAAGCCATCGCGGGTCGAGCCGGGATACTTCCAGATGGTCTTGCCCTCGCCATCCACGATGCGCGTGTCTCCGCCGGTGGCGAGGAAGGAGTGGGTGATGGCGCTCTCGGCGCTGCGGGCGGTGAAGCTGGTGAGCGTCAGCGCGAGCGTGAACAAGGCGGTGCGGAGTGTGATTTGCATGGCGGGATTGGAGACTGCTTCGGGTGGGGAGGCAAAGGGAATTTCCAGGCCAAGCGCGCCGCCCGTGTCACTCGCGGGCAAGGCTTCGGTCCAGTCTGTCGAGCGGCCTGCAATTTCGCGCCTTGCCGCCGGGCGCTTCCCGACTAAGCTACGCACACGTATGAAATCCAACCGCACCTACGACGCGCTCATCATCGGTGGCGGCCCCGCTGGCTGCTCGACAGCGAGCATCCTCGCCGAGTTCGGCCATCGCGTGCTGGTGTTGGAGCGCGAGAAGTTCCCCCGCTACCACATCGGCGAGTCGCTGATCCCCTTCTGCTATGGGCCGATGGAGCGGCTGGGCTTGATTCCGCTGATGCGGGCGTCGCACTTCCAGCGGAAATACAGCGTGCAATTCGTGCAGCCCAACGGGAAGGCCAGCCAGCCGTTTTACTTCTTCAACCGCTACGACCGCGAGACCATCGCCTCCACCTGGCAGGTGCTGCGCTCGGAGTTCGACCAAATGCTGATGAACCACGCGCGGGCGAAGGGCGCGGAGGTGCTGGAGGAAACCACCGTGAAGGAGCTGCTGCGCGACGGCGCCAAGGTCACGGGCGTGCGGGCGCAGTTGAAGTCCGGCGAAGTCGTCGAGTTCCGCGCGCCCATCACGCTGGATTGCACGGGTAAGGAGGCCTTTAGCACCGTGCGCAACGGCTGGCGGATGCGCGACCCCTACCTGAACAAAGTCGCCGTCTGGACTTACTACCGCGGCTCGAAGCGCGAGCCGGGTATTGACGAGGGGCAGACGACGGTGGCCTTCGTGCCGGAGAAGGGTTGGTTCTGGCACATCCCGATGCACGACGACCTTGTCAGCGTCGGCGTGGTGGCGGAGGGCAAGTATCTCACGCGCGGCGGCGTGAAGGAGCCGCAGGCCATCTTCGAGCGCGAGGTAGGGGAGAATCTTTGGATTAAGGACCATCTCGCCACCGGCGCGTCCACCGGCGCTTACCACGTCACCGGCGAATACAGCTACCACTCGCGCCACTGCGGGTGCGACGGCCTGCTACTGGTGGGCGATGCCTTCGCGTTCCTCGACCCCGTGTTCAGCAGCGGGCTGATGCTCGCGCTCAAGAGCGGCGTGCTGGTGGGCGATGAAGTTCACCGGGCGTTGGTGGAGAACGACTTCTCCCCCGCGCGCTTCGCCGGTTACGCCACGCAGATGCGGCAGGGCGTGGAGAACATGCGGAAGCTGGTCTATGCCTTCTACGCGCCGGGCTTCTCCTTCAAGGATGTCATCATGAAGTATCCCGATGCCGCCGGCGAAATCACCGACTGCCTCAGCGGTGACGTGAACAAGGACTTCTCCCGCCTCTGGGACCGCATCCGCGAGTTCGTGCCGCTGCCGGACGACCTGCCGGTAGGGCAGCCGCTGGCATGAGCGACAGATGGACACAGATGGAACACAGATGCAGGAGATGAGGATTTATGAGGAGAGCAGGAAGGCAGGAAGGAAACCCGCGTCGTCCGGAGTTCTCCTCCTCCTGCATGCCTGCCCTCCTCATAGCTCCTCCCCTCCTATCTGTGTTTCATCTGTGGCCATCTGTGGCTAATACCTCTGCATGAACCTCATCCAAATCACTCCAGGTGCGGGCGGGATGTATTGCGGGAATTGCTTCCGCGACAACGCGCTGGTCGGTGCGCTGCGCCAGCGCGGGCACGAGGTGCTCATGGTGCCGCTCTACCTGCCCATGACGCTGGACGAGGAGAGCCAGGCCGCCGGCACGCCGACCTTCTTTGGCGGCATCAATGTCTATCTCCAGCAACAATCCGCAATCTTCCGCCGCGCGCCCAAGTGGCTGCACTCGCTACTGGACTCGCCCGCGTTGCTCAAGCTCGCTGCGGGTCGAGCCGCCAAGACCCGCGCTGCCGACGTGGGCGAACTCGCGCTCTCCATGCTGCGCGGCGAGGAGGGCAATCAGGTGCGCGAGCTGGACGAGTTGCTCGCCTGGTTGAAAACCCAGCCGCGCCCCGACGTGGTGATGCTCTCGAACGCCATGCTCGTGGGCCTCGCGCGTAAGCTGAAGGCCGAGCTGGGTTGCCGGGTGGTATGCAATCTCCAGGGCGAGGACGCCTTCCTCGACTCCATGCCCAGCCCGCTGCGCGAGCGAGTCTGGAAGCTGCTGGCCGAGCGTTGCCGCGATTGCGACCTGTTCATCGCCCCGAGCCACTACTTCGGCGACACGATGGCGGGGCGGCTGGGACTGCCGGCGGAGAAGGTGAAGGTCGTGTTCAATGGCATCAGCCTGGAGGGTTACGGCACGAACTCAGAACTCAGAACTCCAAACTCAGAACCAACCCTCGGCTACTTCGCGCGGATGTGCCGCGAGAAGGGGCTGGACCTCGCGGTTGAAACCTTCATCGAGCTGAAGCGGCGCGGGACGGTGCCGGGCTTGAAGTTGAAAGTCGGCGGCGGGTGCGGGCCGGGGGACGAAGCGTTCGTGGCGCAGCTCCAGGGGCATCTCCGCCGCGCGGGCTGCCTGGGCGACGTGGAGTTCCACCCCAATCTCACGCGCGAGGCGAAGGTGGCCTTCCTGCAATCGCTCACCGTGTTCTCCGTGCCGGCGCTCTATGGCGAAGGCTTCGGGCTGTATCTCATCGAGGCGCTGGCAGCGGGCGTGCCGGTGGTGCAACCGCGTCACGCGGCGTTCCCGGAACTCGTCGCGGCCACCGGCGGCGGCGTCATCGCCGAGGCGAACGCAGCGGCGCTGGCCGGGGCCATCGAGGAGCTGTTGCTGAACCCCGCGCGGTGCCGGGCGCTGGGCGAGGCCGGGCGGCGGGCGGTGCGGGAGCGCTTCACGATGGAGCAGATGGCGGCGGGTGTGGAGGCGGCGCTGATGGAGTGCGGTGGCAGAGCGTAGCGGCGACGCCGCTTGCTGGGGGGGAGCGAACCGGAAGGAGGAGCCAAGTCCGCAACGCACGGCTCAAGGGGATATCCTTGGCGTGCGATGACGCAGAAAGCGCCGTCGCCGGGGCGCTCCGGGCAGGCGTTGCGTCGGGGTTGGGTTTGCCGCTTAATCGCGGGGTGTCAACGCCCGTTATCAACATTGCTGAAATGCGCGAGTGGGAGGGTGTGACTTGGGCGGCTGGGGTGTCCGAGGAGTCGGTCATGCGACGGGCGGGCGAGGCGGTGGCGCGGTGCGCGCGGCGGATGACGCGGGCGGGAGATCAGATTCTCGTGCTGGCTGGCAAAGGTCACAACGGGGATGACGCGCGGTTTGCGGCTGAGTATCTGGCGGACCGCATCGTGACCGTGCTGAACGTGACTGACCCGGCGGCGGTGGAGGCGGCGGTCCGGGAGTTTGCTGGCGCGCTGATCGTGGACGGGCTGTTGGGCATCGGCTTGAGCCGGGCGCTGGCGGGGGATTGGTTGCGGTTGGTGGCGGCGGTAAACGCGTCGCGGGTGCCTATCCTGGCGGTGGATGTGCCGTCGGGCTTGAACGCGGATACGGGCGAGCCGCTCGGTGGTGCGGTGCGGGCGACGGTGACGGTGACGTTGGGGGCGATGAAGGCGGGGCTGTTGTTGCCGCTGGCTGCGGAGTTCACGGGGCGGCTGGAGGTGGCGGCGGAGATTGGGTTGGTGGCGTGCCCTTTCAAGACGGAGTTGAACTGGACGTTGCCGGAGGATTTCGCGCGCTTCCCGCCGTCGCGTCCGGTGGTGGGGCACAAGGGGACGTTCGGCCATCTGGCCATTCTCGCGGGCAGTCAGGGTTATCACGGGGCGGCGGTCTTGGCGGCGCGCGGGGCGCTGCGGGCGATGCCGGGACTGGTGAGTGTGTTCACGTCGGAGCGGGTTTATCCGTTGGTCGCGGCGCAGCTGGCGCAGCCGATGGTGCATCCGTGGGCGGAGGGGGTGGCGCTGCCGAAGTCGTGCTCGGCGATTCTTGTGGGGCCGGGACTCGCGGGGGTGGATGTGCCGGAGGCGTGGGTGCGGGAGGCGGTCCGGCTCTGGCGGGAGTCGCCGCTGCCGGTGGTGGCCGACGCTAGCGCGCTGGGTTGGCTGCCGCCGGGGCCGACGCACCCGGGCGCGTTGCGCGTGGTCACGCCGCATCCCGGTGAGGCGGCGCGGATGCTGGAGGGAGCGAAGGCGGGCGGGCGGGCGGGGCGGACCGAAGTGCTGCGGAGCATCGCGCGGACGTGGGGCGATTGTTGGGTGGTGTTGAAGGGGCGGCACACGTTGGTCGGCGGGGGACGCGGGGAGTTGTTCGTGAACTCGTCCGGCAACCCGCAGCTCGCGCAGGGCGGGAGCGGTGATGTGCTGGCGGGTTATCTCGGGGGCTGGCTCGCGCAGCCGCGTTTGCACGCGGACGCGGGGCTGGTCATCCGCCATGCGGTCTGGGCACACGGCCACGCGGCGGATGTGCTGGCCGCGCGGCACCGGGCCTGGGAGATGGCGGAGTTGGTCGAGCGGCTGGGCGCAGGGCAGGGGAGGTGAGCGGCTTGGGAAGCGTGGGCCGCAGCCGCTTCGCAAGGTCGGCGGGCCGACTTTTAACTCGCTTTTCGCCGGGGCGAAGGAAACCTTGCCTCCACCAAACGGCAGCCCGGTCGAGCACAACATATGACCGTGAAGCACAGCAGTTGCGGTTGCCTAAGTAATCTTTGAACCGGCCGCGGGCACGGCCAAACGAGCACCAGGATGGAAGCTTCTACGGAACTGATGGCGAGCGACGCCGAGACGAAAGCCCCGCCGCCGCCCAAGCAGGAGATCCTTTGGCACAAGGCGCTCTTCTGGCACGCGCTGGGGTTCGTCACCATCGTCATGGTCCTGTGGGCCGATAAGCTGTTCGGCGTCTGGGAGCATCTGGGTGTGAGTGAGGAGAACACGGAGACGTTTTTGGAGGTCTCGGCGAAGTCCGGGGTAGTCGTGCTGCTCTGGATGTTCTCCGCCTACAAAATCTACCTCATCGTCTCGCGCTTGAGCTATCTGGAGTCCTTCCTGCATGTCTGTGCGTGGTGCCGGAAGATTGAGGCGCAGAACAAGTGGCTGACGATTGAACAGCACTTTGCCCAGCAGACGGGCGTGAAGGCGTCGCACGGCATCTGCCCGGAGTGCGCCAAGAAACTGGAGCAGGAGTATTCCCAGCCGCCGGGCTGAGGGGGTTTATAAGGAGGGCAGGAGGGCAGGAGGGCAGGAGAAGGCACCGACGGTTTGAGGTTAATTCCTCCTGCCTTCCTGCTCTCCTTATTAAATCCCTCTGCGGCGCTCGTGGGCTCAACTCATCTCCACCGGCAGGAAGACGGTGAAGGTCGTTCCTCGGCCTGGCTCGGTCTGCACTTGGAGGCCGCCTTTTGCCTCGGCCACCAAGCGTCGCACGATGGCGAGGCCAAGGCCGGTGCCTTCGCCCGGTGCCTTCGTCGTGAAGTAGCTCCCGAAAATCTTGGGTAGAATTTCCTCGGGGATGCCGGGACCAGTGTCGCTCACGCTGACGGCAATGAGCGGCGGTTCGTTGGCGAAGGTTTCGCGGTTGATGAACATGCTGCGGGCTGAATCAGCTAGGACCGCCGGGGGCAGCGGGTCGCCGTAATACGCGCCGGCGACGGCGACTTGCAGCGGCGTGGCGGCGGCTTGGAAGGCGTTGGTGATGAGGTTCAGCAGCACTTGAATCAGGTCGGTCCCGTTCATGCGGAGCGCGAGGTCGGCGGGCATGAGCTGGACGGCGAGCTGGTGGTGCCGGGCGCTGGGATGTGCGCGGAGCAGTTCGCGCACGTCGGCGAGCACTTCGTTGAGGCGCACGGCTTGGTGCTGCGTGGAGCGCTCGCGGGCGTAGTTGAGGTAGCGGCGCGAAATCTCCATGCAGCGCCCGACTTGTTGGTTCACGCGCGCGAGTTGGTCCTTGACGGAATAGGTCGCGTCGCCGCGCGTCGCCTCGAGGTCCGCGCTGACCATCTGGAGCATCGCGGAGACGGCGGTGAGCGGGTTGCCGATGTCGTGCATGACGCTGGCGTAAATCTCGTTCTGCGAGCGCGCCAGCTCGCCCTGCAGCTGCAAGTTGCGCAGCTCCTCCTGCAAGGCCTGAACGCGCTGCGCGCCGTCGCTCATCGCTTCGGCCAACGCGCGGCGCTGCATGGCGTTGGCGACCGCGTCGCGGATGACGGTGATTTCAAAGGGCTTGGTCAGGTAGTCGCACGCGCCGTGGCGGAGTGCTTGGCGGGCGGTGTCCAGCGTCTCGTAGGCGGTGAGCATCACCACCTCGATCTTCGGGTCGAGGGCCTTGAGCTGGCCGAGCAGCTCCGTGCCGGGCATGCCGGGCATGCGGATGTCCATCACGGCGGCGTCCACGCGGCGGGTCTTCGCGATCTCCAGCGCCTTGAGGCCGCTGTCGGCCAGCACCACGTCGTAGAGGTTCTTGAACACGACGCGCAGCGATTGGCGCGGCCCTTCCTCGTCGTCCACGATGAGGAGCGTGGGGCGCGGCGCGGCGGATTCAGAAGGCGACGGTGACCGCAGCGGTGAGGGCGTGGCTGAGGAAGGTGTAGCGTCCATTGGCGGTGGCGGATGGGGGTGGAACTGCGAGTGGAAAGGCCAGCGTGTTGCCGGCGACATTACGACTGGGTCCCCAACCCAACTGATAGGCCACGTCCCAACTGACGCGCGCCTGCTGACGACCAACTCCAAGACTGAAAATGTGCCGGTCCGAGTCCGGGACCAGCGGCGTGAAGCTCGCGTCCGGCACGGAGTTCTCGCTGAAGATGTAGCCAGCGCTCGCGCGCCAGCCGCCGCCGAACCGTCGCGTCAGGCCGAACTCGTAGCACCAACTGGAGCGCCAGTTGAACGGCACGGCCACCGTGCCGGAGGGCTGTTGGAAGTTCACGGTGGTCAGCCGGCTCCACTCGGACCAGTCGGCGTTGAACTCCAGATTCCAGTCCGGCGTGGGGCGGAACGAATAGCCTAGCACGAGGTGGCGCGGGAAGGGGAACGTCGCGCGGGCGGCTCCGGTCCCGTCGAACGGCGCGCCCGCCCCCGTGGTCGTCGCCGAGCCGGCGAAGGCTTGCGTCGTCGGGCTGCGGTAGTTCACGCCCACGGAGTGCCGCTTGAACGGCTGCCAGAGGAACCCAAGGTTGTAGCCCACGTCGCTGTCTTCGCCTTGGAACCGGTTCCTGCTCGCGGGTGCACCGGTGGTGGCTGGCTGGCGCAGTTCGAGTTCCGCGAAGTTCAGCGACAATCCGGCGGCGACGGACACGGTGGGATGCACCTGCCACGCCGCGACCGGGTTCAGCGTGAGGTAAGTTAGCTTGCCGTAGAGCGGGCCGAAGCTCGGGTTGGCCGGCCACTCCAGCGCCAGCCCGTAAGGCGCGAACATCCCCACGCCGAACGCCAGCGGCAGCTCCTTTAGCCCGTAGGCGTAGTAGAATTGCGAGGCGAACTCCCCGCGGTCCTTAGTATCCGAGCGCACGCCGGTGGGCGAAGTGAACTCGGCCTTAAGCGCGACGGCATAAGCGCCGATACGCAGGTGGTGACCCTCCAATTGGGTCAAGCCCGCCGGGTTGTAGTAGATGGCGGAGGGGTTGTCGGCGGTCGCGGCAAAGGCGTTGCCGCGCGCGGTGGCGAAAGGGTCTTGGTCCGCGAGACGGAGCCCTAGCGCGGCGGCGGACGTCGGGCCGGTGGCCAGACCCAGACCGCTCAACACTGCCAACGTAGCTTGGCTGCTGCTGCTGCGTGGAAACACTGCGGCGACTGTCCGCCAGAACGCGCGGACCCGGCAAGCAGGATTTGGGAACGGGATTTCTATGGCCGTGATTTTGGCTGACTGTCCGCCGCGTTCGTGCTAGGAACTTCTACCGCGCCCCGCGAACGGCTTTCGCGCGCGCGATCCCATGGAAGCCAAACGCGACCACCAGCCACCGCGCCCTCCGAGCGAGGACACCACCGGCACCTTCCGTCTCTTGCGCGAGGCCGTCGCTGGCGGCCTTTCCGCCGACCAAGCCAACCAGCTCGAGCGCGTCCAGAGCGACCAGTCCGACCGGCAAGCCGCCATCCTCATCGTGGACGACGACGGCCCCATCCGCATGGTGCTCATGCTCACCCTCCGCGCGCTCGGCTACCCCAACGTGACCGAGGCCGAGGACGGGGAAGCCGCGCTCGTCCTGCTGCGCGAACGCGAGTTCGACCTCCTCATCTCCGACATTCAGATGCCCAGGCTGGACGGCTTCGGCCTGCTTGAGGCCATCAAGAGCGACCCGTTTCTCCGCCACCTCCCCGTCGTCGTCGCCTCGGGCATGAACGAACTCGGGGCCGTCGCACGCTGCATCGAGCTGGGCGCGGAGGACTTCCTGCCCAAGCCCGTCAACTCCACCATCCTGCGCGCCCGCGTCGCCGCCTCCTTGGAGCGCAAGCGGCTGCGCGACCTAGAGCGCCTCCGAGTCATCCAGGTGCAGCATGAGAAGCAACTGCTCGAAATCGAACAGGAGAAATCCGAGCGGCTCCTGCTCAACATCCTACCCCCGTGCATCGCCGAGCGACTCAAACGCGGCGAGCGCAACATCGCCGAACGGTTCGCCGAGGTTACCGTTCTCTTCGTGGACATCGTCGAGTTCACCGCCCTCGCCAACGAGACGGACCCCGACGATCTCGTCACCCTTCTCAACGAGTTGTTTTCCCGTTTCGACCGCCTCACGGAGCAGCACGGGCTGGAAAAGATCAAGACCATCGGCGACTGCTACCTCGTCGTCGGCGGACTGCCGGTGCCGAGGCCCGACCACGCCGAGGCCGTGGCGGAGATGGCGCTGGGCATCCTGGACACCGTGCGCGACCTCAACGCCGACTCCGGTCTCAACCTCCGCGTGCGCATGGGCCTGAACACCGGTCCCGTCGTCGCCGGCGTCATCGGGCGCAAGAAGTTCACCTACGACCTCTGGGGCGCGGCGGTGAACCTCGCCAGCCGCATGCAATCCAGCGGCCTGCCAGACCACATTCACGTCCCCGCCGACACCGCCGACCGGCTCCGCGCTAAGTTCCATCTCACCAAGCGCGGCACCGTCAACTGCAAGGGCGTCGGCGAAGTCAGCTCCTACTTTCTGGAAGCGAAGCGGTAGACCAACGGGAAACCACCGAGCCATCCGGCGTGGCAGGCGCGTCCCGGCTGCTCACGACAGGAAGTGAAGACTTGTGCCGTCCTTTCGGGTTCCCTACTTTCCGCGCGCTAACAGCATCAAACCTATGGCACTCCGACTTGGCGACATCGCTCCGAACTTTCAGGCCGACACCACCGAAGGCCACATTGACTTCCACCAATGGCTTGGCACCGGCTGGGGCATTCTTTTCTCCCACCCCGCCGACTACACGCCCGTTTGCACCACCGAGCTGGGCGCGGTCGCGAAGCTCAAGGACGAGTTCGCCAAGCGCAACGTCAAGTGCATCGCCATCTCCGTGGACCCCGTCGAGTCCCACCAAGGCTGGGTGCGTGACATCAACGAAACGCAGGGCACGACGATGAACTTCCCCATCATCGCCGACCCCGCCAAGACCGTCGCCGGGCTCTACGACATGATTCACCCGAACGTGGACGACAAGGCCACCGTGCGCTCCGTCTTCGTCATCGGGCCGGACAAGAAGGTGAAGCTCACGCTGACCTACCCGATGTCCTGCGGCCGCAATTTCCTCGAAATCCTTCGCGTCGTGGACTCGCTCCAGCTCACCTCGAAGTTCAAGGTCGCCACGCCCGCTGATTGGCAGGACGGCCAAGACTGCATCGTGACACTCGCGGTGAAGGACGAGGAAATCCCGGCGATGTTTCCCAAGGGTTCTCGCAAGTTGAAGCCCTACCTCCGCTACACGCCGCAGCCGAATAAGTAGCGCGGAGCGCGGATGCCCAAGTCCGCCGCTACAGGGTTCGGTCGTGGTCGCGCGAGCTATCCCTTCAGCCACTCCGCCTGCTGCGCGTCGGAAATCGTCTCCACCCCCGACGCCCGCAGCACCTTGAGCGTCGCGAACGCCTGCGAGTCCGGCCGCACGCCGCCAGTGGCCGAGTCAAACTCCGACGCCGTCATCAGCAGGCGCAGCGCAAACTGCACGGCTTGCGGCAAGGTCATCTCGGACGGGCGTGGCTGGCCGTAGCGCTCTTGGTAGCTCAGGACGCTGCGAATCGTCTGCGAGCCGGAACCGCTCGTCGCATAGCCGACGGCTTGGAACTGCGCGCCGAGCGGGTCGTAAAAGTAAATCTGCGGCTGGTGCGGCTGCACCGTGGTGTCCACGCCGGCAAAGAGCGGCACCACCACGCCGATGCCTTGCATGGTCATCGGCAGGTTGTCCCGGAGCAGCCGGGCGAGCGCGCGCACCTTCGCCGGGAGGCTCAACGACTGGAGCTGGCTGCGGCGGTAATACTCAAAGGACGTTTGCAGCACGCGCGCCATCTCGAACGCCGTCGCCGGCACTCCTGCGATGGCCAGCAGGGAGTGCGCGTCCAGCTCGATGACCTTGTCCACACGGTCGGTGACGATGACGTTGCCCGCCGTCGCCCGTCGGTCGCCCGCCATCAGCACCCCGTCCGCGAAGTGGAAGGCGAAGACCGTGGTGGCCTGGGTCTCGACGGGCGCGGCGTGGGTGGCGTCCACCCGCAGCGGCGAGAGGTTGTGCGACGCGAGCAGCGAGACGAAGTCGCCGGAGATGGGTTGGGCTGCGGAGGTCATTTCGATTGGAGTGCGGACGCCTACGACCGCATTTGGGGTTAAAAGCGTGCTGCGGACGTGGGCGTCCGCGCTCCTTCATTGGCCCGTGCGCTGGCGATACCGCTTGGCCTGGTCGGGATCCACCTTCTTCATGCGCTTGAGGAGTTCCTCGACGTTGGGCTTGTCCACCTTCGGCGCGCTGGGGCCGTCGCCGCCGCCGCTGGGGCTGGGTGTCACCGGGCGGGTCTTCTGGGCTTGGTCGGGCATAGTGTTAGTGGCGGACAGTTGCACGGGACAGGCGCTCACGCAATTCCGCTGGTGAGATGGATTCGCCGATGGCTTGGGCAACGAACGCAATGCGCTCCTGCGCGAACATTTCCAGCAGCGACACTTTCAACTCGCCTTCGCCGCATGCGAGCGTGACGTGGTCCCACTGCGCGGAGAGCACGGCGGCGCTGAACTTTTGGATAAGTTTGCCCCGGATGAGCGCGCGCGTGGTCTCCGGCGGCTCGAACATCGCGCGCTGAACCTCGGCTTCCAACGGCACCCCGCGCATCGCGCCGGACTGCTCCAAGCCGAAGTAAAGCCCTTCGTCGAAGTCGAGCCGGTGGTATTCGAGGTCGAGGCTTTGCAGCCAAGGGGCATCGTCCGCGAGGCTTTGGGCGGCCTGGAACTCGCGGATGAGCGCGAGCTTGGCGACCCAGTCCAGTCGATCGCGGCAGCGCATCGGGTCGGCTTCGAGGTCGTTGAGCACGGCTTCCCAATCGGCCACGAGCGCGGCGCGCTCCGGCGTGGAGAAGTCGCAGAGTTCCTTCACGGTGGCGAGATAGTCACGCTGCACGGCAAGCGCAGTGGAAGGCCGACGATTCGCCAGCTTCGCTTCCCAGCGGTAACGCGGGTCGCGCGAGATGGCGGGGAGCGCGGCGAGCGGGTCGGCGAGCTGCGGGAACGCACGCTGCGGATCGCGGAGGATGGCTTCAAGCACGAGGGCGGTCGTGCCCACCTTGAGCCGCGTGGCGAAGGGCGAGAGGTTCGCGTCGCCGATGATGACATGGAAGCGCCGCCACTGGCGCGGGTCGGCGTGCGGCTCGTCGCGGGTGTTGATGAGCGGGCGCTTCTGCATCGTGTCCACGCTCTGCAACTCGCTGAAGAAGTCGCTGCGCTGGGCGATTTGGAAGTGGGGCGAAATGAACTTGTCCTCGGCCTCGATGGCGAACTTGCCAGCGCCCGCGAAGACTTGCCGCGTGACGAGGAACGCCTGCGCGCCCGCCGCCAGCCGGTCCCACGGCAGCGCGCGGGGCAGCAGGTAGTTCTCGTGGCAGCCGTAGCTGTGGCCTCGGTAGTCCGTGTTGTTCTTGTAGAGCCGCACGGTCGCGCCGCGCGCTTTCGAGAGCCGCTGGGCGCAGGCCATCACCACGCGCTCGCCCGCGCGGTCGTGCGCGACCAGCTCGGCGAGCGTGGAGCACTCGGGCGTGCAGTATTCCGGGTGGGCGTGGTCGTTGTAGAAGCGCGCGCCGTTGCCGAGCGCGAGGTCGCTCTTGATTTCGGCGAAGGTCAGCTCGCGGTGCGTGTCCTGCTCGAAGTAATCCGCCTCGTCGAAGTCCTGCCGCAGCTCCGGCACGTCCCAGCCGCGGTCGTCGTGGTGCGGGTTCTCGGCCTCGTAATCCCAGCGCATCCGCACGCCCGGCTCCATCGCGCTGCGCACCAGCGCGATGGACTCCGCCACCACGTCCAAGTCCTCCACGCCATCCCGCGCGATGCCGTATTCGGTCTCGATGCCAAAGAGGATGGGAGGTTCTTTAGCCACAGGTGGAACACGGATGAAACACGGATGGGAAAGCCTTCACGCGGGCGGATTCTCCCGGAAAAATGCTTCCAAGTCCCGCGCGCCGTGGGCGACTCGCACCACGTTGAGGCAGTCCTCAGTTGCGTAATAGAAAACAAGGTAGTTCCGAAAACCTTTCACGCTCCAAGAACGCAGATTGATGCCCCGGAACCGGGCGAAGCGGCGCTCCCGTCCCAGACCGGGGTGGTGGGTGAGCTGTGTCGTGGTTTGTTCAGTCGCGAACAGGAAGCGGTCGGCCGCCTCGGGATTGCCCTCGGCGATGGAGTCCCAGATGCCGAGCAGGTCCGCACGCGCGGCAGGGGCGATGGACAGCTCAAGCATGAGCGCGGCGGCGGCGGCTGTGCTCCTTCAGTTCGGCGAACACCTTTTCACCGGGAATACCCTCGCCGCGCTCCAACTGCTCCAGCCCGACGAGCAGCTTCGCCTCCAGTTCCTCCATCGTTGAAACCTCGAAGTCCGGCTTGCCGAGTTCTTCGCGCTCTTGGAGCAACCGCAGCCCCTCGCACAAGACCGCCTCCGCTGAGTGGAACTGGCCGGAGACTATTTTGCGTTCCACCAGTGAGTTCAGGTCCGGCGGGAGGTTGATGCTGACGGTTGGCATGGGGTGAAAGTGCGGCGGTGGTTGGGCGTTGTCAATTGGATGGAATCCGTAAGGAGACCAAGAAACGATGTTGAATCTGTCGAGTTTTTCAAGTTCCCTTCCTGCGTTCGATTGCGGCAACGAATCACCGCCGAAATGGCACCCAAGCAGGAATACTTTGATGCAAGCGTGTGGCTCCAACTCCTCCCAGAGTTGGCGAAGTTCCTTGCCGCCTTTGTCGCCGGTTTTTTGAGTAATGTCCTTGTCGAGCGGCGCGACAGACGTAAAAGGGTTGGTGACGCCAAGGACAAGTTTCTCGTCACCATTTCCGAGCTTAAGGCAAAACTATCGGCGCTCTGCCGTGAAGAACACAGGCATTTCAACCCCAACGAGGACACCTTCTTTAAGGCTAGCGTCAACGAGGTGACAGCCGCTGCGCTCAAGCTTCGGCCCTTCATTTCCGAAACGGAGTGGAGTCGCTTGGAGTTACTGCTGAAGGAATATCAGGAGCACAAGGAGCAATACACCGGCCTTACCAGAGCGTCGGTTGACCTGAAATCCGGCAATACATTCGTCCAGCGTCTCGAAGCATTTCTGGACAGTTTCTACCGGCTTTTCGCAGATTAGGACGCAGCCGACTCTATCCTGTTCCGTGCGACGCCGAGAGGTGTGCGAGGCTTGAGCAGCGTCCTATTTCACCCAGAGGATTGCTCTGCCTCTACCCGCTTGCTCGTTGAGAATGCCAGCCGGCAACGATTCGATAATGACTGCATCTGCGCCCAACTTTGCTGCTGCTGATTTGAACTCGCGCTGAATCACGGAGTCCTTGGCTCCTATGGAGCCTGTCTGAACTGTGACCAAACCAATCGTCTTGTAAGGACGAGACGGAGGGTCAAACAAAACCTCAATGCTATCCACGGATGTGGGCGCAGTTTTGCCACCTGAAATCGGGGTTGTGGTTGATGACGCACATCCGCAAAGAAGGAGGAGAGCCAGAGAGAGCGCAACAGCACCGCTGGTGGCAACGCCGCGTTGTCGCGTAGCCGTCCTTGGATTGCGCCCGGCCAGATACTCGCTGAGAGGACGATATTGCCGGGACTTGCTGCTGACCTGCTTGAGCCAAGCGACGTCCTGCGCGTCTTCCACCCGCTCCAGCAACTCCTCGTAGTCCTTGATGGGTAGGATGACGGAAACGGGCTTGCCGTGGCGGGTCACGATTTCTGGCTCGGACAGGACTGCTTTCATGGCTGGGAGAATATCAGAACTTCACTCGAAGGGAAGCATCGCGCCGTTCATCAAACAACCCCGCTCCGCTCCCCCTTCCTCGTCCGCACTGGCCCCAGCTTCACCACGTTCTCGGGGTCGAAGTCGGTGAGCTTGAGCCAGTCTTCGGTGAGGTCGTTGGCGGGGAAGAGGTCGTTCTCGTCGTGTTCGAGGCGGAGGGCGGTGAGGAGGTCGGCGCGGGTGAGCTGCGTGTCGCTGGCCTTGGTCTCGATGGCGCGGCGGATGGCGAGGGACTTCGCCCGCTCGACCACGGCGGCGATGATGGCTCCGCTGGCGAGGTCGCCACGACAGAGCAGTTCGCGGCGGCCGCTGCGGAAGTTCACTTCAGCGAACTCGTTGTCCGGCGTGCGGGCGAAGTGCGCGTCGGTCACGGCACGGGCGAGGTCGGCCTTCGGTTCGGCTAGCGGCAGAGAGTCGTGCAGGTAGATTTCGTAGATGGCCTGCGCGCCGGCCTTGTCGGGACGGCGGACGCGGATTTTGCGGTCAATGCGTCCGGGCCGCAGGATGGCCGGGTCAATCAGGTCCGCGCGGTTCGAGGCGAGGATGACGACCACGTTGGTGAGCGGCTCGATGCCGTCCATCTCGGTGCAGAACATCGGGACCAGCGTGCTGAGAATGCTGTTGAAGCGCCCGCCCCGGCGCGTGCCGAGGATGCTCTCGGCCTCGTCAATGAACAGGAACGCCAGCGCGCCGTCGCGCGCCCGCTCGCGGCACTGGGCGAAGAGGTCGCGCACCTGCCGTTCGCTCTCGCCGACCCACATGTTGAGAATCTCCGGACCTTTGACGTGCAGGAAAAACTCCGGGTGGTCCACGCCGGTCTGGGTCTTGATTTGCTGGCGCAGGTTGTAGGCGGTGGCCTTGCCGAGCAGCGTCTTGCCGCAGCCGGGCGGGCCGTGGAGGAGAAAGCCCTTCGGCACCGAGTGCTCGAACTTCTTGAAGAGGTCGCGATGGAGGAGGGGCAGTTCAATGGCGTCGCGGATGGCGCGCACGGCCTCGTCCTGGCCGCCGATGGCCGACCACGGGAGTTCGCTGACGGTCTCCAGCGAGCGCTCGACGCGCTTGCCGACGCCGATGATTTCGAGGGCGACGCGCTGGTTCACGTCGAGGCGCACCTCCATGCCGGACTTCATCTTCTCCTTGGCCAGCAGGGCGGAGCGTTGGATGACGAAGTTGGTGACACCGGCTTCCTGGCCGGTGCGCAGGCGGCCGTCGGAGAGCAGTTCGTCCACGCGGACGATGGGGCCATTGCGGTCGAAGCCGAGGCTCTGCACGACGGCGAAGGCTTCGTTGCAGAGCACGCGCTGGCCGGCTTGCAGGCTGGCGACCGGGATGGCCGGGTCCACGCGGCAGACGTAGTCCGTGCCGCCAAGACAGACGTGGGCTTTGTCGCGGTCCACGGGCGCGAGGAACGTGCCGACGCGGAAGGCGGGCGAGCGGAGCTTCTCGATGATGGCGTCCATCTTTTCGAGCGCGGCGCGGGCCTGGTCGGTCATCTCCTCCACGGCGGCGATGCGCTCGCGGAGATAGACCATGTCGAAGATGGAGGCGTGACGCGGGGGGAGCTTGCTCGTGATGAGATCCACGAGCTGGAGGGTGGAAAGCTGTTCGAGCTGCTCGCGCGGGAGGAGGTCGGCGAGCGGGGTGGAGGCGAGTGAAGGCTCGGCAGGGGCGCCGGACTCGCGGGGTAGCGGTTTTTTCTTCGGCTCGGCCATGGCGGGAGACTACGAACTGCGAGGTGCTTTGCAAACGTGGAGCCGAAGTTTTTACCACGAAAGGGCGCAGAGAACGCAAAGAAAAGTTTCCTCTTGAGGCCGTCTTCTTTGTGCTCTCTGTGCTCTTTCGCGGCCAGTTCAACCGTCGTTTAGCAGCTCACTTCAGTCCGCTCAGATACTCCACCAAGTCCCGCAGCTCGCGGCGGGTGATGAGCTTGTCCACGCCCTCGGGCATCGCGGACAGGCCACGAATGCGCTTCTCGATGGCGGCTTTCTTCAGCGTGAGCTTGCCGTCTTCGGGAGAGTCCAAGACCAGCTCGGTCGCCGTCTCGGACTTCACGAGGCCGTTGTGGTTCGCGCCGCTCTTGAGGACGATCGTGGCGTTCTCGAAGCCGGCGGCGATGGTCTGGTTCGGGAGGACGATGCTCTCCAAAAGCTGCTCGCGCGTGAGGCGCTTGCCGACGCTGCTGAGGCCGGGGCCGACGATGCCGCCTTCGCCGCGCACGCCGTGGCAGCGGATGCATTGCGCACCGGGGTGCTCGAAGAAGAGGCGTTTGCCCTCGGTGGCGTCGCCGCCGGCGAGGGCGGGGCGGAAGGAGGCGAGTAGGTCAGGCATCTTGCCTGACTTTCCATCTAGCTCCTTGGCGGGCGGGCCGACCGCTGGCGCGGGAACTGGAACAATGGATGACAGGCGGGACGCCTGTCCTACTTGGGCGGCGAGCGACGGGCGTTTCGCGGCGGCTTCGAGGAGATCGAGGTGCAACTCGGGCGGAAGTCTCCTGTCCGAGAGCAACGCGAGTTGCTGGGTGAGCACGGCGTCGGCGTCGGGGCCGGGCAAATCGCCGAGGGCGGCGAGCGCGGCTTGGCGGAGACGGAAGTCTTGCTCGTCGGCGAGGACGCGGGCGAGGAGTGGGACGGCGGTGGTGGGGTTCGCGGCAGCCGCGAGCTTCACGGCTTCGCGACGGACTGTCGCGTCAGCATCCGCCAACGCGAGCGCGACCGACTCGGCGAGCAGCTTTGAACTCGGAACCTTGAACTCGGAACTGCCCAGCGTGCGGAGACTCGCGACGCGGACGGGCGCGGGTTGCGTTGTGTCTTTGAGCAACGCGGCGAGCTGCGGGGCGGCTTCGGTGAGGGTGAGCTTCTCGACGGCGGCAATGGCGGCGAGGACTGAGTTGGTCCCGGGGGCGCGCAGCAGGATGGGCAGGTGCGGACGCAACGCGGCTTGGGCAGCGGTGGCATCGCGCGACGGGAGGGGACGCCAGAGGCCGCAGACGCGGTCGAACCAGCCGGGCCAGTTCTCCGGGTTCACGAGCGGCGTGGAGCCGTGGCCGTCCACACGGGCGATTTTCACCGGGACGTTGCCGGGCGTGGCGGGTTGGACTTCCCACGCGCTGAGGAGGAAGAGGCTCTCGGCGCGGAGGCCGTCGGAGGCGTTGGTGTTCGTGGCGAAGGTGGCGAGGGCTTGGGCGTTGGTCGCGTGGCCGAGGCGGTAGTGGGCGTTCAAGGCGCGCAGCAGCAACGATTCTTGGTAGGGCCGACCTGCTGGTCGGCCTTGGGCATCGGGGGCGACGGGGAGGACGCGCGGCAACGCGTCCCTACCGGACGGCAGGAGCGCGGCGAGGGCGGGGTAGGCGGGTTCGATGCCGGCGTCGTTGATGGCGCGGGCGGCTTCGAGGACGAGGCGCGGGTCGGGGTCGCGGAGGAACTGGGCGATTTCCGGGCGCAGCAACCGCTGCATGCACAGCATCGCGGCCCGCCGCACGGCGGGCGACTCGTCCCGTGCGGCGCGCTGGATGGCGTCGAAGTCACCGATGCCGAGCAAGGCCATCATGCCGGCGTGGGTGAGGTAGGGGTCGGTGTCGTTGGCGCGAAGGAAGCGGAGAATCTCCGGAATAATCGCAGGCTTTGGGAATCGCCGCAAAGCCATAGCGGCTTCGAATCTCACCTGTAGAGACACGTCGGTGAGCCGGGCTGCCAAGTCGAATTCGTTACTCCGGTCAACCTCTGGTAGCATCGAAAGCTCATCAGTAGGCATGAGCTTTGCGGCGAGCGCGCGTATTTCAGGCTGCGGGTCTCCGAGAAGCGCCTTCATTGTTGAAGCAATTCGATTTGAAGCACTTCTCTTGATTGAAACAAGGGGCAGGAAGTGGCCACCTACGGAGGGCGGGTTGACTGATACGGAGGGCGGGTTGACTGAAAGTCTCCGCTTGGCTTCCTCCAACGCCTTGCGACTCTCAGCAAGTAGGTGATTGCCCAGCGAGTTGAAAGCCCACATCCCAGCTTGCAGTGATAGTGAGTCGAGTCCGTTGGTGGTAATCCAACTCGCTTCGACAAAATCGTAGTCCAGCCTTGGTCCCAAGCGGGTTTGAGCTTCTTCTCTAACCCACTTGTTTGCGTGTCCGAGCAGGCGCGAAAGCTCTCGGTTGGTCAGGCTGTCAAAGCCTCCATTCAGCAGGCGCTTGGCTTCGGCGAGTTTGGCGTTGCCCGCTTGCGCCGGGTCGCTCACGCGGTAGAGGCGGCCCTTCTCGGGCTGGCCCCAGCCTTCCACCCAGTCGCTCACGTAGAGCGCGCCGTCGGGGCCGAAGGCGGCGTGCGTGGGCAGGAGGTTCCAGAGGAATTTCTCGCGGGCGGCCAGCTCGAAGCTCGCGCCGCGCGGCTTGAGGCTGAAGCTCCAGATGCCGCCGGGGAAGTCGCAGATGAAGAAGTGGTTCGCGTAGCGGTCGGGCAGGCCGGTGCCGGGATAGAAGGCGAGGCCGGCGGGGCCTTGGGCGACTTCGCCGCTCCACGGGAGGATGTCGCCCGCGCCGCCGCGCCAGAGCTCCTCGGCGACCCACGGGCCGAAGTTCTTCATGTGCTGGTAGCTGATGCGCCAGCCGTAGTCGCCGCCTTCGACGAGGTGGAGCAGGCGGGCCTTGTCCGGGCCGGCGGTGTCGTTGTCCACGGTGAAGAGGTTGCCGAGCGCGTCGAAGGCGAGGCCCTGCGGGTTGCGCAGGCCGATGCAGAAGACTTCCAGCTCCGAGCCGTCCGGCTGGCAGCGGAAGACGGCCCCGGTGTCGGGCGCGATACGACGGAGGTATTCCGCGCTGAAGCCGGGGTGCTTCATGCCGGGCCGCAGCTCGAACCCACGGTCGCCGAGGCTGAAGTAGAGGCGTCCGTCGGGACCGAAGACGAGGCCGTGGAGGTCGTGGCCGGAGACGGAGATGTGGACGCCGAGATTGGAAGCTAGGAGATGGGAGATGGGAGATGGGGTGGTGCTTCGAGGCGCTGTCTTTCCCAAGCTGCCAGCTCCCAGCTCCAATCTCCACAGCTCCGGGATGTTCGCGAACCACACCTCACCCTTGCGCGCGAGGATGCCGGCGGCGGGGCCGGAGACGGGCGAGTTGAAGCCGTCGGCGACGATGGTGGATTTGTCGGCAACGCCGTCGCTGTCGGTGTCCTCGACGAGGCGGATGCGTTCGGAGTGGTTGGTGAGCGTGGCGAAGTTCGTGCCGGGGAAGAGGCGGTGCAGGTGCGCATCGCGGTCGGCGACGGTGCGGCAGCTCAGGTCATCGAGCAGCCACGGCACGCGCTGCGTGATGTCGAAGACGGCGGTCTTCCAGCGATGCGTCTCGGCGATGAAGAAGCGCCCGCGTTCATCCACGCTGAAGGCGACGGGGTTTTGCAGCAGCGGTTCAGTGGCGACGAGTTCGACCTTCAGGCCGGGGGCGACTTGGAGTTGTTTGAGCTTGGCCTCGGCGGCGGCGTTGGTGGCATGCTGGGCGGGGCAGGGGAGGGCGAGGAGGCAGAAGAGCGTAGCCGCCGAGGTGAGGATGCGAAGGGCTTTGGCGATACGGGAAGTCCGCCTCCTGACTACGGGCGGACGCATTAGTGGCTGCATGACGCGGACGGTAGCAATTCCGGGTGAGTTGAAAACCCTTTCGTCCGAGCGCGGGCTTGAGTTCCGGGTCCGCTTCGGCAGCATTGCGCCGTGAAAACCCTTTCGTTCCTCCGCGCTGGCCTGTTGTTGGCCGCGATGTTCTGTGCGCAACTTCCCGCCGTCGCCGCGCCCAAGCCGAACTTCATCTTCATCCTCATTGATGACCTCGGGCGTAATGACCTCGGCTGCTACGGCAGCAAATTCTACCGCACGCCGAACCTCGACCGCATGGCGACTCAGGGCATGAAGTTTACCGACGCCTACTCGGCTTGCCCTGTGTGCTCGCCCACGCGCGCGAGCATCATGACGGGGAAGTATCCGGCCCGCCTGCACCTCACGGACTGGCTGCCGGGTCGCGGTGATTTGCCCGCGCAACGTCTCGCGCGGCCTGTCATCAACCAGCAGCTCCCGCTGGCGGAAGTCACCATCGCCGAGCGCCTCAAGGCCGCGGGCTACGTCACGGCGCACGTGGGCAAGTGGCATCTCGGTGGCGAGGGTTTCGAGCCGCAGAAGCAGGGCTTCGACATCAACATCGCGGGCGACCACACCGGCACGCCGATGAGCTACTTCGCGCCGTTCGGGGGCAAGGGCAAGGACGGCAAGCAAGTCAGCATGAGGGGACTCGAAGAGGCACCGGCTGGCGAATACTTGACCGACCGCCTCACCAACGAGGCCGAGAAAATCATCATGGCGAACAAGGACAAGCCGTTCTTCCTCTACTTCGCGCACTACGCCGTCCACACGCCGCTGCGGGCCAAGGCCGACATCATCGCGAAGTATCCGCAAGTCGCGGGCAAGGCCGGGCAGCAGACCAACGCCATATACGCCGCGATGGTGGAGAGCATGGACGACAGCATCGGGCGAATCCTGAAGCAGCTCGACGACCTCAAGCTCGCGGACAACACCTACGTCTTCTTCACCTCGGACAACGGCGGCCTCGCGACCCTCGAAGGCCCGGGCACGCCCGCGACCATCAACTCACCGCTGCGCGAGGGCAAAGGCTACCTCTACGAAGGCGGCATCCGCGTGCCCTTGCTCGTGCGCGGTCCCGGCATCAAGCCCGGCTCCACCGCCACCAACGCCATGAGCAGCGTGGATTACTTCCCGACAATGCTGGAGCTCGCGGGGCTCCCGCTCGGCGTCCCGGCTGTAGCCGGCAGCGCGTCTGTGGCGAAGTCGCCCGCACCGGCTGAAGCCGGGACTCCGAACGTCATTGACGGTGTCAGCCTCGCGCCCTTGCTCAAGGACACGGGCACCAACGCCCCGCGCCCGCTCTTCTGGCATTACCCGCACTACAGCAACCAAGGCGGCAAGCCCGGCGGTGCGATTCGCGATGGCGACTTCAAGCTCATCGAGTTTTACGAGACGGGCCGTGTGGAGTTGTTTGACCTCAAGTCCGGCGAGAACCGCAATCTCGCCGAAGACCCCGCGCACACCGCGCGCGTGAAGGCGATGGTCAGCAAGCTCGACACCTGGCGCATCAAGACCGGCGCGCAGATGATGTTGCCGAACCCCGCTTACCGCCCCAGCCCGCAGGCCGCCGACGGCACCATCACGATGCTCGGCAAGCACGCGGACGTGTTCGGCCCGATGCTGCGCTTCGAGCCGTTGCCACATAAGAACACTCTCGGCTACTGGGTGAACCCGACCGACTGGGCGAGCTGGGAGTTCGAGGTGGTGAAGCCCGGCAAGTTCACGATGGAAATCACCTACGGCTGCGGCAACGGCAGCGGCGGCAGCGAAGTCGAGTTCGCCGTCGGCCCGCAGAAGCTGCTGTTCAAGGTCGAGCAAACCGGCGGCTTCCAAGCCTTCGTGAAGCGCGACATCGGCGAGCTGACCTTCGACAAACCCGGTCGCTACACCCTCACCGTGAAGCCCAAGTCCAAGCCTGGCCCGGCCGTGATGGACCTGCCGCAGGTCGTGCTGAAGGCGGCGAAGTGAAGTTGTTCCTCCGCGCCGCAGCCCACCCCATCCCGCCGCTCAACTCTTAGCCCACAACTCCCATGCTCCGTTCTCGCAAGAAATACACCGTCTTCGACCTCCAGCAGCTCAAGGGCAAACGTTGCCTCACGCACATCCACGTCAAGTCCCCGCAGGAAGCGGCGGCGGCGGAACAGGCCGGCGTGGACCTGATGAGTTGCAGCTTCGACAGCCCCGAGGCGCAATCGCGGCTGCCCGCGCTCGTCGCCGCTGCGCCGAACAGCTTTCTCTCCTGCGCCACGCCGCACGGCTTGGCCTCGCCGGAGGAAGCCATCCGCGTGGCCTTCCGCGCCTTGGAGATTGGGGCCAGCAGTGTTTATTGCTCGGCCAGCCCGTTCCTCATCGAGGCGATGGCGCGCGAAGGCATCCCGGTCGTCGGCCATCTCGGACTGGTTCCCCGGCACGTCACCTGGACCGGCTACCGCGCCATTGGCAAGACCGTCGAGGAAGCCAAGGAACTTCACCGCCGCATGAAGGAGTTGGAGAATGCGGGTGCCTACGCCGCCGAACTCGAAGTCGTCCCGCACAACCTCGCGCGCTTCCTCAGTTCGCAGACGAAGATGCTCCTCATGTCCCTCGGTTCCGGCAGCGGCTGTGACACTCAATTCCTCTTCTCCGACGACCTCCTCGGCGACTACGACGAACGCCCGCCGCGCCACGCCAAGGCCTACCGGAACTTCGCCGCCGAACACGCCCGCCTCCAGCAAGAGCGCCTCGCCGCCTTCCGCGAATACATCGCCGACGTCCACGCCGGCCGCTTCCCCGAGCGCAGCCATCTGGTGGAGATGGAAGCCACGCTCCTCGACGAAGTGGTGCGCTCCATACGCGGGGCGACTTTCGGTAATCAATGAAGCATGACCATGTCGAAGTCTCTGACAGAGGTTGGCGAGCAAAAGCGAAGGTTTGAAGTCTTGGCCGGAGAGCTCGGGATTGCGAACACGCACCTTTACATTTACCGAAAGCTCACCGAGGCCCGAGAGGCCGAATTCGCGGAC
The DNA here is from genome assembly GCA_039796295.1 of Verrucomicrobiota bacterium. Lineage (GTDB taxonomy): Bacteria > Verrucomicrobiota > Verrucomicrobiia > Limisphaerales > SXTU01 > SXTU01. Next base: position 57,550 of record JBDKJY010000006.1, read on the forward strand.
GAACTCTACAAGGCGTTGGACTTCTGGGGTTACACGATTCAGGCACATGTCCAGGCCGCTGTGCTTCGACTATGCAGGGTTTATGATTCAAATGGCGAGACCCTCGGCCTCCAGTGTTTGCTCCAGTGTTTGGTAAGAGCGGCCAGGATTGGGCACCTCAACAGCCAAGTCACACAAAAGCGCTTCGCCCAACAAGTGAAATCCGACCTCAACTTCTGTGCAGGCCATTCAACTGACGCATTGGTCAAAAAACTGAGGGTTTTGCGCTGTAAATTCGTGGCCCACCGCAACCATGAGTTTTCGATGAAACAAACCAAAGATTCTTTGGCCGAATATCCTCTCACGATAGGGGAACTTCAAAGTCTCATCGACGACGGATTCTCAGTCCTTGAACGCTGGGCACGTTGGTCAAAGGTTTATGATGCTTATGGGGAAGGCGTTTTGTTCCCACGATACGCCTCTGGCAAAGATGATTATTTGTTCGTCTTGAAGTCCCTGAAATCGGCACTGCAACAACCGAAGCGGCAAGAATCCGGTTAACACCCAGCCGTAGGTTTTTCGGTTGGCGTTCCTCCCTCCCGGTTACGAGGCTCCCGACGACGACCGTTGGTCTCGTCCTCAATGTTCCATTCGAAGCCAATCTCGCTCAACATCTGAAAGCGTCTTGCGCTCAATTTCCCGAGCTTTTCCCGCCTCCGTTGCATACATACCCATGTGCCAAGTTTCCAATTTTGCAACCACGGCATGGGAACTTTGCAATCCCCATGTTGGCGCTTGTATTCGAGTAGGAGACCGAAGCTCTGATTCCAAACTTCCTCATTTGACTGCAAGACCCAGACAAAGCCGATTTCTTCCAGTCGACGAAGGCGTTCCTGGCTAAGGCTTCCATTGGATTTTGCGGCGCGCTGAAAATTGACCCAGTTTGCCAGCTTGAGGTTCACAGCCCATTTTTGAGGGACACGGCAATCTCCATGCTGCTGCTTGTAAGCGAGCAATTCAGAAAACCTCTCTTCCCAGACTGTCGCCCACTTTCGTTCCATCCAAGTTTGCTCTCGCTCTTGCCCTTGTCTGGGCACCAGTCCGCTGAATTCAGACTGGCTAGCAACTGCTTTGGTGCCAAGCTGTGACCCTCTCCAGTCAAAACCGATGGAGTCCAGCTTCTGGATTCTTACCTCACTGAGTCGGCCATACTTCCTAGCTTGGCGCTGCGCTCCAGTCCACTTCCTCAACCGCTGGTCCTGCTCTCGCGTTCGCCGAAACTCTTGTAGCAGCGCAAAAGCATCGTCCCACGCCTTTTCGTTTGGTTTCCAAATGAAACCGATGTCATTCAAACGTTCGATTAGTTCCTGCTGTAGAATTCCCGAATTTTTGAGCCCCCTTTGGTTAGCCACCCATGTAGCGAGCTTTGGATTCTCGGCCCAGTTTACAGGCACCTCGCAGCTCCCATGAGTGGCTTTGAAGGCCAGAAGATTCTGGAACATTGACTCCCATCGTCCTTCCGTTGGCTGCCACACAAATCCAAGCTGATTGAGCTGTTCCAATTGAATGGCCGTCAGGCGGCCTTCCATCCTTCGCTCGCGCACCGTATGCACCCAGCACGCCAGGGGTTGATTCTCAGGGAAGGGTTTCGTCACGCGACAGTGTCCAAATCGCTTTTTGAATGCGCTCAACTGCCCGCATCGTTCGTCCCAGCTGTTACCCAACTGGTCCACGCACGAGGTGGCGATTGCCATTCGCAATGCGTCGAGGGAAACCAAAGGGCCGCGCACTTCGACTAACTTTTGGAACGCCGTATCGTCGAAGCCTTGGGTGCGCCCTCGTTCTTCACACATCGTCCTGATGGTTTCCGCCAACACGTCGTCCTGTTCCTGGAGCGACTGGAGAACATTCCAAACCTCAGCGAAATCCGCGCGGGTGACGGCTGACTCGACCGTCTCGCCGGAGGCCAGCTCGACATAGAGCGGGATGAGAACATAGCCGGTTGTCTTTCCAGGTGAGCGGCGCATGGCACGACCGGTAGCCTGCACGATGTCAATCCGACTCCGCTTGGGTGACAGAAATGCGACCATGTCCACAGCGGGAACATCCACGCCCTCCGTCAGACAGCGAGCGTTGGACATGACGGCGCGGGGCGCAGCGCGGAAGTCGCGCATTTTGCGTTCCCGGTGCGCGGTGGGCATTGTGCCATTGACGTGGAACACCCCAAACTCAGGCAGGTGGGCGCGGACACCTTCATTGCCATCGGTGACGAACGAAGCGGCCGAGGCCACCGTCCTGTGAAACGTGAACACCTTGCTCACTCCGTATTTCTCGATGGCGTCGCGCAAGGCTATCTGGTTGGCGACTTGTCTCGCGCGGACGGGGTCGCCGTTCACGAGCACTTGTCCATGATTTAGGAGTTCGTTGGTCACCATCTCGGACGTGATGACGGAGACGATGACCTGATAGCCACAGATGATGCCGCGCCGCGCGGCTTCGGCAAAGCTGAGGCGATACGCTTGCGGGCCATAAACCTCCGGGCGGTCCATTGAGAAGACGAGTTGCGCGTCGCCTTCCTGATTCTTCTGCTCTGGGTTGTAGTGGCGCGGCGTGGCGGTGAGAAACAAACGCTTGCGAATGGCCAGGTTCGTATCTTCGAGTGCGAAAGCGTGGTTTCGACCTTTGCTTCCGGCGGTCTTGTGCGCTTCGTCGAAAATGCCAAGGTCGAATGGGGCGCCCGTCTTCAGCGCCTCCCCGACGACTTGAGCCGACTGGTAAGTGGAGAAGACAATCTTGGTTCCGGCAAAGGGCGTGTCGAGGAACTCGCGGACGCTTGCTCGGTTCGTTGTTACTTGGAAGTCCAAGTCGCACTGGGCCGTGGCGAGGGCGTCGAGTCCGTCCTTCACCGTGGGGTCGGAACAGACGCAGAGGTAGGCAAGGGAGGGTAGGCTCGTTTCGTGGAGCCACTCGTGTAGCGTTTGCCTGACGAGTGCAAGGGAGGGCAGAAGGACGAGGATGCGTCGGGCAGCAAGGCGCTCGACCACCCAGAGAGCGACGAGGGTCTTGCCGGTGCCGCACGCCATGATGGCGGAGACGCGGTCGTGTTGCGCCAGCGCGGGCAGCAAGGCGTCCAACGCTTCGGTCTGGTGCGGCTGCGGTTGCTTCCTCGGCGCGACGAAGGCTGCGTCAGCTAGCCAAGCCTCGATAGCTTGGAAATCTGCCGCTTCAAGACGGTCCAAGTCAGAGCCTCGGATGCAGAAGAAGCCCTGCCGCTCGTTCAGCACCGGCGGGAGGTCATCGCAGTTGGTGAAGAGAACGCGGCTGACGATTTGCGGACTGTCCGCCAAGCCCATGAACGTGGACAACTCGCGCCAAGCCAGTGCTGGTCGGCCCGTGCGGAATTTCACTTGGTAGGCGTTGAGCTGCCCGAGGGCCGTCTCGACCACCCCGTCCACGCCGTAGTCTTGCACCGCGAGTCCGAGCGATTGCAGGATGCGGCTGGGAACGGAGCCAAGTGGCCAGACCTTGGTAGCGTCATGCTTCCGTTGGGTGGCAAGATACGCCTCCGCAAACACTTCGAAGGCGTTCCCGCGCGCCTGCTCCTCTGGTAGCGCAGCGATGCGCGTCTCCAGTTCGGCGAAAGTCGACACGTCGGCAAACAGCCTTTGCCGGACGAACGACGCGGCCTTCGGATGCTGGGCCTTTGGCATGGCGGAATGATACCGGCTCCCGTTGCGACGTGGAAACTCGTTTTATGCCGACGAGACATACCCGAAGAGTTTGACGAGTGTAAGCGGCGGCCGAAAAATGCGGCGGGGTAGGCGGGGTGCCGGGGCTTTGGCCGGCGGAACCGTCGCCGAGGTTCTCGGCATGGTGTCGGCACCGGGGACGTTGGGTTCGGCGGCTTGTTGCAGGGCTTGGCGACCGGCCGTCATTAGAAGAGCCACGGTGGACGCTCGCAGGGTTTTCCAAGTCGTCCCGGTCTGGCAACGCGGACAACTCGAACCGAGAATATGCCTAACCGTTTGATTTATGGATGGTTGTTGTGGAAAACACGATTGTTTGGGGCCGTTGCCCGGTTGTGGGCGGCGGTTTCCACGGTGTTACCAGCCATTTCCTTCCTGTAATTCCCGGTTTCCGGGGTGTCAGTGGCGATTTCTGACCAGTCAGGGGTGGCTTCCATGAATGCGATGCGGGTTTCCATGCTGCATCCAGCAATTTCCTTCATGTATGTCCCGGTTTCCACGATGTAAGCGGCAATTTCTGCCGTGTCAGTCCCGATTTCCTGACTGTCAGCGGCGATTTCCGCGATGTAAATCCGGGTTTCCTGAACGTCAGCGGTGGTCGCGGGGAGGGGGATGGAGTTTGCCGTCTCACGCCGGTAAGTGGCCTCCGCAGCGGAGGTGGTTGAGGCTTCGTCGCAGGAAGCTCTGCGCGGGCGGAATTTTGCCTGGCTGGTGTCGGTGAGCGTCCATCCGTGGTTCGCGCCTTCGTTTGCCCGGTTCGCCGCAATCTCCGTGGGTTGCCGCGCGTCTGCCTGACTGCCATCTTGCGCGCGTTTATGAAGCTATTGCCCATCGTCAGTCTGGTGTTCTTCGCGGTTGCTCCCGTCGCCTCAGCGGCGTTCTTCGGTTCGCCGACGGCGAAGGACCCGGCCAAGCTCTCCTACCAGAAGGACGTGTTGCCGCTGCTGAAGAAGTATTGCTTCGACTGCCACGGCGACGGGGCGAAGAAGGCGGGTGTGGAGTTCGACAAGTATCCGTCGCACACGGCGTTGCTCGCGGACCGGAAGCTCTGGGACCACACGTTGTTGAACGTCCGCAATCGGGAGATGCCGCCGTCGAACAAGAAGAAGCAGCCCACGCTCGCGGAGCGCGAGGTGATTCAGGCGTGGATTGATTTCGAGGTCTTCAAGACGGACCCCAAGAACCCTGACCCGGGCCGCGTCACGCTGCGTCGGCTGAATCGCGCGGAATACAACAACACTATCCGTGACCTCGTGGGCGTGAACTTCCGGCCCGCCGATGACTTCCCGGCCGACGACGCGGGCTATGGCTTCGACAACATCGGGGATGTGCTTTCGATGCCGCCGGTTTTGCTGGAGAAGTATCTGACCGCCGCGGAGAAGATTCTTGCCCAAGCCATCGTGACCGACCCGCTGGCGAAGCCGACGGCCCAACGCATCGCGGCGCGGCAGCTCAAGGGCGGCAACGACACGACCAGCCCGGACTCGCCCCGGCGGGTCTCGGGGACGAAGCCGCTGACGGCAAAGTTCTCCGTGGCCCGCGCGGGCGAGCATCGCTTGCGGCTCTCGACGCAGACGCGGCACGTCGCACCGGAGCCGACGAAGATGGAGCTGCGCGTGGACGGGCAGGCGGTGAAGGTCATCGAGGTGCGCGGCGACCCGGAGTTGCCCCACACGGTGGAGGTGCCGGTCCAGTTGAAGGCCGGCCAGCACGAGTTGACGATGGCGTTGCTCAATCCCTACGCGACCCCGAAGGACAGCAAGGGTCGCAGTCAGACGCGGGCCTTCACGGTCGAGTGGGTGGAGGTCGTGGAGCCGACGCCGAACGCCGTGCTGCGGCTGCTGCCGGACCTGCTGCTGGTGGGCTACAACGCGAAGAAGCAGGGTGACGGCTGGGTGGCGCTGAACAGCACGGAGGAGGACGATGTGGCGTTTGAGTTCAACGCGCCGCGCGAGGGCGAGTATTTTCTCCGCACGCTGGCGTGGGCGAAGCCGACCGGGTCGAACGCGATGACGCTCACGTTCATGCGCGGCGAGCAGGAGCTCCGGCAGGTGAGGGTGGAGGCGGACGAGTCGGCCCCACAGCACTACGAGGCGAAGTTTCGGTTGCCGGCGGGGAAGCATCTCCTGCGCGTGGCGGTGCAGCGGGACAAGACCGGTCTGCCGCCCGAGGAGGCCGCAAAGCCGCTGACCGGCAAACAGCAGAAGGGCACCGTGAGCGTGCGGCACCTCGAAGTCGAAGGCCCGCCCGAGGCCGCCGCCGAGATGTTGCCGGAGACGCATCGGCGCATCTTCTTCAAGCGGGCCACGAAGGAAACCGGGCCGCAGGTCGCGCGAGAGGTCATTGGTGCGTTCGCGCGCCGGGCGTATCGCCGGCCTGTCACGACGGCGGAGGTTGAGCGGCTGATGAAGCTCTACGAGTTGGCGCGTAAGAACGGCGAGACCTTCGAGGGCGGTGTGCAGCAGGCGCTCAAGGCCGTGCTCGTCTCGCCGCACTTTCTGTTTCGGGGCGAGTTGCAGCCGGAGCCGGACAACCCGAAGTCGGTGCATCCGGTGAACGAGTTTTCGCTGGCGTCGCGGCTCAGTTACTTCCTGTGGAGTTCCATGCCGGACGAGGAGCTGTTCGCCTTGGCCGAGCGCGGGCAGTTGCGGAAGAACCTTGAGCCGCAGGTTCGCCGGATGTTGAAGGACCCGAAGAGCAAGGCGCTGGTGGAGAACTTCGCTGGGCAGTGGCTGCAACTGCGCAACCTCGCCATCATCCAGCCGGACAAGAAGCTGTTTCCGACCTTCGATGCGAAACTGCGCGCCGCGATGCAGCGCGAGACGGAGCTGCTCTTCGAGAGCGTGCTGCGCGAGGACCGGAGTGTGTTCGAGTTCCTCACGGCGGATTACACGTTCGTCAACGAGCGGCTCGCGAAGCACTATGGCCTTACGGGCGTGACCGGCGAAGAGTTTCAGCGCGTGAGCCTCAAAGGCACGCCGCGCGCCGGTGTGTTGACCCACGCGAGCATTCTCACGCTCACCTCGAATCCCACGCGCACTTCACCCGTGAAGCGCGGCAAGTGGGTCTTGGAAAATCTCCTCGCCACCCCGCCGCCGCCGCCCGCGCCGAACGTGCCGGAGCTGGACGGCCAGAAGCAGCTTGCCGGCACGCTCCGGCAGCGCATGGAGCAGCACCGCGCCAACCCCACGTGCGCCTCGTGCCACACCAAGATGGACGCCATCGGCTTCGCGCTGGAGAACTACGACGCGGTCGGCGGCTTCCGCGCGCTGGACGCGGGCGCGGCGATTGACCCGAGCGGTGAACTGGGGCCGACGGACAAATTCAAGGGGCCGGTGGAACTCGCGAACTTGCTCGCGCGGCAGAAGCGCGAGGACTTCATCCGCTGCATGGTTGAGAAGATGCTGACCTACTCGCTGGGTCGCGGGCTGGAGTATTACGACCGCACGGCGGCGAAGGAGATTGCCGACGGCCTCGCCAAGCGCCACCACACTTTCTCCGGCCTCGTGCTGGAAGTGGTGAACAGTGTTCCGTTCCAGAGGCGGCGCGGAGAGGGCGACGCGCATGTGAGCATCCGGTGAACGGCGTCGGCGGGCGTGGGTTAAAATCCGTGTTCCATCCGTGTTCCATCCGTGGCTAAGTCTGCCCCTGTGATTTCGACTGCTTCACTTACCCCAAAGACTTCCATGGCGGATGTGCTCGCCGACTTCCCCGGCGCGCGACGGGCGCTCTTCCGCAAGTATCACCTCGGTGGCTGCTCAAGCTGCGGCTTTCAGCCCACGGAGACGCTCGGCCAGCTCTGCGAACGCAACGGCCCGCTGCCGGTCGCGGAAGTCATCGCCCACATCCAGGCCAGCCACGAGCAGGACCGGCAGATTGAAATCACGCCCCGCGAACTCGCCGGCCACCGCGCGCGCGGCGAGACGCTGCGCCTGCTGGACATCCGCACGCGCGAGGAATGGGACGCCATCCACCTCGACGGCGCGGAGTTCGTGAACCAGGAGCTGGTCCAATCCCTCATGGGCGCGGCGCGCGACGCCCTGCTGGTCTTCTACGACCACGACGGCTCCGCGAGCCTCGACGCCGCCGCCTACTTCGCCGGCCACGGTTTTACGCGCGCCAAGTATCTGCGCGGCGGCATTGACGCCTGGGCGCAGGAAGTAGATGCAAAGGTGCCGAGATACAAGCTGGAGACCAACGACTGAAACCAAGTGCAAGGCTTCGCCACGTCCATCCCGTTCTGGCTCGCCATCGGGTGCCTCATTGTCGGGGTAAAACGGCTGAACGCAGTCGTTTACTCGACAGCTTTTCCATGTCTCCTACTTGGCCTCATCATCTCCGTCATTTCGGGTGAAACGCTCGAATTTGGTGGTGCGTATTTCATTATCTTCGGAACGACGGCCTTCGCGCTCAGCAGTAAGCTGGAAACAACGTCCTCGATATCGAAAGGCGGCCTGCGCTGGTTGGCCGGACTGATTTTCATGCTCGGCGTAGTTTTCGGATTGCTGATTGGCTGAACGACTTGGTTACGCGGCTAACTAACGCTACTCTCTTCGCACTTATGTCCGACGACTTCCAATCCCGCGTCACCGCCGCGATGGCGAACCCAGAGAACATGGGCGAGCTGCCCAACGCCGACGCCATCGGCACTGTGGGCAACGCCGATTGCGGCGACATGCTCCGCGTGTGGGTGAAGTTCAAGGAGGAGGGCGGGCGCAAGGTCATTGACCGCGCCAGCTTCCAGTCCTTCGGCTGCGAGACGGCCATCGCCGCCGCCAGCCTCGCGATGGAACTCATCAAGGGCAAAACCGCCACCGAGGCGCTCGCCATGCGCGGCGAGGAGTTCGCCAAAGACCTCGGCCCGCTGCCACCGACCAAGGTGCATTGCACGTCGCTCGTCGAAGGCGCGCTCCGCGAAGCCCTCGCGCCGGTGGGCGCTGCGCCTGCGCCCGTGGCTCAACCCGCAGTCGTTGCTCCTCCGCCGACCTTGATGGACGCGTTCAACAAGCCGGAGCAGAAGAAGAGCGGCGTGAAGGTGGTGTTCTTGAAGCCCGACGAAGCGAAGCCGTAGCCCGGTAGGGTGAGACTCCGTCGAACCCCATCTCGAGCGCAGCGAGGCGAGCGTAGCGAGATTCTTGGTCGGACGCGGCAAGGCCGAGATGCTCGCTACGCTCGCGCCTCCTACCGTCGGCAGATGGGGTTCGACGGAGTCTCACCCTACCGAGGCGATTTGCATTCACGACAATTCGCGTGATTTACGGGCCAAATTCCGTCCCCAGCCTTGAGTTCCCCCCTGGCAATCCCCCACACTGCGCTGACTTTTGTCCAAACCTATGAGCCGAGCCGCCCACGCCGAATTACTTAAACGCCTTCTCACCGAGCGCATCGCTATCATTGACGGCGCGATGGGCACCACCATCCGCACCTACGGGATGACGGAGGCGGACATGCGCGGCACGCGCTTTGCCGACGCGAAGAAGGACTTGCTCAACAACGGCGACCTTTTCTCGCTCACGCAGCCGAAGATGATTTGCGACATCCACCGGCGCTTCCTCGAAGCCGGCGCGCACATCATCGAGACGAACACCTTCTCCGCCACGAGCATCGGTCAGAGCGAGTTCTTCGTGGACGACCCGCGCGAGCACGGCGGGCGCAAAGACCCGGCGTTCTATCAAAAGGTCGTGGACGACAAGTTCCTTGGCGACCTCGCTTGGGAAATCAACGAGACCTCCGCGCGCCAGTGTCGCGAGTGGGCGGACCGCGTATCGAATGCCGACGGCAAGCCGCGCTTCGTCGCCGGAGCCATCGGGCCGCTGACGGTGTCGCTCTCGAACTCACCGGACGCGGACGACGCCGGCTTCCGCGTCTGCACCTTCGACCAGGTGAAGGCGGCTTACATCCAGCAAGTCCGCGCGCTCATCGCGGGCGGCTCGGACTTCCTGCTCGTCGAGACCATCTTCGACTCGCTCAACGCCAAGGCCGCGCTCGTGGCCATTCAGGAAGTCTTCGACGCCGATAAGATTCGCCTGCCCGTCTCCATCTCCGCCGCCGTCGGGCGCGGTGGCGAGACGATGATTTCCGCGCAGACGGTCGAGGCACTGTGGACGGCGGTGAAGCACATCCAGCCGCTGTCCATCGGCCTGAACTGTTCGCTCGGACCAGACCTGATGCGCCCGTTCCTCGCGGAACTTGCGGCCAAGTCGGGAGCCTACGTCTCGTGCTATCCGAACGCCGGCCTACCCAATCCGCTTTCGCCAACGGGGTTTGATTTGAAGCCCGAAGACATGGGCCGCTTCCTCGGCGAGTTCGCTCAGAGCGGACTCATTAACATCGCCGGCGGCTGCTGCGGCAATACGCCCGAGCACATCGCCGCCATCGCGCAGGCGCTCGAAGGCCGCCACCCGCGCGAGCTTGCGGCCAAGGAATCCGGCACCGAACGGCTCGGCGGCATTTCAGCGAGCGCGACACCCGTTGCGCCCAAGCCCCTCCGCCTCTCTGGCTCGCAGCCCTTCACCCAGCAAATCGGCCAGTTCATGATGATTGGCGAGCGCACGAATGTCGCTGGCTCGCCGAAGTTCGCGAAGCTCATCAAGGAAGGGAAATACGACGAGGCCGTCGCCATCGCGCGCCAGCAGGTCGAGAACGGGGCCAACGTCATCGACGTCTGCATGGACGAGGGGATGATTGACGGCGTCGCGGCGATGTCGCGTTTCCTCCAGCTTCTCGGCAGCGAACCGGAGGTCGCCAAGGCTCCCTTCATGGTGGATTCCTCGAAGTGGGAAGTCATCGAGGCTGGCCTGAAATGCCTCCAGGGCAAGGGCATCGTGAACTCCATCTCGCTCAAGGGCGGTGAGGACTTGTTCCGCGAACACGCGCGCAAGGTGCTCAAGTATGGCGCGGCCGTGGTGGTGATGGCCTTCGACGAGAACGGCCAGGCCGCGACCTTCGCCGAGAAAATCCGCATCTGCGAGCGCGCCTACCGCATCCTCGTGGACGAGGTCGGCCTCGCGCCCGAGGACATCATCTTCGACCCGAACATCCTCACCGTCGCCACCGGCATCGAGGAGCACAACAACTACGCCGTCGACTTCATCGAAGCCACGCGCTGGATTAAGGCGAATCTGCCGCACGCCAAGGTCAGCGGCGGCGTGTCGAACGTCTCGTTCAGCTTCCGCGGCAACAACCCGGTGCGCGAGGCGATGCACAGCGCGTTCCTCTACCACGCCATCAAGGCCGGCATGGACATGGGCATCGTCAACGCCGGCATGCTCGAAGTGTATGAGGAGATTGAGCCGGAGCTGAAGGAGTTGGTGGAAGACGCGTTGCTCAATCGCCGTCCGGACGCCACCGAACGCCTCGTCAATCACGGCGAGAAGCTCAAGGCCGCCAGCGCGGGGACGACCGCGACCGACAAGAAAGTCGAAGAGGAATGGCGCAAGGGCACCGTCGAGGCACGCCTCGCGCACGCGCTCGTGAAGGGCATTGACCTCCACATTGACGCCGACACCGAGGAGGCGCGCGCCAAGCTCGGCAAGCCGTTGCTCGTCATCGAAGGGCCGCTCATGGCTGGCATGGGCGTCGTCGGCGACTTGTTCGGTGAGGGCAAGATGTTCCTCCCGCAAGTTGTGAAGTCCGCGCGCGTGATGAAGAAGGCCGTGGCCTACCTCACGCCGTTCATGGAGGCCGAGAAGGCTGAGATGGCGGCTCGCGGCGAGGCCGTGAAGGCGCAGGGCAAAATCGTCCTCGCGACCGTGAAGGGCGATGTCCACGACATCGGCAAGAACATCGTCGGCGTCGTGCTGGCCTGTAACAACTACGAGGTCATCGACATGGGCGTAATGGTGCCGTGCCAGAAGATTCTCGACCGCGCGGTGGCGGAGAAGGCGGACCTCATCGGCTTGAGCGGCCTCATCACGCCGTCGCTCGACGAGATGCAGCACGTCGCCCGCGAGATGGAACGGTTGGGCTTCAAGCTCCCGCTGCTGGTCGGCGGCGCGACCACGAGCAGGGCCCACACGGCCATCAAGATTGCGCCGTTCTACAGCCAGCCCGTCGTCCACGTCCTCGACGCCTCGCGTGCAGTGCCCGTGACGACGAGCCTCCTGAGTAAGGATGGCAAGGACGCCTTCGTGAAGGCACACCGCGAGGAATACGAGCTCGTCCGCACACAATACGCCGCCAAGCAGGTGAAGCTCCTCTCCCTCGCCGCTGCCCGCGCGAATGCGCCGAAGCTTAAGTTCGATGACCTGCCGAAGCCGGAGTTCACGGGTGTGCGCGTGGTGGAGCAACCGTCGTTGGAGGCCATCGCCCAGTTCATTGACTGGACCCCGTTCTTCCACACCTGGGAATTGCGCGGCGTCTATCCAGCCATCTTCAACCATGAGAAGCACGGCGAGGAAGCGCGCAAGCTCTTCGTCGATGCGCAGGAGATGCTGGCCAAGGTCATCCGCGAGAAGCTGCTCACGCCGCGTTGCGTTTACGGACTCTTCCCCGCGAACCGCGTCGGCGATGACGTGGAGGTTTACACCGACGAGTCGCGCCAGACCGTTCGCACCACGTTCCACTTCCTCCGTCAGCAAGTGGAGAAGACCGACGGCACGCCGAACTGGTGTCTCGCCGACTTCATCGCGCCCAAGGAGCCGTCAGCGGTCAGCAGTCAGCGGGCAGCGGATTACCTCGGTGCCTTTGCTGTCACTGCGGGCGAAGAAACTAAAGCCCTCGCCGACGCCTATAAGGCCGCGCACGACGACTACAACGCCATCATGATCGAGGCCATCGCCGACCGGCTCGCGGAGGCGTTCGCCGAGTTCATGCACAAGCGCACGCGCGACGAGTGGGGCTTCGGGAAGAATGAAAAACTCACGACGCAGCAGCTCATCGACGAGGCCTATCGCGGCATCCGTCCTGCGCCTGGTTATCCGGCGTGTCCGGACCACACGGAGAAGGGAATTCTGTGGTCGCTCCTCGACGTGGAGAAAAACGCCGGCATCTCGCTGACCGAGAGCTTCGCCATGTGGCCGGGCGCGAGTGTGAGCGGCTTCTACTTCGGCCACCCGGACTCGAAGTATTTCGCCGTCGGCAAGCTCGACCGCGACCAAATCGCCGACCTCGCGCAACGCAAGTCCATGCCGCTCGCCGAGGTTGAACGCTGGCTGGGGCCGTGGCTGAACTACGATTCGGCGGGCAAGTAGAGGCCCACCTTGGTTGTGGGTCGGGGTGCGGATGGACGCGCGGCAGCGCGTCCCTACCGTGGTGGCGGGGTTGACGAAGTTCCGGCTCTGGCCCGCTAAAATCCAAAGGCCGACGGTGAGGCCGGCCTTGGACGAGAAGAAGTTGGGATTCGCGGACTACTTCATTTGGGCGAGCAGTTCGTCGTTGGTCTTGAACTTCTTGAGCGCGTTCAGGAGCGTTTCCATGGCCTCAACGGGGTTGAGGTCCACCATCATGCGGCGGAGCTTGCGGATGGCGTCGAGGTGTTTCACGGGGAAAAGTTTCTCCTCTTTGCGCGTGCCGGACTTCGGGATGTCGATGGCCGGATAGAGGCGGCGGTCAGAGAGCTTGCGGTCGAGGACCAGCTCCATGTTGCCGGTGCCCTTGAACTCTTGGAAGATGAGTTCATCCATGCGGCTGCCGGTGTCCACCAGCGCAGTGGCCAGGATGGTGAGCGAACCGCCGCCTTCGATCTTGCGGGCGGAGGCGAACATCTTGCGGGGAATCTCCAGCGCGCGGGCATCCACGCCGCCGGTCATGGTGCGGCCGGAGCCGCCGTGGACGGAGTTGTAGGCGCGGGCCACGCGGGTGAGGGAGTCGAGGAGGACGACGGCGTCCTTGCCGCCTTCGACCATCCGGCGGCAGCGCTCGATCATGAAGCGGCTGAGGCGGACGTGGGTTTCGAGGTCCATGTCGTTGGAGCTGGCCACGACCTCGGCGCTGACGCTGCGCTGGAAGTCGGTGACTTCCTCGGGACGCTCGTCAATCAGCAGCACCATCACGTAAACCTCCGGGTGGTTGGTGGTGATGGCGTTGGCGATCTGTTTGAGGATGGTGGTTTTGCCCGTGCGGGGCGGGGCGACGATGATGCCGCGGGTGCCACGACCAATCGGCGTGACCAAGTCAATCACGCGGGTCTCGAAGACATCGGAGGCGGTCTCGAGGCGGAACTTGTCGATGGGGTCAATGGACGTGAGGTTCTCGAAGCGGGACTGCTTGGTGTATTCGTTGAACGGGAGGCCGCTGACGTTGATGACTTCGCGCAACTGCGGGCTGGAGCCGCGATGGGGCGGTTGGAGCCGGCCTTCGACGAGGCAGCCTTCGCGGAGGAAGTTCTTCTTGATGCAGTCCGGTGTGACGAAGACGTCGGTGGGCTTGGGTTGGAACTTGTTCTCGGCGGAACGCAGGAAGCCGAACCCTTTCTCGGCGATTTCGAGGTGGCCGGAACCGATGTCCGGGGTCTTTTGCTGCGGCTGCGGCTGTTGATGCTGCTCGGGTCTGCTCATATTTGCGTCGGGTGGCAATCGAATCCTGAAGCCGGACAACTACACGTGTGCCTAAACCTTGGCTCCGGTGAACCGGAAGACTAATCAGTTTGCTTTCAGGAAAACCGCGCCCGGCGTGAATGCCGAAGTTGGCGCTGGTTGGTTGCGACGGATGCCAGTAGATACTGCATCGCGCTGACGATGCAATAGTTATTTTGGCCGTCGGGGTTGCGCGAGGGCGAGTTCCCCAAAAGGGTGACCCGGGAATGGAGGCAAGCGCATGAAACCCGGCGGCGCCGATTCTTTTGCTGCGTTCACGGGACTGAGCTCGGTCGGGCGTATCCGGCGCAAGGGCGGTGCTTCCGCGCCGCGAGGGGTGACTGGTGCGACTCAGCGCTTGGGCTGTTCGCCCCGCCGGGGTGCGCCAGGGAGTTCCTTGAGCTTGAGCGTGATCGTGATGGCGCGGGCCTCGGACTGGCTGCTGCGGTCCTGCACGTTGAGCGCCGCGTAGGTCCGGCCCGCTTCCCAGCCCGTGCTGATGAGCGACACACGGTCACGAGCGGACTCGTCGAAGTAGAAGGTGTTCCCGTCGTCGCTGAGGCGCACGGTCACGGTGTTGCGATTGGACGAACGGCCGAGTTGGACAAACTCCACCTGCTTGCGTTCGCCGCGCACGAGGTCGAACCGCACCGGCTCGTAAGGCTGGTGCTTGCCTTGGATGGCCACGTGCCCGCCCTCAATGGTGACTTGGACCACGTCGCCGTAGCGGGCGCGGGCGTAAGCGAGTTGGACGCGTGCGCGCTCCTCCTGCGCGCGTGCCGTCTCCTCGGCTTGGCGCGCTTGCTCGGCCGCTTCGCGCTGGGCGCGGCGTTGGTCGTTGAGCTGCGTCTGCTGGCGTTGATAATCGGCTTGTTCGGCTGGTGAGAGCGCCTGCCACTGGGCTTCGCTCAAGCCCATGGGGTAGGACTTGCAGCCGACGATAACGAGTCCGGCGACCAACAGAGTAGGGATGAGTAGCTTCATGCCGCGTAGAGTGAAGTCGGTTTCAGGCCAGATCAAGGGCGGGTTAATTCATGGCGGAACTCCATGAGAGAGCGGGTTCCGAAAGCCTAAGTTTCGGTCCTCCGCTCCTTGACTGGGTAGCGCTGAGGGTGTGTGTGCGTCGGCACCCACCATCTCTTTATCGGGGGAGTGGGCAGGGTGGAGGGCTAGCGTCCGGAGTCTTGGCCCGCTGGGCTTCAAACGCAGGCTGGGGAGCGTTTTCTTGGTTCCGGGCTGCTCGAACTGCTGGACGACTTTCCCCCTCACCCAACCCCCTCTGGGGGGAGAGCCGGGCGGACGGTTGTGATTTCAGTGTGGTTTCGGCGCAGTCTGTTTTTAGAGTTCAATGGGTTCGGGCGGGTTCGCTGGGTTGTAATTGACTGGCTTGGTTCGCTTGTCCCCGCTTCCATCGGAATCATCATGTTGTTCGCTCGTTTCTTGTCGCTGTGGCTCGCTGCGTCGTGTGTCGTCGCGGTGGAACGGAAGCCGAATATTATCTTCATCCTCGCGGATGACCTCGGTTACGGGGACCTCGGGTGTTATGGGCAGAAGCTGATTCAGACACCGCACTTGGACCGCATGGCGGCAGAGGGGATGCGGTTCACGCAGTTTTATGCTGGCTCAACGGTGTGCGCGCCGAGTCGCAGTGTGCTGATGACGGGCTTGCACACGGGGCACACGCGGGTGCGCGGGAATGCGGGCCATGTGAATCCGCTGGCGCAGTCGCTGCGGCCGGGGGATGTGACGGTGGCGCGGGTGCTCAAGGATGCGGGGTATGCGACGGCGCTGATCGGGAAGTGGGGTCTGGGGGATGAGGGCGAGGCGGCGGTGGGTTTGCCCACGCGGCAGGGGTTCGATTACTTCTTCGGCTACGCGAACCAGCATCACGCGCACAATTATTACCCGGACTTTCTCATGCGCGGGGAGGTGCAGGTGCCACTGCGGAACAAGGTCGCGCCGGGAAGTGCGGACAATCCGGTGGCGAAGCGGTTCGGGGTCGGCTACGCGAGTGAGAAGGTGGAGTATTCGCACGACTTGCTGGCCGCCGAGAGTCTCAAATGGGTGGAGGCGCAGAAGGACAGGCCGTTCTTCCTCTACCTCGCGCTGACGACGCCGCATGCGAATAACGAGGCGGGCCGGGACTTGAAGAACGGGCAGGAGGTGCCGGACTTCGGGATTTATGCGGAGAAGGATTGGTCGCCACAGAACAAGGGGCAGGCCGCGATGATTTCGCGGATGGACCGGGATGTGGGACGGCTGTTTGAGTTGTTGAAGCGGCTGAAGTTGGATGAGCAGACCTTGGTGTTATTCAGCTCGGACAACGGGCCGCATAATGAGGGCGGGCACACGCCGGATTTGTTTCAGCCGTCAGGGCCGTTGCGTGGCAGGAAGCGCAGCTTGACCGACGGCGGCATTCGCGTGCCGTTTCTTGCGCGGTGGCCGGGGAAGATTAAGCCGGGCGTGTCCGCGCACGTAGGGTGGTTCGCGGACTTTCTTCCGACCGCGTGCGCGGTGAGCGGGGCGAAGGGGCCGTCGCCGACGGATGGCGTGAGCTTGTTGCCCACGTTGCTCGGCGCGGCGGAGCAGCAGGCGAAGCTCGGGCACCTGTATTGGGAGTTCCACGAGCGCGGGTTCAACCAGGCGGTGCTGATGGACGGGCGTTGGAAGGCCATCCGCCTCGGGCGCACCGATGCGGCGGTGGAGCTTTATGATTTGGCGAACGACTTGGGGGAGGCGAAGAACCTCGCGGCGGAGCAGGCGGAGTTGGTGGCGCGGGCGAAGGGGTTGTTCATTGCCGCGCGGAGCGAGTCGGCGGATTGGCCGATCAAGGAAGGTGTGCCCGGCGGCGGCGGCAAAGGCGGGAAGCAGAAGTAAGGTCGGGCGGCAACCCGCACGGCGGCGGGGGCCGGTTTGGCGGTGGTTCAAATCTGGCGGCACGGCCAAATACTTACAGACACACCCCACGGCGGTCCGCTACGCTTCTGCTCACCCTGAGCTACTAAAGGCGCAGCGGAAGTATCAGCATTGACCATGAAATCGAAATCCGGATCCAACCGCAGCGGCCTCCTGGGTGGCGGCAATTGGATAGTTGACCAGGTCAAGATGATTGACGTGTTTCCGCAGCGGGAACGACTCGCCAACATCAGCAGCCAATCCGAGGGCACCGGCGGCGCGCCTTACAACGTGCTCGGAGACCTCGCCCGACTGGGGGCGCCGTTCCCGCTGGCGGCGGCGGGCTTGGTCGGCAAGGACCTTTACGGCAATCGCATTCTTGAGGAGTGCCAGCGGCTGAAGGTTGACACCAAGTTCCTGCGCACCACCGCCGACGCGCCGACGTCCTTCACCGACGTGATGACGGAGGCGAAGGGGGGCGTGCGCACGTTCTTCCATTGTCGCGGGGCCAACGCGCTGTGGGACGGCAAGGACCTCGACTTCACCAAGACCAAGGCGAAGATATTCCACCTCGGCTACCTGCTGCTGCTGGACGCGCTGGATAAAGAGGACAAGAAATTTGGCACCAAGGCCGCCGCGCTCCTCGCTGCCGCGCAGGCGGCCGGCCTCAAGACCAGCGTGGATACGGTCAGCGAGGACAGCGACCGCTTCACCAAGATTGTCACGCCCGCGCTGAAGTTCGTGGACTACTGCATCCTCAATGAGATCGAGGCGGGCAAGACCACTGGTTTTAAGATCCGCCAGCCCGACGGCAAGTTGAACACCGTTTCCCTGCGGCACGCCGCTGGCGCGCTGCTCCAATGCGGCGTGAAGGAACTCGTCGTCATTCACTTCCCCGAAGGTGGCTTCGCCCGCACGCGGGACGGCAAGGACTCTTGGCAACCCTCCCTGAACCTTCCGCAAAAATACATTGCCGGCACGGCCGGGGCAGGGGACGCCTTCTGTGCCGGGGTGCTCTACGGGTTGCACGAGGGCTGGGACTTGCAGCAATGCCTGCTCACCGGCGTCTGTGTCGCCGCCGCTAGCCTCAGCCATCCGACCTGCACGCAAGGCGTCGGCAAGCTGGACGCCGCGATGGCGTTGGCGAAAAAATATCGTCCGCGCCCGCCGTTGGAGCCGGAGTTTTAGTCGGCGAGGTAGCGTGGGCGGCCTTGCCCGCGCGCACTTGCGTCACCCCGCAACTTGCCGCAGCCCACGGGCTGGCTGCTCACGCTACGGACTGATGGAGGTCGGCAAAATCACTGACTAGCACGATTCCACTTGAGCGCGCGGGGAGCGTTTGGCTTAATCCGCCCCCCGCGAGCAATCGCGAGGCTGGCTGGTAGGATACCCAAGTGGCCAACGGGGGCAGACTGTAAATCTGCTGGCTCACGCCTTCCCTGGTTCGAATCCAGGTCCTACCACCACTTTCCTTGATGCTCCCGCTGAACTCGGTGGGCGGCGGTTTTCCCCCTTCGGTTGGTTACCGTGGCGCATTCGCCGAGTCGCTCAGGGCACTGAGGTGCCCGCGCGCGTCACCGTGACAGGCTGGGCCAAGCCTTTTTCTTCGGCGCGTAACTTTCTTTCGCAGCGTCGCGTCCATCGGGGCACAGTCGCGGTGGGCGCAGTGAATATCCCCACCGAGACGGGCGTAAAAAAATGGCCGCGCTACAAATCGCAGTGGCAAAGCAGTAAACTGAACGAGCTTTATGGATCCAAAACAACATCAGCCGCAGGCCGCAGATTTCTTCAGCACCCGTCGCCAGTTCCTCAACCGCTTCGGCATGGGGATGGGCGGCTTGAGCTTGGCGTGGCTCCTAGGCGAGAGCGGCACTCAGGCCGCCGGCACCGCGCTGAACCCCCTCGCGCCCAAGCTGCCGCACTTCACCGGTCGCGCCAAACGCGTCATTCACATTTTCGCGCAGGGCGGCCCCTCGCACATTGACACCTGGGATCCGAAACCCGCCCTCGCCAAGGCCGGGGACACCAAGGTGGACGCCATCGGCGGCGTGCCTCTGCCCACGCAGTTTAAGTTCGAGAAGCGCGGCAAATCCGGCGTCGAGGTCAGCGAAATCTGGCCGCACCTCGGGGCGATGATCGACGAGATCTGTGTCATCCGATCGATGCACACTGATGTTCCGGCGCACGAGTTTGCCACGCTCATGATGAACACCGGCTCCGGTCGGCTCGTGAAGCCCGCGATGGGTTCCTGGGTCACCTACGGCCTCGGCACCGAGAACCAAAACCTCCCCGGCTTCATCGCCTTGGGCGGTGGCCTCGGCGGCGCGTCCAACTGGCGCTCCGCGTTCCTCCCCGGCGCGTATCAGGGCACGCTGGTCAACAACCCCTCCGCGTCCGTTGACAAGATCATCGAGAACATCAAGAGCCAGCACCTCAGCCTCGCCCGCCAGCGAGAGCAGCTCGACCTCGTCAAGTCCTTCAACGAGCTGCACCAGGAGAAGCTCGGTCAGGAAGCCGTGCTCGAATCCCGCATCCAATCTTTCGAGCTGGCCTACCAGATGCAGACCGAGGCGACCGACGCCTTCGACATCTCCCGCGAGCCGCAGAGCGTGCGTGACCTTTACGGCGACTCTGCCCAAGGCCGGCAACTCCTCGTTGCCCGCCGCCTCGTCGAGAAGGGCGTGCGTTTCGTCCAGACCTGGCACGGTGGCTGGGATCACCACACCGCCGTCGGCACGAACCTCCGTAAGAAGGCGGGCGAGAGCGACCAAGCCATCGGCGCGCTGCTCAAGGATCTCAAGCAACGCGGCATGCTAGAAGACACGCTCGTCGTCTGGGGCGGCGAGTTCGGGCGCACCCCGCGCCACGACCGCGGTCAGCGCGGTGAACCGGGTCGCGACCACCACAACAAGGGGTTCTGCTCTTGGGTCGCTGGCGGCGGCGTCAAGGGTGGCCAGGCTTACGGGGCGACCGACGAGTTCGGCTACAACGCCGTTGAGAACAAGGTTCACGTTCACGACCTGCACGCCACGCTGTTGCACGCACTGGGTTTCGACCACGAGAAACTCACTTTCCGCTACAACGGCCGCGACTTCCGGCTCACGGATGTCTACGGCAACGCGGTGAAGGACATCCTCCGCGCGTAAGCGACTGCCAGCCGCGAACCAATTCCGGGCCGGAACGGGAGCTCCCGTTCCGGCCCGAACTGTTTTCGCTGTGTTCGACCGCACGCTTGTGCGGCACGGTTGCTGCGTTAGAGATTCGACATCGCGCAAGCGGTGGGCTCTGGGCAACATTGCCCAGTTTCCTGCCAAGTTCTTGGCCGACGTGAACAAATATCGACATTGCCATGCTGGAACGCTACGAGCACGACGGATTCTTTGACGAGATGCTGGATGCGACCGGGCAGCCGCGTCCGCACTACCGCAAGCTACGCACGCACTTCAAGGCGCTCAAACCGCCGGAGTTCGACCTCAAGCGCCGCTCGGTGGACGTGGCGTTTCTCCGGCAGGGCATCACATTCAATGTCTATGGCGACGAGGCGGGGACGGAGAAGATTTTCCCCTTCGACCTGCTTCCGCGCATCATCCCGGCCAAAGAATGGGAGTATCTGGAGCGTGGGCTAACGCAGCGCTTCACGGCGCTGAACCTCTTCCTCCACGACATCTATCACGAGCAGCGCATCCTGAAGGACGGCGTCATCCCGGCGCATTACGTCCTTTCGGGAAAACATTTCCGGCGCGAGTTCGCAGGCTTCAATGTGCCCAAGGACATCTACATCCACGTCTGCGGCTCGGACCTGATTCGCGGTGGCGACGGGCAATGGATGGTGCTCGAGGACAACGGGCGTTGCCCCAGCGGCGTGAGCTACGTGCTGGAAAACCGCCGCGCGATGAAGCGCACGTTTCCCGGGATGTTTGAGGACATCGGCGTGCGGCCGGTGGAGGATTACCCGCAGGAGTTGCTGCGAATGCTCCACCACATCGCACCGGCTGGCGTGGCGGACCCGACGGTGGTGCTGCTCACGCCGGGCGCTTACAACTCGGCTTACTTCGAGCACACCTACCTCGCGCGCCAGATGGGCATCGAAATCGTCGAGGGCCGCGACCTCGTGGTGCGTGACGCGCGGGTGTTCATGCGGACGACGAAGGGCTTGCAACCCGTCCATGTCATCTACCGGCGCATTGACGATGACTTCATTGACCCGACGGTCTTCCGCCGCGACTCCATGCTGGGCGTGCCCGGCCTTGTCCGCGCCTACCGCGCCGGCAACGTCTCTCTCGCGAACTCCATCGGCACCGGCATCGCGGACGACAAGGTGATGTATTACTTCGTGCCGCGGATGATTAAGTATTACCTCGACCAGGAGCCCATCATCCCGAACGTCCCGACCTATCTCGCCAGCGAGGAGGCGGACAAGAAATACATCCTCGAAAACCTCTCCAAGCTCGTCGTGAAAGCCGCGAACGAGTCCGGCGGCTACGGTATGCTCATGGGCCCGAAGGCGTCGAAGGAGGAAATCGAATCCTTCCGCAAAGCTATCGAGGCCGACCCGCGCAACTACATCGGCCAGCCGATGATTTCGCTCTCGCGGCACCCGACCCAGGTGGACGACGGCGCGTTCGAGGGGCGGCACATCGACCTGCGACCCTACATCATTTACGGGGAGAAGATTGTCATCGTCCCCGGCGGCCTGACTCGCGTCGCGCTGCGGAAGGGTTCGCTCGTCGTCAACTCCTCCCAGGGCGGCGGGAGCAAGGATACGTGGGTCCTTTATGGCGATGAGTGAAGAAGTAATTAGTGGCTGGTAATTAGTCATGCACTCCACCTGCCACGCGCACCACGCCCACCCTCACTGATTACTAATCACTAATTACTTCCCATGCTCTCCCGCGTCGCCAACTGCCTCTACTGGATGGCCCGCTCCATCGAGCGCGCCGAGAACATCGCGCGCATCGTGGACGTGAACCTCCAGCTCCTCCTCGACTTCCGCACGCTCAACGACCAGCGCCTCGCGGACCACTGGATGCCCATCGTCCAGAGCACCGGCGACGAGGAGGCGTTTCTCCAGCTCCACAAGAAAGCCACCGGCAAGAACGTCACCGAGTTCCTCGTCTTCCAGATGGACAACCCGAACTCGCTCGTCGCCTCCATCTGCCAGGCGCGCGAGAACGCCCGCATGGTGCGCGACCAAATCACCAGCGAGCTATGGGAGGAACTCAACCGCCTCTACCTCTTCGTCCGCTCGCCGCAAGCGCGCCAGACGTGGAAGGAAAGCCCGACGGAATTCTTCCAGCAGGTGAAGGCTTCCTCGCTCATCCTTATCGGCCTCAGCCGGGCCACGGCCATTCGCAACGAAGGCTGGAACTTCAGCGAGGCCGGCAAGTTCATCGAGCGCGCGGACAAGACCTCGCGCATCCTGGACCTTCGCTACCAGACCTTGCCGGAGAAGGGCGCGCCCACCTCCGTCAGCCAGACCGAGGCGCTTGAGTGGTCCGCCATCCTGCGTTCGTGCAGCGCGTGGGACGCCTACAAATCCATCCACAGCGCCGAGGTGCATCCCGTGCTCGTGGCCGAGTTCCTCCTGCTCAACGAGGACTTCCCGCGCTCCGCCCGCTTCTGCGTGAAGGAGCTAAACCTCTCGCTCCGGCGCATCTCCGGCGTGCCCAGCGGCCGCTTCTCCAACGACGCCGAGAAGCTCGCTGGCCGCCTCGAAGCCGAGCTTCAGTTCAGCACCGTGGACGACATCTTCGCCCAAGGCCTGCACCTCTACCTCGACCAGTTCCAGCTCAAGCTCAACGCCATCGGCGACGCGCTTTTCAATGCCTACTTCTTCCAATCCATCGCCAGCATGGACGACCAGATGCTGGTGCAACAGGAAGAGCAGCAGCAGCAAAGCAAGTTTTCGGTGTTCAGTGTTCAGTAATCAGTGTTGGGCCACTTCGCATTATGTTCGATAAATCGTTCACCACCAGTTCTGGGAGGAAGGTTCACTTCCAGCAGTTGCGTATCCGCACGTCTGACCTTGGTTTCTTGGAGGGGAGCGCAGCTAGTATTCGGTCAGCGGTGTTGAGTCACCTCCCGGAGGAGATTGCCCGCACATTCGGGCATACCGGCTTGCTCCTGCGAGAGCCAGCTCCAGGGCCGCTTCCCGCTTACACCTTTTTTGTTCAGCTTCACAGCTACACCCCGATTCAGCCCGGAGCTGATTCCTCCTCACTTGTTGTCGTATGGTTCGGGGCCGATTTGCCTGAGTGTTTGCCGGCAGAGTTGGCTGCGCAGATGCAGGGCATCGAATGGGAGAGATATGCTAAAGATGGAAACTACTGAGTTCGCTAGCCATGCGCTGTAGCGCCATCGGCTCCGTTCGCAAGCGGTCACGCTCGCGTGTCGGATTGATGGCTCGACCCGTTCAGTAATCGGTCACTACCGACCACCGCACCCCACTGAAAACTGAATACTGAACACTGATTACTTCCCCCCATGTCCATCCACATCGCCCTCCATCACCGCACGCACTACACCTACGACCGCCCCGTCACCCTCGGCCCGCAGGTCGTCCGGCTGCGGCCCGCGCCGCATTGCCGGACGCGCATCCTGAGCTACTCGCTGCGCGTCCTGCCAGAGCCGCACTTCGTCAACTGGCAGCAAGACCCGCAGTCGAACTACCTCGCGCGCCTCGTCTTCCCCGAGCAGACGCGGGAGTTCTGCATCGAGGTGGACCTCGTGGCCGAGATGTCGGTGCTCAACCCCTTCGACTTCTTCCTGGAGCCGCACGCCGAACAGTTCCCGTTCCGCTACGACAGCACGCTCGACCACGAACTGGAGCCGTTTCAACTCAAGTGCCCACTCTCGCCCAAATTCCAGGCGTATCTCGCCACCGTGTCGCGGGAGGCGCTGGGCGAGAACGTCACGTTCCTGAACCGCCCCCACGCGCCCGTGCCGCACTCGGAAGTCGCGGAGGATGTCCACGCGCACGGCCACATGCCGGAGGTCGGCCAGCTTCACCCGGAGAAGGACAAGGACACGCGCCCGCGCACGATTGATTTCCTCGTCGCCTTCAACCAGCGCCTCTGGAAGGACATCAAATATCTCATCCGCCTGGAGCCGGGCGTGCAGACGCCGGAGCAGACTTTGACCACGCTGAGCGGCTCGTGCCGCGACTCCGCGTGGTTGCTCGTGCAACTCTTCCGTCACTGCGGCCTCGCGGCGCGGTTCGTCAGCGGTTACCTGATTCAGCTCAAGCCCGACCTGAAGTCGCTCGACGGCCCGAGCGGTGCGGAGCAGGACTTCACCGACCTCCACGCGTGGTGCGAAGTTTATCTGCCCGGCGCGGGCTGGATTGGCCTCGACCCCACCAGTGGCTTGCTCGCGGGTGAAGGTCACATCCCGCTCGCTGCCACGCCCGACCCTTCGAGCGCCGCGCCCATCAGCGGCGGCGTGGACGAGTGCGAGTGCAAGTTCAAAGTGG
Organism: Verrucomicrobiota bacterium; assembly: GCA_039796295.1. Lineage (GTDB taxonomy): Bacteria > Verrucomicrobiota > Verrucomicrobiia > Limisphaerales > SXTU01 > SXTU01. The sequence goes on from JBDKJY010000006.1 coordinate 82,155, forward strand.
ACATGAAGGTCACGCGCATCCACGAGTCGCCGCGCGTCACGAAGCCTTACACCGCCGAGCAGTGGGCGGAGATTGCGAAGCTCGGCCACGCCGTGGACGCCGACCTCAAGAAGCACGACGTGCGCCTCACGATGGGCGGCGAGCCGACCTTCGTGAGCATTGATGACATGGACGGCGCGGAGTGGAACATCGCTGCGCTCGGCCCGACGAAGCGCCCGCTCGCCGACGAACTCATTCGCCGCCTCCAAAGCCGCTTCGCCCCCGGCGCGCTCCTGCACTACGGCCAGGGCAAGGCCTATCCCGGCGAGTCGTTGCCCCGCTGGGCCTTCGCCTGCTATTGGCGGCGCGATGGCCAGCCCATCTGGGAAAACCCTGCGCTCATCGTCAACGAGAAGACCGCTTACGGCCACACCACCGACGACTCCGCGCGCTTCATGGCCGCGCTGGCCGACCGCATCCAAGCCGACCCGCAGTGGATAATGCCCGGCTACGAAGACCCGTTTTACCACCTGTGGAAGGAGCGTCGTTTGCCCGGCAACGTTGACCCGCACAAGGCGAACTTGAAGGATGAGGAAGAGCGCGCGCGTCTCGCAAAGGTGCTGGAGCGCGGCCTCGACCGGCTCGTCGGTCACGTCATGCCGGTGCAACGCGCGTGGCGCAACTGCTTCCCGGTCTGGGCGAGCGGCCCGTGGTTTCTGCGCGCCGAGAAGCTCTTCCTCTTCCCCGGCGATTCGCCGATGGGCTTCCGCCTGCCACTCGATTCGCTCCCGTGGGTGAGCCAGTCGGACTATCCCTACCTCAACGAACTCGACCCCACCGTCGCCCGGCCGCCGTTGCCCGAGCGCGCGGAGTTCCGCCAGCGCTATCTCCAAGTCAACACGCCCGCCCGCAAGAAAGCTGCCGCGCTTCGCCGTCGCGGCCAGACCGACGAAGACGTTCGTAAGGCCGAATTGCTCGACGACCCGACGCGCGAACCCGCACGCGGCGAATCCGCCGCGTGGATTGTGCGCACGGCCCTTTGCGTCGAGCCGCGCGGCGGACGGCTGCACGTCTTCATGCCGCCGGTCGCGACGCTGGAAGATTACTTGGAACTCGTCGCCGCCATTGAGGACACCGCCGCGCAGTTAAAAACGCCGGTCGTCATCGAAGGCTACACGCCGCCGCACGACCCGCGCCTGAGCGTCCTCAAGGTCACGCCCGACCCCGGCGTCATCGAGGTCAACATGCACCCGACCGCGACTTGGGACGAGATGGTGCAGCAGACCACTACGCTCTACGAAGAGGCGCGGCAGTCACGACTCGGCACGGAGAAGTTCATGATGGACGGCCGCCACACCGGCACCGGGGGCGGCAACCACATCGTCATCGGCGGCGCGACGCCGTCCGACTCGCCGCTGCTGCGCCGGCCCGACTTGCTCAAGAGCCTCATCGCCTACTGGCAGAATCACCCGTCGCTGTCGTTTCTCTTCAGCAGCCTGTCCATCGGCCCGACGAGCCAAAGCCCGCGCATCGACGAGGCGCGCAACGACTCGCTCTACGAACTGGAAGTTGCCTTCAAGCAAATCAAGGACTTCGCGCCCGTGCCCGCGTGGCAGACGGACCGGCTGTTTCGCAACCTGCTCATTGACGCGACGGGCAACACGCACCGCGCCGAGTTCTGCATTGATAAACTCTACTCGCCCGACAGCAGTAGCGGTCGGCTCGGCTTGCTGGAGATGCGCGCGTTCGAGATGCCGCCGCACGCCGAGATGAGCCTCGCGCAGCAGCTTCTCCTGCGCACGCTGGTCGCGAAGTTCTGGCAGCAGCCCTACAACGCCAAGCTCGTGCGCTGGGGCACGCAGATTCACGACCGCTGGATGCTGCCGCACTTCGTCTGGTCGGACTTGCAGGATGTCGTCGCGGACCTGAAGGACGCTGGCTACGCGATGAAGTCCGAGTGGTTCGCGCCGCACTTCGAGTTCCGCTTTCCGCAGTTCGGCGACATCGAACTGCGCAACACCGCGCTCGAACTCCGCCAGGCCTTGGAGCCGTGGCACGTCCTCGGCGAGGAACCCGGCGCGGGCGGCACGGTGCGCTACGTGGACTCGTCGCTCGAACGCGTGCAGGTGAAGGCGCGCGGCCTGACCGACTCACGTCACATCATCACTTGCAACGGCCACGCCATCCCGCTCCACCCGACCGGCACGCACGGCGAATACGTCGCCGGCGTCCGCTACCGCGCGTGGCAGCCGGCGAGCTGCCTGCAACCGACCATCGGCGTCCACGCGCCGCTCACGTTCGATGTGGTGGACTCGTGGAACGGCAAGAGCATCGGCGGCTGCACGTATCACGTCGCGCACCCCGGCGGGCGCAATTACACGACGTTCCCCGTGAACGCCTACGAAGCCGAGAGCCGTCGCCTCGCCCGCTTCTTCCGCCTCGGTCACACGCCCGGCCCGATGCAGGTGAAGCCAGTGGCGGTCAACCCAGAGATACCCTTCACACTGGATTTACGGAATGTCTGAACAATCCACGCTCTCCGCGCTCGCCTCATCGCCGCTGTTTCGTTACAAAGGCGGCACGCAATGAGCGAATCCACCGCGCCAGCGCACGCCGAGCGCCACTTCGATTTCCTGGCGAACTACTCGCCGGCGGCGGGCGCGTTCGACGAGTTGCTCACGGATGGCGGCGAGCCGCGCGAGCATTACCTGCCGCTGCTCAGTCACCTTGACTCCCTCGGCCAGGAGGAACTCAAGCGCCGCGCCGACACCTGCCGTCGCCTGCTCCACGAGGGCGGCATCACCTACAACGTCTATGGCGACCCGCGCGGAATGGAGCGTCCTTGGCAGCTCGACCCGGTGCCGTTCGTGCTCGCCGCCGCCGAGTGGCGCTCGCTGGAGGCCTCACTCATCCAGCGCGCCACGCTCCTCAACCACGTTCTTGCCGACTGCTACGGTCCGCAGGAGCTCATCCGCTCCGGCCGTCTGCCGCCGGCGCTGGTCTTCGGGCAGCCGGACTTCCTCCGGCCCTGCCACGGCATCAAGCCGCCGCGCGAAACCCACCTTCACTTTTACGCGGCCGACCTCGCGCGCTCGCCGGATGGCCAGTGGTGGGTCGTGTCCGACCGCACGGCCATCCCGACCGGTGCGGGCTACGCGCTGGCGAACCGCCTCATCACCTCGCGCCTGTTGCCCGACCCGTTCCGCGACGGCCATGTGCAACGCCTCGCCGGCTTCTTCCGCGAAGTCCGCGATTCCCTCGCGCGCCTCGCCCCGCGCCACACGGACAACCCGCGCGTCGTCCTCCTCACGCCGGGGCCTTACAACGAGACTTACTTCGAGCAGGCTTACCTCGCGCGCTATCTCGGCTACATGCTCGTCGAGGGCCAGGACCTCACCGTCCGTGACGACCGCGTCTATCTGAAAACCCTCTCCGGCCTCGAACCGGTGGACGTGATTCTGCGCCGCGTGGACGACGACTTCTGCGACCCGCTCGAACTGCGCAACGACTCGATGCTCGGCGTGCCGGGCCTGGTGGAAGCGCTTCGCGCCGGCAATGTCGCGATCGCCAACACCCTCGGCAGCGGCCTGCTGCAACAGCCAGCGTTCCTTGGCTTCCTGCCCGGTCTTTGCCGTCATCTGCTCGGCGAGGAACTCAAGCTGCCGTCCATCGCGACTTGGTGGTGCGGCCAGCAGACCGCGCGCAAATACGTGCTGGAGCATCTCGACGAGTTGTTCGTGAAGCCCGCTTTCCGCAGCCGCCTGAAGGGTTCCAACCCCGAGCGCGAGTTGACCAAGGCCGAGCGCGAGGCGCTGGCAGAGGCCATCCGCTTCCAGCCGCATCAATACGTGGCGCAAGAGCGCGTCGCGCTGTCCGTCGCGCCCGCGTGGGGCGAACACGGTCTGACCGCGCGGCCCGTGGCGCTGCGCGTGTATCTCGTCGCGACGGAGAAGGGCTACCGGCTCATGCCCGGTGGCCTGACGCGCGTGGCGAGCGAGACCAGCGGCCACTTCGTCTCCATGCAGCGAGGCGGCGCAAGCATGGACACGTGGGTTCTGAGCGAGAAGCCAGTCGAGGCCATGTCGCTGCTGACCACGCGCGGCAAGGCCGTTGAGCTGCGCCGCGTCGGCAACAATCTGCCCAGCCGGATGGCGGACAACTTTTACTGGCTGGGCCGTTACGTGGAGCGCGCGGACTTCACCACGCGGATGCTGCGCGCGGCGCTGCTGCGCTTCGGACCCGAGGTCACGGGCGGCTCGCTGCCGTTCCTGGAACCGTTGCTGCAAACGCTGGAAACGCAGGGTCAACTCACGCCCGGCAAAGCGGGCCGCGAAATCCGTGCCGACCACGACGCGCTCGAAGCGGACTTGCTCGCGGCCATCTTCGACCCCAAGCGTCCCGGCAGCCTGCGACGCATCGCCGAGAACCTTCAGCGCCTCGCGATGATGGTGCGCGACCGCACTTCAAACGAAGTTTGGCGCGTCCTGAGTTCGCTCGACGACATGTTGGCTCGCCCCACGTCCAGCCTGATGCTGTCCGGCGACGCCGTCGGCACCCTGCACCAAGCGATGCTCACGCTCGCAGCCTTCAGCGGGTTGGCGCGCGAGAACATGACGCGCGCTCACGGCTGGCGCTTCCTCGACATGGGCCGGCGCATTGAGCGCGGCGTCTATCTCTGCACCTTCCTGTCGAACGCCCTGCGCTCGCCAGAGGCGGACAATCCCAGTCTGCTCGAAACCGTGCTGGACGTGTGCGACTGTGCCATCACCTACCGTGCGCGCTACACGCTGTTGCCGAACATCGCGGCCGTTTACGACCTCGTGCTGCTCGATGACACCAACCCGCGCTCACTGCTCTTCCAGCTCGCCCAGTTGGAGAAGCACTTCGACCGGCTGCCGAACGAGCGCGAGAACGCGTTGCCCAGCCCCGGCCAGCGCGTCTTGATTGAAAGCGTCGCGCGCCTGCGCTTGCTCGACCCGCGTGAGCTGACCGCGCTGGAAGGCGGCTGGCACGACTCCGAGACAGGCACCGTCATCAGGGCCACACTCGCGGACCTGCCGCGCCTGAGCGATGCGATTGCCGTGAGTTACTTCGCCCACACCGCGATTTCCAGGACTGAACAGGGAGGGTCGCTGTGAATTACCGCATCATCCACCGCACTGTTTACGACTACAGCGAGCCGGTCACGGTCTCGCACCACGCCTCCCGGTTGAAGCCGCGCACGCTCGCGCACCAGCGGCTGCTCGACTTTGATGTGCGGATGTCGCCGGAGCCGCCGGCGCGCAAGGTGCGGCGCGATTACTTCGGCAACGGCGTTTGCTTTTTCAGCATCCAGGAGTTGCACCAACGCTTCGAGGTGGTCGCGGAAAGCCTCGTGAGCGTGACGGAGACGACTCCACCCGCCGCGTCGCTCTCACCGCCGTGGGAGCAGGTGGCGGCGCTCTTCTCAGACCCGGTTTCACCCACCGTTGCCGAGCCTTACCAGTTCGCCTTCGACTCGCCGTGTGCTCCCGTCATGCGCGAGCTAGCCGACTACGCACAGGAAAGTTTCGCCGCGGGCATCCCGCTCTTGCTCGCGGTTGCGGACCTGAACCGCCGCATCCACGCCGACTTCACTTATGACCCCGTGGCGACCACGGTCGCGACACCACTGGCGGAAGTCATTGAGCACCGGCGCGGTGTTTGTCAGGACTTCGCGCACCTGGCGATTGCCTCGCTGCGTTCGCTCGGGCTGCCGGCGCGCTACGTGAGCGGCTACCTGCGCACGCGCCCGCCGGAGGGCAAGGAGCGGCTCGTGGGTGCGGATGCCTCGCACGCGTGGTTCTCCGCTTTCTGCCCGGACCTCGGCTGGGTGGACTTCGACCCGACGAACAACGTCGTGCCCGCGCACGAGCACGTCACCGTCGCGTATGGCCGCGACTTCGGTGATGTCAGCCCCATCAGCGGCGTGCTGACCGGCGGCGGCGAGCACGTCGTGAAGGTCTCCGTGGACGTGGCCCCGGCGTGAGAGTCGGCCGCTCAAACTCATGAAGTGGGACATCCTCCATCGCACGCGCTTCAACTACGCGTCGCCCGTGCGTGACAGTTTCAACGAAGTGCGACTCCAGCCGATGGCGAACGAGCTGCAGACTCTTGACTCCTTCCTGCTGCGCGTGTTGCCCGCCACCCGGCTACGGCACTACGCGGACTTTTATCACAACACCATCCATCACTTTGAGATTCCCGAGCTGCACGCGTCCCTGACCGTGGAAAGCCAGGCGCGGGTGACGACCTGGCCCCGCCTGGTTTTGACGGATAGCGCAACGCCGTTCCCGCTCGGGCGGATAGACGAGGCGCTGCGGTGGGAGCGGAGCTACGACTTTCTCCAGCCCAGCCGCTTCGTGGACACGTTGCCGGAGACTTGGCGCCTCGCGCTGGATGTGTTGGGCGACCAGCAGGACACCTGGCAGGCGGCGCTGGCGTTGATGCGGTTCGTCCACTCGCACCTGACCTACGTGACGGCTTCCACGCACGTCCACACCCACATGAAGGACGTGCTCTCGCAGCGGCGCGGCGTGTGCCAGGACTTCGCGCACGTCCTGATCGGTCTGTGCCGCGCGGTGCGCATCCCCGCGTGCTATGTGAGCGGTTACCTCGCCACCGAAGCGGCCAGCGCCACGCACGCGTGGGTGGAAGTGCTCATCCCCGGCATCGGCTGGCGCGCGCTGGACCCCACGCACAATAGCCAGCCCGATGAAACTTACGTGAAGATCGCCGTGGGCCGCGACTACGCGGACGTCGCGCCGGTGAGCGGGCACTACGTGGGAAGCACGCAACGCACGCTGGAGGTCAGTGTGCAAATCCGGGCGGTGGGATGAGGCATCACCCTGCCGGTCACGTCAGCGGCGTCGCCGTCCCCGTCAGCGACTTGCGGACAATCTTCTTCACCGTTTCGAGGTTCTTCGTCAGCTCGTAGGTGGCCTTGAGCAACTCGTCCTGCGCGGCCTGATTATCCAGCGCGCGGATGGCGGGCTGGAGTTTGAGCGTGGCCTTGGACATCTCGTCGCAGGTTTGTTTGATGGAGTCGGCGGCTTCGGTGGGGGTCATAATAGCAGTTCAGGAGAAGCGGTCTTCCGTCCACGGGTCAGCGGTGTTCGAGTAGCCGCGCAGTTCCCAGAAGCCTAGGATGTCGCGGTCCAAGAAGGTGATTTCGCGCACCCACTTCGCGCCTTTCCACGCGTAGCGCTTGGGCACGATGACGCGTGCGGGACCGCCGTGCTCAATGGGCAACGGCTGGCCGTTCCACGAGTGCGCGATGAGCACGTCGTCGTCGAGGCACACATCGAGCGGGTTGTTCGTCGAGTAGCCGTCGTGGCTCTTGAAGAAGACGTGCGAGGCGGAGGACTTCGGCTTCACGAGGTCTGCCAGCGTGAAGAAGGCGACGCCCGTGAACGCCATGTCAAACTGGCTCCAAGTCGTGACGCAATGGAAGTCGCTCGTGTCCGTGAACTGCGGCAACGCGAGGAACTGTGCCCAACTCAGCGTCACGGGGTGCTCCACGTGCCCGCCGATCTTCAGTTCCCACTGCCCCCGCGGCACCCCGGGATGATTGCCGAGGTCGAGCACAGGGAAATTGTGGACCTGCCGCTGTCCGGGCGGGAGGCGGTCCGTCGAGCGGACGGAGGGCTTCTCCTGCCCGGCCATCTTCCGCGCCCAGCGCTCCTTCCGCGCGATGTAATCGTTGTTCATCAACCGGCGAAACCGTGCGGCGGGCCCGGAGGACTTGCAAGCGCGCGGACGGCGCAGTCGAATAGCGGCGTCACGCGCGCGTCCGGGATTGCTGTCCCGAAATCGCGACAGCTATTGAACCGAAACATCATCACCATGCGCCTCACCGCCCTCGCCGCCCTCGTTCTCACCACCGTGCTTCTCCCAGCCCACGCCGCTGAGTGGAAGGTCACCGCCGACTGGCTCAAACTCCCCGAGGGTCGGCCGACACTCGGCAACCAACACGGCGACATCGCCATCAGCTCGAAGGGGGACGCCTACGTCAGCATCATGGACCCGAAGGCCGGTGTGCAGGTCTATGGCCCCGACGGCAAGTGGCTCCGCAACCTTCCCGACGCCCCGAGCGACTTCCACGGCTTCGTCATCAAGAAGCAGGCCGACGGCGAATTCATCTACGGCCCGCGCCTCAGCGGCGGCAACATCCTCAAGCTCACCCTCGAAGGCAAAGTCGTGCTCGACATCCCGTCCTCCGTCATCCCCGAGGACTTCAAGGTTAAGAACAAGGACGGCAAGTCTCGCGTCGCCATGACCGGCATGGACGTCGCGCCCAACGGCGATTGGTTCGTCACCGACGGCTACGCCAGCAGCTATGTCCACCGCTTCGACAAGACCGGGAAATACCTCAAGTCCTTCGGCGGCAAGAAAGCCCCCTACAACTTCACCACCCTCCACAAGATCGCGGTGGACACTCGCTTCACCCCCATCCGCATCATCTGCTGCGACCGCGAAGCCATGCGCGTCGTTCACCTCTCCACCGACGGCGAGTTCCTCGGCGTCGTCGCAAAGGATTTGCTCAACCCCGCCGCCATCACCGTGCAAGGCGACTACGCCCTCGTCGGCGAAATTCGCGGGGCCGTCAGCGTCCTCGACAAGGAAGGCAAACTCGTCGCCCGCCTCGGTCTCAACACCACCCCCGGCGAAACCGGCAACAACAACCTCGAAGTCGCCAAGTGGCGTCCCGGCTTCGTCACCGCTCCGCACGGCGTCGCGTTCAACGGGGCAGGGGACATCTTCGTCTCCGAATACAACAAGTTCGGCCGCGTGCACCGCTGGAACAAGCTGTAGGCTGCGGCTCTCGCCACGCCAAGCCAGCCGAGGCGGTGGAGAGTGCTTCGGGTGCGTGCGGGAGACAGTTAGTCCTAAAGTGGACGCGTGACGTCCTGGCTTGGCATGTTTCTGTGGTCAATGAATTGGTGAAGGGCTGCGCTTCGCCAGCGCTGGCCTGAGGACATTATGCCCCGTTGGGATTCGGCTGGCTCTGACGTGGCCTGCGGACGGCAAAATACTTCCACCCACACCGAACACTTCGCCGCGACCGCCCGTCAGAACACGCACCCATTTATGGACCAGAAACTCGAAGGCACTCCGAAGGCTTCCCTCCAGCTCGCTGGCCGCAAGGTCACGCGCAGCGAAATCACCAACCACTGGGGCACGCGCCTCCAATGGAAAGTCAGCCGCGACGGCAAGGAAATCGCCACCGCGACCGCCGGTCCCGAGCCGGCCTTCGAGCACGCCGACACCGCGCCCGGCAAATACGAGATTGTCCTCCAGCAGTTCCACTACATCAGCTACGCCAAGGACAAGGACGGCAAGTTCACCGCCAGCAAATACGTGGACATCTCCGAGCCGGTTTCTTACACGGTCTAACCCCCAAGCCACCCCGCCATGCTGCACATCGGCAACGAATACATCCCCCTCTGCTCCGGCACGAATCGCCGCAGCTTCCTCTCGCTCGGCGCCGCCGCCATGACCGGCATGACGCTGGCCAACTTCTACAAGCTCCAGGCCGCCGGTGCGGTGGACGAGAAGAAGGCCAAGATTCGCAACTGCATCACCCTCTTCCTCGTCGGCTCGCCCGGCCAGCACGACACCTGGGACATGAAGCCCGACGCCCCCGAGGACGTGCGCGGCAAGTTCCGGCCCATCTCCACCAGCGTCCCCGGCGTGCAAATCTGCGAGCACTTCCCGCGCATGGCCAAGGTCATGGACAAGGTCGCGCTCATCCGCAGCCTCCATTACAACACCGGTTCCTCGCACGAGAACGGCCAGCGCTGGATGATGACCGGCCACGACTTCAACGCCGCGAACAAACAGCCCTACATGGGCTCGGTCATCTCGCGCGTCTTTGGCCCCAAGGGCGACCTCCCCGCCTCCATCGTCCTGCCCGTGGGCATCGGCAACACCGGCACATCCACGCCGCACGGCCAGGAGAGCGCCTTCCTCGGCAGCGCCCACGCGCCCTTCTTCCTCGGCAGCGACCCCGCGCGCGCGGACTTCAAGGTCGCCGACCTCGAACCGCCCAAGGGCCAGACCGAGTTCCGCGTCGAGGCCCGCCGCAAGCTGCTCACGGAGATTGACGAGGTGCAGCGCCAGGTCGAGACCAGCAGCACGCTCGAGCGCGACACCGCCTACGCCCGCGCCTTCAATCTTCTCACCAACCCGACCACGAAGAAGGCCTTCGACCTCAACGAAGAGCCGGCCAAGCTCCGCGACCGCTACGGCCGAAACACCTTCGGCCAAAGCTGCCTCATGGCCCGCCGCCTCATCGAGCGCGGCTCCCGTTTCGTGACGGTGAACCAGTTCGACACCGTGTTCGGCATCTCCTGCTGGGACATGCACGCCGACGGCAGCAGCCTCAACAACACCTACGCCGACTACGAGCACGTCCTCTGCCCGCAGTTCGACCACGCCTTCACCGCGCTCCTCGAAGACCTCCAGCAACGCGGCCTGCTTGAGGAAACCGTCATCGCCGTCATCAGCGAGTTCGGTCGCACGCCCAAGCTCAACGCCCGCGGCGGACGCGACCACTATCCCGCCGCGTGGACGAACTTCCTCGCCGGCGGCCCCATCCGCGGCGGACGCGTCATCGGCTCCACGGACAAAATCGGTGCCGCCCCGCACGACCGCCCCGTCACGCCCCCGCAAGTCGTCGCCTCCATCTACCAGTCGATGGGCATTGATTTGGAAACCACGATGCTGCCGGGGCCGGGCGGAAGGCCGATACGCTTCATCGAGGCGGAGCCGATTAGGGAGCTGTTTGCGTGAGACAACCTCGTGGACGTCGCTGGCTCGACTGTCAGGCTACACGGCACGCTTATGAAAATACTCCTGCTCCTCGCTCTCGGACTGGCCGTGGTCGGCTGTCGCGAGGAAGCCCCCCAGCCAGAAGTCTTGGACCGCCTCAAGGCCATAGAAACAGAATTGGCCAAGCGCCCCGTTCCCGTGCGCTGGGCCTACGCCGACAAGAGTAAAATCGAGGGGGCCATCTACAGGCGCACGAGCGAGAAACTGGCAAACCTCAAGAAGACGGACGCATTGCCGCCAGAGGTGGAGGCGCAGGTGGCGCATTACGAAAGCTTGCGCATGGAGCTGCTTCGTCTGCCCAAGCCCATGCCCAGGGGTATGCCCATGCCCCGGGTCATGGGCATGCCCCTTCCAGCCCACCCGCTACGCACTCCCAGTGCGCAGCCGCCCGCTCCGTTGCCGCTGCCCAAGGCCGCCGCGCCGGTCCCGATTCCGGTTTCGCCCGCGCCGCCGCCTGCCCAGACGGAAGAGGAAAAGGCGTATGCAGAGGCGTATGCAGACCTGACGCGTCGCGTCGCCGAGGCCAAGGCCCCGGTCGCGGCGATTGTCGAGCGACGGCGCATGCTGTCCTTGAAGTATCAAAGCCCGCAGTTCTTCGCACAGCTCATCGCCGATTATGTGAAACAGAAGGAGCATTACGACGTGGTGGTGGACACCTCGAGCGACTACATACCCACCCCTGCCGTCCTCTACCACACGACCGCCGAGGTGCCCGACATCACCGAAGGCGTCATTCGGTTCTTCCTCGACAAGGAAAAGCCGTGACAGCCAGTTCCAAGCCTCTCCCGCTGGGAGAGGGAGCCAGCTCGCCCGCTTCTCGACCACCTGGACGGCCCGGTTTCACCACCCACGGACTGCGTTTCCCCCTCTCCCAGCGGGAGAGGGCCGGGGTGAGGGAGAACGCGTCCTTCAGCCAACGCCGTCCGCGCTCGCCACAAGACGCCCAGGAGCGCGGCCTTCAGGCCGCAGAAACGTGCGCAGGCCCGCAGACGTTCGAGCGCATTTTACCCGCCGGAACTTTCTGCGGCGTGAACGCCGCGCTCCTCGCGCGTCCCACGTGTCCCACCACGGTCTCCAATTCCGTTGGGATTCGCCGTCCTTCGCTCGCCACCGCATCGCTCCGACTCCTTTCTATCTTCTCCGCTTTTCTATCCTCTATCTTCTTCCTCCACGCCGCCCCGCCGTCCGTCACCCTCGTCGAAGTGCGCGGCCTGCAAATCGGCCACCCCACCGCCTTCACCCTCACCGGCACGGACCTCCTGCCGAACCCCCGCCTGCTCACCACCGCGCGCATCGCCAAGCAATCCCTCAAGGACGGCGCGAAGCCTGACCGCATCACCCTCGACATCGAACTCGCCCCCGGCACCTCGCCCGGCCTGCACAACTGGTGGCTCGTCACCGACCACGGCGTCTCCGCCAAGGGCGTCCTCGCCACCGACCACCTCCCGCAAAAACCCTTCGCCGACAAAGTGGATTCGCTCCCTGTCGCCCTGCACGGCACGATCTCCGGCAGCCAGGTGCGCGAAGTGACCTTCCCCGGCAAGGCCGGCCAGGAACTCATCTGCGAAATCGAAGCCCAACGCCTCGATGGCAAGCTCCGCCCCGTCCTCAAGCTCCACGGCCCCGGCAACGTGCTCCTGGACTGGAGCCAGCCGCAGCTCGCCTTGCGCGGCGACACCCGCCTCGAAGCCAAACTCCCCGCCGACGGCGAGTATCGCCTGCAACTCCACGACCTCCAGTTCGCCGCGCCCGGCGTCTCGAATCACTTCCGCCTCAAGCTCGGCCAGTGGACCTACGCGGACCTCGCGTTCCCCGCCACCGTCCAGCGCGGCGCGTCTGCCGAGGTGCAACTGGTCGGGCGCACCGGCGAGTCGCGCACCGTGAGCCTGCCCGCGCTCGGCAGCACCGCCGCCGTCCCCGCGCCGTGGGCCGATGCCAAGTCCGCCAGCGGCCCGCAAGCCGTCGTGTGGTTGAGCGATATGCCCGAGCTGCTCGAGAACCGCACCGGCACCACGCCGCAGACTTTGCCCGCGCTGCCCGTCGCCGTGAACGGCCGTCTCAGCAAGGCCGGCGAGGCCGACGCTTACACGCTCACCGTCACCCCCGAGACCGAGGTGGACCTCGAAGTCTCCGCCGACTCTCTCGGCTCGCCGATTGATGCCGAACTGGAACTGCGCGACCTCAAAGGCGCGCGCCTCGCCCTCAACGACGACTTCAACAACCGCCCCGACCCGCGCCTCACCTACAAGGTGCCCAAGGACGTGACCAACATTGTCGCCGTCGTCCGCGACGTGAACGCCAACGGCGGCCCGCGCTGCCTCTACCGCTTGCAGGCCACGCTCAAGTCCACGAACGCGCCCGCCGGCTTCACCCTCCTCGCCCTCGAAGACAGCCACACGCTGGCCGCCGGCAGCGCGGGCGTCTTCAAGGTCGAGACCAAGCGCGAGGGCTACGACGGTCCCATCGAGCTGGCCTTCGACGCGCTGCCCGCCGGCGTGAAACTCTCCGGCCAGACCATCCCCGCGCGGGCCACGGCCACCTTGCTCACGCTTCTCTCCGGCGACCAACCGCTGCCCCCGCTCATCACCGCGCTGCACGGGAAGGCCCGGAACCACGACGTGCTGGCGCGCAGCGAGAGCGCGAGCCTCGGCAAGTTCCAGCCGTGGTTGGAAAACGACCTCGCGCTCGCCGGCTCGGCGAAATCCGAAATCGCGTTCTCCGTCGCGTGGGGCAAGGACGCCGCCACCAACTCCATCCCGCTCGGCGGCAAACTGACCCTGCCCGTCACCTGCACCCGCCCCCTCGGCCACGACGGCCCCGTGCGCCTCACGCTGCTCACCAGCCAAGCGCGCCTCTTCCTGAACAACGCCGTGGACCCCGCCCGCGTGTTGCGCGAGGAGAAAGCCGTGCTCATCGAGGAGGACAAGAAAGCCCAGGCTGCCTTCGATGCCATCGCCCCCGCGACCAACGCCCTCGCCGCCGCGCAAAAAGAACTCGCCGCTGCGAAAGACGACGCAGCCAAAGCCGCCGCCGCCAAGAAAGTCCAAGCCGCCGAAACCACGCTCGCCACCGCGAAGCAAGCCGCGCTCGACGCATCGCAGAAGGCGACGAACAGCGTCGAGTTCGCGCTCATCGTGCCCGGCGAACTTGCCGACCTGCCGCACCAGCTCGCCTTCAAGGCCGAGCTGCTCAAGCGCGACCGTCGCACCGTGACCGCCGTGGCCTACACGCCCGTGCGCGACTTCCCCGTGCTAAACCCCCTCGCCCTAAAACTCACCGCCCCCGCCCCCGTGAAGCTCGACGCCAAGACCGGCGTGACGCTGGACCTCGTCGGGAACGTGGAGCGCCTCAACGGCGCGAAGGGCGACGTGACCGTGACGCTCACGGGCCTCCCCGCCGGTGTGACCGCCCCCGCGACCACCGTGGTCAAGGACGGCGCGACCGAGTTCAAGTTCGCGCTGAAATTCCCCGTGGGCTTCAAGCCCGGCGACTTCTCCGGCCTGAAACTCTCCGCCAGCGCCAAGCCCTTCAACGCCGCCACCGTGAAGAGCCGCGACCTGGACTTCGCCGTGAAACTCCTCCCGCCCGAGCCACCGCCGGTGAAGCAAGCCGACGCCAAGAAGTAACATGAACCCGATTTTGGACCACAGAGACGCGATGAACACAGAGAAGGAAACTTTCCCTGTGTTTCATCTCTGTGTTCATCGCGTCTCTGTGGTCAAATCCCGCTGACGGTGAACCGCTGCCCTACACTCACCTCATGAATCCCGAACTGCCGCCAGCCATCACCGCCTTTTTCCAGGCACACAACACTGGGCGCACGGATGGTTTCAGTGAACTCTTCACCGAGGACGCGGTCGTCAGTGACGAAGCCCACGAGTATCGCGGTGCTGCCATCAAGGCATGGATTGATGGCGCCATCGCGAAATACCAGCCAAACGCGGAAGCAACTGCGCTGACTCTGGCGGGCGACAAGACCATCGTAACCGCCCAGGTCAGCGGCACCTTTCCGGGCAGTCCGGTTCAGCTCCGCTACAACTTCACCCTCAAGAACGGCAAAATTGCCGCTCTGGCCATCGGAACATGAATCGAATGACCGCAACGCTGACCCAGACGCCAACGGATTTGTGAACCTGAAGCCATGAAACTCTTGCCCGGAACCACGCGACCTGCGCTGCCCTTCGCCTGCGCCCTGCTCGCCGCCTTTCGTCTCTCAGCCGCGCCCGCGCCCGACCCCGTCGTCGGCGACCTCATCGCCACGCCAGCCTCCCTCACGCTCGTCCACGCCCAGCGGCCCCATTCCCTCGTCGTCATGGCGCGGACCAAGGGTGGTTACGATGTGGACTTCACCGGCACGGCCACCTTCCGCAGCAGCAATGAGAAGGTCGCCCGGGTCAGCCCGGCCGGCTGGGTGCAGCCCGTTGCGAACGGCACCGCGACCCTCACCGTCCAGGCGTCCGGCAAGACCTCGAAGGTCACGGTGAACGTCCAGCTTCCCGCCGAGCCGACCGCGTCCAGTTTTCGGCAGGACGTGATGCCGGTGCTGTCCAAGGGCAGTTGCAACGCGGGCGCGTGCCACGGCTATTCGCTCGGCAAGAACGGCTTCAAGCTCACCCTGCGCGGCGCGGACGCGGAGAAGGATTACCCCGCGCTCACCGACGAGTTCATGGAGCGCCGCATCAACCGCCACAATCCCGCCGCCAGCCTCGTGCTCCTCAAGGCGCTCGGCGATTTGCCGCACGAGGGCGGCGTGCGCTTCGACCACGGCGGGCTGCTCCACGAGACGATGCGCCGCTGGATTGCCGAAGGCGCGCGGGACGATGCCCCCACGCTGCCCACGCTCGTGTCCCTCAGCATTTTCCCGGAGAAGGTCGTCGCCATGCCGAAAGCGCGGCAGCAGTTCCAGCTCGTCGCGAAATATAGCGACGGCTCGCTGCGCGACGTGTCCCGCACCGGCATCTTCGCCGTGAACACCGAGCGCGTCGCCCGCGTGGATGAAGTCGGCCTCGTGCTGGCGACGGACCTCGGCGAGACCGCCATCGTCGCGCGCTACGAAGGCTTCTTCGCCGTGGCCAACTTCATTGTGCTGCCGCCGAACAAGGGCTTCCAGCCCACGCCCGTGCCGACGGACAACCTCGTGGACCGCCACATCATCACGAAGCTCAACGACCTGCGCATCCGCCCGTCAGAGCTGGCCGATGACGAGCGCTTCCTGCGCCGCGCGTCGGTGGACCTCATCGGCGTGCAGCCCAAGCCGGAGGAAGTGTTGGCCTTCGTCGCGGACACGAGCACGGACAAGCGGGAGAAGGCCATCGCCGCGCTGATGAAGCGCAACGAGTTCGTGGACTGGTGGTCGCTCAAGTGGGGCGACCTGTTGCAGAACTCGCGCAACACCCTGAGCGACCCGGCGGTCTATGCCTTCCGCGAGTGGATTCGCGCCGCCGTCGCGCGCAACCTGCCGATGGATGAGTTCGCCCGCGAGCTGCTGACGGCGCGCGGAAGCTTCAACGACCATCCGGCCGCGGCCTACTTCGCCGTGAGCAAGGACACGGACGACACCTTGCAGCGCTCCACGCAGGTCTTCGCCGGCGTGCGGATGCTCTGCGCGAAGTGCCACCCGCACCCGTTCGAGCAGTGGACGCAGGCCGACTACTACGGCGTCCACAGCTTCTTCAACCAAGTCGCCACAAAGCCCGACCCGCGCCAGACCGGCGTGCAAAACGCAAAGACCGTGCTGGTGAATCTCACGACCGGTTCCTCCACCAACCCGCGCACCAACAAGCCGCAGCCGCCGCGCTATCTCGGCGGCAGCGAGCCCAAGCTCGAAGCGGGCGTGGACAAGCGCGAGGATTACGCGCGCTGGCTCACCTCGCCGGACAACCCGCACTTCGCCCGCAGCCTCGTGAACCGTGTGTGGAGCTACTTCTTCCATCGCGGCATCATGGACCCGGTGGACGACCTGCGCTCGACCAGCCCGCCGATCAACGCGCCGTTGCTCGACGCGCTCACGAAGGATTTCGTGGACCACAAGTTCGACCTGCGCCACTTGATGCGCGCCATCGTCACGTCGCGCGCCTACCAGCGCAGCTCGACGCCGAACGACACCAACGGCCACGATGACGCGAACTTCTCCCATGCCATCCCGCGCCGCTTGCCTGCCGAGGCGATGCTGGACTCGCTCGTGCAGGCGACCGGGGTGAAGGAAAACTTCGGCGGTGCACCGGCGGGCTTCAACGCCGCGCAGTTGCCGGACGGCAATGTGCAGAGCGATTTCCTCACGCTCTTCGGCAAGCCGCAGCGCATGGAGGCGTGCGAGTGCGAGCGCGACCTGGGCGCGAACATGTTGCAGGCCCTCCACTTCATCAACGGCAAGTCCATCCTCGACCGCGTCACCAGCGGCAGCGGCCGGCCCGCGCTGCTCATTCAGCAGAAGCTCGACGACGACAAGCTCATCGAGCAGCTCTACCTCTGGTCGCTCGCGCGCAAGCCGGCGGCGAAGGAAGTGGCGCTGGCGAAGAAGTTCATGGCCGCCTACGGCGACAAGCGCGCCGAGGCCGCGCAGGACTTCATGTGGGGCCTGCTGAACAGCCGCGACTTCACGCTGCTGCACTGAATTGAAACCACGAATGGACACGAATAGACACGAATGGGGAGAGGGAGCGCGGAGCGCGGCGCTGACGCCGCAGAATGGTGCGTGCGCCCAGGGTCATCCGGTCGTTTTTGGCCTTCCCAGCTTTCTGCGGCGTGAACACCGCGCTCCACGCGCCACTGAGTTCATCCCCATTCGTGTCTATCCGTGTCCATTCGTGGTTTTCCTCTTCCTCGTCCTGCTGGGTGCTCCAGCCCACGCCGCCGCCGTGAGCTATCAGCGGGATGTGTGGCCCATCTTCAAGCGGCACTGTCTCGGCTGCCACACAGAGGGCAAGGCCAAGGGCGGCTTGCGGCTGGATGACATCGCCGCGCTTAAGAAGGGCGGGAAACACGGCGCGTTATTCGTCGCGGGCAAGCCGGACAAGAGCCTGCTGATGCAGCAGGTCACCGGCGACCCGCCCGAGATGCCGGAGAACGAACCGCCGCTGACCGCCGAGAAGGTCAAAATCCTGCGCGACTGGATTGCCCAAGGCGCAAAGATTGACGCCGCGCCTAAGGTCGAGCGTCCGCCTGTGCTCATCCCTGCGAGCTACGCGTTCGCACCGGCGGTCACGAGCGTGAGTCTCAGCCCGGACGGCAAGCTCGCCGCTGTCGCGGTGCGCAGCGAAGTGGTGCTCTTCAACGTGGATGACGACACCCCGCCGCGCCGGCTCGCGACGGACTTCGACCTCGTCACGCACGTCGAGTTCAGCCCGGACGGCAAGCGCCTCGCCGCTGCCGGTGGTTCGCCGCAGCAGTTCGGCGGCGTGATTTTCTTCGACCCCGCCGACGGGAAACGCCAGTCCTCGCGGCGCGTGGGCAACGACACGTTGTTCAAAGGCAACTTCGCGCCCGACGGCCAGACCATTGCGCTCGGCGGCGCGGGCGGGGCGATCCATCTCATCCCGGTGGACGCCAAGGCCGAGGTGAAGGCCATTGACCTGCACAGCGACTGGGTGATGGCCGTGGCCTACACGCCGGACGGCAAGCAACTCGTCAGCGGCAGTCGCGACAAGACCACGAAGGTCAGCAGCTTGGAGAGCCTCAAGCTGCTCCGCTCGATTGACCAGTCCGCCGAGCCGATAACGGCCGTGGCGGCGGACGCGCTCACAGCCATCTCCGCTGGGGACGCCCGCGCAGTGAACGGCTTCGACTTCAAGCTCGCGCTGGCAGGCGTGGAGATCACCGGCTCCGGCAACGGCGCGCAGCCCGTGAACAACCGCTCCCAATACGTCCGCGCCTACGAAGCCCAGCCCGAAGCCGTGATGGCCCTCGCCACGAGCGGCGACCGCAAGCTCCTCGCCGTCGCCACGCGCGCTGCCGAGGTGCGCGTCTATCAAACCGACAGCCGCGCGCGGAAGACCGCCATCGCGAAAGCTCCCGCGCCCGTGCAAGCCATCGCCCTGAACCACGATGGCACCCGCCTCCTCCTCGGCAGCAAGTCAGGCGAAGTGCAGGTGTATGACACGGCTACGGCCACGGCGAAGTTGCTCAAGACGGTGTTCCCGGTGCCGGTGCTGCCATCGGCGAAGACGGCTGCGAAGTGAGGAGCGGTAAGCTACGTTTGCCTTCCGGCGGTTGATTCGACACGATCCACATCGACCGATGGCCCTGCCTTTTGAACCAACCACACTTGATGCCGAGCACGGCTGGGACCCGCTCAACGATGAGCCGGTTGTTGCCCTGAACAACCGGCTGGCGGCGGTGGCCGAATTGACCGAGGTGACCCGCGCCGACCTCACCGCGTTGGAAGCTCAGTATCAAGTCAGCTTCGCTCGGGACTACGCTGACCGCCTGGGCCAGTTCTACACCGACTATCTGGCGGCCAGTTTGGCGGACAAGAAGTTCACCCGGGAAGAGGTGGCGGGACTGTGGCATCTGAAGTGGCTCTTCGACATTTCGGACGAGCAACACACGGCACTCTACCGCCGCGTGGCTACGGACGTTTACCTCCGCACCGTGGACGAGGTGATGTCGGACTTTGCCATCAGCCCGGAGGAGAAGCGGTTCCTCGCGCAGCTCGGTGAGTATCTGGATTTGCCCGCCGACTTGCGGAGCCTCGCGTTCGACACTCGTGCGCAAATGATGCTGCACGATGCGTTCGATATGGCTCGGAGCGATGGTCAGCTTACGGATCAAGAGCTTGAACAGCTTCGGGTGTTGCAGAAGCAATTGGGCAGCTCGCTCGCGCTCACGGCGGAGGACCGCGCTTGTTATCAGCGCGCCCGGCTCGTCTGGGTGATCAAACACGCGCCCAAGCTCGAACCGCTTACGAGCATTCCGCTGAAATTGCCCGCCACCGAGGAATGTTATTTCCGGCACAGTGCCACCTTCATCGCGCTCCCGCCTCGCCGGGAAAAAGGGCTCAGTGCCGCTGACCTCCGCGCTAAACTGGCGGCGGATGCGTTCTGGTTTCCTGAGGTCGGAGAAATGCCGGTTCAGCCGAAAGTGCTCGATACGGGCGAAGTCTTTGTGACCAACCGCCATCTGTGGCTGGATGGGCGCGTGCAGAAATCCCAGCTCGGGCTGCACCTCATCGAGGACTTTGACGCTTGCCCGGCATGGGTGGACATCCGGTGCGATCATGGCAAGGTGCTGCGCCTGATGATGACAAAGAACGTGGACGTGTTGGCCCAATATCTCGCGCGGCTACTGCGCGACCTGTGACCATGCCGACGCATCGCATCGAGAAGACTTGGAAGGACCGCCTCGCGCGCGTCTTGCCCTTCGGCATCGGCGTCACCAAGCCCAAGCATTTTCGCGACATGCTGGGCATCATCTGGCGCAACCGCGACAATCTCCCCTACGCCTACAAGGTGCTGACCAAGGGCGTGTGCGACGGTTGTGCGCTAGGTGTGGCTGGGCTGCACGACTGGACCATCAAGGGCACGCACCTCTGCATGACGCGGCTGAATCTGCTTCGACTGAACACGATGCCAGCGCTGGACGTGAAGCAGTTGAAAAACGTCGCGAACCTCAAACAGCTCCACAACGCGCAGCTCCGTGAGCTGGGGCGGATACCTTACCCGATGCTGCGCGAGGGCAACGCGCCGGGTTTCAAACGGATCAGTTGGGACGAGGCCTACGCGCTCATGGCTAGGAAACTCCGCACCACCACGCCGAGGCGTTGGGCGATGTTCGTGACCGCGCGCGGCGTGACGAATGAGATTTACTACATGGCACAGAAGGCGGCGCGTTTCCTCGGCACGAACAACGTGGACAACGCCGCGCGCCTTTGCCACGCGCCCAGCACCAGCGCGATGAAGCACGCGGTGGGCGTCGCGGCCACGACGTGTTCCTACAAGGATTGGTATGGCACCGACCTCATCATCTTCTTCGGCGCGAACCCGGCGAACGACCAGCCCGTCACCACGAAGTATCTCCACGAGGCGAAGCTGCTCGGCACGAAGGTCGTGATGGTGAACCCGTATCTCGAACCGGGCATGAAGCGTTACTGGGTGCCCAGCACCGCGAGCAGCGCGCTCTTCGGCACGGACATTGCGGACTATTGGTTTCCCGTCTCGCAGGGCGGGGACATCGCGTTCCTCTATGGCGTCATCAAGATTCTGCTGGAGAAAGGCTGGGTGGACGAAGCGTTCATCCGCGAGCACACCGCTGAGTTTGAGTCGCTCAAGGCCGCGTGTGCGAAGCTGGATTGGGCCACGCTGGAGAAGCACGCCGGCCTGCCGTGGCGCAGCATGGAGGAGTTCGCCGAACTCATCCGTGACGCGAAGAACGGCGTGCTGGTCTGGAGCATGGGCATCACCCAGCACAACTACGGCGCGGACGGCGTGAGCATGGTGCTGAACCTCGGCTTGCTCAAAGGCTGGGTGGGCCGCGACAAGTGCGGGCTGATGCCGATACGCGGTCACAGCAGTGTGCAAGGCGGGGCGGAGATGGGCGCTTACTCCACGGCCTTCCCCGGCGGCAAACCCGTCAACGTAGAGAACGCGAAGAAGCTTTCTGAGCAATACGGCTTCCCCGTGCCGGACTGGCCGGGCATCACGAGTGTGGAAATGGTTGAGGCTGCGGGGCGGGGCGAACTCGATTTGCTCTACTGTCTCGGCGGGAATTTCCTCCGCACCTTGCCCGAGCCGGACCACGTCCGCGCCGCGATGGCGAATGTCCCGCTCCGCGTGCATCAGGACATCATCCTGACCGACCAGATGTTAATCCCGGCGAAGGAAGCCGTGTTGCTACTGCCCGCGAAGACGCGTTACGAGCAGGACGACGGGGGGCACGAGACCACGACGGAACGCCGCGTGGCGTTCAGTCCGGAGATTCCGCGTCAGGTCGGCGAGGCGAAGGCGGAGTGGAAGATTCTGCGCGAGATGGCGGCTGCGACTTACCCAGAGCGCGCCGCGCAACTCGGTTGCGAGACCGGCTGGCAGATGCGCGAGGAGATTGCGCGCGTCGTGCCATTCTACGATGGCGTGCAGCACTTGAATCAGACGGGGGAGGCTTTCCAATACGGTGGCCCGCATCTGTGTGCCGACGGCCAGTTCCCCACCGCCGACGGGAAGGCCCACTTCAAAGCCATCGCCCTCCCGATGGAACCGGTGAAGTCAGCGGGGGGCACGACGTTCCTCAATCGCCAATCGGCAATCGGCAATCGGCAATTCATGGTCTCCACGCGGCGCGGCAAGCAGTTCAACTCGCTCATCTACGCGGAGATTGACCCGCTCAACGGCGCTCCCCGCGACGCCGTCCTGATGTCCGCCGAGGACGCGACGGACCTCCTGCTTATCCACGGGGACCGGGTCACTTTGCGCAACGAGCTCGGCACCTACGCCGCCCGCGTTCACCTCGCGCCCATCGCGCGCGGCAATCTGCAAGTGCATTGGCCCGAGGCAAACCACCTTATCCCACGCGGCATCGTGGACGCCGGCGGTGGCGTGCCGGATTACAACATGCGGGTGACGGTCGAGCGGGCCTGAAGCACTGGTCCCTCCGGTTCAGGCCGTGGGGCGCAGGCTCTTGAGGAACTCCCGCGCTGCGCGTCCAGGCGGACGCTGCCGCAACCAGAGCGCGACCACGGTGCGGCGCGGGCGCGCATCCTCCAACGGACGGTAGACGGGGCGTTTCACCGGGCCAGACGCGCAGGCCATGCGCGGCACGAGCGAGATGCCCAGCCCCGCTGCCACGAGGGCTTGGATGGTTTCGATCTGGGCACTGCGGCAACTGACCGTGGGGCGGAAATCCTGACGGTGACAGAAGTCCAGCACTTGATCCCCCAGGCAATGGCCTTCCTTCATGATGATGAACCGCTCGCCTTCGAGGTCCGCTAAACGGATGGCTTTGCGTCGCCCCAGCCGGTGACGCGCGGGAATAGCCAGCAGCATTTCCTCTTCAAACAGCGTTTCCATTTCGAACCGCGCGTCAGTGACGGGCAGGCTGACGATGGCGAGATCCACCTCGCCGGCGGCAAGCATCGCGAGCATCCGCGCAGTGGTGTCCTCCTGGACGACGATTTGCACGCCGGGAAACTGCGTGGCGAAGCGCTCCACGACCGGCGGCAGAAAATAGGGCGCGATGGTCGGCAGCGCGCCCACGCACACGGTGCCGCAGGCCAGTTCGCGCGCCTCGCGGGCTTCGCGTCCGGCGGACTCCACCTCGTCGAGGATGCGCATGGCGCGGCGCACGAAGGCCTCGCCCACCGGCGTGAGCTGCGCGCGCTGGCGCAGCCGGTCGAAGAGCTTTTCGCCAAGCTCTTCCTCAAGCTTTTGGATTTGCTGGCTGAGGGACGGCTGCGAGACGTGGCAGTGCTCCGCCGCACGGGAGAAGTTCCCCGTCCGCGCCACGGCGAGCACATAGCGAAGCTGCTGAAGTTCCATAGGGCGTGCCTATCGTGGGCGTAGGAAAGAAGTATTTCAATCGCGCGGCGCAAAACTGCCAAGGTGCCACCAACACAGAACGCTGATGTCACCGCTCAACCATAACTGCCCCGCCGCCGCACACGGCCCCAAGGCCATCACCTGTGATGGCGCAAGGCCGGCCGGCAATTGACCGCCGGCGCACGCGAGCCAGCCACTTTCCAATCCTCCGCAGAATTCAACTCAACCACCAAAGGACAAAGACATGTCAACCGAAGCCAAATGCCCCTTCAACCACGGCGCCAGCCGCCCCACCACCAACCAGGACTGGTGGCCGAACCAATTGAAGGTCGAACTGCTGCATCAGCATTCCGCCAAGTCCGATCCGATGGGTGCGGGCTTCGACTACGCCAAGGAGTTCAAGCGCCTCGACTTCGCGGCGTTGAAGCAGGATCTCGCGGCGTTGATGACCGATTCACAGGACTGGTGGCCGGCGGACTTCGGTCACTACGGGCCGTTGTTCGTGCGCATGGCGTGGCATAGCGCCGGCACTTACCGCACCGGCGACGGGCGCGGCGGCGGCGGCCGGGGACAGCAGCGTTTCGCCCCGCTGAATAGCTGGCCGGACAACGTCAGCCTCGACAAGGCGCGCCGGCTTCTCTGGCCGATCAAACAGAAGTATGGCCGGAAGATTTCTTGGGCCGACCTGATGATTCTCACTGGCAACGTCGCGCTCGAAACGATGGGCTTTAAGACGTTCGGCTTTGCCGGCGGACGCGAGGACACATGGGAGCCGGATCATGATGTGTATTGGGGCACCGAGAAAACGTGGCTGGGCGGCGACAATCGCTACACCGGCGACCGGAATCTCGAACGCCCGCTCGCAGCCGTGCAGATGGGGCTCATTTACGTGAACCCCGAAGGCCCGAACGGGAACCCGGATCCGATTGCCGCGGCGCGTGACATCCGCGAGACCTTCGCTCGCATGGCGATGAACGACGAGGAGACGGTGGCCCTCATCGCTGGCGGTCATTCCTTCGGCAAGACGCACGGGGCCGGGCCCGCGTCTCACGTGGGCGCGGACCCGGAAGCGGCCGGCCTCGAAGAACAGGGCTTGGGCTGGAAGAGCAGCTTTGGCACCGGTAAAGGCGGCGACGCGATCACCAGCGGCTTGGAAGTCACCTGGACCACCACGCCCACGAAATGGAGCAACAACTTTTTCGAGAACCTGTTCGGCTACGAGTGGGAGCTCACGCAGAGTCCTGCCGGGGCGAAGCAGTGGACGCCGAAGGGCGGTGCCGGTGCCGGCTCCGTGCCGTCGGCACACGATGCTTTGAAGCGCATTGCCCCGTCCATGCTCACCACGGACCTCGCGCTGCGCTTTGATCCGGCCTACGAGAAGATTTCGCGGCGCTTCCTGGTGAATCCCGATCAGTTCGCCGACGCGTTCGCCCGTGCGTGGTTCAAGCTCACACACCGCGACATGGGACCGCGCGGGCGTTATCTCGGTCCGGACGTTCCCGCTGAAGTGCTCATCTGGCAGGACCCCACGCCTGCGGTGAATCACCCGGTGATCGATGCGCGGGACATCGCCTCCCTCAAGGGTGACATACTGACCTCCGGTCTGTCCGTCTCGGAGCTGGTTTCCACCGCCTGGGCGGCGGCATCCACGTTCCGCGGTTCCGACAAGCGCGGCGGTTCAAATGGCGCGCGTATCCGGCTAGCGCCGCAGAAGTTTTGGCACGTCAACCAGCCAGCCCAACTGTCCAAGGTGCTCGCGTTGCTGGAGGGCATTCAGAGCGCGTTTAACACCGCGCAGTCCGGTGGCAAGCAGGTCTCGCTCGCTGATCTGATCGTGCTTGGCGGCTGCACTGGTATCGAGCAGGCGGCGAAGCAGGCCGGTCACTCGGTGACAGTTCCCTTCACGCCGGGACGCACCGACGCCTCGCCGGAGCAGACCGATGTCGAGTCCTTCGCCGTGCTCGAACCCGTCGCGGACGGTTTCCGCAATTACCTCAAAGGCAACTACACTGTGCCGGCCGAGGCACTGCTGATCGACAAGGCCCAACTGCTGACCCTGACCGCGCCCGAAATGACGGTGCTAATTGGCGGGCTGCGCGTTCTGAAGGCCAACTTCGGAGGCGCGCAGCACGGTGTTTTCACCCAGCGACCGGAGGCGCTGACGAATGACTTCTTCGTGAACCTGCTCGACATGGGCACGGAGTGGAAAGCGATCTCGAAGGACGCGGACGTGTTTGAAGGCCGGGATCGAAAGACGGGGGTTGTCAAGTGGACCGGCACGCGGGTGGACCTGGTCTTTGGCTCTAACTCCCAACTCCGTGCCCTGGCCGAGGTTTATGGAAGTTCCGACGCGGAGCAGAAGTTCGTCCACGACTTCGCTGCGGCTTGGAACAAGGTGATGAACCTTGATCGCTTCGACCTCGCGTGACGCTAGACTTTGCTGCGCGGTTGCCATCGTCGGCCTGCCGGCTCCACGGGTGTGGGGACGGCGGGCTGGTGCTGAACCCCAATCCCGAGCGAGATTTCTCCGGGGTTGAGGCTTTGCCTTTCAAGCCAGTCGAACAGGTTTCTGGTATCGGCCGACTCCCGACCAGAGACGGCGACCTCACATTGGCGATGGCGTTCGGTCTCGGCCTCAGCGGATTAGTCGCCAAGGCGGACTAACTGCGGAACGCCGGGACGCAGGAACTCCGGCTACTTGTCCTCGGGGTTGATGAATTTGAAGACGCCCGCCGCCGCTACCCCACCTGCGAAGTCGGCGACGAGGTGAATCCACACATCGGAGGATTTGATGAGGCCCAACAGGCTCGCGCCCACGGCCACTGCCGGGTTGAACGCGCCGCCGGAGATGCCGCCCACCGCGAAGGCACCGGTCATCACCGTCATGCCGATGGCCAGGCCATAGAAGGAGTTGCCGGCGGTGCCCTTGGTCGTCGCGACGTTCAGCACCACGTAGGCGAGCGCGAAGGTGAAGAGGAATTCCGCCACCAGTGACTTGCCGACGTTGAGGTCGCTCGCCGTCTTGGCCGGCGCGCCGACGAGGAAGCCCACGGCCAGCGCCGCAAGGCAGGCGGCGGCGACTTGCGCGATGACGTAGGGCACCACGTCCTTGGTGTCGCACTTGCCGCGCAGGCAGACGGCGAGCGTGACGGCGGGGTTGTAATGCGCGCCGGAGACGTGGCCGCCGGCGAAGATCATCACCATGAGTGCCGCGCCGATGGCCAGTGGTGGCAGTGACGCGCCGCCGATGACGGAGCAGCCGATGGTGAGCACGAAGAAGAAGGTGCCGATGAATTCAGTGAGGTATTTGTTCATGTGGGGCTGGGTTGAATGACGAGGCGTAATAAGAGTTGGCCCGAGGGTGGTTGTCCAGCCCGACGTCCGCTCGTGACGGCGGCTGGCAGCCCCTGCTGGGCGGGAAGGCGCGTGCTGCTGCAACTGCGGGTGGCGACGGCGAATCGCCGGCCGGTCTGCGGCAGGAAATTGACATTGAAACGGCCCACCGGTGCGGCACAGTCGCGGGCGAATTGGTTGCGGCGGGGCTGGTCTCACGGCGCGGTGGTTGATGAGGTGTGCGAGTGAAGGATTCTCCCAGGTCCGCGACTGAGTTAGCCAAATGAAATTCTACATCCTGCGCCACGGGCAAAAGCTCGGACCCTTCCCGGACTCCGCCGTGGAGGAGTTGGTGGCCCAGGGCGAATTGCGCGCCGGGGACTTGGTGTCTCAGGAGGACGACCACAACTGGGTGCCCGTGGACCAGTTCCGGGAAACACGTGCCCGCCGCGCGTCGGCGGAGGGGACAGGTGCAGTTGACGTGGCTACGCCCGCGTCGGTGCCGTTCGCGGCCCCCCCCCTCCAAAACTTCCTTTCTGCGCCGCAGTGCGACGGAAATGGACGACGCGACGTTGACGGAGGCGGAGCGCGCGGTCATCGTCGGTGGGCGCTTCGTGACCTATCGCTACTGCTGGTCACTGCTCCTCTCGTTTAAGCCGACTTCGCCGCCGGTGCTGTTACGTGCGGGGGACGACGGCTTTGGCCCGGCGCTGCGTTATTCGTTGGTTTCGCTGGCCCTGGGTTGGTGGGGCATTCCGGGACCGATCTGGGCCATCAGCACGATGCGGCACAACGCCTTGGGCGGGCGCGATGTGACGCTTGAGACGCTCACGCACCAAGTCGGCCACGCGCGGGCGGCGGCGGTGTGCGCCCGTCGGCAGCCCAGCGTGGCTCCGGGATCACTGATGCAGGCGCTTGGGGGGATGCTTGGGGCGCTGTCGCTCGCGTTGCTGCTGGGGCTCGGGTGGGTGGGATGGGCCTTCGCACATGGTGAGATCGGCGAGCCCGCGCCGGGCCCTGGCTCAAAGGAATTCGCCGAAGCCGACCAGCGCCTCGTCGAAGCCAAGCGCAGTTCCATCTTCGGCAACGTGCCCAAGGCTTTGGAGTTGGCCGACGCGTTTAACAAAGGCGCGCAGGATGCCTATCTCGCCCTCGCCCGCCAGCACGCTGGCGTGGAGACCAATGGCGTAACCATCGCCACCTTTTGCGAAGCGCATCAAGACCGGGTCATCTTTCTCCTCCAGGTGCCGGGGTTGCAAAAACTTCCGGCCAACGTGCGCAAGCAGTTTGCCGACGAGGCGTGGCGGACTTCCTCGCTCGTGCTCACTGACTTGAAGGCAGGCTTCACCGGCCTGCGCGTCGCCGTGGGGATCCGCAGCGCCGGAAAGTATGATCAGGTGCTTACGGGGCGCTACATCCGGGACTACGAGGGGAACAACACCGGCCTTCGCAGCCGCAGCGAAGGCCCGCGCAGCAAGGCCAAGCTCTACCCACTCTTCGTCCCGCTGGAACAGTTGGAATCGTGGAAGGACGAGTAGGCAGCCGAACGGCGAACGGCGAATGCGCCTCCGGGCGCGGCAGCGTGGTGGAACGGCGATTCTCCCTTCGGAATTCGCCATTCGCCATTTCCTCAGACCTTCATGATTTCCGCTTCCTTCGTCGCGAGGTGCGCGTCGAGCTTCTTGATATATTGATCGGTTAGCTTCTGCACCTCGCCCTCGGCTGTCTCCACCTCGTCCTCGGAGACGCCGCTCTTGCCTTCCTTCTTGAGCGCCTCAAGCGCGTCGCGGCGGATCTGACGGATGGCCACTTTGCCGGTCTCGGCCATGTGCTTAACCGTCTTTACGAATTTTTCGCGCGTCTCCGTGCTGAGGTCGGGCAGGACGATCCGGATGAACTTGCCCTGCACGGCGGGGTTCAAGCCCAAGTTCGCCTTCTGGATGGCCTTCTCAATCGGCCCCACGCTGCCCTGGTCCCACGGTTGAATCATGAGCATACGCGACTCCGGCACGGAGATGTTCGCCAGCTCCTTGATGCGCATCATCGAGCCATAGACTTCCGCCTGGATGTTCTCCACCAGCGCGGGTGAAGCCTTGCCCGTGCGCACGCCGGAGAACTCATGCTCCACGTGCTGCTCGCTCTTGAGCATCTTCTCTTCTGCGTCCAACAAAATGTCGTCGAGTGCCATGCGGGGAGGCTAGGGGTTCAAGGTTCAAAGTTCAAAGTTCAAAATTGAGCTTGTTCCCACCCTTTTGGCCCCGTGCCGCCCGACCGGAAATCCCTTGACGCCCGCGCCCCCGCTACCGAAGCTCCCAGCCAAGAACTCCACATGAACCCGGCCTTGACCTCTAGTCACCGCCAGCCAGCCCGCCGGGCGGCCCACGCATGCCCTTGCCCGGCCAGCACCAGCCGGTCCACGCCCCGTCTGCCCGCCCACACTGGGACCCTTCCCGCAAACAAACCACCTCTTCCCGCCGGCTTTTGCGTCCTTCCCGCCGGCTTCGGAGGGCTTCCCGCAGACTTTTTAGCTCCTCCCGCCGGCTTTTGGGTCGTTCCCGCAGACTTTTGGCCTTCTCCCGCCGGGTTTTCCGCTCCTCCCGCCGGCTTCGCCTGCCTTCCCGCAGACTTTTCAGCTGCTCCCGCCGCATTTTCTGCTTCTCCCGCAGACTCCGCCACCCTTCCCGCCAGCTTCTTACCCCTTCCCGCTGGCACGGCAGCCCCTCCCGCTGGCTCCGGCGCTCCTCCCGCCCAAGTTTCAGTCCCTTCCCCCATTTTTCTGTCCCCATGTTTCTGACCTAACCCCCCCAAAAATATGAGCTAAACCCTTAAATTCCACTTCTCCCTCGCCACCCTCCTGCGAGACGGCGACGGCATCGTCACCGCTACCGAGGCCCACCCCGAGCTTGGCCCGCGCCTAGCCGAGAACCTCCTCACCGACACCCGCGCCCTCCTGGGCACCGTCACCGCTGGCGACACCGCTGCCAAAGGCAAGAAAGGCAATGTCGGCACCCTCACCAAGGAACAAAACCGCCTCCTGAAAATCGTCAACGGCCGGATGACCAAAGCCCGCAACACCGCCGCCCTGGCCTTCCCGGACGACTCGGTCAAACTCCGCTCCGCCTTCTGCGTCGGCGTCAACACCCCCAGCGACCTCCCCAGCATCCTGCAACGCGCCCGCACCGTCATCGCCAGCCTGCGGGACGCCGCCAACCTCCCCGCCGTCAAAGCCAAAGGCTGGCTCCCGAAAGACACCGACGCCCTGGAAACCGCCGCCAACGACCTCGGCGACACCGACACCACGCAAGAAACCAGCAAAGGCGGAGCCAAAGGCGCGACCACCCAGCGCAACCAGCAAGCCAACCAGCTCTACGACAACCTCCTGACCCTCCAAAACGCCGCCGATCTGGAATGGCCCGAAGACCCCGAAGACGAGGAGGAAGCCGATTACACCGAAGTCCGCGCTGAGTTCCGCCTCGCCACCTTCCCCCCACGCGGCGGCACGCCCCCGGCCACACCGCCGAATCCCGTGCCGCCCGCCCCACCCGCCCAATGAACCAGGATCGTGTGCAAGCCGCCCGTGCGCTCATCCTAACCCGCTTGGAGCGTTGGACTGGTTTGTTGTCGTTGAGCTTGTTCGAGCGTTGGAACAGTGGAGAATCCTTTGCACAGAATATGAAGCTGATTCGATTGCTACTCGCACTTGTGATTGCCGCATGGACGTTAGCGAGCGCTGGCCTTGCCGCCGGTGCGACCCGTGAGGAAGAGCAGACCTGGACCAAGCTCTACGAGGGAGGGCTGGCCGCGTGGAGGAAGCCTGATCTTGATGCCGCCGCCCAGCAGCTCGTCGGCGCGCTAAAGATCGCTGAACGATTCGGCCCAAAGGACGTGCGGCTGGCCGACAATCTGAGTGCTTATGGCTCGCTGCTGATGGACGTCAAACAGCCCGCCGCCGCCGAGCCATTCCTCCGGCGGGCGGCCACGGTGCGCGAGGCGATCCGCGGCAATGCGCATCGCGAGACGGCTTGGGCCTGGCTGGCGCACGCGGAAGTCTTGACTGACTTGGACAAGTTCACCGAGGCGGAAGCATTGATTGAGCGGGCGAAGCGCAACCTGGAGAAGGCATTCGGCCTTTACCATCCAACGGTCGGCTCGTGCCTTGCCGCCCAGGCCAAGACCAAGGCGAAGCAAAAACAGTTCGCCGAGGCCGAGGAGCTTTACAAGAACGCTCTCCGGTTCCTTTCCAAGACCACCACGACCAGACGTGAACTGGGAGAAGGCTACACATTGTGGGAAGGAAAAATGGGCAGCATGGTCATTGCCCGGACCCAGCTCGACCTCGCGGACCTCTATGTCGCCGCCGAACGTTACCCTGAGGCCGTGGGCGCGTATCGGGAGGCCATCAACCTGGTGGAATCCAAGCAGGGAAAGGCGGGCGTCGCACTCCCGCGCGTCCTAATCGCCTTGGCGAAGGCGCAGATGAGACAAAAGGACTACGCAGCCGCCGCAGGCACCATCGAACGCGCTAGGCAGCTCGCAGCGAAGGTGTTCGGTCCCAGACATCCCGCCACTTATGCCACACAATTCACCAAGGTGGATCTGCTCGTCGCACAGGAGCAATGGCGTGAGGCGGAAGTTGAAGGGGTGCTCACCATGGCCAGTGCCGCCGCCGCGCTGCATGTGATGTCACCGGCATGGATTCCGATGTTGGAGACCATGCTCATCATTGATGAGAAGCTGGGGAACACGGATAACCTCAAGCTCGGTCGCTCCCGCATTGCCGAAATCAAACAATTCGAAAGCAAACGGAACAATCTGCTGAGAGAGTGACTGCACGTGGACCGCACTTAGTCGAATGCCATGAACCGGATAGAGCTGTCCTGTGGACCGCCTCGTTCGGTCTCGTCGGTTCTCGACCTCTGGGATAGGGAACGCCACAGTTCACGTTAGTTTTAAGCCCTCACGGCGGCGGAGCCTCTCCCGTGCCTTCTTACGTCCTTCACGCGAAGACAATCGCCGTGGTCGGGGCGGAGTCGTCCCAGCCGCGCGTGGGCTCGGGGGTCACGCTGCTGATGTCTTTGATTGAGAGCTGGCGACCGAGGGTCTTGGGGGTGCGCACTTCCACCTTGGCGGGGTCGCAGGTCTGCTGGCTCACCTTCTGGTGTGGCGCGGGCTTGTAGCGG
Source organism: Verrucomicrobiota bacterium (assembly GCA_039796295.1). Classification (GTDB taxonomy): domain Bacteria; phylum Verrucomicrobiota; class Verrucomicrobiia; order Limisphaerales; family SXTU01; genus SXTU01. The sequence continues at coordinate 113,962 of JBDKJY010000006.1, forward strand.
ACGTAGAGGACCTTGGGCGTGTCGGCGATGAAGAGGAGGATGCGGGATTTTTCCGGGATGCAGTTGTAAACCTTGTTCAGAATCGTGCCGCCGAAGGTGAAGCGTTTCAGGTAGCTGGCGTTGCGGTCGGTGTAGGCGCAGGTGAAAACGCGCTCCCGGTCGGGTAAGCCGAGGTAGAGGAGGTCCGGGCCGATGAAGAGCTTCTCTTCCAGGTCGGTGACTTTGTAGGTGCCGTCTTTGAAGACGAGCAGGAGCTTGTCGAACTTGGTGCAGTCGAGTTTGAACTCGTCGCCATTGACCTTGTAGCCCACGTAGCCGGTCTCGCGTGAGTAGCTCACCTTGAAGGCCTTGAAGGCGACGGCTTTGACGTCCACTTCCTCGTGGCGCGCGGTCTTGGTGGTGAGGCGCGGGTATTGGGGGCCGTATTTGTCGCGCAGGGCGGCGAGGTGGTGGATAGCGAACTTGGTGACGTTCGTGAGGTGCTTCAAGGTCTCGGCCAGCTCGGCCTTGGTCTTCTGCATCTCCTCGCGGTGCTGGTTGATGTCGAAGAGGGAGATGCGGCGGATGCGGACTTGCAGGAGGCGCTCGATGTCGGCGGGGGTCAGCTCGCGGAGGAGTTGTTTCTGGAAGGGGACGAAGCCCTCGACGACGGCGGCGGTGACGGCTTCGTTGGTCTTGCTCTGCTCGATGCGTTTGTAGATGCGTTCCTCGATGAAGATGCGTTCGAGGGTGCGGAAGTGGAGTTCGTTTTCGAGCTGCTGTTTCTTCAGGTTCAACTCCTGTTCGAGCAGGCGCACGAGTTGCGCGGTGTTCTGCCGCAGGACTTCGCTGACGGTCAGCTCAACGGGCCGGTGGTCGCGAATGACGGTGATGCGGCTGGTGATGGTGACTTCGCAGGCGGTGAAGGCAAAGAGCGCATCAATGAGCTGCTGGGCGCTGACGCCAGCGGGGGCCTTGATCTCTATCTCGACGGACTCGGAGGTGAAGTCGTTGATGGATTTGACCTTGAGCTTGCCCTTGGCCACGGCGTCCTCGATGGAGTTGGTGAGGGACTCGGTGGTGGTGCCGGGTGGGAGTTCCTTGATGACGACGGTCTGCTCGTCCTTCTCCTTGATCTTGGCACGGACCGTCACGGTGCCCTTGCCGTCCTGGTAATCGCGCGCGTCCATCTGCCCACCGGTGGGGAAGTCGGGCAGGCACTTGAAGGGCTGGTTGCGGAGGATGGCGATCTGGGCGTCGAGCAGCTCGGGGAAATTGTGCGGCAGGATGCGGCAGGAGAGGCCAACGGCGATGCCTTCCGCGCCGAGCATGAGGGTGAGCGGAAGCTTGCTGGGGAGAAGGACGGGTTCCTTGTTGCGCCCGTCGTAGCTGGCGATGACTTGGGTGATCTCGTCGTTGAACAACTCTTCGCGCGCGAGCTGGGTAAGGCGGCACTCAATGTAACGCGGGGCGGCGGCGGGGTCGCCGGTGAAGATGTTGCCGTAGTTGCCCTGGCCTTCGATGAGGTAGCGCTTGTTGGCCAGCACGACGAGGGCGTCGCCGATGGAGGCGTCGCCGTGCGGGTGATACTTCATGCAGTCGCCGACAACGTTGGCGACCTTGATGAAGCGGCCGTCGTCGTTCTTGTGGAGCGTCCAGAGGATGCGGCGCTGGACGGGCTTGAGGCCGTCTTCGAGGCTGGGGATGGCGCGGTCACGGATGACGTAGCTGGCGTATTCTAGGAAGCTCTTGTCCACGCGGCGGTGGAGCGGGGATTCGATCTTGTCAGGCGCGAACGTGCGGTGAACCAGCTCGGGCGTTTCCTCGGCGATGATGTGGGTGCCACCGTTCCCGCTGGCCGGGGTGGCAGGGGGGGGCGGGTTTGTCGCTGCTTGGGGAGCGCTTGCGATGGGCAATTCGGGCTGGGCGGAATCGGGGTTGGGCTTCGGTGAACTCATGTTGCGCGGCGGATTAAGCCAAAGGGAGGCGCGGGGAAGCAAGCTGCGCGCGGGGGGAATCTGGAAGCTCGCCGTTCACCTACGGATGGACACGGAGGAAGCAATTGCCGCGAAAGGGCACAAAGAGCGCAGAGAAATCAGGCTCGGCTTTGCGATCTTTGCGCCCTTTCGCGGCCAATCCATTTCACGCCGGCAGCTTGTAGCGGTAGTCGCGGAACTGGCCGGGGTTGCCGCTGTGGCCGTCCTCGGCAGCGTGTAGGATGTTCGTCAACTCGCGCGCGGTGACGTAGTGGAGCCGCCAGCCGTTGGCTTCCGTGTAGGTCTCGGCGAGGTGCTGGTGGAACCGGCGGTAAGGCTCGCCAAGGAAGACGCTGGAGTTCGGCGGCGGCGCACCGTGGCAGTGCAGCTTCACAAAGGTCCACTCCGGGCGGCCCAGGACGTGGATGTGCTGCTTGAGCCAGAGGCGCATCCGGTCGGGGCGCGGGGGGTTGTTGGCGGTGAGGTCGGAGTTTTCGATGCGCGGGAGGAAGCCGAGTTTGCGCCGCTCCCAGTTCAGCGCGAGGGGGCCTTGGACGATGAGGAGGTCGCCGAAGTGGGGTGTCGGCGACTTGCAGTCGCCGCTCGGGCTGCCCAGGCCAACGGACGGCGGTTGCAACCCGCCGGCACGGAGCACGCGGACTTGCACGCCGGTGTCGTGGCTCTTGGGCGCGGGAGTGTCCAAGGCGTAGTAGAGGCGGTTGAGCGTGCGCGTCTGCGTCACGTCGGGGCAGGAGGGGAGCGTGAAGTCGGCGTAGCAGCCGAGTTCGCGGAGGAGGGACAGCTCGTTGTTCACGCCGCACTGCGCGCCGTCGGGATGGGAGTTGTCCAAGGCCCAGTCGCCATGCACGAACGCCCAGCGGGTGCGGCCGGCGGCGTCGCGTGGGAGAAAGCCGTGACGGGTGAAGTCGGCGATGCCTTGCATCAACTTGGCGCGGAGCGTGGCCTCGGTGTCGCGGTCGTGATGGAGGTGGACTTCGACTTCTGCGCCGGATGCGCGGCAGAGTTCAGCGACGTCGTCGAGCAGGTCGCGGTCGTATTGTTCGATGGGATAGAAGCAGGTGTGACGCGGGCGGATGCCGTCTGCGTCGCGGAAAGGGGCGATGTTCTTGGGGAACTCGGTCTGCCACTGGGCCATGCGGCGGCGGGCCTCGGCTTTGTCCGCGTGGTGCAGCGGCTCGAAGTGGTCGCAGACGCAGAGGAGAATGTCCTTCACGCCGTCGGGCTGTGGTGCGGGCGGCTGGCGGAGGTAACTCGGCAGCCAGAGCGGCAGGGTGCGGAGCTGCTCAGACATGGGAGGGGATTTGCGATTGCCGATTGCCGATTGCCGATTGGGGGCAACGCACGGCTACGATGAGCCAAATCGGAAATCGGAAATCGGAAATCGGAAATCTCACGCCGTGGGTCGGTGGAGGCGCCAGGCGAAGTGCGGGAGGGAGGCGCAGCAGTTGAGGCGGGGGAGTTGGTGGTAGTCGGCCCCGGGCTTCACGAAGCCGGGTTGCGTGGTCACGGCGGCGGCGTAGGTGACGCGCGCGAGTTGTTCGACCTGCTCGTTGAAGTCGCCGTTCGGGTAGCAGAAAAACTCGACGGGGCGGGCCAGCTCTTGCTCCAGCAGGGTGCGGCAGGTTTTGACCTCATTCACCAGCTCGGCGGGCGTGCAATTGGCGAGGATGGGATGGTTGACGCTGTGCGCGCCGAGGGTGATGAGCGCGGGGTCGAGTGCCTTCAACTCGTCCCAGTTCATGAGGTCGAACTCGGTGCGCTGCCCGTCGCTCGGGCGGAAGTTCGGCGTGGCATTGCGGATGACGCGTTCGATGTGCGTGCGGGAGTGAAGCGGAAGGGTCTTGAGCCATTTGATGACGGCTTCGAGACTCGCGCCGGGGTGGCCGAAGCTGTCGGCGAGCGCGGCGAACTCGGGCGCGGGGAGGGCGCGGAGGCGTTCGCGGGCCTCGTGGTTCCAGAGCCAGACGCCGCGTCCGACGAGGCCGGGGCAGATGAAGAAGGTCGCAGGCAGGTCGAGGCGCTTCAGGAGCGGCGCGGCGACCAGGCCGTTGTTGCGCGTGCCGTCGTCGAAGGTAAGCGCGACCCAGTGGGCGATGTCGGGCTGCCGCTCGCGGAGTGCTTTTACCAACGTGCCGAGGGGGACGACGCGGAAGTTTTGCTTCAGGTATTCCAATTGCGCGGTGAAGGCGTCCGTCGAGCAGCTCGGCACCCCGACCGCGTGGAAGGTAATGATGCGAGCGACTGGAAACTCCTTGGCGCGCGTGAGCGAAAGGCCGGCGGCGTGACCGACGCGGTGCAGGAGCGGGGCGATGGCGGCGCGGAGAAACATGGGCGCTGATTACCCGAGTGGCGGTTTCTGCCTACGCCCGTTTCTTCCGGGCGAGGTAGTAAATCCAGGAAGAGGTCGTGTCGGGCGTGGTGGCGTCGGTCCACGCGCCTTGGCGGTCCACGATGCGCACTTCCTCGAAGCCGAAGGACTGGAGCTGCTTCACTTGGTTGGCCTTGCTGATGTAGTAGTGCATCAGGGTGTAGTTCTCGCCGCTGTCGTTGCGGATGTTGTATTCGGGCGTGAAGACGTCCCGCTTGCGGTTGCGCAAGTGCGGTCCCCAGCCAGCGAAGTATTGCTGGATGGCGCGCGCGAGGCGGATGGGGTGGAGCGAGAACTCGATGTTCGAGAGGTGAAACGCGCTACGCACCGGCTTCTCGATGTTGTGCGTGGAGAAGGCAAACAGCCCGCCGGGCCGCAGCACGCGGTGGCATTCCTTCAAGATCGCGAGCCGGTCCTCGGGCGGGACGGAGTCAATGCCGTTGAAGGAGAAGATGACGAAGGCGAACTGGCCGTCGCGATACTCCTTCATGTTCCGCGCGTCCACGGTGGCGAACTTCACGCCGGGGTAGAGCTGCTCGCAGTAGCGCGTCATCTTCTCCGAGTAGTCGCAGCCGAGGTAATCCTGGCTCAACTCGCGGAGAAAGGGCGTGGTGCGCCCGGTGCCCACGCCGATGTCGAAGATGGGTTGGCCCGCGACCTCGTCCTTGATGGCGGCGAAGAGCGTGACCTCCGGCTCGAAGAGCTTGGTCTTGCCCGCGTAGCTCGTGACGATCCGGTCGTCGAGATACATTTCCTTGTTCGTGTCACTCATGACGCTTTGGGGCTGGGTTGTTCGGCGCGGGGCTTGAAGGCGGACTTGACCCGGCGCAGGAGGGTGATGGCGGCGGAGGCGTAGCTGCTCTCCTCGACGAGTTCGCCGCCGAAGCTGTCCTTGAACTCGTTGATGCGCTGGAGCGACTCGTCGGTGGTGTTGTAGGCGTAACCGCCGATGTCGAAGATGCGGAAGCCCATCGTCTTGAAGTGCTCGATGTCCCGCCAGTGCAGCAGGCGGTTGGCGCGGCTTATGAGCCGGCGCTTCACGTTGTCCTCCGCGCCCCGGAACTGGCTCACGGAATGCCACTGCGTCACGCGGCTCGCGGCGGGGTCCACCACGTAGCTGTGCATCACCAAGTCTTCTTGGTTGGAAACAATCTTGGTGACGGCCACATGCGGCCAGTAGGAGCGGAGAATCTTCGCATCCAACGCCGCCATGCCCTTGGATTGGGCGAAGTCATCGTGGAAGCGCTGGAACGCGGCGGGATCGCTCTCCACGGCGAAAATGACCGGCTCCTTCATGAGTTTTTTGATCTCCTTCTGCGTGCTGTCGCCGAAGTCCGCGAAGACCGCCTCCGCCGGGCGCGTGAGGTCAATGAGCTTGGTGAACTTGGCGTGGCGCTCGAAGCCCTTCACCGGCCCGGTGAACTTGCAGTTGTAGAAGTAAGTGAGCTTGAACGCATCCATCGGCTTGGGCTTGGGCGCGAACCAGACGTGCGCGGCGTGGACGGCTTTGGTGCGGGCGAGGGCGAGGGGGATGGTGAGCATGAGGGGTTGGTGACAGGGCAGGGGAGGGGGCGATTCAGCGGCGGTTCATTTCATCCGGCGTTCCACGACCTCGACCGCCGCCTTGTTTTTCACAATGCGGTTCGGGCCGACAGCGCCGCGCCAGTTCGTGAGCGGATACATCACGGTGCCTCGCCCGATGACGGTGCCGGGATTCAGGACGGAGTTGCAGCCGATGTCCGCCTTGTCGCCGAGCATCGCGCCGAACTTGCGCAGGCCGGTGTCGTGCGGCTGGCCGTTGACCTCGACGGTGACGTTGCCGGGGAGGGACTTGAGGTTCGAGAGAATGACGCCCGCACCGACGTGCGCCTTGTGGCCGAGGATGGAGTCGCCGACGTAGTTGAAGTGCGGCACTTGGCAGCCGTTGAAGAGGAAGGAGTGCTTCAGCTCGGAAGAATTCCCGATCACACAGCCGTCACCGAGGATGACGTGGTCGCGGATGTAGGCCCCGTGGCGAATCTCGCAGTTCCGCCCGATGATGGCCGGGCCTTTGATCATCGCGCCCGGCTCGATGACCGTGCCCGCGCCGATGACGACGTTCGGCCCGATGAAAACTTGGCTGCCATAACCATGTGGCGCCGCGGACCCCGTGTGCGCCTCGATGAACGCCTTCAGCCGCTTGAGCGCATCCCACGCGAACTCGCAGCCGTCGAAGAGCGCGGCGTGCTCGGTCTGCGCGAGGTCGAACAGGTCGGTCGGCTTGAACATGGGGCGCAAGCTACGGAAAACCGGGGAGCGGGAAAATCAAAAACTCCGCCGCGTGAACTTCGCGGCGCGCTAACGGCCGCGTCACCGCATGATGCCTGCGACACACGCCTCGTTCTTGTTGGCGCACAGCCGTGTCAAGAAGAAGCCTTCGCACAGCGGCGGCAGGGCCTGTTTCAGCGGCTCCAGTTGCACGTAGTCGCCGTGGCCCTTGAACTTGATGGTCACGACGAAGCGCCGGCAGCGCCGCTGCCGCACCCAGTCCAGCACCAGCTCCACGCTCCGCTCTGGCGCGGCGATGACATCGCACAGCAGCCAGTCCACCGGTGCGTCCGGAGTGAACTTGAACGCGTCGCCTTGGTGGAAGGTCAGGCGCGGGTTCGCCATCAAGTCCTCGCGCAGCGGCGAGCGGTCCACAGCGATGGCGCGCGCGCCCCGGTTCAGCGCGACGTAGCTCCAGCTCCCCGGGCACGCGCCGAGATCCACGCACGTCTCGCCCGCCGCGATGCGCAACCCCAGCCGCTGCTCCGCCTCGACCAGCTTGGTGAAGGCGCGGCTGGGGGCGGCCTTATCGCTCGCCACGGGCAGCTCGCCCTTCACGAATGGCCAGACGCAGCGGCGCATTTGCCACGGCAGCGGCGCGGGCGCGACGGAGAGAAAGCCCGTGTCAGGTGCCGTCAGTAGCAGTTGCACGAGCGTCGTGCGCTCGGTGAATGGCGTCTCGACGGCCTCCAGCGAGCGCAGCAGATGCCGACGCTTCTTACGCAGCAACTCTTGGAACGCCTCCCGGATAAACTGGACGCGGTTCGTGCCCGCGCCCGTGGCCCCGGACTCCCTCTCCCTGCCTCGGAGGAGGGGAGAGGGATTACGTGGGAGAGCGTTGGCGGCTCCATAGTGCGGCGCGATGTGCAGCCGCCACGGTTGCCCCTCTGGCACGCGCGCGCCGATGGCATCGAACAACCGCTCACTCCACTCGCGGATCGAGACTGCGTTCAGGGCCTCGGCGTTTGGTAGCAACTGCCGCGCAAAGGCTAGCGTGGGCAAAGCGTCTGGTTGAAGCTCCGCGTCCGTCTGCACCAAGCCCGCCGCGAGCGCGACGCGGCCCGCGTCAGGCAAGGCCCGGCGCAGTTCATCGAGGAGAAACGGTTCGTCGCCTGGCTCGGTGAGGATGAGGTGCATTTAGTTTGGAGCGCGGACGCCCACGTCCGCAGCGGTGGGAACCAGCGGCGCACCCGGACGTGGGCGTCCGGGCTCCATCTTCACGCCAGCTCCAGCCCGCGCATCGTCCCCGTGCTCGTGGCGAACTTGCCGGCTTCGATGCCCAGCCGTTGCAGCAGGGAGACGTAGAGGTTCGGCAACGGGTAGTTCTGCTTCGTGTCGAAGGCGAGGTGTTGCCCGTGTTTGAAGCCGCCGCCCGCGAGCAGCACCGGCAGGTTGCGCGTGTCGTGGCTCGACGCGTTGCCGAGGTTCGAGCCGTAGAGCACCGCCGTGTTCGCCAAGAGGTCCGCGCCAGCTTCCTTCGACGCCTTCAGCTTCGTGAGGAAGCCCGCGAGCAACTTCATCTGCTCCAACTCGATGACGCGGAGCTGCGCGAGCTTCTCCGGGTCCTTCCCGTGGTGCGAGAGGTTGTGCCAGTCCTGGGTGATGCCTTGGATGGGCGGCACGCTGTTGTGCCCCGAGACCATCACCGTGATGACGCGCGTGGAGTCGGTCTGCAGCGCAAGGTGTGCGAGGTCGAACATCAGCCGCGAGCGGGCCACGAAGTCGGCGGCGTTCTGCACGTCGGTGGGCGGCGGGACGTTCACCGACGGCTTGGGCCGCTGCGCCCACGCCTCCGCCTGCTTCAGGCGCTGCTCCACCTCGCGGACGGTCGTGAAATACTCGTCGAGCTTCTCGCGGTCACGCGCGGTGACGCGGGCCGAGAGGCGCTTCGCATCGCCCGCCACGGTGTCCATGATGCTCTGGCCATCGCGGAGACGGTCGCTCTGCTGCGCGACTTCCTTGGCCGTGCCGTTGACGAAGAGCTTCTTGAACACCTCGCTCGGTTTGTAATCCGCCGGCACCTTCACGCCGCTGCGCGAGACGGAGAGCCCGGTGCCGCCTTGGCCGGTGTTCAGCACCAGACTGCTGAAGCGCGTCGCGGGCGGGAGCTTCTCCAACACGAGTTGGTCGAGGGAAATGGTGTTGCGGAAACTGCTCGCGCCCGGATGCGGCGCGGCGCTGAGGAAGCTCGCCTCGCTTGAATGTCCGCCGTCCACCTCGGGATGCGACACGCCGGAGAAAATGGTCAAGTCGCCGCGCAACTCCTTCAGCGGCTCCAGATAAGGGGTCAGCGCGAAGTCCCGTCCCGCTTCCGTTGGAAACAGGTTTTCCCCGTGGATGCCAAGCGTAGTGCAGCACGCCACTAGCCGCCGCACGGGGCCGCCCGCCGCCGCGCGGGCCAACGGCGCGACCGATTCGAGCGTCGGCAGTGCCAGCGTGATACCGGCGGCACGGAGGAAAGAGCGGCGAGAGAAGTTGGCGGTCATGGTGAGACTATGTTGGCGGAAACCTACCTGGGATTCAGCGCGGCGGCGAGTGGGTTCTCCCGCTCTCGGTCGAGCGCGAGAGGTGCGCCGCCAAGCGCACGGCCGCGAAGAGGTTCTCCGCGCTGGCCCGGCCTTGCCACGCGATGTCGAAGGCTGTGCCGTGGTCCACGCTGGTGCGGACGACGGGCAGGCCGAGCGTGGTGTTGACGGCACTGTCGAAGGCGAGGGCCTTCATCGGGATGAGCGCTTGGTCGTGATACATGCAGATGAAGGCGTCCGTCTCGCGGCGGCGGGCAGGAAGGAACGCGGTGTCCGGCGGGAGCGGACCGATGATGTTCAAGCCTGCTGCGTGCGCTGCCACCACTGCCGGCGCTATGATGTGTTCCTCCTCGCCGCGACCGAATAAGCCGTGTTCCCCCGCGTGTGGGTTCAGGCCCAGCACGACGAGGCGTGGTTCGCGTCCGCGCTTCCGGCGCACGGCGTCGGCCGTGAGTTCAATCACGTCGAGGATGCGCCGTGTGGTGAGCGCGGCGGGAACTTCGTGGTAGCCGATGTGGACGGTGACGAGGCTGCACGTCAGCTCGTCGGAGAAGAAGGTCATGCAACTACGCTCCGCCTGCATCCGCTCGGCGAAAATCTCCGTGTGGCCGGGATACTTGTGGCCGGCGGCGTGGAGCGCCTCCTTGTTCAACGGAGCGGTGGTGATGGCGTCCACCTCGCCGGCCAAGCCCGCCGAGATGCTGGCGAGGACGTAGCGAAACGCCGCGTCGCCGCAGCGCGCGTCCACTTGGCCGGGAGTGATGGCCGCGGCGTCCACGCATTGGAAGTCCACCACGCTGGGCATGCGGACCATGTGGTGGTGCGTTGGCCATTTCGCCCTCGCCATGACCGGGCAGGTCAGCGGCAACCCAAGTTTCTGCGCCACGCGCCGCAGCACGCCCGCATCGCCGAAGACGACGGGCACGCATTCGCGCGCGAGGTCAGCGTTCGCCAGTAGGCGCAGGCAAACCTCCGGGCCGACCCCGGCGGGGTCGCCCATCGTGACGGCGATGCGAGGCGGAGAATTTGTCACCGGGCAGAGCATGGGCAATTCGACGACGACCGGCAACCGTTGGCAAATGGAGCGCGGACGCCCACGTCCGCAATTCACGTTCAGCGCTGCCAACCGCAGACGTAGGCGGCCACGCTCCAGCGCACTTCACTCCCGCACTTCCACAATGCAATCAAACAACTCGCCCAGCCGTCTCCCTCCGCGCGTGATGTCGAAAGCCACATGGCGGATGCCCGGCGTCGCGTCCGCAGCGGCGGCGAGGCGGAGCGTGAACTGCGAGCGGCTTTGCGCGGGGACCGTGCCCTTCCAGCGGCCCGACGTGGCCGTCAAGCCCGGCGGCGCGTGCGGCAGGATGTCGAACGCGAGCGGCTTCGACTCGAAGTTGCGCACGTTCACCGTGACCTCGACCGACTCGCCGCGCTTCACGGCCACACGGTGCGGTTCGGCCCGCACCCAGAACGGGTCGAACCACCAGCGGTATTCCGGCTCGGAACTGAGCGACTTGAAGGCGTCGCGCATCTCGTAGGACCAGGTGCGGTAGCGCTCGATGAACTTCGCCGGCTGGTCCATCACGAACGAATGGCCGCCGAGCAGGATGTCGGGCTTGAGCTTCGAGAGATACTCGGCGGCGACGATATAGCCCTCGTCCAAGATGCCGCTGGTGCGCGCACACATTGCCTCGTGACCGCTCTGCTTCGGGTCAGCGGGGTTGCCGAAAATGTTGTCGCCGGTGAAGGCCACCTTGCGCCCGTCAATCATGCCCGTCAGGCACAGGCCGAACTCTGTCTGACCCGGCATCCAGTCAATCGTGAAGCGGAAGCCCTCCCAGTCGAACGACTCGCCGGACTTGAAGAGCCGGTCAAATTTGATGCGCTCGACGCCGTTGCCGTAGGCCTGAATCGGCGCGGCGTAGTCGAACGCCTCGGGCCGCTCGCACACGTCTTTCATGCGGTCCAGCGCCCAGAACTGCGTGCCCCAGGTCTTCTTCAAGTGCGGGGCTTGGAGAAAGTGGTCGCCGTGCATGTGCGTCAGCACCATCGCGTCAATCGCCTTCAGCCCGAGGTGGTGGCGCATCCCTTCCAAAGCCGTGTCGAGGATGTTGGTTTGAATCAGTCCGCAATCCACCACGAGCGCCTTCCCGCTGTCGGCGAGAATCATGTAGAAGTTCGGCGCGAAGCTCGGGCCGCGGAACTTGAAGACATGCTTCGAGACCTGCCAGACGTTCGGCACCACGGTCGGCTTCGAGGTGGTGTCTTGCGCGGCGGGGGCGAAGGACATCACCGGGTAGCCGCGCACGAGCAAACGCTCAAGGCTGTAGAGCTTCTGCTGGAACTCCTCGATTTGCTTCTTCGCGTTCGCGATGGGCGCGCCGTGCGACGGCAGCATCCACGCGGGATTGTAGGCCGCGATTTGCCCGCTGCCATTCGCGATGGCCCACACGCCGGCGGCGAAGCCGTAGTCCCAGTCCGTGTCGAACCACGTGTGCATCTTCGCGCCGTCCATCATCACGTCGCCGGTGAACGCGAGCCAGCGCCCGCCTTCGTTCAGAAAGTAGGACATGCCGCCGGGGCTGTTGCCGCGCGTGTCCACGCAGCGGAACTCGCGTCCGCGCCAGGTGAACGTGTCCATCTTCGCGAAGGTCTGGTCGAGCTTGATGGGCTCGACGGCAGGCCGGACGAAGCTTGAGCCATGCACCGTAAAGGGGTCGCCCAGCCGCACAATCATCTTGCGGAAGTTCGCCGGGTTCTCGAAGAGCGCCCGCTCAAACTCAGGCGCGGCGAGCTTCGTTCCGGTGCCCTTCAACTTCGGCGCGCCCTGACACTGCTCGCGGTGGTGGTGCGTGAAGAGGACCCACTCGACACGCTTGACGCCAATCTCCGCAAGATGGTCGAGCACGCTGCCATCCCCGAGGTCAATGAGTAGAGCCGCGTCGCCATCGCGGATGACGTGGACGTTGCAGGTGTCAGTCCAGGTGAAGAGGTTTGGGTGGCGTGCGGCATCCGGTTGCTTGAAGCCGCTGGGCGCGGCCGCTAGCGGCAAAGTGAGCGCAAGCAACAGCGTCACGACCAGGGATGCTGGCGATGAGACTGGAAGAAGTGGTTTCATTTGTGGGAACAGGTTACGGGCTGCCATGCTTGTTTTTCAACCACCGTAGCGCATCCAACTCGCCGTTGAGCTTCAGTCGGTCGAAATAGAGGATCGCCTCGCGTTCAGGCAGGCGAGCCAGCAAGTCCGTCATGGCGGTCAGTTCCCGGATGGACTGGCGGTGCGCGTCCATTTCCGCCATTCGCTCGCGCACCGTGCGCTCGTCGCTGCCGAACAGGGAGTCGGGTGATTTCGCGGCAAGGAACTTTTTCTCAATCGCTAGGCCCACGAGTTCACCCAGCAGCGTTCGCCCTGGTTGGCCTTCCAACTGCCAGGCCAGATTCAATCCCATCTGCCCCACTGCCTGCGCCGAGCCGGCGTCGCCGGCCTGGGCGTATTGCTTTTGCAATTCGGCCATGTGGGTAGCGAGATCGCGCAGCGACGTCATGTGGGGCAGTAACACGCCTGAGGTTCCGGCCGCCTTGGCCTCCAGCGGCCCATATCCAGCCGAGAGAAATGCCTCTTCAGCGCTCTGGGCGTGGTCGAGCGTATAGTCCTGGAGCCTGTTCTTGCTGCTGGCTTGCAAGAGGTCTTTCACTCCGTCATCCGTTCGGCCTGATCGGAAATGGTCGAGGGCGGACAGGTAGTCGCCGATCGGGTTGTCGCGGGCCAGTTGCCTAAATGCGTCCAGCGCCTTGCGCTTCTCCTCGGGGGTTTCCCCGCGCAGGGCGAGATCCAAATGCACGCGTGCGTCGTTGGGAAACCTTTCTGCCGCCTCGCGCACCAATCCCAAGTTGCCGGTCGTGCGCGCCGCCGCGAGCAGGGCCTCTGCGCTGCGCTTGTTCTGCTGGAGATAAACCTCCGCCTGTTCGGGTGTTAACTTGAACGCCTCGCCGTTCAGCAGTTTGGCAATCGGGTTGGCAGCGGCGGCTTCCGGGGCAGATTCGGCTGGCCCGGGCGTCCGTGCCAATCGCGGTGCGGGCAAGCGGGGACGTCGGGGATCGTGCATCGTCACGTGGGCCGTGGGCGTCGGATCCGCCACCGGGCGAACGGGACCGACAGTGGCGGCGTGACGCCGCATAATCGCCCACCCCGCCGCAGCAATTAAAAAACCCACGGCCAGCAGTGTTAGAGTCCGTGGATTCATGCCCGGTGGACTGCCTGCGGAGTCCAAAGGTTCATTTGGTTTGGAAGGTTTGGGAGGCCACTACCTCGTGAATCAATGCGCGGAAGCCATACTTCCGTGCCTTCGTCTTCCTGATGATGTCGCTGATGACCGGTTCGTCCGTGAACTCCAGCCCGTGGCCAGTGGCATAGATGAGAAGCTTCTCGGCCAGGCCGCGCGTGATCGAGTCCGACTCGGCGAGCAGGAGGCGCTTGAGCTCCGCGAGGTCGGCGAACTTGCGGCCGTCGGCGAGAGCGTCGCCGGGGTCCACCTTCGGGCCGAGGGCGACGCGCTGGTCCTTGGTGTTCACCACCAGAGTCGTGTATTCCACCCCGCGCTGACCGGGCGCGGGCGAGATGCGATACCGCGCGCGCCAGCCGCCGATGACATCGTAGCTCTCCAACGCAAAGCCCAGCGGGTCCATCTTCGCGTGGCAGCCGGCGCACGACTCCACTTCGCGGTGCTTCGCCAGTTGGTCACGGATGTTCTTCGCACCGCGAATGTCCGGCTCGACGGCGGGGACATTGGGCGGCGGGGGCGGAACGGGCTTGCCTAGAATGCGGTCGGCCAGCCACGCGCCGCGAATGATGGGTGAAGTCGTTGTGCCGTTCGCGGTGACCTTGAGCACGCTCGCGTGAGTCAGCACGCCACCGCGATGCCACTCGGGCTGGAGCGCGACGCGACGCACGTCGAGGCCGCTCACCCCAGGGATGCTGTAGTGCTTGGCAAGCCGCTCGTTCAGCATCGCGAAGTCGCTCTCCACGAAGTTTAGCACGCTCAGGTCGCGCTGGAGCAACTCGTTGAAGAACGCGTGCGTCTCCTGGAGCATCGAGGCTTGGAGAAACTCATCGAACTCCGGGTAAAGCCGCCCATCCGGCGTGGTGAAGTCGAGGTTCCGCAGCGCCAGCCACTGGCCGGTGAAGTCCGTGCTGAAGGCGTGGGCCTTGGGATGATTCAGCAACCGCTCGGTCTGCGCGCGGAGCACGGCGGGCTTGGCCAAATCGCCTTTCGCAGCCGCCGCCAGCAACTCCGTGTCGGGCATCGTGCTCCAGAGAAAGTAGCTCAGGCGTGCGGCCAGCGCGTGGCCGTCGAGCTTGCCGGGTTGCTCTTCGAGCAGCAGGAAGCGCGGCGAGACGAGGATGGCCTTCAAGCCCACACGCAGCGCCTCGGCGAACTGCACGCCCTTATCCATCCGCTCGCGCACGAGCGTGAGATAGGGTGCGAGGTCCGCGTCGCTCACTGGGCGGCGGAAGGCGCGCGGGGCGAACTGTTTCACGATGCGCTCGGCGTCGGCGTAGGTGCCGCGCTCAAGCTCCGTGTTGCCGAGCAGTTGCTGGCGCGTGGCGGGCGGCCACTCCTTCGCCTCCAGCGGTCCCTCGACCTCGAACCACTGCACCGCGATGCCGGGGCCGCTGTATTCGTCGGCCTTGTTCTGCCACGGGATGGTGCCGTAGGAGACGAGCTTGAGCGTGTCGCCGCGCCCGTCGAGGCGTTCGGTCAGCTCGACCACCGTGGGCTTGTCGGCCGGCACCTCGAAGTGGCCGAGCAGTTTCGTCTTGCCGCCCACGCCGAAGTTGCCGGCGTAGAGTCGGAACAGCGCCGGCTTGCCCTCAGTCTGAAAGCCCTGCGCGGAGATGCGGATGCGATACCGCCCCGGCGCAGGCGCGCGGAAACGCTTCAGCTCGGTGGGCGAATAGCCGGAGTTGAACAACGCCAGTGCATCGCCCGGCAAGTGTCGCGAGCTCTTCGAGTCCCAGCCAGCGACGAGGTTGGTGGCCGCGATGTGCTCCTTGAAAAACTTCGGTGCCGGCCCGATGCCGATGGCCGCGTCGAGCGCCACATCCGCCGCTTCAAGATACTTCTCCACCTGCACGGGCGAGAGCGTGAGCGCGGAGGAAACCTTGTCGAAGCCATGCGCCGAGCCGTCTTCGGGGAGCAGTTCCATCAGGTTCACCTCGATGCCGAAGAGGTCGTGCAGCGTGTTCTGATACTCGAAGCGATTGAGCCGCCGCAGCGCGACGCGGCCTTCGGCCTGCTGCCGTGCCGCGCCGGCCACGCGCAGTTCGCGCCCCAGCCAGTCGAGCACGGTCTGCCGTTCGGCGTCACTTGGCTGCGCCTTCTTCTTCGGCGGCATCTCGCGCTTTTCGAGTTGGGAGAAGACCTTGCCCCAGGTCTCGGCGTTGGCCGCTGAGGTGAAATCCGCCGCGAGCGTGTCGAGCCGCAGCTTGCCCTTCTGCGTGTCGGCGTCGTGGCACTCGAAGCAGTGCTTGTGGAGGAAGGTCTTGGTGCCGGCGGGCAAGAGGGCAGCCGCAACGACCTGCCCACCCGCCAGTAGGAGCATGGCAACACCGGTCAATCGCCCCGCCCAGCGGCAACGGCTCAGAGAGTCTGACTTCAGCAACCAACGCATGGGGCCAGTATGCCAAAGCTAGCTGCCGGAGGACGATCGGAATTCTTGGGCGGAGTGGGGAAAGTGTTCAGTGGTCAGATGGGGAATGGACCGCCGCACCCCGACTGACCACTGACCACTTACTTTCCTCACTTCAGTTCAGCCCCACCTTCAGCAGCAGCCCCGCCGGCACCTCTGGTTCACCCACCGACAACAGCCGGTCGGCCATGTCGTTGAGTGCGAGTCGAGTTTCGTGGAATCGCTCGGACAGCGTGGCAAACACGTCGTCGAGTTCATACTTCCGCGCCAGCCGGTGGTCGCTGGCCGCGCGGAAGCTCGCCTGTCCGAGCGATTCGTAATAGCTGAGGTCCGGGAAGCCCTTCCGCTCGGCGCGTGCGCGGATGCGGTCGGGGAAGATGCCAGCCAGGAAAAGCGAGTGGTTCCCGATGTGGGCGCGGATGTGGAACCGCGTGGCGTCATCCGCCGTTTGGAGCGCCGTGAGCATTTCGAAGAAGTAATCCAGCGCCGCCGACTGCCCCGGCACGCGCAGGCGGCTGCGTTCGGTCTCGGAAAACTCCGTGAGCACCTCCGCCACGTAATCCGTGACGTGTCGTTCCGCCAGCCCTGCCCGGCGCAGGACGTGGCGGACCAACACGTAAAAGTAGAGCCGCGCGGACACCCGCAGGCAGCCGCGATGCTCCAGCAGCGCACGGAACAGCCGCTCGTCGTCGAGAATCAGGTCGCGCGTGTCCTCGTCGGCCAGCAGGCGCGTGAGGCAGTCGGGGTCGCCCGACGTGCGACCCAGCGTGGCGATGATGAAGTCCACATCCTCGGCGGTGAACTGGACCCGGCAGTTGGCTTGCATGGTGAGCATAACAAGTTGGTTCTTCTATCGGCGGAACGGCCCGCCGACTCAATACACGGTTCTACGGAGCAGCTTCGGTTCCAGCGGACTGGAGCGTGGACGCCCACGTCCGCAGGCCGTCCAAAGGCGGAGCAAGGGGCTGCGGACGTAGGCGTCTGTGCTCCGGCTCGGCGTTGCTTTTGTGTTCGTGTGGGCAAGAGTATCCAACGTGAAACTTTTTCGCCTTGTCCTGACGGGGCTGTTCTTTGCCGTTTGCCCGGCAAGATTGACCGCCGCCGACCCGCTCGTAGGCCAGCCCGCGCCCGACTGGCAGCTTACGAACTGGCTGAACTCCGCCCCGCTCGCGCTCAAAGAACTGCGCGGTCAGGTCGTCCTCGTCCGCTGGTGGACCGCGCCGCAATGCGAGTTCTGCCGCGTGACGGCTCCGGCGTTGAACGGGTTTCACACTGACTTCGCAACGCAGGGCCTGCGCGTCATCGGCATTTACCATCACAAGGCGCGCACGCCACTGGACCCGCAGCAGGTCGCGGCCCGCGCGGCGGAGTTCGGCTTCAAGTTCCCCGTGGCGATTGACCCCGGCTGGCGCACGCTTCGACGCTGGTGGCTGGACGGCCACGAGCGCGACTTCACCAGCGTCAGCTTCCTCCTCGACCGTCGCGGTGTCATCCGCCACATCCATCCCGGTGGTCAGTATGTGAGGGGCGACGCGGACTATGCGGCGCTGAAGGCGAAGATGGTGGAGTTGCTGGCAGAGAAGTGAGGTCCGCGCCACACCCGGCTTGCTTCACCGCCCAGACCGCGCTTCACTTCGCCCGAACGCCGCCATGCCTTATCTCACCTTCAGTCACATCACGAAGCGCTTCCCCGGCGTGCTGGCGCTGGATGATGTGAGCTTCACCGTCGAGCGCGGCGAGTGCCACGCGCTCATGGGCGAGAACGGCGCGGGCAAGAGCACGCTCGGGAAAATCCTCGCTGGAGTTTACAACACCGACAGCGGTGAAATCCGGCTCGAAGGCGACCCCATCCAACCCGTTGACCCGCTCCGCGCGCGCCAGCTCGGCATCGCGATGGTGCATCAGGAACTCGCCTTCTGCCCCAACCTCACCATCGCGGAGAACCTCTGCCTCGGCGACCTGCCACGGAAGTTCGGCATCGTCAGCCGCGACGCGATGCGCCGCAAAGCCCGCGCGATGCTCGCGGAAATCGAGTGCGACCTCGACGTGGACCTGCCCATCAGCCGCCTCAGCACCGCGCAGGAGCAGCTCGTGCAAATCGCCGGCGCGGTCGGCACGGGCGCGCACATCATCGTGATGGACGAGCCGACCAGCTCGTTGTCCGTCGCCGAGAGCGAGCACCTGTTCAAGTTGCTCGGTCAGCTCAAGCAGCGCGGCATCACCGTCATTTACGTCTCGCATCGGCTGGAGGAAATCTTCCGCCTCTGCGACACCATCACCGTCCTGCGCGACGGACGACACGTTGCTACCGAGCGGATTGGCCACACAAACCACGACCGACTCGTCCACCAGATGGTCGGGCGGGATGTGGAGTTCAAGACGCCGCATCACCTCGCGCTGGCGTTGGGCGACGAGGTTCTCCGGGTCGAGAAGCTTTCGTCGCGCGGCAAGTTCAAGGACA
Source organism: Verrucomicrobiota bacterium (assembly GCA_039796295.1). Taxonomy (GTDB): domain Bacteria; phylum Verrucomicrobiota; class Verrucomicrobiia; order Limisphaerales; family SXTU01; genus SXTU01. Next base: position 132,289 of record JBDKJY010000006.1, read on the forward strand.
TCAACTTCACCATCCGCACCGGGGAGGTCGTCGGCTTGGCGGGCCTGGTGGGTGCGGGCCGCACGGAGATTGCGCAAGCCATCTTCGGCCTCGACCCAGCGGTGACAGGCAAGGTCTTCGTGCGCGGCCAGCAAGTGAAACTGCGCTCCGTCTCGAAGATGCTGGAGGCTGGCGTGGGCATGTTACCCGAGGACCGGAAGCGCCAGGGCCTTGTGCTCACCATGAATTGCCGCGAGAACGCCTCGCTTGCCGCGCTGGAGCGGATGACCTGGCCGCTGGGCATCATCAAGCGAAGCGACGAGCGCGCCATCACCTACAATTTCCTCACGCGCCTCCAGACGCGCATGGCAAACATCGAATCTCCCGTTGCGACCTTGAGCGGCGGCAACCAGCAGAAGGTCGCGCTGGCCAAGTGGCTCGCGCGCGATTGCGCGGCGCTCATCGTGGACGAGCCGACGCGCGGCGTGGACGTGGGCGCGAAGGCGGAAATCCACACCATCCTCGACGAGCTGGCGCGGGCGAAGATGGGCATGCTGGTCATCTCCTCCGAGCTGCCCGAACTCATCAACCTCTGCCGCCGCATCATCGTGCTGCGTGAAGGCGAGCAGGTCGGCGAGCTGGACCGCGACAACTTCTCGCAGACTGTGCTGCTGCGGATGATGGCGGGCGTGGCGACTCCGGTGGGCTGAACGCCAGTTTCAGATCGGCCGAACAGAGCCTCAGGTAGCGCGACAAGGAGCGAATCCATGGCCCGTCAACCGCCGCGTCCTGAGGTCGCGAGTCCGGTTGGGACGCGCGGCCGACCAGCAGGTCGGCCCTACCAGCTTCATAGAGAGAGTCGCACTGTCGGTTTCGGGCGCGCTTTTTTTGGCTTCATTACTTCCTAAACGCTGCGTGCTTCGGGTCGCCGCCGGCTTGGAGGAAGGCGAGGAGGTCGAGGACTTGTTCCTTGTTCAGCAGGTTCAGCAGGCCAGGCGGCATGATGGAGCTGCTCTGGGCGCGGCTCTTGAGGTCTTTCTTCGCAAACTTCTTCACCATCGCCTCGCCGGGGCCGGTCTGGATGGTGAGCGTCTCGCCTTCTTCTTTGAGCAGGAAGCCGGTGAAGGGGTCGTCGTTGCCGACGGTGAACTCGAACGGGCGATAGCGCGGCTCGAGGTTCTTCGACGGTTCCAGAATTTCGGCGAGGACGGCCTTCGCGTCACCTTTGTATTTCGCGGCGACGCCGGTCAGCTCCGGTCCCCAGAGCACGCCGTCCGCGCCGATTTTATGGCAGGCGATGCAGCCGACGGTGGTGAAGAGGGCCTTGCCTTTCGCGAAGTCGCGGCCACGGGCGAGCTGGGGGAGGGCGGGTTCGAGGTCGGCGAGCTTCCACTCGGTGATGACGGGCGCGGTGGGTTCGGTGGGCGCGTCGGCGAGGTAGGCGTCGAGGTCTTTCACGACCTTGAGCGTGCCGCGCATCCGCTGCCAATGGCCGGGGTAGGTGCAGAGATAAGAGTAATCGCCCGGTTCCGTCGGCGCGTTGAAACGCAGGCGGATGGTGTCGTTCGGGTTCAACATCTTCGTGGCTTGCAGCACCTTGGGCGACGCGGGGATGTAGAGGCGGCCTTGGGCGTCGGGCTGCGGGGACATCTTCTCAGCCGCGACGCCGATCTCGTCCGCCGCACCGACTTGGAGGAGCACCCAGTTGTGCTGCATGGCGTCGGAGTTGTGGAAGATGAGTTCCACCGGCTTGCCGGCTTCGGCGACGAGCTGGATTTTGTCGAAGAACATCTGCTCGTGGAGCGTGCCGAGGCGCAGGACGTTCACGCCGAGGCTGGAGAAGGATTTGCGGACCGGCAATGCGGCGTCCTTCGGGAGCTTCGCGGCGAGCTGGTAGCCGAGCTGTTGGAGGTCAAGGAAGTCGTTCTCCGTGCGCTCGGGCACGGGGACTTTCTTGGCTTGTTCGAGGAGGGAGTCGGCGAGGGGCTTGAGCGCGTCGGCGGGCCAGGCGTCGCGGGGCAGGGCGAGGAGGGCGCGCGTGACGGAGGGGAGTTCGGTGCCGCTGGCCGCGAGTTTGGCGAGGGCGGCGAAAGCGGCAGGTTCGCTGCCGGGGAGTTTCGCGGCGGCGGTGATGGCAGCTTTGCGCGTGGCGGTGTCAGCCGTGGCTGCGAGCAGGGGGAGCACCTTGCCCGCGAAGGCGGCGCGCTTCGCAGCTTCGGGCGCAAGGGGGAGGCCGGCGACGAGATGCGCGAGTGCGCCGGGTTTGCCTTGGGCGAAGGTCCAGAGTGCGTCCGCCGGCTGAATGCCGATGAGCGCGGCGAAGGCGGCTTGGCGCGCGGCCTCCGGGCCTTCCTCGCCCGCGAGCGTTTCGAGCGCGGCTTGGCTTTTCTTCAAGTCCTCCGGCTTCTGGGTGACGAGGAGCTTGGACAGGTCAGCGATCACCGGCGCGCTGGCGGCGGCGCGCTTGAGGCCGGCGAGGAGTTCGGTGGGCACGTCGGACTTGTTGAGCGTGGCGAGGGCGGTGGCGGCTTCGCTGCGGAACTTTGCCGGGATGCCGGGGCGGCCCAGAATGGCTTCCCAGAGTGGGATGAACTTCGGGTGCGAGGTCTCGCGATCTACGAGGAGGAGCTGGTCGTTGGAGAGGCGGCCGAGCTGGTATTTGACGATGACCGGGCTTTTGTCGAGGAACACGATGGGTTTCTCGACCTGGCCGACGGAGGTCGGTTGGGCATCGGCGGCCAGAGCTGGAGCAGCAACGAACGCGGTGAGCAGGAGCGCGGTGAAGATGGCAGTGAGCTTCATAAGCGGCGCGGACGATAGGGCGAACCTTCCGACGGTGCCAACCGGGAATGCGGCGCATGGTCCGCCCGATAACAGGCGCAGCCGAGTGTTCCCAGGCTACTTCCTCAAATCCATCCCCAGCTCCTGTACGACGAAGCCCAGCTTGTCCGCGGCTTCCTCGATGAGTTTCGCCGTGGGTTTGCCCGCGCCGTGGCCGGCCTTGGTCTCGATGCGGATGAGCACGGGCGGGCCGATGCGCTGCTGGGTTTCCTGCAAGCGCGCGGCGAACTTGAAGCTGTGCGCGGGGACCACGCGGTCGTCGTGGTCGGCGGTGGTGACGAGCGTGGCAGGGTAGCGCACGCCGGGCTTGAGGTTGTGGTAGGGCGAGTAGGCGTAGAGCGCCTTGAACTCGTCCGCGTTGTCCGCGCTGCCGTAGTCGCTCGTCCACGCCCAGCCGATGGTGAACTTGTGGAAGCGCAGCATGTCCATGACGCCGACGGCAGGCAGGCACGCGCCGAAGAGCTCGGGGCGTTGCGTCATGCACGCGCCGACAAGCAAACCGCCGTTGCTGCCGCCGGCGATGGCGAGCTTGTCGGGCCGCGTGTAGCGCTTGGCGATGAGCCATTCCGCTGCGCCGATGAAGTCGTTGAAGACGTTTTGCTTCTTCAGCTTCGTGCCGGCTTGGTGCCACTCCTCGCCGTATTCGCCGCCGCCGCGTAGGTTCGCGACGGCATAGACGCCGCCGTGTTCCAACCACACGGCCATGCTCACGCTGAAGCCAGGCGTCTGCGAGATGTTGAAGCCGCCGTAGCCGTAGAGGTAGGTCGGGTTCGAACCGTCGAGCTTCAAGCCCTTCCTGTGCGTGAGGAACATCGGGATGCGCGTGCCGTCCTTGCTGGTGTAGAAGACCTGCTTGGTCTCGTAGCGCGCGGAGTCGAAGTCCACCGTCGGCGCGCGGAACACGCTGCTCGCGCCGCTGGGCACGTCGTAGCGGTAGATGGTCCCGGGCGCAGTGTAGCTGGTGAAGGAGTAGAAAGTTTCTGTGTCCGTGCGCTTGCCGCCGAAGCCGCCCACGCTGCCGAGGCCGGGCAACTTGACTTCGCCGAGCGGCTTGCCGTCGCGGCTGAAGAGCTTCACGGCACTGCGGGCATCCTTGAGGTAGGTGCAGAGGATTTTCTCACCGAAGAGGTTCACGCCCTTGAGCGTGTCGGCGGACTGCGGGATGACTTCCTGCCAGTGTGCGCGGTCGGGTTGTGCGGTGTTGATGGCGATGACGCGGCCGCGCGGAGCCTTCAGGTCGGTGTAGAACCAGAACACGCCGCCGTCGTTGTCCACGAAGCTGTAGTCGGCGTCGTAGTCGTCGAGGAGCTTCACCACCGGCGCGTCGGGGCGCGTGAGGTCTCGGTAGTAGATGCGGTTGCGCGGGTCGGTGCCTTGCCAGACGGAGATGATGAGGAAGCGCCCGTCGTCCGAGACTTGCCCGCCGAAACCCCAGTCCGGCTGGTCGCGGCGCTCGTAGATGAGCACGTCGGCGCTCTGCGGCGTGCCGAGCTGGTGGAAGTAGAGCTTCTGAAACTTGTTCACGCCCTTGAGCGCGTCGCCATCCTTGGGAGCGTCGTAGCGCGAGTAGAAGAAGCCGGAGCCGTCCTTCTTCCAGCTCGCGCTGCTGAACTTCACCCACTTCAAATGGTCGCTGAGGTCCGTGCCCGTGCGCACGTCGCGCACCTTCCACTCGTTCCAGTCCGAGCCGCTCGTCGAGAGGCCGTAAGCCATGAGGTTCCCGTCCTCGCTGATGCGGTAGCCGGACAAGGCGACGGTGCCGTCGGAGGAGAGCGTGTTGGGGTCGAGCAGGACGCGCGGCGTGGCTTCCAAGGCGTCGGCGACGTAGAGCACCGACTGGTTTTGGAGGCCGTTGTTCTTCGAGAAGAAGTAGCGGCCACCTTGCTTGAAGGGGATGCCGTAGCGCTCGAAGTTCCAGAGTTTGGTGAGCCGTTCCTTGAGCTGGGCGCGGGCGGGGATTTGGTCGAGGTAGTGGTAAGTGACCTTGTTCTGTGCGACGACCCAGGTCTTGGTCTCCGGGGCGTTGTCGTCTTCCAGCCAGCGGTAGGGGTCGGAGACTTTCGTGCCGTGGTAGTCCTCGACGAGGTCTTGCTGGCGGGTCTCAGGATAGCCGAGGCGGGTGGTAATCATGCTTTTGGACGGAGGAGAAGCGGGCTTGGGCGCGGCGCAACTGACCCACAGCCCAGCGGCGGCAGCGAGCCAGGCAGCATTGAGGAACTGAACTTTCATGCGTGCGCCGAGCGTGCCGGAACGGCGCGGCGAAGCAAGCGGCGGCCTTCGCCGGTTGTGGCTCAGTTTGGAACTGAGTCACGAAGGGCACAAAGTGTGCAGCCTTCCGAGACTGCACCGCGGAAAGCGAGCCTTGACACCCTCTGCCCGGCCTCGGAGCGTCGTCGCACCTGACATGGACCCGGTGCGAAGAAAGTCTTCCGTAGCGCAAGCCTGGCTGACCCTCCGGGGACTGATCGGCCTCGTCCGCTCCGATGCGGCTACCGAAGCGACGTGGAACACCGAGGAGGGGTTGCAATATAGCCGAGCCAACCAACTGGCTCTCCAGTCGCTCACGGCACAGCCCGAAGTGGCCCCCCTCATCCGCGAGCGTTACCAATCCGATTCCTTCTGTGTCGAGCGGTTGTTGCAGTGCCCCGCTGGCTCCCTAGGGCACGCCTTTGCCACGCGGATGACCGAAGAGCAGTTGGACCCCAATTTCTACCGCAAGGTGCCGGTGGTGGATGACGCCAGCTACATCATCCTCCGCCTGCGGCAGTGCCACGATATCTGGCATGTGGTCACGGGCTTTGGCACGGATGAAGTCGGCGAAATCTCGCTGAAAGCCTTCGAGATGGCGCAGGCCCGGCGCCCCGTGGCGGCCATCATTGTAGCCCAGTTTATCCTGAAGGCTGTGCTCAAAGCCCCGGCGACCTTACCCAGTTTGTTCGACGCGATCGTCGCGGGCTACCAGATGGGCAAGACGGCGAAACCCTTTCTGGCGCAACGCTGGGAAGATGGTTGGGACAAGCCCGTGTCCTTGTGGCGGGCCGAGCTGGGGCTGGGCCCAGTCCGGGCTGGAGCCTAATTACCCGTCCCGCGGGCCAGCCCGGACGAGTGTGGGCGAAAGAATGGCAGCACAGCAAGCGCTCGACCGCAGTTCATCCCTCGACCTCATTCCCTTGTCACCGCTTGGTGAGTCCCCCTGAACGCGAGGGTCCAGTCGTCCCAAAAACAACATTGCCGGCCACCTGACGATGAGATTGAATCCCCGATGGTCTGGTTTCGGCGCGTCCGCCGGAACGAACCCCTTATGAAACGCACGTTCATCGGTCTGGTGGTGCTCGGCTGGCTTGGGCTTGGTTCCTGTGAGGCGATGCCTCTGCGGCAGTCGCTCGCCATGTTCGAGTCCGGGGCCACCACCGCCCACCGGAGCGCGGCGGACTCGCTCCGGGGCGGCAGCGGGGAGGTCAGCCGCTTCCAGATCATGCCCGCCGTCTGGCGGCGTTACTCGAAGTCCCGGGAATACGACAACCCCGAGGTCGCTTGGACCGTCGCCCAGCGCATTCTGGCGGACCGGACGGCGGACTTCCGCACTGTCACCGGGCGTGACCCAAGCGCTCTGGAGCTTTACCTCCTTTGGAACAAACCCGGCCACTTCGAGGCTCAAGGCTATCTCGCCAGCCAGGTGAAGGCCGACTACCGCCAGCGCGCCCAGCGTTTCGCCAACCTGCTGACCCTCCGCTAACCCCCTGTAACCGTCCCGCCCACCCCCGCGTCCACCCGCACCTACATGAGCAAACCTGCCGCCCTCCTCCTCGCCTTCAGTCTCACCGCCTTGCTTCCCGCCACCGCTGCGGAGAAGACCGCCCAGAAGAAGGCCGAGCCAGCCCCCGCCGCCAAAGCCGACGCCGACGGCTTCCTGCCCCTCTTCAACGGCAAGAACCTCGCCGGCTTCGTCCAAGTCGGTGGTCACGCCAAGTATCGCGTCGAGGACGGCCAGATCGTCGGCCAATGCGTGGCGAACACCCCGAACTCCTTCCTCTGCACCGAGCGCCACTACACGAACTTCATTCTCGAAGTGGAGTTCAAGGTGGACCCCAGCCTCAACTCCGGCATCCAAATCCGCAGCCACTACTACGACCAGTTGAAGGAATACGAGTGGCAGGGCAAGACCATCAAAGTCACCCCCGGCCGCGTCCACGGCTACCAAGTGGAGATCGACCCCTCCGAGCGCGCTTGGAGCGGTGGCATCTACGACGAGGGGCGGCGTGGCTGGCTCAACGACCTCAAGAACAACGCCGCCGCCGGCAAGGCCTTCAAGCAGGGCGACTGGAACAAATTCCGCGTCGAGTGCCGGGGCGATTCCCTCAAGACTTGGATCAACGCCGTCCCCGCCGCCGATCTGAAGGACGGCTACACCGCCTCCGGACTCATCGCCCTCCAAGTCCACAGCGTGAAGCCCGAAGCGCCGCCGATGGAAGTCCGCTGGCGCAACATCCGCCTCAAGGAACTGCCCTGAAGCGGAGCCGGTTGGAACAAAGACTTGTCAACCCGCCGCCCTGTGGCACGGTGCGCCCCCTGTAACTGGAAACTGAACTGACTCTTATGAACAAACCCAAGATCGTTGCTTACCTGAAACCCTCCTGTGGCTGGAGCCAAGGCGTCCGCGCCGTGATGCGCAAATACGACCTGCCCTTCGAAGACCGCGACATCATCAATGACGCCGCCCAGCGCCAGGAGATGATCCAGAAGAGCGGGCAGATGCTCAGTCCCTGCGTCGAGGTCAACGGCCACATGCTCCCTGACATCAGCGGCGAAGAGGTCGAAGCCTACATGCTCGCCAACGGCCTCGTGCAGCAGAACACCCGCCTGCCGGACGCGCCGACGAACCAGCCCTGCGCCCACGAAATGCCCGCCGCCGCACCGCTGGCCTTCAAGCGGTAAGCTCAAGACGGAACTGATTTGGAAAGGACGCAGCCGTTTGGCTGCGTCCTTTTGGTTTCAAGCTCCCATCCTCCGCCGGGAGTTTCCGCTTTGAACACTCCTGGTTCCGCCTAAACTCCCGCCGTGCTCAACGACTTCACCCGACAGCTCGCAACCGGCGGCGCACTTGACCCGCAGCAGGTGACCGACGCCGTTGCCGCGCTCGTGGACGAGGTGGTGGCTGCCGAAACCAAGGCTGCCTTCCTCACCGCGCTGGCTCAGAAGGGCGAGACCACGGAGGAAATCGCCGCCTTCGCCCGCGAGCTGCGCGATCGCTCCGTTTCCGTGCCACTGGATGCCGACACGCGTGCCCGCGAAATTCTCGACGTGTGCGGCACCGGCGGTGACCGGCTCAACACGTTCAACATCTCCACCACCGTCGCGCTCGTCTGCGCGGCGGCTGGTGCGTCCGTCGCCAAGCACGGCAACCGCGCCATCACCTCGCAGTCCGGCAGCGCCGACGTGCTGGACGCGCTCGGCGTGCCGGTGGAGCTATCGCCCGAGGCCGCCGCCACCTCGCTCCTGGAGCGCAACTTCGCCTTCCTCTTCGCGCCGAAGTTTCACCCGGCCTTCAAGCACATCGGGCCGGCGCGCAAGCTCTGCGCCGAGCGCGGTCAGCGCACGATCTTCAATTTCCTCGGCCCGCTGTTGAACCCGGCGCGGCCCAGCGCGCAGGTCATCGGCGTGCCGCGCCCAGAGCTGTGCGAGCCGATGGCCAAGGTGCTGCAAAGCCTCGGCGTGCGGCGCGGGATGGTGGTTTGCGGGGAGGTTCCGGGTTCAAAATTTGGCGGTCAAAGTTCCGGCGGCCCGGCGTTTCTCGACGAGTTGTCCACGCTGGGGGAGACGACGATTGCGGAGTTTTACCATGACCGCGGGTTCGCGGTGTCGAAGCTCTCGCCGCAGGATTTCCCCGTGCTGCCGGCCACACTCGCGGACCTCGCGGGCGGCGACCGCAACGCGAATGCGGAGATTATCCGCCAGTTGCTCGGTGGCCGGGAGCAGGGCCCGAAGCGCGACGCCGTGCTGCTCAACGCGGGCGCGGCGCTTTTCATCGCCGGCCGCACCAAGTCGCTGACCGAAGGCTGGCTCCTCGCCGCCGACGTGTTGAGTGACGGCACCGCCGCCGCGAAGCTCGCCGAGTTGAGCCAGCGGACGGCGTGACTTTCCCCCGTGCATGATTGCTCCGCCGAAGCTGCCCGTGGACCGCGCCCGGGCGCAGGCGTGCCTGTGGAGCAACCTCGCCATCCCTGGCAGTGGCTCGTGGCTGGCTGGCTGGCGCGTATCCGGCGCGCTGCAACTCACGCTGGCGGTCGGCGGTCTCTTGCTCTCCATCGGCTGGGGCGTGTGGTTTCTCGCCGAGTGGGCCAAGGTCGGCAAGCTCCCCATCCTCGTCATCTACGACAACGACGGACAACTGCCGCCGGGCTACCTGAAGTTCCTGCTCATCGGCCTGGGGGGGCTCGGTCTGTTCGGCCTTGCCCTCGGGTGGGCCTTCCTCACCAGCCTGCTGATTGTGCAGGCGGCGAAGCGCGATGAAACCCGCTGAAGCCAGCTCGCCACCGCTGCCTCGTCGCGTCCCATCCCGCAACGGGCAATCCCCGTTGCGTTCACTGGCCATCCTGCTTGGCCTGGTGGTGCTCGCCGGGTTGGCGATCCACTTCGAACTTCCGGTGCCGGCCTGCCCGCTCCGCACCCACACCGGCGTGCCGTGCCCGTTCTGCGGCAGCACGCGGGCCTTCGCCGCCTTGGCCCGGCTGGACTGGGCCACCGCCGTGCAGTTCAACCCGCTCGTGAGCGTCGCCGCTTGCGTCGCGGGTGCGCTCTGGCTGCGCGCGGCGGTGCGCGGCAAACCGCCATGCCACCTGCTCCGAATCCAGCTTGCCCGCAGCTCGCTCTGGAAGTGGCTCCTCGCCCTCGCCCTCGCACTGAACTGGCTTTACCTCTGGCACCATCTGCCGCACTGAATTTCGCTCGACGCCGCCGAAGGCATTCCCAAACACTCTCCCCAATGCGCGACCTCTTTAAACAATCCTTCGCTTTCGTCGGTCTCGTCAAAGCCCTCCGCCAGATTCCCTTCGATGTGAACCGCGCACTCTGGTGCCTCGGGCGCGACGGCGACATCCGCGAGTATCTCGCCAACCATCAGGTGCGGAAGCTCCAGATCGGCGCGGGCCACAACATGCTCGATGGCTGGCTGAACACCGACTTCAACCCCGCCACGCGCAAGGCCGGCCAGATTTACCTCAACGCTACGCACCCTTTCCCGTTTCCTGACGCCGCGTTCGATTGCGTCTATAGCGAGCACATGATCGAGCACATCTGGTGGCCGGACGGGCAGGTCATGCTCAAGGAGGCTTTCCGCATCCTGAAGCCCGGAGGCAAGGTCCGCATCTCTACGCCCAACCTCGAGAGCATCGCCAGCCTCATCCAGCCGCCGCTCACGCCCATCAAGCAGCAATACCTCAAGCTCTCCACCGACAAGCACATCCCCCACGCTGTCGGCTACCGGCCCGGCTTCGTGATGAACAACTTCTACTGGGACTTCGGCCACTTCTTCATCTACGACCCCGAGACCTTGGAACTCGCGCTGCGCACCGCCGGCTTCACGGACATCAAGCGCTGGCAGCCGATGGAGAGCGACGAACCGAACCTCAAGGGCATCGAGTCGCACCAGAAGATCGTCGGCGACGAAGTGAACATCTTCGAGTCCGTCATCTTGCAGGGAGTCAAGGCGTAGCCAGCTCCAAGGCCTGTAGCGGCGCTCTGGGAGCGCCGTTCCAAGCGTGTAGCAATGCCGCCCAACGGCGGTCACAGACCGCCACTACACATCGGCGACAAGTGCGGAGCCACCAGCCGCCAGATGTCATCCTGCACCGCCTCGATGCTCTGCGTGGCGTCGACAATCTTCACCCGCTCCGCTTCAGCCTCGGCGATTTGCTGAAAGCCGTGTTCCACCCGGCGGAAGAATGCCCGATCTGCCTCCTCGAAACGGTCGCGCGGTCCAGCCGTCGCCACCTGACGCGCCAATCGTCGCGCCTCGCTCACCTCGGCGGGCACATGGAGCAACAGCGTTAAGTGCGGTCGGGTCGGGCCCACCGCGAAGTCGATGACCGACTTCACCAAGCCCAAATCAAGCTGTCGCCCGTAGCCTTGGTAAGCCGTCGTCGAGTCGTAGAAGCGGTCGCACAGCACGATCTCCCCGGCGGTCAGCGCAGGGCGGATCACCTCCAGCACGAGCTGCGCGCGGCTGGCGTTCATCAGGAGCAACTCCGCCTCTGGCATCATCACCTCGTTGGCCGGACTGTGCTTCAGCAGGTGGCGAATCTCCTCGCCGATGGGCGTCCCACCCGGCTCGCGCAACACGCGCGCCCGATGCCCCAGCCCACGAAGTCGTTCGGTGAGCAGCGCCACCTGCGTGCTCTTGCCGCCGCCTTCCGTGCCTTCAAAGGTGATGAACAAGCCGGACATGGGGGAGTGAAGAGTTAAGAATGCCGAACGGCCTGCCGAACGCGAATGGCGGGCGGACATTTCCCCGGCGACGGACGCTGTGAGCGGCTCGTCACGAAGGAAGATTCATCATTCGACATTCGCAATTCCCCGTTTCAAATCCGTTTCACCCGCGGCCCCTTCGCCGTGTCCTCCACCGTCCAGCCCAGCGCCTTGAGCTGGTCGCGGACGACATCGCTGCGTTTGAAATCCTTCGCCTTGCGCGCCGCCTGCCGCTCCTCGACCAGCGCGAGCACCTCGGCGGACGCCTCGTCCTGGCGCAGATTCCCGAGGCCGAAAACCTCGTCCACGCGGTTCCACGCCTCCAACGCCGCCGCCGCCTGCGGCATCGTCAACTCGTTCGCCGCTAGCTTGCGGTTGACCTCGCTCACCCACTCGAAGACCGCGCCCCACGCCGCCGAGACGTTCAAGTCGTCATCCATCGCCTTGGTGAACTCCAGCATCAGCCCTTGCTCCGGTGGCACGCTCGCCACACCCGCCAGCTCGCGCAGCTTGCCCACACATTCGTCCAGCCGCGCCAGCGCCGCACGAGCGCCCGCGAGGCCATCCATCGTGAAGTTAAACTGCGCTCGGTAGTGCGCGGTCAGCAGCAGGTAGCGGATTTCCCGGCCCGTGAACCCCTTCGCCAGCAGGTCGCGCAGCGTGAAGTAATTGCCGAGCGACTTGCTCATCTTCTTCCCCTCGACCAGCAGGTGCGAGCCGTGCATCCAGTGCTTCACGAACCGCTGGCCCGCCGGATAAGCCAGCGCCCCTTCGCTCTGCGCGATCTCATCCTCGTGGTGCGGGAACATCAGGTCCTCACCACCGAGGTGCAGATCGAAGCGCTCGCCCAGATGCTTCATAGCCATCGCGCTGCACTCGATGTGCCAGCCAGGCCGCCCCTCGCCCCACGGGCTGGGCCAGAACACCTCACCATCCTCCGGCACCCGCTGCTTCCACAACGCGAAGTCCGCGACGGCTTCCTTCTCGTATTCGTCATTGGCCACGCGGTCGCCCACGCGCATCGCATCGAAGTTTAAGTTCACGAGCTGCCCGTAGTGGCAGCCGCAGCCGCGATACTTCTCGATGCTGAAATAGACCGAGCCATCCGGGGCCTGATACGCGATGCCGCGCGCGACCAGCTTCTCAATCAGCGCGACAATCTCCGGCATGTGCTCCGTCGCGCGGGGCAAGACCTGCGGTCGCTGGCACTGAAGCGTGTCGAAGTCCGCGAGGAACTCCGCTTCGTATTTGCCGGTGAACTCCCGCAGCGTCGTCTTCCTTTGCTGCACGCGCTTGATGATCTTGTCCTCCACGTCCGTGATGTTCATGACGTGCTTCACCGCGAAGCCCCGGAACCCGAGGTAACGGCGGAGCAGGTCGGTGAAGACGAACGTGCGGAAGTTCCCGATGTGAGCGAAGTCGTGGACTGTCGGCCCGCAGCAATACAGCCCGACCGACCGGCCCAGCGGGTCCAGCGGGACAAACTTTTCCACCGTGCGGGTAAGCGTGTTAAACAGTTGGAGCGCCATGTAAAATCGGCCCGGAAGCTACGGTTCGGGGTGCAAAGTTCAAAGTTCAAAGTTCCGACAGCGCCACCGCAAGCGCAGCTTGACAGGCCACCGGAGCGCGGCCCGCCGGACCGCTTTGCTTGGGACAGGTAAGCTGCGGTTGTGTAGCCCGTGGCGAGCGCCGTGCGTGCCCGGCGGGAGAGGTGCCCGCGCTCGGGCCGTGTCGCTCTGAGGTAAGCTGCATCCGCCTGCCGCTGGCTTGCAACTTTCTGCTGTGCCCGGCAAGTATTCCCGCACCATGCGCCTGCTCGCGTTCTTGTTCCTCGCCCTCGTTGTGTCTTCGTCGGCCCAGTCGCCGCCGTATGATGTGTTTCCGCCGGCGGCCCCGCCTTACTATCGCGTGCGTTACGCGGCGTCGGCCCAGCCGGGCGCGCTGGTCTTCCCCGTGAACTACACCATGTGGGTGCCGCCGGGGGTGAAGACGCTGCGCGGTCTGATCGTTCACCAGCACGGCTGCGGTGAAGGCTCGTGTAAGTCCGGCCTCACCGGGGCCTTCGATCTGCACTGGCAGGCGCTCGCGCGGAAGCACGGCTGCGCGTTGCTGTCCCCGTCCTACGAGCAGCCGGACAAGGCCAACTGCCAGCTCTGGTGCGACCCGCGCAATGGCTCTGACGCGGCGTTTCAGAAGTCGCTGACGGAGTTAGGGGCGCAGAGCGGTCATCCCGAGTTGGCGAAGGTGCCTTGGGCTTTGTGGGGCCACAGTGGCGGCGGGCATTGGGCCGGCGGTATGGTGCTGTTGCACCCGGAGCGCGTCGCGGCGGCGTGGCTGCGCTCCGGGGTGCCGCCGGTAAAGGCCGCCGAGGGCAAACCTGCGCCCTACACCATTTCCAACGCCGCGTGCTTGGTGCCCGTGATGTGCAATCTCGGCACCAAGGAAGGCGTGACAGAGAAGACCAACCGTTTCGCTGGCGTGTGGCCGGGCGTGGAAACCTTCTTCACGGCGATGCGCGCCAAGGGGGCGCTCATCTGCGTCTCCGCGGATCCACTGACGAGTCACGAGTGCGGCAATCAACGTTACCTCGCCATCCCGTGGCTCGACGCCTGCCTCACCGCGCGGCTCCCCGCCAAGGCCGGCGATCCGCTGAAACTGATGCCGACTGCGGACGCTTGGATTGCCCCGCTGCACACGGGGGAGAGCAATGTCATTGCCCCCGTGCCGGCCGCGAAGTTTGCCGGCGCGACGGAGCGGACGGTGTGGCTGCCCAACGAGCTGATGGCCAAAGCCTGGGTGCAGTATCTCAAAGACACCGTTGTGCCCGATGTCACTCTCCCGCCCGCACCGACGAACCTCCGCGTGAATGGCAACGAGTTGACCTGGGAGGCCGAGGCCGATGTCGAGAGCGGCCTCGCCCGGTTCATCATCGAGCGCGACGGCCAGTTCCTCGCCAATGTCCCCGAGCAGGGCAAGAATCCCTTTGGTCGCCCGGTCTTCCAGAACCTCCAATACAGCGACACGCCCTCGCAGCCACTGGTGTTGATGCGTTTCACCGATCCTAAGCCCGAAGCGGGCAAGGCGCACCAGTATCGCGTCATCGCGGTGAACACGGTCGGCTTGAAGTCCAAGTAGCCGCTTCCCCTGGTCCCAAAAGATTACGAGCAGGAGGAAGGCACCTGCCTCCCGTCCTGCTCGTAATCCAAGACTGAATCTTGCTCGGTTAGCTCGGCCTCACTCGCAACCGCAGCCGTGGTTGTTGCAGCAGCTTCCGTCGTTCATGTCCTCGACGGTCGGCACGCGGCCCAGCTCCAGGGTCTTCTGCACGTGCTTGAGGATGGTGTCCTGCACGCGTGACACCTCCTGTTGCGCCTCCATGAACTCGGTCGCCACCGGGTTCTTCACGAAGCTGTCGCGCAACGCCTCGAAGCGGCCGATCTCTTCGTCCGTGATCTGCATCCCCTGCTGCTGCTTCTGCTGGAGCAGAGCGCCGGAGTCATTGAGCATCTGGTATTCGTATTTCACCTTCTCGTCCGCCATGAAGGCGTCGATGCGACGGCGCAGGTCGGCGAAGTCCGGGCGCTCGATGATGGCTTGGCAGAGGGCGCGGATTTTTTCGTCCACGGCGGTGGGTAGAACAGCGGTTTCCATAATCTGGTAGTTTTTGCCCGCGCTTCATGCGACAGGCGGGGCGCACGGTAGCAGCCACCTTGAGTCGGGCCAGTTTTCTTTTCTCCGGGGCAGCCGGTCCAGGGCGGATTCACCCGGCGGTGGCAAGGGAATGGCGGACAACCGAATTGGGACGGACGTATTCCGCGCCCGTCCTGCCAGGAGAAAGTTTTCTGCTCGGAGGGGCGCAAGCGCATGAGCGGTCTGCTGCCACGATGCGGAAGTGCGCTTGTGAATGGGCCCGGCAGTCGGTCGCGGGAATGCTTTGCCCATTGACCCCACTCGTGGGCTTGGGCGTAACTCTCGCCATGCACTGGCACTTGCTTCCTCTGGTCGTGGTTCTTGCCGGAGTCGGCTGCGCCGGCCCCGAAGCCGTCACCACCAAATCCGGCAGCCCGATGTCCCCACCGAAGCCAACGCCCAAGGTCGCCGCGCCCGCCAAGTCGCACAAGGGAATGCCGAACCTCGCGCCCGTCATCCAGCCCGTCGCGGCGCTCTCCGGGAAGGTCGTCCTCGTCAACGCCCCGCTGAAATACGTCGTGATCGAAGGCGTCATCGGCCGCCTCCCGCCCGTGGACCAAACCCTCAACGTCTATCGCGACGGCCAGAAAGTCGGCGTCGTCGTGGTGTCCAACCAAGTCCGCGGCGCGAACTTCGCCGCCGACCTCACGCAAGGCGAGGTTCGCGTGGGGGACGCTGTGCGGAGTGACTGAAGCTTGGGGAAAGTGTTCAGTGTTCAGTAATCAGTGGCACCAGCACCGCTCGCCTCGCGCTGAACACTGAACACTGATTACTTCCCCCCGCTTCACAGATGCTCTCCCGCCAGCAAGTCCGTCGCCTTCAGCGCGAGGGGGAACGGCTCCAGCGGCATCGGCTCGTCGTGCGCGAGGAAGGTCTCGCACAAGCGGAAAAACTCCGCGCGCGTCCCGACCCGGCGCACTTGATGCAGGAACTGCCCGCCCGCATCCACGCCCAGGCCCAGGTAGTTCAGATACTTCTTCATCTTCTGCACCTGCGACGACTCGCGGATGCCCGGCGCGCAAACCGCTTCGTAGAGCGCCCCGATGTAACCCAGCACATCCCGACCGCGCGGGACGAAGACCGCTTCGCCCCGCAGTTGCTGCCGGATTTGCGTGAACAGCCACGGGTTGCGGATCGCGCCGCGTCCGATCATCAGCCCGCGTGCCCCCGTGACGCGCAGCACCTCCGCGCCCTTCGCCGCCGAATACACATTGCCATTCGCCAGCACCGGACAACGCAGCGCCGCGACCGCTTGCGCGATGAATTCGTAATGCACCTCGCTCCGATACATCTCCTTCACCGTGCGCGCGTGCACCGTCACCAAATCCAGCGAGTGCCGGGCGAAGATGGGCAGCAGTTCCTCAAACACGCGCGGGTCGTCGAAGCCGATGCGCGTCTTCACCGTGAAGGGAATCGTCACCGCCGCCCGCAACGCCCCGAGGATCGCGTCCACCCGCTGCGGCTCCCGCAACAGCCCGCCGCCCGCGCACTTGCGATACACCACCGGCGCGGGGCAACCGAGGTTCAGGTCGATCGCCGCGACGGGCAAGGACTGGAGAAACTTCGCCGTGCGGACCAGCGCGGGAATGTCGTTCCCGATCAACTGCGCAATGATGGGCCGCCCCGTTGCGTTCTCCTTGATGGACGCGACGATCCACTTCTCCGGCGTCGAGACCGCATGCACGCGCAGATACTCCGTCCAGTAAACATCCGGCCCGCCATACCGCGCCATCAAGGTCATGAATGCACGGTCCGTCACGTCCTGCATCGGGGCCAAGGCCAGCACCGGCGCTGACGCACGGAGCACGGCGGAGAATTGTTCGGTCGCAGTCAGCATTCGGCGGCGACCCTAGCCAAGACCGCCGCCCAAAGCCAACGCAACGCGCCGCCTTCCGCTCGTTCGGTCCAACTCGGTAGCATGCACGGCACGGCAGGAGTTGTGGCTTCGCCGCAGTGGGACATCGGCCGGTTTCACACTCAACGTCATGGGCGTGGTGGTGGTGGGGATTCCCCAATTAAGGCAGCGGGAGCCCGCCTGGCCTTCCATCTCGAAACTCCCGCTTGAGTGGAGTCCTTTCAGCCCGAAGTCAGGTGACTTGCGCGGACTCTGCTGGGGCCTGTTCCAATGGGCAGCGGAATCGGGCTGCGCGCGCTCCTTCAGGGCACACGCTCAGCCCAGGCCTGTGAACCAAGGTAGGGTCGCTTTGCTTCGCCATGCCCGGGCTATACGCCAGGACCTCGTTTAGGTATGCTAACTGAGCCCGAAGCCCCCCGGAATCGAGGTTGAGTCGAGTAAGCTGGTGCAGACGCCAAAAGGCGAACGGGGTGAACCGTCCGCCTTTGCGAATCGTTTGGAGGAGGCGCGGTAGCGCGTCCCTACCGGCTTAGTAGCGGTAGTGCTCGGGCTTGTAGGGGCCGTCGGCGGAGATGCCGAGGTAGACGGCCTGATCGTCCGTGAGGCGGGTGAGCTTCACGCCGATCTTCTCGAGGTGCAGGCGGGCGACTTCTTCGTCGAGCTTCTTGCTCAGGCGATAGACGCCGACTTTGTAGGTGTCCTTGTTCGCCCAGAGGTCGAGCTGCGCGAGGGTTTGGTTCGAGAAGCTGTTCGACATGACGAAGCTCGGGTGGCCAGTGGCGCAGCCGAGGTTCACGAGCCGGCCTTCGGCGAGCATGAAGATGCTGTTGCCGGTGGCAAAGGTGTATTGGTCCACCTGCGGCTTGATGTTCTTGCGCTTCACGCCCTTGGCTTTGTTGAGGCGGTCCACTTGGATTTCGTTGTCGAAGTGGCCGATGTTCGCGACGACGGCTTGGTCCTTCATCTTGGCCATGTGCTCCAGCGTGAGGATGTCCTTGTTGCCGGTGGTGGTGACGTAGATGTCGGCGCGACCGAGGGTGTCCTCGATGGTGGTGACTTCGTAGCCTTCCATCGCGGCCTGGAGGGCGCAGATGGGGTCAATCTCAGTGACGATGACGCGCGCGCCCTGGCCGCGGAGGGACTGGGCGCTGCCCTTGCCGACATCGCCGTAGCCGCAGACGACGGCTACCTTGCCGGAGATCATGACGTCCATCGCGCGGTTGAGGCCATCCACGAGGGAGTGGCGGCAGCCGTAGAGGTTGTCGAACTTCGACTTGGTGGTGGAGTCGTTGACGTTGATGGCGGGGACGAGGAGCTTGCCCTGTTCCAGCATCTGGTAGAGGCGGTGGACGCCGGTGGTGGTCTCCTCGGAGACGCCCTTCCAGTCCTTCACGATGCCGTGCCAGTAGCCCTTGCTGCGCTTCTTGGCCATGGACTTGAGGAGGTCTTTGATGACTTTGACCTCGTGGTTATCGGAGGCGGTGTTCACCCATCCGTCGCCGTTTTCGAGTTCGTAACCTTTGTGGATGAGCAGGGTGGCGTCGCCGCCGTCGTCCACGATCAGTTCGGGGCCTTTGCCGTCACCGTGGTCGAGCGCCTTTTCAGTGCACCACCAATACTCTTCCAGCGTCTCGCCCTTCCAAGCGAAGACGGGGATGCCGGCGGCGGCGATGGCCGCAGCGGCGTGGTCTTGGGTGGAGAAGATGTTGCAGCTCGCCCAGCGCACGGACGCGCCCAAGGCCGCGAGCGTTTCGATGAGCACGCCGGTTTGGATGGTCATGTGCAGGGAGCCGGTGATGCGGACACCCTTGAGCGGCTTGGTCTTAGCATGCTTCGCTCGGATCGCCATCAGACCGGGCATCTCGTGCTCGGCGATGTCGAGTTCCTTGCGGCCCCATTCGGCGAGGCTGATGTCTTTGACTTTGTAGTCGTTCTTAGCGGCGGTTTTCTTGGCCATAGTTTGGTTCGTGGTTAGAGAGTTGAGGAGTTGAAGGGTTAAAAAGATGAAGGGTTGAAGCGGAGGGCGGCTCGCACTCTTGGACTCTTCAACCCTTCACCGGAATTACTTCACAGCCTTTTGCAGGGCCTTAACCTTGTCCGTGGTTTCCCACGTGAGGTCCTTGTCGCCGACCTTGCCGAAGTGACCGTAGTTGGTCGTTTTGCTGTAGATCGGGCGGAGCAGGTTGAGGTGCTTGACGATGTCGGCAGGCTTGAAGCTGAACACGGCGCAGACGGCATTCGTGATGGCTTCATCGGTCAGGCCGCCCTGCGCGGTGCCGAAGGTGTTCACATACACGCTGACGGGTTCGGGATAGCCGATGGCGTAGGCGAACTGAATTTCAGCGCGCTTGGCGAGGCCGGCGGCGACGATATTCTTGGCCACGTAGCGGCCCATGTAGGCGGCACTGCGATCCACCTTGGACGGGTCCTTGCCGGAGAAGGCGCCGCCGCCGTGGCGGCCGTAGCCACCGTAGCTGTCCACGATGATCTTGCGCCCGGTGAGGCCGGTGTCGCCCTGGGGTCCGCCGACGACGAAGTTGCCGGTGGGGTTGATGAGGAACTCGGTCTTGTCGGTGAGCATTCCCTTGGGCAGCACCTTTTTGATGACCTCTTCGATGCAGAACTGCTCAATCAAGCTATGCTCCACGCCCGCCGCGTGCTGGGTGGAGATGACGACGTTGGAGATGGAGACGGGCTGGTCATTCTCGTAAACGACGGAGACTTGGGACTTCGCGTCGGGACGCAGCCATGGGGCGAGCTTCCCGGCCTTGCGGATCTGCGTGAGCTTGCTGCCCAAGCGATGCGCGAACATGATCGGCGCGGGCATCAGCTCCGGCGTCTCATCGCTCGCGTAGCCGAACATGAGGCCCTGGTCACCAGCGCCTTGCTCGGCCTTCTTCTTGCCCTTGGCGGCCTTCGCGTCCACGCCCTGCGAAATGTCGGGGGATTGCTGGGTGATGATCGTGTTCACGAACACTTTGTCGGCGTGGAACACATCGTCCTCGTTCACGTAGCCGATGCCACGGATGGCTTCACGGGCAAGCTTCACGAAATCGAGCTTGGCCTTCGTGGTGATCTCACCGCCGACGACGACGATGTTCGACTTCACGTAGGTCTCGCAGGCGACGCGGCTGTATTTGTCCTGTGACAAACACGCATCCAGGACGGCGTCGGAGATCGTGTCGGCGACTTTGTCCGGGTGGCCTTCGCCGACGGACTCGGAGGAGAAGATGAATCGTTTGCTCATGCGTGAATCTGCTTGGTTATGTTGTTGAACTGCCGCGTTGGCGACGGGCGTGGAAAGTAGCCAGCCGCCGTCGCAAAGCAACTTCTTATTGGGTTCTGCTCGGTTGTTTGTTTGTGCTCCCAACTGGACTGCGGCCCCGTTCGCATGGTTCCGAGGCTCACGCTCCCATGGGCTGGGCACGTGTCGGCAGGCAATCCGGACGGGAACTCTTCCGCAGTCCGCCAACGCCACAACCTCGTCGCGGCTTTGTCCGTCTACGACCGTCAACCAGGGAGCAGGGCGCACCTTTGATGATGGCGGTGAGCCCGCAAAGGCAGTGGCGATGTCCCCGACTCGCTTCCAGCGGTCCCCAAGGCAGGCCGAGACTACTTCGAGCCACGCAAGCGCGCCGGCCCGGCCATCCACCAGCAAGTCGAAACGCCGCCCGCCCCCGCCGCCATGCCCTTCACCCGCTTCGAGCGGCCCGGGCACAACCAGCTCTGGCAGGTGGATTTCAAGGGCCACTTCGCGGTGGCCCAAGGCCGGTGCTATCCCTTGGGGGGGCTCGACGATCATTCCCGTTACAACGTGCTGCTGGCAGCCTGCGCGGATCAGCAGGAAGCCACGGTGCAGGCCCGCTTGACTGAGCTATCCGCCAGCACGGCCTGCCCGGGCAGGTGCTCTGGGACAACGGCGCGACGTGGGGCAGCGGCGGCGGCCACGAGTTCACGGCGCTGGATGTCTGGCTGCTGCGCTTGGGCGTGCGGGTCAGCCACGGGCGCGCGTATCATCCGCAAACGCAGGGCATGGAGGAACGTTTCCACCGCACGATCGAGGCCGAGGTGCTGATCGACTGCTCACACATGCAGCAGGCCTTCGATGGCTGGCGACCGATATACAACACCCAGCGCCCGCCCGCGGCCTTGGCGCTGGCCACCCGGGCCAAGCCACTACCCGCCTAGCACCCGGAGCTATCCCGAGACCTTGCCCCCGGTGGTTTACGCCGCGGGCGTCGGGGTGCGCCGGCCGAAGGGGCAGGGGCGCATCCACTATCGCGGGCGGGAGTGGCGGGTGGGCCGCGCCTTGGCCGGCTAGGCCGTGGGCCTGCGCCCCACCGCGACGGATGGGGTGTTCGAGGTGCTCTTTCTCACCCAGGTCATCAAGGAACTGGACCGTCGCCCGAACCCAACCCAACCTTGAACCCAGCCGCGCCAAAAGTGCTCACCATGTCTCCGGTCCATACACGCGGAAGGGAGAGTGAGCCAGCGCGCGCGGTCCCCAAGCCATTCCACCGAATGCCCTTCCGAATTAGTATCAGGTATCGTATCATGCTCCCTTTCCACCGGCCAGAAACCATTGGTTAACTCCAGCGGCCAAGGCGAATGGCTTTGGCGGTGGGTTCATTGACGATGCCTTACGCCGCAGCGGGAGGACTTACTTCGCCGCCACCCACCAGATGTTCCGGTAGAAGATGGGGTTGCCGTGGTCTTGGAGCTGGATGGGGCCGGGCGTCGCGCCTTCCTTGAGGCCGGCGGCGGTGGTGGCGCTGTTGACGGGGGCCTTGTCGTGGATGAGCACGCCGTTGTGCTTCACGGTCAGCGTGGCGTCCTTTGTCTTCATCCCGGCGGCGTCGAACTGTGCCTCGGTGAACTCGATGTCGTAAGTCTGCCAGGTGAGCGCGGGGAAGCACATGTTCACGGCGGGGCGGTGCTTGGTGTAGATGCCGCCGCACTCGTTGTTCTCGCCCTTGAGGCCGAAGCTGTCGAGCACCTGCACCTCGTAGCGGTCTTGGAGGTAAACGCCGGAGTTGCCTCGGTCTTGGCCGCGACCGAGGGGCTTGAAGGGCAGGAAGAACTCGATGTGCAACGTGCCGCTCTTGATGAGTTCCTTGGACTTCGTGCCGCAGCGGAGCAGCTTGCGGTCGTCGAGCTTGCCGTTCTGCCAAGCGTCGGCGCTAGAGCCGTCGAAGAGCACCTGCGCACCGGCAGGGGGCTTGGCGAGGAGCGAGGGGCTTTGGCGGAAGACTTTGATGAGCTTGAAGGCTTTGCCCGCCGCGTCCGTGCCGGTGAGGAGTCCGCCGGCGACGGTGCCGTTCACCTTGCCATCGGTGCCCTTGAAGACAGCCTTCGCGCCGTCCAGCGCGCCCTCGACTTCGGTCTTCGCGGATTTGTCCCAGCCCGCGCCCGGCAAGCCGCCCGTGTGCAGCACGAGGCGGAATTTGCTGTCGCCGAGCGCGATGACCTGCGCGCCGAGGCCAGCGTCGGCGTATTCGCCCTGCAACTCGTAGTCTGGCCCGGCGGCGCGCGCCTCGGCCTCGGTGAGGTAGGCGGCGGGCTTGGGTTTGGGGGCGTCGGCGGCAGGACTAGAAAGCGCCAAAAGTAACGCGAATGCAAAAACTCTATTCTTCATGTGAGATTTGGCTGTGGTGTAACTAGATTTCGGCTTGATGCGTGAAATGATCACTAACTAGCACCAACTAACTCGGATTCTGGATTCAAAAGTAAGACACACCTATCACGATCTCGTCACCCGCATGAAGCAGTTCGCCACGGGCTTTCGTCCTACTGTCACGAAATCCGAACGTAGCGACATTCTTTCCGTTTCGCCTAATTGTGAGCGCACCCGCGACTTGGGTTTCTCCACCTGCAGCTCGGACAATATCCCCAACCGTGGCACCCTCCTCCCACACGAACCGTCCGGGGCTTTTCACTTCCCCTTTAATGCTGACCACCATCATGTCATCAACATTCTTCTCCGCTCGCGGAAGAATTCGTTCCGCTTTCGGCGCATTCGCCGAGAGCTTGTGAATCGTGTTGTAAATCTCCTGGCTCACCGGCGCGCCATCCGCGGCCTTGAGGTTGAACTTCACCTTCATTTGCATCACCGGCTTCATGTCCGGGATGGTGAGGAAGACGGTCTTCTTGTCTGGCCCGACCCGGACGGAGGTCACCTCGACCTTGTCGTGGCCTTCCTTCTTCGTGTCGGTGGTGAGGTATTCCTTCGAGCCGTAGCCGGCGGAGTAGATGTAGTTCCAGCGCTCCACAGCCCAGTTCGCGGCGTCCGCGGCGGAAGCGGTGTCCAGCGCGCGGGTGAAGGTGATGGTCAGACCGGTCTTCGTGGCGGAGAGCGTGTGCGGCATGTCCACGGGCTTGCCGGTGTAGCGGACGCGGGTGAACGCGCCGTCGCGGGTGCCGCGCGTCTGCCAGCCGCGCAGGCCGGTGAGGTAGAGCTGGCCGTCCTTCGGGTTGAAGCGACCCCGCATCGTGCCGCTGGGGAACTTCAGCGGGAAGGGCGTCATGCCGGCCTGCACTTGGCCGTCCACTTCCTGGGTCATCACGTGGAAGAGCGTGCCCATGCCGTAGCTGGTGAAGAGGAGTTGGTTCTCGAACGGGCCCCATTGCTTGCTCGTGACCCAGGTCTGGCCGCCGCTGGAGTTGTCCTGGGACTTGGGCAACCAGCAGATGGGCTGGTCGTAGTCGTTGAGCTTGTCCTCGGGCGGGGCCTTGCCGTGAGCGCTCTGGCGCATCCCGTAGAAGCCGCCGGGGCGGATGAGGTTGAGCTTGCTGGCGGGCATGTAGTGGCCCTCGTTGTCGCTGACGGTGAGCCAGCCGTTGGGGCCGAGGCCGCTGCCGTTCGGCGCGCGGAGACCGGTGGCGATGACTTCGAGCTTCGAGCCGTCCTTGCTGACTTTAATCATAGTGCCTTGGTGCGGCGACTGGACCGTCGGCGGCCACGGCGCGCCCTTGCCGTAGAAGAAATTTCCGGCGGCATCGGTGTGGAGGTCGAGGCAGAACTCGTGGTAGTTCGGGGTGACAACCGTGTCGTTGTTGAAGCACTCGTAGAAGTCCGCCTCGCCGTCGCCGTTGAGGTCATGCAGCCGCGTGAGCTGGTCGCGGCAGGTGACGTAAATCTGGCCGTCCACGACCTTGAGCCCGAGCGGCTGAAACATCCCGGTGGCGAAGCGCTTCCAGGTCAGCTTGCCCTGCGGGTCGTTGAGGCCACCGACAATCCACACGTCGCCGTGGAAGCACGCAATCGCCGCGCGTCCATCCGGCAGGAAGTCGAAGCCGCCGAAGAAGGTCTTCGAGTTCCACGGGTTCGGCACGGGCGGCGTGAGGTCATCCACCACGTAAGGGCCGTCGGTGGTGCCGGGCACAGCCTGCGTCGCGACCGGCTGCGTCCAACGGCCCGCCGCGCCCTTGGTGAGGGCGGCGAGGCTGGGGAGTTTGGCGGCGCTGTTCAACGCAGCTTCCACGGGGGCGAAGTCCGCTTTCGCACCCTTCCAGAGCGCGATGCGGAAGGACTGCTTGCCAGCGGGAATCTTCGCGAGCACGCGCCCGTTGGCGTTCTCCAGCGTGACGCCGTTGCCGCCTTGCACCGCGATGGCGAGCGACTGTGCGGGTTCATTCCCGGCGACCGGCAAATCCAGCGTGAGCTTGGCACCCGGCGCACCGCCCGTCGGCACGCTTTCGCACACCAGCAACGTCTGCGGCGTCTTGCTGTCCAACTCGATGGTGCGAGTGACAACTTGCGCCGCGCCGACCGCTTCCACACCCGGCATCTCCAACACTTCGGCGGTGCCGACGGTGTATTTGAGCACCACGTTCCATCCATTGAGGTAAAGGCCGCGATACTTGGCCCACTCGGTCGGGAGGCGGCCCTGCTTGTTCTCGCGCGGGTCCTCGAACTTGCCGTCCTTCGCCCAGCCGGGGCCGGTCTGCGTGCCGAAGAGCGGCTTGCCCGCGACCTCCGGCGGCTGCGGGTGGACAATTTCAACCTGGCTCTTGCCGAACTTCAGGTAATCGCCCGCCCACGCGACGGACACGCGCATCAGGTCGGTGTCGTAGCAGACATGCACGTCGCGGTTCGCGCCGACGGAGACGACCACGCCCTTCATCGCGTAGTTGTTCGCGACGGGGAAGGCGCTCTTGATGGTGCCGGTGAAGTAAGGCCCGCGCTCAATGCCGTCGGTCGTGTTGCCCGGCGGCGCGGCAGACAAGGAAACGGCGAGGGCGAGCAGGGCGGAAGCAGTGGCGAAGTATTTCATAGTTGGCGAAAGCGCGGGATTGTTCGGCTGTTTCGCAATCGCTGGCAATTCTTTTGCAGCCGATGGCTTGTCTTCGCGCGGGGCTGAGTTCAGCGTTTTCCAATGAACGGAGCCTCACAACAGAACGCGAATCTCGCGAACGCTGGCGTAACGTCCGGCCCAGCGTGCCTCGCGCGCTCCGTCGCCGGCATGCTCGCGCGTGAACCCGCGCTCGAAGCCGTCACCGTCCATCGCACCGAGCCGGCCATCGCCATCGCCACGCTCGGCAATCGCGAGGTCGAGGGCCTCGCGGACCGCGTCACGGCCGCCGTGGCTGCGGGTCGCCAGACCAGCGTGCGCCATCGCTGCCAGCTCCTGGCCGCTGCCGGCAACTGCGCCGAGTGCGACATCCCGCTCTCGCCGGCCGAGCAGCAAACCGTGACCGTGACGCGCGACGGCGACCGCTCGATCATTGCGCGCGTCACCTGCCCGACCGCCCCCCGCTTCTGGCGCTGGCGCGACTTGCCGTTGCCGAAAATTGTCCCGCGCGAAGTGGAAATCCCGGAGGCGGACGCCGACCTCGACGAATGGAAGCCGCAGATGGTCGCCGCCGGGATTTGCGGTGCGACCACTTTGACCGCCGCGCTGGTCGGCGATGGCGCGGTTCAACTCAGCTTCCACCTCGCCGCTTACCTCAGCGGTGGCTGGTTCGCCGCGCACGAAGTCTGGGAGCGCCTACAGCATCGCGTGCTCGACGTGCATTTTCTCATGCTCGCCGTCGCGCTGGGCAGCGCGCTCATCGGCCACTGGGACGAAGGTGCGATGCTGCTCTTCCTCTTCAGCATTTCCGGCGCGCTGGAGCACTACGCGATGGGCCGCACGCAACGCGAGATCGGCGCGCTCTTCAAGGCAGCGCCCAAGACCGCCACCCAGCTCGACGACGCCGGCCACGAGCAGGAAGTTCCCGTCGCCAGCCTCCAGCCCGGCGCGCGCCTGCTCATCAAGCCCGGCACGCAATTCCCGCTCGACGCGGAAATCATCAAGGGCAAGACCGCCGCCGATGAATCCACCCTCACCGGCGAGGCCGCGCCCGTGGAGAAGAACGTCGGCGACTCCGTGCTCGCCGGCACATTGAATCTCTGGGGAGCCGTCGAAGTGCTCGTCCTCCGCGCCGCCGAGCAGAGCGCGCTCCAAAAAATCATCCGCCTCATCCGCGAGGCCCAGCGGCTCAAGGCCCCGTCGCAGCGCTTCACCGACAAGTTCGGCAGCACCTACACCTACGCCATCACTGGACTGGCGTTCGCGATGTTCTTCGTGTGGTGGCAGGGCTTTGGGCTGCCCGCGTTCACGAGCACGAGCGAGACGAACAGCGCGTTCTACCGCACGATGGCGCTGCTGGTCGTCGCATCGCCGTGCGCGCTGGTGCTCTCGATTCCCTCCGCCGTGCTCGCGGCCATCGCTTGGGGTGCGCGCCGCGGCATCCTCTTCCGCGGCGGCGCGGCCATCGAGCAACTCGCGGACGTGAATGTCGTCGCGCTCGACAAGACCGGCACGCTGACGACGGGCGAGTTGCAGGTGGAGAAGGTCGAGAGCTTCCCGCCTGGCCGCGAACAGGACATGGCCACACTGGCCTGCGCGATGGAGCGCCTTTCCACCCACCCGCTTGCCCGCGCCATCACGCGCTACGGCAAACAACAAAACCTGCCGCCGCTCGCGCTCGACCACTTCGAGTCCATCACCGGCCTCGGCCTCCGCGCGCAGCTCGGCAGCAAGACCTGCTTGCTAGGCCGTCGTGAACTCGTCCTGAGCAAGCTCCCGGCCGGCTCGCATCCCGATGCCCCGCCGACCGCCGCCGGCATCTCCGAAGTTTGGGTCAGCGACGGCGAACTCCTCGGCCGCATCCTCCTGCGCGACGACATCCGTCCTCAAGCAGCCGCCGTGCTCACCGAACTCCAACACGCCGGCCTCCGCACCGTCGTCCTCACCGGCGACCGCCCCGAGGCCGCCGAGCTGCTCAAGCGCGAACTGCACTTCGACGAACTCCGCGCCGGCCTCAAGCCCGAGCAAAAGGTCGAGGCCATCCGTGAGTTCAACGCCGCCGGCAAACGCGTCGCGATGGTCGGCGACGGCGTGAACGACGCGCCCAGCCTCGCCGCCGCGCATGTGGGCGTCGCGATGGGCGCGCGCGGCTCGGACGCCGCGCTGGAGCAGGCGCAAGTCGTCCTCATGCACGACCGCCTGGAAAACTTCCTCGCCGCCTACCGCCTCAGCCAGCGCGCCCGCTCCGTCATCCGGCAGAACGTGGTTATCTCCCTCGGCACCGTCGTCGTGCTGGTCGCCTTCGCGCTCTTTGGAAAAGTCCCATTGACCCTCGGCGTCCTCGGCCACGAAGGCAGCACCGTCATCGTCGTGCTGAACAGCCTGCGCCTGCTGCTCTGGCCGCGTCCTTGAAATAGGACAAGGGGGGCGTCCCCCCCTGCCGCCTCAAACCCCGGCTTGCCTCCCGCCGCCGCGTCCCTACATTGGCACCATGCGTTTTCCATTTGTCCTCGGACTGGTTTGTTTCAGTGCGCTGGCCGCGTTGGCCCAAGCGCCGCGCACTGCTCCCGGTGCGGTCGAGCTGCAAATCAAAATCGACCAGACGCTCGTGTTGCCCGGCGAGGTCATCGTGGTCGAGATCGCGTTGCGCAACTTGTCCGGTCGCCCGCTGGTCTTCACCCCGAGCGATGACTGGCTGAACTTGAACGTTTACAGCATCACCAAGCAGACCGGCGAGGGCGTGCGGGTGACGCAGTTCAAGCCCGCGCTGGTGAACGAGGCGTTCATTCTGGAGAACGCCAAGTCCATCAAGACCCGCGTGGAGATTTCCAAGCTCTTCGCGCTGATGCAGCCGGGCCGCTACAAGCTCACCGCCTCGGCGGAATATCGGGGCATGGCTGCGCCCGCCGCTGCCGAACCGCAGATTTTTCAAATCACCTCCGGGGCCAGACTTTGGGAACAGGAGTTCGGCGTGCGGACGGGCGAGGGCGAGGGCGCGGTGGAGGGGCGCAAATACCTGGTCCAACGCCTGACCAACCTCAAGGACCAGCGGCTCTACGCCACGCTGATGGATGCGAGTGATGGGACCATCCTGCAACAGATTCGCCTGGGCCGCTCCTCGGCCAGCGACAATCCACAGGCGAAGCTCGACCGCCTCAGCTACCTCCATGTCCTGCACCAGGCGGACTCGCGGCTGTTCACCCACACGGTCATCAACCCCGCAGGGGACGTGCTGCGCCGCGAGACGTTCGAGTCCCTCGGGCCGCGTCCCGGCCTGCGGTTGGACGAGGAGGGGCGCGTGGGCGTGTTCAACGGCGTGCGGCGTCCGCGTGCGGATGACCTGCCGCCGATGCAGCCCGCGCCGGCCGTGCCCGCTCCCGCCCAGCCGCCGGCCAAGCCGTGAGGCGGCTGGGGATTGCTGACCGCTGACCGCTGACCGCTCTCCGTGCGGCCCTCTGGGAAGAAATCTTGCCTCGCCGCCGTGCCTGTGAAATTTTCGCGCCCACTTTTATGGCGCACGTCAAACTCCACATCCCCGGTCCGGTCGAGGTCAGCGAAAAAACCTTCAAGGCGCTTTGCTCGCCGATGATCGGCCATCGCGGTCAGGGCTTCAAAGACCTCGTCGCCAAGATGCAGCCGCAGCTCCAGACGCTGCTCGGCACCAAGCAGTTGGTTTACCTCTCCACCTCCAGCGCCTGGGGCGTGATGGAAGGCGCGCTCCGCAATCTCACGCAGAAGAAAGTGCTCTGCTGCATGAAGGGCGCGTTCTCCGACAAGTGGCTCGATGTCGCCAAGCGCTGCGGCAAGGACGCCGAGGGCCTCCAAGTCCCCTGGGGCTCGCCCATCCGCGCCGAGGCCATTGACGCCAAGCTCGCCACCGGTCAGTTCGACTCCCTCACGCTCATCCACAACGAGACCTCCACCGGCACCATGTCGCCGGTCGCGGAAATCGCCGCGCTCAAGGCCAAGTATCCCGACGTGATGTTCATCGTGGACGCCGTCAGCTCCATGACCGCCGTGCCGCTGAACTTCGCCGCGCTGGGCGTGGACGTGTTGCTGGCCGGCACGCAGAAGGCCTTCGCGCTGCCGCCGGGCCTCACCGTTTTCACCTGCTCGCCCGCCGCGCTGGCCAAGGCTGCGACGACCAAGGACCGGGGCTACTACTTCGACTTCGTGGAGTTCGAGAAGAACGCCGCCGACAGCATGACCCCCAGCACGCCGAGCATCCCGCACATCTACGCGCTGGCGAGCAAGCTGGACGAGTTCTTCGCCGAGGGCCTCGAAGCCCGTTACGCGCGCCACACGCAGACGAACCAAATGACCCGCGACTGGGCGGCGAAGCACGGCTTCACGCTCTTCCCCGAGGCCGGCTACGAATCCATCACGCTCTGCTGCGTGAACAACGGCGCGAAGCCCGGCGGGCGAGTCGTGGATGCCGCCAAGCTCCAGAAGCTCGTGAAGGAACAGGGCTTCCTCATCGATGGCGGCTACGGGAAAATCAAGGGCACCACCTTCCGCCTCTCGAACATGGGCGACGAAACCCCCGCGACCATGAACCAGCTCTACGCCGCGCTCGACAACGCGATGGCGAAGCTCTGACGGTTTTCTTCTCCCTCTCCCCCCACCGGGGGGAGAGGGCTGAGGTAAGGAGGGAACGGCGCGATTCCGTCTGCGGGTGAGGAAACTGGGGAACGTTTTCCGGCCAACGCCGTCCCCCAACGCCCCTGCGCCCCCGTCCAACCAGCGGCTACGAAAAGCAACCCGTCCCCCGTCCGCGTCACGCCGACCATTGTCCGGCGGACCGCCCCTTCCCTCCGTCCCGGACCGCACTTGGACCGGCAGAACGTCCCTCCGCCTCTGTCAAACCGGCATTCTGTCAAAAAAACGACCCTTCCCCTCGTGCCGAATCCGCATTCTGCCGACAAAATCAGCCTTCCACGCCCGGCGAATCGCCATTCTGCCAAGAAAACGACCCTTCCCCGCGCGCCGAAGCCGCATTCTGCCGACAAAATCAGCCTTCCACGCCCGGCGAATAGCCATTCTGCCAAGAAAACGACCCTTCCCCGCGCGTCGAACCCGCATTCTACCGACAAAATAAACCTTCCACGCCGGGCGAACCGCCATTTTGACAAAAAAACTGGCCTTCCTCTCCTGTCGGACCGCCATTTTCCCGGCAAAACGCCCATCCGACCGCGTCGGCAGCCAATTTTGCCGCCAGAACGCTGACCCGACGCCGGCGGCCTGACATTTTGCCGGCAAAACCCGGGTCCGCCGCCAGCGGAAGGTCATTTTGCCGGGAAAATTGGCCTCCGACAGCGGTCCGAATGCCCTTTCAACGGCGATTTCTGTGTCCAAGCAACTGAAATGGAGCAATTTGCGCTGAAAAACATGCTTTCGCCGCAATTTTCGGTGGAGTGGCTGGTCTGGCGGCGACTGCGGCGCGCGGTCATCCCGGAGGGATGGGGGAACTTAGCCGGGGGTGAGGAGCGCCAGCGACGCTACCCCCGGAAAGACCGCCCCCACGTTCCGACCCCGGAGGGGTCGCGGAAGTCCGCTCTGGGCCTCGATTTCCCGCACCCCTCCGGGGTGCCACCGAGCGGGTAACTCGTTACCGGGGGTGTCGCTGGCGCTCTACCCCCGGCTAAGTTCCCGCATCCCTCCGGGATGAGGCCGGACACTCGGGCGCTGCCATTCCACTCGCTCCCATCCGGCGGCATCAGGGGAAGTGCGAATGGAGAAGTCCGAATTGCAAAGGCGCTGCCCCCTCTCCGCCTCGAACGGGGAGAGGGCCAGAGTGAGGTGTCGAGCCGTGGGTCAGAAGTTCAGCCAGTTCGACATTTCCCTCGACCGCCCGCGTGTTCGCGTCCGTCTTTTCGATGGGCGTGCCGGTGAAGCCGATGAACGACGCATTCGGCAAGGCATCGCGCAGGTTGCTGGCAAAGCCGTAGGACATCTCGCCGGTCTTTTCATTCACCTTGCCGCCGAACCCATACTGGCTGCGATGCGCTTCATCCGCGATGACGACGATGTTCTGCCGCGCGCTCAGCTCGGGCATCAGTTCGCCCTTCTCTGCCGCAAACTTATGAATCGTCGTGAACACCACGCCGCCGCTCGCCCGGTTCAGCAGCCCGCGCAAACGCTCGCGTCCGCTGGCCTGCACGGGCGTCTGGCCTAGGACGTCCGCGCAGCGTTGGAACTGACCGAAAAGCTGGTCATCGAGACCGTTGCGGTGGCTCAGCACCACCAGCGTCGGGTTCTGCATCGCCGGATGCCGCACCAAGCGCGCGCGGCGAAGAAGAGCATGGCAGCCTCGTGCTGGCGTCATCCATTCAAGCTCTGTCCAAGCGTCTTTGTGGCATAGGCCGATAGGGCTGAACACTCAACAAGCCGGCCCAGCGTTTTCGGCGTAAACACTTTTCCGCGCGTCGCCTCAATGAGCTTCCGCATGTCTTCTTTCCGCACGCCGAATCCTCGACCCGCAATGCACGCTATCACTTGGAACTTGGGAGGTTCGCCGTGGGCTACACCGCGCCTGCTGATGGATTCGAGATGTTGGACGCGAGTGACTTTGTCGCGTGCCGTCCCGTCGTCTTCGGTGATCTTGGCTTCGATGACGATCTTGGGATTGAACTCGCTGGGAATCATGAAATCAGGCGCTTGATCGAACTCGGCGATTTTCTCAGCACGCTTCGTCTTCCGGAAACTGATGCCCGCACTGACAAGTTGCTCCTCAATCGCATTCTCCAAGCCGTCGCCGACGAGTTCGCTGACCGAGTCCCGATGGCCTGCGAATGGGCGACCAAGGAATCGTTCATACAGCATCATGGCATAGGGCGTCCCAATGGTTGCCAGACTTCGGAGGGCTGGAAGTCCACCCACCGTGTCCGCCTTGTATAGCATGCCCGTGCGCAATTTGAACTCGGCTACAGACTTTTCAATGGTCAAGGCGTGTCCAAGGACGAAACGGAGGCGATGAAGTGGATTCGCAAATCCGCTGATCAAGGAAACACCTCAGCACAATTCAATCTGGGGTATAAGTATGCCAGCGGCAAAGGCGTGCCCAAGGACGATGTGGAGGCGGTGAAATGGTATCGTAAGGCTGCGGAACTAGCGGATCACTTTGCGCAATACAACCTCGCATTGATGTATCTCAACGGCCACGGCGTGCCGAAGGACGAGGGCGAAGCGGTGAAGTGGTTACGGAAATCCGCCGAACAAGGGAATGCCTTTGCGCAACTGAAACTTGGCTACTGGTATGCAACCGGTCGGGGAGTGCCGAAGGACGAGGGCGAGGCGGTGAAGTGGTATCGCAAGGCTGCTGAGCAAGGCGACGACTTGGCGCAACACAATCTGGGCGTCGTGACCTCCATCGGCTTGGGCGTGCCAAAGGACGAGGTCGAGGCATATGCTTGGTTCAGCCTTGCCGCCAGAACCTATGAGCCAGCAGCCAAGTTTCAAAAACAGGGTGCTCAAAAGCTGTCTTCAAAGCAGATCGCAGCCGGAAAGAAACGCGCCGAAGAGCTACGTGTCCAAATTGAGGCCAAGCTCAAGGGCGATGGCAAGTGAGCCTGCGTCACCCTTCGCATCCCTCAGACCTCACGCCCAATACCGGTAGTTCACTTCGGGGAAGAGGTTGTCCAACCATGCGCCACAGGCTGCGGTAGGGACGAGCTGCGCTACGGGCGAACCACTTGTGCACGGCGATGACCGGCCTGTAGTTCTGCTGGATTTGTTTTTCCCGCAGAGCCAAGCGCGACACAAAGGGCACTTCAAAATGGCGTTCAATCATGAAAATGGAGCTGCAATAGCTTGCGAAAATGGGATCAGTGCTCTCAAGAATGCGCTGATGTGCGCTCCTTGCGACCTGATTTCGGCGAACGAGCCAAGAATGATCAGCCTTTTGGTCCAATGTATTACGCGGCAAGGCATGATGCATTTTACCACTCTGTAGAAGAGCTGGCCGGGGAGGGCGACCATGCAGTCCACGAGGTCGGCCTCGATGAGGGCGCGGCGGATGTCGCCTTCGCCGGACTGGTTGGAGTACATGCTGCCATTGGCGAGGTCCTTGCGGACGGCGTTCAAGCCGGCCATGCCGTGCGGCGCGAGGTGGTGGATGAAGTGCTGCACCCAGGCGAAATCGGCGTTGCCCTTGGGCGGCCAGTCGTTTCGACACCTCACCCCGGCCCTCTCCCCGTTCGAGGCGGAGAGGGAGGAGGCTGCGCGGCCCGTGATTGCGGTTTGTGCCATGTTCTTCAGTTTGCTCCGTGGGAACGGCGTGAGTGTTGCCAGACGGGGCGGCGGGGGCAAGGGGCTTTTCAACAAGTTGAGAGATGAAAGTTGAGAGTTGAGAGGGGGGAGGGAGGAGAGGAGAGGAGAGCGGATAGAGGGTAGCGGGAAGCGATTGGCGGTCTGCGGTCTGTGTTCCGCTGAGATGGTCCCACGGTAGGGCCGATCTGTGGTCAGCCTTGTTCGGTCTGGTGGGACGAGGCCGCGCGCGACGCGGCCCTACCATTCGCGTCTTTTAGCGTGTTTCGCGGGCCGATAAGAAACTGCTTGCGGGGCGGGGGTGGGTTTTGGCAGAAAAGCGCCGTTCCAGAGATTTAGCCCGTCGGTTCCAAATACGTCGCCGCAGTGGCGCACGCGCAGGGCCGGAGGTGGATTTCTGGAATGCCGGTGTTCAACCAAAACCAATAACCTGAGAGGAAACAAAACTATGCCAAGGATGAGAGTTCCAGAATCGGATGACTCCCGCGCGGCGTTCATCGCCACCGCCCTCCGCACGGCCGCTGCCGACGCGCTCAAGGGGATCAAATACGTTCCCGTTGATACCATCGCGGCAGCGGCAGCGTGCCTGAATGACCGGACGGAGGGGGAGACGGTGATCCCCGGGTTCGCGAGCCTGGTCACCCGGCGGCAGTTGGCGGAGGGCCGCGTGAGCAAGGAGATGGGGGAGGCGCAGCAGGCCGAGGAGGGGTTGCACACCTATGTGCGGGATTATGTGGCGGTGCTGGGTCGGCGGACGTTCCGGGTGCCGCACTCGGTGGCCGTGCTGGACTGCCACAAGCTCAACCACAGCGCGGAGCTGCCGCCGCTGGGCACGCAGGAGGAGCGCCGGACGGCGGCGCTGCAGTTGATCGCCGGGGACGCGGCGGCGGTGGCGATGGGCTTTCCCGCGATGGTGAACCCGAGCGCGGCGGAGGTGCAGGCGAAGCTGACGGACGCGGTCCGCGAGCGCGGCGAGGTGACGCCGGTGGACCGGGATTTGCAGGGCATACGGGAGCAGTTGCGCGCGCTGCGGCCGCAGGCGCAGGTGGTGGTGGATGAGCTGGTGGATGAGCTGCGGCACAACACGCGGCGGCTGGAGGCCGCCACGGCGCGGGAGATCATGCGCAGTTACGGACTAAGTTTCGAGAGCTTGCCGGGTGAGGCCCCGGAGCCGAATCAACCGGCGAATCCTGCTCCGCCGCCCACGCCGCCGCCCCCACCCACGCCCACGCCGTAGGCGCGACGGGCGTTCCTTGCCTGCGGAGCGGAACGCGTCGTTCCTCCGAATGAACGTGCGGGCCGCTGCGCGGGAGGCCAGAGCGGCGTCGCGCTCCGCTTGCCGCCGCACTCCAAGACGATGCGGAACTTCGGCCGGCCTATTTCTTCAGCGTCTTCACGAAGGCGTAGAAGTCTGCCAGTTCTTCGTCCTTCAAACCCGCCAGCAGGCCCGCCGGCATCAGCGAGGTGCGCGCGGGCGTGACGGACACCACCTCGTCGCCGGTGAAGCGCACGGTCGTGTCCGGGCCGGTCTGCACCAGCTTCGCGGTGGGTGATTCGTAGATGATGAGGCCAAGGTGCGTCGCGCCGGTCTTGGTCGTGAACAGCTTCGCCTGCCAGGTTGGCGAGATGTCGCGGTTCGGGTCGAGGATGGCGGTGAAGAGGTCGTCGCGGCTCAGGCGCGCGGCCACGCCCGTCAGGTCCGGGCCGACACGTGAGGTGCCGCCGTGGCAGCGCAGGCACATCCGCTCCGTGTAGATGCGTTCGCCGCGTGGGGCGTTGCCGGCGTCCCAATTCACGGCGGCAAGTCGCTTCGCCCACGCGCCAAGGTCTTCGTCGGTAGTGACGAGTTCCTTCGCGGCGGCTGGGTGTGTTTGGGTGAACCACTCGAACCACGGCGCGTAGCTCTTCACCAAGTCCGCGCCCTCGGTCACGGGGAAATTTGCCTTGGTCCACACGGCCAGCAGACTCGCGAGCGCGCTGCGGGCGGACGATTCCTTCGGCGTCTGGCACAGACGGCGCAGCGCGGTCAGGGAGGACGCGAGTTCCTTCGGCTCACCATTGCCGCCGAGTTTGCCCAACGCCCGCGCGGCACGCTCAACGACGGCGGGTTGGAACGAGCCGAGCGTAGCCACGAAGCGCGCGCGGTCCTCGGCCTGCGGGCTGCGCGCAAGCGCGCTGGCGAGGGCGTCGTGCAACGCGGGTTGCGTCCACGCGCCGCGCAGGGCGGGGAATAGTTCGGCGTCCGGCAAGGGCGTGAGCAGCTCGACGAACTCGGTGCTCCACGGACCTTGCACGCGGCCCAGCAAGGCGCGGGCGGCGGCGGGGCGCTCGGCGTAGGGGAGCTTCGCGGCAAAGAGCGCGTGGTCAGAGAGGTTGAAGTTCGGCGAGGCCAGCAACGCGGACGCGAGGGCGGGGTCGCGGTCCAGCAGGCGGCTGAACATATCGCCCACGCGGACGGGCCAGAAGCGGCTCGGCTCTTTCTTGTCCGCGTTCATCTTGTGGTGGAGCCCGGCGATGGCATGGGCGAGGCGGGCGGTGGTGTCCAGGGTGCGGGGCGAGGGTAGACGCGCGGCAACCATCAGGAAGTGAATGTCGTCCTCGACCGGACTCGTGTCGGTGAGCTTCGCGGCGACTTGGGCGAGCAAGCCGGGGGCGTCGGCGGACAGCATGCCGAGGAGGCGGCCCAGCTCGCGGTCGAGGTCGGCGTCGCCGGTCGGGAAGGCGGGCGCGAGGCGGGCGGTGACTTCGCTGCGGAGCGCGGTGGGGACTTCCTCAGTGCGGGCGGCGGCGAAGCCGTCGTAGGTGTCGGGCTTGTCTTGCACGAGCTTCACGTCGCCGAGGGCGAGCTGGAGCAGGCGCACGGCGTCGAGGCGCGTGACGGGGTCGCGCTCAGTGGCGGCGACGAAGGCGGCGTTGTGGAAGTAGTGCGTTTGCCAGTTCGGGTCGTCGGTGCGCTCGGGGCCGTGGATGGCGAGGAGGCCGAGGCGTTGGCGGGCGGTGAGTCGAGCGGGGACGGGCGTGGCGATGAAGTTCGTGCGGCCCGCTCCGCGTGCGGCGAGCACAGTGGCGGCGCGCACGCGGCGGTCGTCGGAGTTGAGGCCACGAAACCAGTCGGGCGTAGGTGCCGGGGTGAGGGGGCGCTGATTCAATTCCGAATTCCGAATTCCGAATTCCGAATTGGAAATGAGTGCTTCCCACGCAGCGCGGGCGATGCGCGGGTCGTTCAACTGCGTGAGTTCGACGAGCAGTGAGGTGGCGTCCGGGCTCTCCGGGCTGCGCTGCACGGCCCACGCGGTGCGCGCGATGAGTTCAGGTTCGCCGCTGCGGGTGAGTGAGCGCGCGGTTTCGGGGCGGAGGCCGGCGAAGAGTTCAACCAGCACTTCCACGGCGCGGATGCGTTCGAGGAGCGGGAGTTTGGCGTTCAACGCGGCTTGCTCGAAGGCGCTGGCACCGAGTTCCTTCGCCGGCGGAACCCACTTGACGCGGGACCAACTGGCGAGGGGTTGCGGGGCGGCGAGCACTTGGCGGACGGGTTCAGTGACGGGCTTTTCGGTCGGCAACTTGCCCGTGTAGTGGATGCGGAAGACGCTGCCAATGGTGCCGCGTCCGCCGATGGCCACGAAGACATCGCCGTTCGGGGCAACGGCGGCGTCCACGGGGGCAAAGCCATTTTCGCCGGTGCCTTCGAGGAAGGTTTCCAAGGTGGTGCGGAAGGAGGAACCGTCGCGCGTGAGCGGGCAGTAGTAGATGCGGCCCATCGTCCAGCAGACCGCGAAGACGCCGCCGCGATAGCGCTCGGGGAACGCGTGGTGGCGATAGACGAAGACGCCGGTGGGCGAGCCGCGGCCGATGGTGGCGAGGCGCGGCGTGTTGTCGGGCCAGACCTCGGGGCGGCTCCAGGCGTGTTGCCAGCCGCGCAAGACCCAGCCGTGGTGCGCGCCGGTGGCGATGTCGAAGATGCGCGTGCCGGCATACCACGGGAGATGGTGGTCGCGCTCGCCATCGGCATCGTAGGTGAAGACTTGGCCGAAGGGATGGAAGTCGAGGTCGTAGGGATTGCGGAAGCCGTGGGCGAGAATTTCGGAGGACTGGCCGTCAGGCGAGAAGCGCACGAGCGCGCCGGCATTGGGCTGCTTGACGGGCGAGCCGGGGAGCTTCGCGTGCGCGCTGGTGATGCCCGCGTCGTTGCCGGCGATGAGGTAGAACCAGCCGTCGGGGCCTTTCACGATGCCGTTGGCGGCGTGCTCGCCGTCGCGCTCGGTGCGGAAGAAGAGTTCTGGTTCGCCGTCGGCCTTGTCATCGCCGTCGGTGTCGCGCCAGCGGCGGACGCCGCCGTCGCCGGTGAGGACGAGGCCGGTGGCGTCGAAATACATTCCGCGCGTGCCGGACTTGGGGAACTCGCTGAAGACGGTGGCGCGGTCGGCCTTCCCGTCGCCGTCGGTGTCGTGGAGAATTTTTACCCAGCCCTTGCTCGCGACGACGACGCGGCCCCGGTGGTCCAGGGTCATCGCGTAGATGTCGTGCGCGAGTTCGTCGCCCGCGTAGAGCGAAACCTCGAAGCCATCCGGCACGCGGAAGCCGTGGCTGACGGCGGCGGGGCAGGGGAGGGCGAGGAAGAACGCGGAGGCGGCTAGGAATAATCGGAAGGTGGTGCGGCGCTGCATGGCAGAACAGAGTTGCGGCAGAGGCTAGGCATTCGCAGTGGGCGCGACAACTCCGACGTGGTGCGGCGTGGGACGGGCGCTTGCAAAGCTGGGCGCACATTGGGCAATCGCCGGTGAGCGGCCTAGCCGGAGTGGCACCAGCCTCACACCGTAATGAGACGCGTTCTCTTCATCAGCGAGGTCGTGGAGAAGCTGGTGGCTCTCGGCGGTGCCGCCGAGGTGCTGGGTGGGGTTGTTTTATGAAAACGAAATCCATGCTGGGGCTAGTGCTCGTTGTCGTGGCACTCGCTGGTCTTGCGGCAACGCGCGTGCCGGACGATCCGAAGGTCACCACGCGCGAAGTGATGAAGCTCAAATTGGAAAGCTCACAGAAAGTGCTCGAAGGCATCGCCACGGAGAACTTTCTCAGCATCTCCACCCACGCGCAGAAGCTGGTGGCGTTGAGCCAGGCGGCGGGCTGGCAGGCGCGGCAGTCGCCCGAATACAAGCAGTTCACCACTGAGTTTCGCCGTCACGCCGAGGCGCTGCAGAAGGCCGCCCGCGCGGAGAACGTGGACGCAGCGTCTGTCGCGTGGTTCCAGCTCACCATCAGTTGCGTGAACTGCCACCGGCATATGCGCGGGGTCCAGACGGTGTTGGTCCCGTTGGATGCAGGGGCGCAGGTCGCGATAACGCGCCAGTGAGCCACCGGCGACTGGTGCGGCGCGCAGTGCGCACCAAGTTGCGACGGCAGCAGCGTCGTCGGGCGGGCTTGGACCCCCGAGGCGCGCAGTTCGGCGCACCCAGGGTGTCGCCACAGCATCAAGAAGCGGAGCTGGAATGCGCTGGGCGCAGCTCAGTGGCTTGCAGTTGCCCCTCGGACGCTGGATCGTAAACCTGAGTTTAGGCTTCCTCCCCCTTCGCGCGACCCCGCCAAAGAGCGGGAATAAGATTAGGATGGTGCCGAATCCATGCCGTGGAACCTCACGCCAAGGGCGCAAAGCGGGTGTGCGCACGCCCACTGGCCCGCCGCAGTTTCTTCCCCCGTCTGGTGATCCGCCGCTTGAACGCATTTTCCCCGTCCTTTGCGTCCTGCGCGGTCATTGCGTGAGGCGCTCGGCTGTGAACTGCAGGCTTCTGGTTAAGATTACCAGCAAGGAGGTGCCGCCACCTTCAACGGGTGGGGCGTAACTCGGACTTGCGCTGCTGTGCAAGAAGCTGAGATGCGCCCGAATGCGCCGTTGTCGGCAGAATGTTTTTGCACTCCGGGCTTCCGTGCCTACACTCCGCACTTTCTCACGATGAAACATCTGTTGAGCCTTGAGCAATTGTCCCGCGCGGACATGGAAGCCATCCTGAGCGCGTCGTCCGCGATGAAGCGCCAGCGCGGCCAGCCGGGGCTGCAGCCGTTGGCGGGGCAGACGTGGGCACTCATCTTCGCCAAGTCCTCCACCCGCACGCGTGTCTCCTTCGAGGTCGGCCTGCGGGAGCTGGGGGCCAATGTGATGTTCCTGAGCGCCGGTGACATTCAGCTCGGGCGCGGCGAGCCCATCAAGGACACGGCGCGCGTGCTGGGGCGGATGGTTCACGGCGTCGTCTTCCGCACCTTCGCGCAGGCGGACGTGGAAGAGTTCGCGCGTTACGCGAACATCCCGACCATCAACGCGCTCACCGACGAGGAGCATCCGTGCCAGATCCTCACGGACATCTTTACCTTCCAAGAACAACGCGGGCCGATTCAGGGGAAGGTTGTGACGTTCGTGGGCGACGGCGCGTGCAACGTGCCGGCGAGTTGGGTCTTCGCGGCGGCGAAGCTGGGCTTCGAGTTGCGCATCGCCGCGCCGAAGGAGTTTCAACCGTCGCTGTCACTGCTGGAGCGGGCGGGCTTCACGCACGTCCACGCGCAGAGCACGGCGATGGGCGAAGTCATCACCGGCACGCTGGCCGCGACGGGCGGGAAGATTGTGCTCACGGCGGATTTGCAAGGCGCGGCCACGGGCGCGGACCTGCTCTACACGGATGTCTGGGTCTCGATGGGCAAGGAAGCCGAGGCCGCCGAACGCATCCAGGTGCTCACCGGCTACCAAATCAACGCGGCGCTGGTGAAGCGCGCGCGGCCGGACGCGCTGGTGATGCACTGTCTGCCGGCCTATCGCGGTAAGGAGATTGACGACGCGACCTTCGAGGCCCACGCGGCGACCATCTTTGAGGAGGCGGAGAATCGGCTGCACACGCAGAAGGCGATTATCGCGTGGCTGGTGGGGTAGGGGGAAGCGGGCAGTGTTCAGTCTTCAGTGTTCAGTTGGGAGACGCGGCCCGACGACTGTCTGAATACTGAATACGGAACACTGATTACTGAACACTTCCTTTCCCCACGATGTGGAGGGACCGCCTGGCCGCACGCTTTGAACTTCCTACTTCGTCGGGGTGAAGTGGAAGAGCTGGGCCCCGCGCGGGGGGAGGGCGAGGTAGAGGCCGCGCGCCTGCATCTCGCTGCCGTTGCGCCAGTATTTTTCCTCACCCAGCAAGTCTTCCATCTTCCATTCGTGGCGCGCGAGGCCAGCAATGGTGGGGGTGACGTAGCATTGGCCGGGCTGCGCGGCGAGGTTTACCACGACGAGGTCGAAGGCGTCGGGCGTAGCCTGCCATTGCACGATGACGAAGCAGTGGTCCGTGGAGTTCTGTGACCAAGCGGAGCGGGGTCGGAGGAGTTCAAACTTGCCGTGGCCGACGGCGGTGGCGGCGAGGGCGGCGAAGAGCGTCTCGTAGAACCAAGCGAGCTGCGTATCCTCGGCCTCCACCGGGCGACGGGCCAGATGCACCGGCAGGCGCACAGTCGCGCCTGCCAGTTGGCCCTCGTGCAGGAAGCGCATCCCCGGCAGGCCAAAAGTCAGCAGGGCGGCTCCGCGATGCTCTTCCAGCGCGAAGCGAACGGCGGCGCGCTGCTCGTCATGGTTTTCGAGGAAGTGGACGCTACGGGCGAGAAAGGCCGGTTCCACATCGAGTAAGTGGTTCTGCGTCTCGACGTAGTTGTCGTAGGCGAGGTGGTCATAGAGCCACTTGTCGTAAGTGTAATCAAAGCCGAGCTGCTGGAGGTTGCGCTCGAGATCCCAATACACTTCGCCCACCAGAAGGAAGGCGGGGAACGCCTGCCGCACCGCCGCGATGGCGGTCGTCCAGAATTCGCCGGGTGCTAGCGGCGCGGTGCGCGGAAACGTCGCCCAGGTCTTCGCAAACACGTCGCGCAGGACGAGCATCGCCATGTCGCACCGCACGCCATCGCAGCGGGCAGCGAGGTCGAGCAGGGCGGCCAGCATGACGGCCTGGGTGTCGGCGCGGCGGTAGTCGAGTTGGGCGGTGTCAGCCCAGCCGGGGAAGTGGGGGTCCTTGCCGTGTGCAATCCAGACCGTGCCGGAGTGCGTCTCGGTGGCGAAGGCCTCGCGGGCGCCGGGCAAGCCCTGCACGAACAGCTCCGGCCGCAACTTCACCCACGGGTGGCCGAGGCCGGTGTGGTTGGGCACGAAGTCGAGGAGGAGCTTCAACCCATGGGCATGGAGGCGCGCGCGGAAGCTGCGCAAGCCCGCCTCGCCGCCGAGCGCGTCGGGCACGCGGTAGTCGGCGATGGCGTAAGGCGAACCACCCACGTCGTCGGGGGTCCAGTCCGGCAGGGCTTTGCCGAAACTCTCGATGAGCGCGGGGTCGCTTAGGGCGACTTCCCGGGCCTTGGCCCCGGAGGTCCAAGTGCCCATGAGCCAGAGGTGG
Organism: Verrucomicrobiota bacterium; assembly: GCA_039796295.1. Taxonomy (GTDB): domain Bacteria; phylum Verrucomicrobiota; class Verrucomicrobiia; order Limisphaerales; family SXTU01; genus SXTU01. Next base: position 174,078 of record JBDKJY010000006.1, read on the forward strand.
GTGAAGCCCAGCCGCTTCCAAGTGGCGAACTCCTCCTCGGGCACGTTGCCGAGGTGGATGAACTGTCCGCGCTGCGCTGCGAGGTCGCGCAGCCAGCAACGGGTGTTCAGTTCGTAGAGGAGCGGGTGCATGCTAGCGATTAGCAGTCAGCGGTCAGCGGCGCAGGTGCTCGTGGTCGGGAGCTGAAAGCTGTTCGCTGACCGCTGCTCAGCTATTCAACACCTTCAGCGCCTTCTGTGGGTTCTTCACGCGCAGGATGAGCAGGCCCTTGCGGGTGCCGGGGCTGGTGGCGCAGTAGCAGTATTCGATGTTCACCTTCGCCTTGCCGAGCTGCTCGCAGATGATCGCGAGTGAGCCGGGCCGGTTGTCGCCGTCAATCATCAGCACGTCGTCCTCGACGACGAGGGTGCCGCGTTCCTCGAAGAGGAAGATGGCCTCCTGCGGCTTGTCCACGACCATGCGGATGACGGTGTGGTCCACCGTGTCGCTGGCGGAGATGGCGTAGATGTTGATCTTCGCGTCGGCCAAGGCGTGGCAGACGCTGGCGAGCATACCGGGCACGTTGTCGAGGAAGATGGCGAGCTGTTTGGTGATTTGCATGGTGAGGAGGGCTAGCAGTTGAGAGCGCTTGCGCGCACGTTGGTCACGCCCGAGGCTGGCACAGGCCCCGAAGCAGTTCAACGCTGGACTCCGACTGGACCAAGGTTTTCCGCTGCCTGGCGGGCCCGCGATCCTGAGGCAGATCTCAGCGTCTTCCACGACGCCGGACTCCGGTTTGATGGTGGATTCCCTCGCCCGCGCACTGACGTATCTGAGGTCGTGACGCCCTGCGCTGGCTCTGGCAGCGTCCTCGCCACCAATTCACGTCTTATGGAACCCACGATCAAAATCGCCCTCGTCGGCGCCGGCATGTTCGGCGGCGACGTCCACCTCCGCGCCTACGCCGACCTGCAACGCTTCGGCATTGCCGGCCAGCTTGCGCGCGTCGGACTCGACAAATTCAACCGCGAGCTCGCACCGGTGAAGTTCGACCTCGTCGCCGTGGCCACGCGCTCGCAGAAGTCCGCCGAGAAATCCGCCGCCGCGTTCAAGGAGTGGACCGGCCATTCGCCGAAGTGCTACTTCGGCGACGAGCCTTGGCACGACATCCTCCGCGACTTCCCCGATCTCGACGTGCTCGCCGTCGCCACGCCAGATCACTTGCACACGCAGCCGATTCTCGCCGCGCTCGCGAAGGGCGTCCACGTCCTCACCGAGAAACCCATGTGCCTCACCACGCACGAGGCCGACCAAATCATCGAGGCCGCCCGCGCCGCGAACCGCATCGTGGCCGTGGACATGCACAAGCGTTACGACCCCGACCACCTGCGCATCCGCGACGACATTCAGAAACGCATCGGCACGCCGCTCTACGGCACTGCGTTTCTCGAAGAGCCGCTGGAGGTCAGCACGAGCACCTTCAAGTGGGTCGAGTCGAGCGACCCCTTCAGCTACGTCGGGCCGCACTGGGTGGATTTGATTTACTCCTACTACCACTCCAAACCCGTCTCGCTCACCGCCGTCGGCCAGAAGAAGCGCCTCGTGCGCGACGGCATCAATGCCTACGACGCCGTGCAGGTGCGCGTGGATTTCGACAACGGCATGAGCATCAACTTCCACAACAACTGGATCACTCCGCCCGACTTCGAGGGCCCGGTGAACCAGGGCCACGAAATCGTCGGGGCCGACGGCAAGGTGGAGAGCGACCAGCAATACCGCGGGTTCCGCTGGTGGAACAAGGGCGGCGGCTCGCGCACGAGCAACAATCACTTCACCCGCGACGTCCTCCGCGCCGACGGCACCAAAGCCTATGTCGGCTACGGCGTGGACAGCCTCACTGTCGGGCTCGTGGCCATCTGCCGCGTGAAGTTCGCCGGGGAAACCCGCGACGCCGTGGCCAGCCTGTATCCCACCGCCGAGGAAGCCCGCATCACCTGCGCCATCGTCGATGCCGCCGCCAAGGTGCGCGACCTGAACTTCAAATACATGGCCGAAGGCAAAGGCGCGACCGTCACCGCCCGCTTCGGGCCGGACGGCATCACCATCTGCGATCCGAACCGCGCGGGCGAAGGGACGGACAAGGTGTTTCAGAAGATTTACGAGAAGGCGATTTGAATGGCGGATGCTCGATGATTGAATCATCAATTGAGTCCCGGTAGCCTAGCACCATGAATCGAGTGGCCATCCAACCCAAGTTGCTGCGCTGGGCGTGCGAGCGCGCGGGGTTTGACCGCGCCGATTTGGAGCACAAGTTTCCGCATCTGGCGGCGTGGGAAAATGAAACAGCGCAACCGACGTTGAAACAGTTGGAGGCATTTGCCAAGTCGACCCACACGCCGGTGGGCTACCTGTTTCTTCCCGAGCCGCCGGTTGAGAACATTCCCATCCCGGATTTCCGCGCTCCCGGCAACGAACGCATCGGTCATCCGAGCCCAGACTTGTTGGACACGATCTATGTCTGTCAGCAAAGGCAGGAATGGTTTCGGAACTACGCGCGCTCGATGGGTGATTCGCCGCTGGCTTTTGTAGGTTCGGCACGGGTGGGCGACGACGTTGTGAGCACCGCCGCACGAATCAGGACGGAGCTGGGCTTTAATTTGGACGCGCGCCGCCAAATGCCGACCTGGACGGATGCGCTACGGCACTTCATCGAACAAGCAGACGGGCTTGGCATCCTCGTGATGTGCAACGGGGTGGTGCATAACAACAATTACCGGCATTTAGACCCGCAGGAGTTTCGCGGGTTTGCCATGGCGGACGACCTTGCGCCGCTGGTGTTCGTCAATGGCGCGGATACCAAGGCGGCGCAGATGTTCACGCTGGCGCATGAACTAGCGCACATCTGGTCGGGGCAATCGGCGGTGTCGGATTCTCAACCGACCGCCGTCCCGGTTCAGCAAGTGGAGCGCTGGTGCAACCAGGTTGCTGCCGAACTGCTCGTGCCGCTGGACGCGATGCGCCAGGCATACCATCCCGACGGCGAGTTGGCGGAGGAGGCCGGACGGTTGGCCCGGCGCTTCAAGGTGAGCACGCTGGTCATCTTGCGCCGCATCTTGGACGTGGGGGGGCTTACCCAGGAGGAGTTCTGGGAAGCCTATCATGCGGAAGTGGCAAGATTGCGGGCGATTCCACGCGGAAGCGGCGGCAATTTCTATCTGACGCAAGCGGCGCGAGTGAGCAAACGCTTCGCAGCGGCACTGTGCGCCAGCACAATGGAAGGCCAGACCCGCTACACGGATGCGTTCCGGATGCTCGGGTTCTCCAAACGTGCGACGTTTAAGGAATTGGGGCGCAGCTTGGGGGTGGGGGTCGCATGAAATACCTGCTCGATTCCGACGTTTTCATCCAAGCCAAGAACTTCCACTATGGGTTGGATTTCTGCCCGGCCTTCTGGGACTGGCTGGTTGCCTCGAACACTTCTGGCCTGGTCTTCAGCATCGAGAAGGTTAGCGATGAAATTGAAGCCGGGACTGATGAGTTGGCGAGCTGGGCCGCAGCCCGGGGTGACGGATTCTTTCTCAAACCCGACTCTGCCATTGTGCCGGCTCTGGCTGCGGTGAGCAGGTGGGCCGTTGGCCAGAATTACGAACCGGCAGCAGTGAGCACGTTTCTGCAAAAGGCAGATTTTTACCTTGTGGCTCACGCGCTAGCCCACGGCCATGTAGTTGTGACTCACGAGGTCGCCGCCGCTTCGACCAAGAAGATCAAGATTCCCAACGCCTGCATTGGCCTTGGGGTCAAGACCATGAACCCGTTTGAAATGTTGCGCCACGAGCGCGCGAGGTTTGTTCTTGGCCCGCAGTCTTGAACCAACCCTGCGGTTCTCTATCCGACTGCCGAGGAAGCCCGCATCATCTGCGCCATCGTGGACGCCGCCGCCAAGGAGTGCGGCCTGAATCGTCGGCATTGCCGCCCGTCCTGCCGTCGATTACTTTGCCAGCATGAATCTCAACTACAGCGGCTTTTTTGAACGGCGCACCGACGTTTGCGGTGGCGAGACGGTCATCAAGGGGACGCGCGTGACCTTGCGCACGCTGCTGGCCAGCCTTGCGGAAGGGGCTTCCGTTGACGAAATTCTTGCGGATTTTCCCACCGTGTCGCGGGAGGCGATGCGGGCGGTCATTGCGTTTGCCGCAGTGTCGGCTGAAGAAGACTTGCCGGTATCCGCCGCCCCAGTGCTGGCATGAAGCTCAAGCTGGACGAAAACCTGCCGGAGTCGCTGGTGCCGGCGTTGTCTGCGTTGGGTCATGACGTGGACAACGTGCGGCTTGAAGGATTAAGCGGACAGAGCGATCCGAACATCTGGCGGGCGGCGCAAGCGGAGGGGCGGTTCCTTATCACGCAAGACCTTGACTTCTCGGACGTTCGCCAATTCCAGCCGGGGACGCATCACGGTTTGATGCTCGTTCGACTGCGGGTGCCCGGCCGCCGCGCGTTGGCCGTGCGCATCGTGGAAGCTTTCCGTTCGATTGATGCCGATTCGTGGTCGGGCTGCTTCGTGTTGCTCACGGACTCCAAGCTACGAGTGCATCGGCCGACCGAATAGCGTCGGCTCGCGCACGGGCACAACCACTTCACCCTTAGTATGCTCCACGCGATGCCACGCGCGCTTGCGTCGGCTACGGCGTGGACAGTCTCATCGTCGGCCTCTTGGCCATCTGTCGTGTGAAGTTCGCCGTCGAAACCCGCGACGCCGTGGCGGGCCTGTATCTCACCGCCGAGGAAGCCTGCCTCACCCGCGCCGTCGGGGACGCTTGGCGTAGTCCGGCGGCGGGTTTGGTGCGGGTTTTTGAGGTTTTATTGGTTTTTGAGCGGTTTCTGGTTGGAAATCGGCAGCGGCTGACCTTTCCGGTGTGGAAACCCACTGGGTTCTTTGGATGGGACGCTGGGTTATCTTAAAAACCCAGTGGGTTATCGGATGATCCCAGTGGGTTGGCGCGAAAGTCTGATGGGATGGTAGGGCAACCCAGTGGGTTTTCTGGCCGGGTGGTTGGGTGGTTGCGGTGGGGTGGTGGGGTTTTGCGTCGGGATACGCGGCGCGGAAGTCAAGCCGGTGGGCTGGCGCGTGGGGCCGGTCAGAATTCATGCCGGGACGGCCAGCCGGCGCGACGCTTGACAGCGGCGCGCAGGGTGGCGAGGTTCGCCCCACGCCCGCTGGTGGAAGTCGCCAGTGGGGCAACCACCGGTGCGACGAGAGAGGCAGGGCAGTTTCACCGGCAACGTCAACCTCCCTGCCGGGAAAGGAACAGTTATGGCCAGTGGTAGCAAAGTGACGGAGCAAGCCATCAAGGACATCACCACCGGGTGGGAAAATGAAGCGCCGGAGGTGTTGTTTGGGGGCATGACGCTCGCGCAATACAAAACCAAAGTGAAGCCCTCCGCGGATGCCCGGACGGAGATCGAACGCTTGGACAAGTTGATGAGCGCTGCGATCAACCGGCGGGACGATGCGGACAAGGTCTCGCACGAGACCAACCAGAAGGTGGTGAACGGGGTGAAGGGCGATCCGAACTTCGGGGAGGATTGCGACTTGTATGAGGCGATGGGCTACGTGCGCAAGAGCGAGCGCAAGAGCGGCCTGAGCCGGGGCAAGAAGGCGGCGGAAACGCCGAAGTAAGACCGGGGGAGCGGGAGGTTTCCGTTTCACGGACGCAGGCCGGAGGGGAAGAGATTTCCGTCCGGTCTTTTTGCTGCCGCAGGAGTGCGGTTGGTGGGTTCACCGGCGAGGCGCGCTGGCACCGCAGGCGCGTCACTTTTTTAACCGATAGAATTGGGCGTCATTGGCCAGGGGATTGGTCAAGACGTTCTGGCCGTTGATGACCACGGGTGCCGGGGTGACCGCGTTCCACAGTAGCGAAGGGGCGAGATTGGTTCTTGATTCCAGGACGAAGCCCACCGCACTCGCTGGCCAACTGAGAATAATGGAGCTGCCTTGAGTGAGCACCCCCAGGCTGGGTGGAGTGACTGCTTTGGGAATCAAGCCATCCATCTGCATCTCGGCGCGGCCACCGGTCGCCTCCCAAAAGTTATAAGTGCTGAGGCCATCCGACCCCGGAAGACTGAAGTTTTTCACGTCGGTGTCATATTGCGCGAGTCGGCTGGGGGACAGGGCGGCGACGGTGAGGATCACCACCATGGCGCGAAACTTCTTCGGTGCCGCCGCCACATTCGGGACTCTGGCACCGTGGGTGGCCACGAGGTCGGAAATGCTGGGGTATTCGGGGAATTTCATGGCTAACTTGGGGTGAACTGGGAATGAGCTATGAGGAAAAGCGCGTGCGAGCGCCTGGCTTTCATGCCTGAGCGCTC
>JBDKJY010000007.1:0-175704 GCA_039796295.1 Verrucomicrobiota bacterium
GGTTGAATCGGTTTCGCCGCCTGCTGGTGCGCTGGGAGAAGCAGGCGGCCAACTATGAGGCGCTCCTCCATCTTGCCTGCGCCTGCATCACTTGGCAGCAGGCCGGGTTATTCGGATAGGCTCTTAGCCGGAACGATTCGATTGGAACCACCAAGGACACGAAGGACACGAGGGCCAGCCAGGGAAGCTGAGGTTGGGCGAAGGCGGGGAAACTGCACCAACCGGTGCGGCCAACTTGGTGGAACAACCCCGCTTCTGCGCCTGGGCTTGGTGGCTTAGCGGTTCAATTCCACGGCAGGGTTCCGGATTAGCACATTTCACCCAACCGTTGCTTGCCTGCCACGGAAGCGCCATGCGCGCCCCGCAGGGTAAGAAGAAACGTGTCATGAAGAAGGTCCTCATCCTCACAGCAGGTTTCGGCGAAGGCCACAACGCGGCGGCCCGCAATCTCCGGGACGCCTTGGAACTCATCGCGCCGGATACCCAAGTCGAAGTGCTCGACCTGTTCGAGAGCACTTACGGCCGGCTCAACAGCTTCGTGAAGCAGGCGCACCTCGGCGTCGTGCGCTACGCCCCCACGCTCTGGCGCGGCATCTACTCGTTGATGGACCACGTCTCCGTGGCGGACAGCGGCCTCACCGGCCTCACGCGCCTGCGCACCGCGCTGGGTGACGTGCTACGCGTGACCCAGCCGGATTGTGTGGTCTCGACCTATCCCGCCTACGCGCCGGTCATTAAGGAGCTCTTCCGCGACCACTCGGAGAAGCCCTTCCGCCTCGTGACCATCGTGACCGATTCCATCTCGGTGAATGCCGCCTGGCACCGCGCCCCGAGCGATGCCTTCGTCGTCGCGAACCGCCCGACGGCCACGGTTTTGCAAGCCGCCGGCGTGGAGGCGGCGCGCATTCACGCGCTGGGCTTCCCCGTCAGCCCGCAGTTCGCCGCGCCGGGCCTCGTGCCCTTCCCGCTCGAAGATGACGGGCCCATCAAGCTCCTCTACGTCATCAACCACGGGAAGAAGAAGTGCGGCAAGGTGCTCGAAGCCCTGCTGGAGAACGAGCGCGTCCACCTCACCATCACCACAGGCCGCGACGCGGAGCTGAAGGCCGAGTTGCAGGACCGCTTCCGCAACCACAGCGAGCGCGTGCAAGTGCTCGGCTGGACCAACCAGATGCCCGCGCTGATGCTCTCGCACCATGTGCTCATCGGGAAGGCCGGCGGAGCGGTCGTGCAGGAAGCCATCGCCGCGCGCTGCCCGATGGTCATCAACCAAATCATCCCCGGGCAGGAGACCGGCAACGCCCAACTCGTCCAACAGCTCGGCCTCGGCACCGTGGCCGAGCGCAATCGTGAAGTGCCCGGCATCATCGAAGCCGCCTTCGCCAAGCACGCACGGCTGTGGCAGGAGTGGCGCGCGAACCTGCTCAAGGTTTCCCATCCAGACGCCGCGTTGCGCATCGCGGAGCTGGTCCTCGCCCAGTGCGACGACGCCGGGGACTGGACCCAGTTCACCCCCACGCCGATGAAGGCCTTGCCGCCCGCCACCCCGGTGAACGCGCCCGCCATCATTGACGGCACCGCCGCCCGCCGCTCCTTGCTCTGCGACTTTCACATCCACAGCAACTACTCAGACGGCAGCCTCACGGTCCCCGAGCTCGTGGACTTCTACGGCCCGCGCGGCTTCGACTGCATCTGCGTCACCGACCACCTCGCGGACCCGCGCCGCGTCATCGGGAAGTTGAGCAAGTTGAGCAACCTCGTTCTGGCCGAGAGCCAGCTGGAGGAATACTTTGAAGTCCTCGACCGCGAACGCCGCCGCGCTTGGCGCAAGTATGGGATGCTGCTGCTCTCCGGCATCGAGTTCAACAAGGACGGCCTGACGAAGAAAAGTTCCGCGCACCTCCTAGGCATCGACATGCAAATGCCCATCGCGTCCGCGCTGGACTTGCCCGAGACCATCGCGCAGCTCCACGCCCAAGGCGCGCTGGCCGTCGCGTCGCACCCGCACGTCTTCAAGAGCGAGTGGGGCAAGAACACGCTCTACCTCTGGGAGAACCAAGACGAGTTTGCGCCGCTGCTGGACGCGTGGGAAATCGCCAACCGCAACGACATCTTCGCGCCCGTCGGCCTCAAGCGCCTGCCCTTCATCGCCAACAGCGACTTCCACAAGCCCAAGCACATCTACTCGTGGAAGACGCTCCTCCAGTGCGAGAAAGAGCCCGACGCCATCAAGGCCTGCATCCGCCGCAACGAGCACGTCTCCATCACGCTCTACCGCGAAGGCGGCCTGCTGCCGGTGACGACGCGCCTGATGCCCCCAGCGGAACTCGTCGAGCGCTCGGTGCGGTCACAGCCCGCTGGGGCGATGCTCCAAGCGGTGAACGTGTGAGCCCACCGCTATGGCGTGCGGTGGCCGAGCGCACTCCCTATCGGCTCCAGCCGAACTCCGAAGTAGCCCAGCAGGTCGGCGGTCGCTGGGCTACTTCGAAAGTTCGGGTTCAAACCATCCTCGCCAAGACGAAGCCACAGCAGTTCGCCAAGCTCATGAAGCGGCTGGAGACCGCCACCCGCCAAGGATGAGCCGCGCCTGCTGAAAGACTTCGAAGGCCTGCCGCATTGACCAGCAGGGAGCTCGGATCGCAATCTCACACCTGCATGAAGAATTGCTTGCTCCGCCTTGCCCTGCTGCTGGCATCACTCGCAGCATCCTCTGCCGCCGAGTCGTCGAAGCCGGTCAAAGTCTTTCTCCTCGCGGGCCAGTCGAACATGGTGGGCGCAGATGCACGGCCGGAGCGGATTGATGAGTATCCGATGTTCAAAGGAGCTGGCGCGCCTCAGCCCGAAGTGCGCTACACCTATCTGGGGAGCAAGGCCGAGAGCGGGTTCACGGGCTGGCAACCGTTGCGCCCGCTCCAGTCGTTCGGCGCGGAACTGACCTTTGCCCGACGCCTGCGGACCCAGGACGACGCGCCGCTGGCGATCATCAAGTCCGCGATCGGTGGCACGACGATCGCCTACGACTGGAATCCCGACGCGCCCGAGCAGGGGCAGAAGCTTTATCCGCGAACCCTCCAACTCGTCCAAGGAGCGCTTCAGGATTTGGCGCAACGGGGAGTTCGTTATCAACTGGAGGCGGTCATCTGGCATCAGGGCGAGAACGACATGCTCGACCGCAATCTCAACACCAACTACGCGGCCGGGCTGACCAAGCTGATCACGCGCTTGCGGACGGACCTCAAGGCTCCGGAGCTAAAATGGTTCATCGGCGAGGTCAGTGAGAAGGGCATCTGGGGCATGGACAACCGGCGCAACCTCGCGATTCTCCGCGAGCAGCAGGAGCAGGTGATCCGCGCGGACCCACGCCTGCACTGGGTGCCGACGTCGCACTTGGCCTTCGAGGTCATGGGCAGCGGTCAGCCGCACTACCACTTCGGCACGCAGGGCCAGCTCGAGATGGGCGAAGCGTTCGCCGCCGCTTATCTCAAGGACATCGGCAAGCTGGCCGCTACCGCTGACCGCACCATTAAAGACCCGCTCCCGGTAGCGAAGGGTTCGCGTGTCCGCCTGTTCGTGCTCGCGGGGCAGCGCAACATGGAAGGAGAGGATTCGTTTGCGTCGCAGATTCCGCAGGCCGCCGAGTTCGCCCCGCTCGCCCGACCCCAGAACGAAGTCCTCTTCCGCTACTCGCTCGGAGGCGGAGCTAAAACGGCGGCGAGTTGGGAACCGCTTGGCCCGGTGGATTACCTCGGCAACTTCGGGCCGGAACTCAGCCTCGGGGCGCGCTTGCGTAAATCAGTGGAAGCCAAGGAAGGGATTGCCGTCGTGAAGTTCACCCACAGCGGCGCGCAGTCGCCCGACTGGGCGCCGCGAGGCTCGCCGGAAACTCGGCGCAATCTGTATCTCAAGTTCATCGCCTTCGTGCGCGAGGCCAAGGCGGACCTCGCCCGCCGAGGCTACGACTGCACCGTCGAAGGCGTCTTCTGGCACACGGGCGAGAACGACACCTACTTCGGCTCCTACCAACGCAACTACGCCGCCGCGATGAAGGAGCTCATCACCCAGACCCGGCTCGATCTCCAGCAGCCCGCCCTGCCGTGGTTCATCTCCGAGCAGCACCCGAAAGCGATCTGGCGCAACATGGAGGCGGTCAACACAGCCTTGCACCTGATGGCTCAGAGCGAACAAAAGGTGTTCGTCATCCCGACCGCGCATCTGCCCCACGAGCGGCTGCACTTTGGCACGCGCGGAACGTTGTTGTTGGGCGAGGAACTGGCACAGGCCTACTTGAAATCGCATTAGCGTGCTCGCTTGAGAGCGCCGTGTCGGTCGGGGAGAAAACCTGTTGCGCCAAAGTTTGCGAAGTTGAAAATCGCCGCCGTTGAACCCGATGCAAACCCAACCCTCACCGAAGCCCCTGAAGCCATGCAGCCAAGCAATGGTGGACAGGCAACAGTTTCCCGGCGCGCGGACGCTCCGCTGGTGGTTCTCCATAGGAGCCCTGGCGCTCCTCAGCACAGGCCCGGCGGGGTTCGCAGAGGTGATCGTTCCTGGGCTGACCGCCAGCAAACTGGATCCCGATTTGAAGGGGCTGGTGCTGATCGAGGAACTGAATTGCATCGCGTGCCACACGGGCGACGCGTCCCTGGCGGCACGCTCGAAGAAAGCCCCCCGACTCGCCGACGTCGGTTCCCGCGTGAACCCGAGCTACTTGGAGGCATTCATCCGCGAGCCGCATGGGACCAAACCCGGCACGACGATGCCGGATGTGCTGAAGCACTTGGGCGGGGAGGAACGGGAACAGGCCGCGACGGCGCTCACCCACTTCCTGCTGTCGCTGAAGAAGAATGATTTTGCTCCGCAGCCGCCCGACGTCGTGGCGGCGCAGCACGGGAAACGCCTCTTTCATGCTCGCGGGTGCGCGCAGTGTCACTCGCCGCGCGATGACAAGGGCGCGGAGTTGCTCGCCAAGCAGTCCGTTCCGCTGGGGGCGCTGGAGAAAAAATACAGTTTTAAGAGCTTGGTTAATTTCCTGCGCCAGCCACACGCCAGCCGGCCTTCGGGACGCATGCCGGACCTGCGCCTGTCTGGTCAGGACATGGACCGCATCGCCCATTACCTCCTCCAGGACACGCGCGCGCCCGGCTCCCTGGTTTACACGCTGTATCGCGGCGACGTGTGGGAAGGGCTCGACAGCGACAAGGTGAAGGCGGAACGCGCCGGGCACGTGAAGGATTTTGACTTGGAGAGCCTGGGCAAGCCGCAGCAGCACTCGGCGATCAAATACGACGGCTGGATCAATCTCACGAACAGCGGGCGTTACACGTTCTACCTGAAGATGAATGGCGGTTCGCTGACGCTCGATGGAAAGCCAATCATCCAGCAGGAGCCCAGCGACCGACGCGGCGTGAAGCAGCTGGACGGTGTGGCGGAACTGGCGGCAGGTTGGCACAAACTTCAGCTCACCTACTTTCACACCGGACGTGAGGCGAAATTCTCGTGCGAGATGGAGGGGCCGCAGTTCAAGCGGCAGGCGATTCCGTCGTCGCTGCTGACCATTTCCAACGAACCCATTCCAGCCTTCGAGCCGCTCAAGGTGGACGCTGAACTCGCCGCGCGTGGCCGGGAACACTTCAGCAAGTTCGGCTGCGCGAATTGCCACGACGACCTCCGGCTGCCGGCCATGTCCAGCCCTGCTTTCGCCAACCTCATTCCGAGCCGGGGATGCTTGAGCGAGGCCGCCGGCCCGTGGCCGCGCTTCGACCTAACTGCCGAGCAGCGCGCGTGGATCATCAAGGCGTTGCCCCGCGCGGAACAGCCCCAGCTCAATGACCAGCAGCAGATCAACAAGACCCTCGCCACGTTCAATTGCATCGCCTGTCACGAGCGCACTGGGCTCGGCGGAATCGCCCCGGAGCGCAATGCGCTCTTCACCGGAACGCAGCCCGGCCTGGGCGATCAGGGCCGTGTGCCTCCCCCTCTGACTCACGTCGGCGCGAAGCTGCAACCCGACTGGATCGCCGAAGTCCTGCTGCGTGGGAAACGGCAGCGTGGCTACGTGGACGCCGCGATGCCGCAGTTCGGCGACGCGCAGGTCGGCCATCTCATCGAGTTGTTCGGCAAGGTGGATGCGCTGGAAACGACGCCCATTCCCAAGGCGGCCAGCGTTCAGGAGTTTAAAGCCGCCGGCCACGAGCTGATCGGCCTCACCGGCCTCAGTTGCATCGTCTGCCATGAGTTCAACGGACAAAAATCGGGCGAGATGAGCGCGCTGGACCTCGTGTATGTAACCGAGCGGCTCCAGAAGAATTGGTTCCATCTCTATCTGCGGCAGCCCGCGCGCTTTCACGCCAACGTCATCATGCCCAGCTACTGGGCGGACGGTCAGTCGCTCCGACCCAACCTGCTCGGTGGCGACGCCGCGAAGCAGATCGAAGCCCTGTGGGCCTATCTGGAGGACGGCGCTCGGGTGAAGAAGCCGGCGGGATTGTCCCGCGAATCGAACGATCTGCGCGTGGGCGATGTGACGGAGGTCTGCCGCGGACGCAGTTCCATTGGCTATCGCGGGATCGGCGTGGGCTATCCCGAGCGCATCAGCCTCGCATTCGATTCGGAAGAAATGGCGTTGCGCCAGCTCTGGAAAGGCGAGTTCGCCAACGTGGACCTGGGCTCCTTCCGCCCGCGCGGCACCGATCAAATCGCGTTACCGCCGGGCATCCCGTTTCATCGGCTGAAGTCGCTGGAGGACAACTGGCCTTACAAGGGCAAGACCAGCTACGCGTTCCCGCACGATCATGGCTACCAGTTCCGCGGCTACCAACTGGATGCCGCGCGGAGGCCGACGTTCCTCTACCACTACGGTGACATCGCCGTGCAGGACTACTTCGAGGATGCGCGCGACAAGCAGGGCAAAGCTTACTTCAAGCGGACGCTTCGATTTGAAACGCCCACGGAGCAGACGCCCTTCTACTTTCGCGCCGCTGCTGGCAAAGGCGTCACCGCGCAATCCGACCGCAGTTTTAGCATCGCTCAACTGCATCTGCGCATCACCAGCGAACACAAGGGAATCGTGCGCGAGGGCAATGCTGGCGAGGTGCTGATTCTCCTGGCGCTGCCCAAGGGCCGCTCCACCCTCACTCTGGAATACCAATGGTGAGCCGTCTGATTTTTCCGCCGGCGGTGTGCGCGTCCTTCCCGCAGTTGCGCGGTTTGCTACGCATTCTCTGCCGCCGCACTAGCTTGCGGCTGCTGCTGGTTACTTCACTCACTGCCACCATGACCATCGCCGCCCCCGCTCCACCAACCGATAAGAAGCCCGTCACCGATGAGTATCACGGCGTGAAAGTCGTGGACGACTACCGCTGGCTGGAGGAGACCGGTTCCCCGGCGGTGAAAGCGTGGACTACGACGCAGAACAATCACTCGCGCGCTTGGCTGGATGCGCGGCGCGACCGCGCGGACATCGAGGCGAAGCTCACGGCGCTCTACGCAAAAGACACGCCGTCCCACAGCGGGATCGTGTCGCGTCCGGGGCGGTTGTTCGCGCTGAAGTTCCAGCCACCGAAACAACAGCGGCTGCTCGTCACGCTCACTTCGGCAAATGACCTAGCGTCGGAAAAAGTCGTGCTGGACCCGAACGAGATCGAGCCGAAGGGTCAGGTCGCGATGGATTGGTTCGTGCCGTCTCCCGATGGCAAATTGATCGCCGTCTGCCTTTCCGAACACGGCAGCGAGGAAGGCACGCTCCATTTCTACCGCACCGAAACCGGCGAGCGTTTGCCCGACCGCATCGCCCGCGTGCAATACCCCACGGGCGGCGGCGGCGCGGCGTGGACGCCCGACAGCACGGCGGTTTTCTACACTCGCTATCCACACAAGGGCGAGCGACCCGAGGCTGACTTGAACTTCTTCCAGCAGATTTATTTCCACCAACTCGGCACACCGGAGAGCAAAGATACCTACTCCGCCGGGCGCGACTTTCCGCGCATCGCCGAGATTCATCTGGCGACTTCGCATGATGGCAGGTGGCTGCTGGCGACGGTGGCCAATGGCGACGGCGGCGAGTTCGCCCACCACGTCCGAGAGACGAAGTCCGGAGCGGCGTGGCGGCAAATCACGCGGCACGAGGACGGCGTCAAGGAAGTGGAGTTCAGTCACGATGGCGCGGCGCTCTTCCTCCGCTCGGTGAAGAACGCCCCGCGCGGCAAAGTCCTGTGCCTGCCCATCGCCGGCCACTTGCGCGACGCCGAAGTGCTCGTGCCCGAGAGCGATGCGGTCATCGAGGGCATCACGCCCACGGCGAAGTTTCTGTTTGTGAACGACCTGCTCGGCGGGCCGTCGCGGGTGCGGCAGTTCACGCTGGATGGACAGAACGTGCGCAGCCTGCCACTGCCCGAAGCATCCGGCGTGGGTGGGCTTATCGCTGTGGAGGGACACGTCCTGTTTCGCCAGACCAGTTACGTCGCGCCCGCCGCTTGGATGCTCTACGACCCCGCCGTCGGGACCATGAAGCGGACCGCGCTCTTCAACACCTCTCCCGTGGACTTGGGCGACATCGAGGCGGTGCGCGAGTTCGCCGTCAGCAAAGACGGCACGAAAGTTCCCGTCAACATCCTGCGCCGCAAAGGCACCAAGCTCGATGGAAACAACCCCGCTCTCCTCTACGCCTACGGCGGCTACGGCCACAGCATGAGGCCGGGGTTCAATTTCGAGCAGCGCCTGTGGTTCGACCGTGGTGGCATCTACGTGATCGCCAACATCCGCGGCGGCGGCGAATACGGCGAGGATTGGCACCTTGCGGGCAACCTCACCAAGAAGCAGAACGTGTTCGACGACTTCGCCGCCTGCGCGAAACACCTCATCACGCGCGGCTACACGCGCCCCGACAAACTCGCCGTCGAAGGCGGCAGCAACGGCGGCCTGCTCATGGGCGCGTTCCTCACCCAGAATCCCGGACTCGCCCGCGCCGTCGTCGCGCACGTTGGCATCTACGACATGCTGCGCGTCGAACTCGACCCGAACGGAGCGTTCAACGTGACGGAGTTCGGCACCGTCAAGGACCCCGCGCAATTCCGCGCGCTCCACGCCTACTCGCCGTTTCACAACGTCACCGACGGCACGAAATACCCCGCCGTCTTCTTCCTCGCTGGCGAAACCGATGGCCGCGTCAACCCCGCGAACTCCCGCAAGATGACCGCACGTCTGCAAGCCGCCACCGCCTCCGGGCACCCGATTCTCGTCCGGCTCAGTTCCGCCTCCGGGCATGGAATGGGCACCGCGCTCACGGAACGCATCGCGCAAAAGGCCGACGTGTTCGCGTTCCTCTTCGACCAACTCGGGATGGCGGCGAGCACGGAAGCGTTGAAGAAACTCTAGCATTACCCATGGCAAACCTGCGTTATCTCCTGGCCGTTCTGACCTTGGCAACCGCTCCGCTGCTTCGCGCAACTTCAACTCCGTATCACCAGCGAGCACAAGGGAATCGTGCGTGAAGGCAATGCCGGCGAGGTGCTGATTCCCCTCACTCCACCCAAGGGCCGTTCCACTCTCACCTTGGAATACCAATGGTAGTCTCCCGTAAAATGGCTTGGGGAAAGTCGTGGCCAGTCGTGCGGGGCGCACTTCGTCGAGCAAATGTTCACCTGCGCCAATGGTGCCGCGTCCACCTGCGCCGCCCCGGCGAAGTGGAGTGGGTCCTCGTGGAGACGCAGTCGGGGAGGCTCGGCGTGTGTCCGTTGACTCACGCGATGTCGGAGAGTCGGTTGATTTGACCAAATGATTCGGGCCGCGACTTGAACTCGTAAATAACTTCCAAATGAATTCCTCACTCCATCGAATTACGCGCCGCCAATTCCTCTGCGCCACCGGCGCAGCGCTGGCGCTACCATCCTCCGGCTATTCCGCCCAAGCGGCGGACATCCCGCAAACTCTCGAACAACTCTGGGCGGGCTTTGCTGAGCTCAACAAGACCACGCCGCTTGAGGTCGAAGTGCTCAAGGAGTGGGAGGAGGATGGGGTGGTCTGCCGGATTGTTCGCTATCAGGTCGGCGTTTTCAAAGGAGCGCCGTCGAGGGTCGCTGGCTTCTACGCTTTTCCGAAAGGGGGGACGAAACTTCCGGCCCTCGTTGAAATGCACGGCGGAGGACAGTCGGCCTCGCTCAACAGCGTGGTGACTTACGCCCGGCGCGGGTATGCCAGCCTCTCGCTCAACTGGGGCGGCAACAAGATGAACATCGGCCAGGAGACCTGGGGCGGGCCGCAGACCGATTGGGGGAAGCTCGACGCCACGCACCCGCCGCAGCGCAACAAGGCGAACCATTTCGCCGGCTCGCTGACGGCGGATGAATTCACACTCGACCCGATCGAGTCGCCGCGGAACAGCAATTGGTTTCTCGTGTTGGTGGCGGCGCGCCGCGCGATTACCTTTCTTGAACAGCTGCCGGAAGTGGACGCGACGCGCATCGGCGCGCACGGACATTCCATGGGGGGCAAGCTCACCACCAACCTCGCGGGAATCGACCGGCGGATCAAAGCCGCCGTGCCGTCGTGCGGCGGCTCGGGCGACCTTTTGGAAAGCGAATCCGTGGTGCCCGGTGGGAGCAGGACCAAGCGCACGGCCATGGAGTTGGCCTGTGTTTCCGATAATGCTTACCTCCCGCTGATTACCTGTCCGGTGCTGTGGCTCTCGCCGACGAACGACTTCCACGCGCACATCGACAACATGGCCTGGAACTGGCGCAACCTGCCGGATGACCGCGTGCGCTTCAGCATTTCCCCGCACCTGAATCACAATCATGCGGACGAGAACGCCATCACCGCGTATCTGTGGTTTGAGCAGCACCTGAAGGGGACGGCTTTCAAAATGCCGCAGACGCCACAAATCACGCTGGAGCTGAATACGAACGACGGCCTGCCGCGCATCACCGTTACACCCGATGATTCGCAGTCGGTGCAGCGCGTGGACATCTACTACTCGATCGATCCGCATGCGCTGACGCGCTTCTGGCGTGATGCGAAGGCGGTGAAGAACAGCAAGCAATGGAGCGCGGCTTGCCCGGTGATGACGCTGGCGCAGCCGATCTTTGCCTTCGCCAATGTGGTCTATGAAACTCCAGCAGCCTATCGAACCGGACCGCAAGAAGCCGGGCGTGGGAACAGCGCCACCTTTGCCATCAGCTCTCGCGTGCTCTCGACTGGTCCAGCACGGTTGCAGGCGGCCGGGGTGAAGCCCACGGACAAACCGGAACGCTCCATCGACGACGGCGCGCGTGGCTGGCATGATTGGTATCGCCTGAACTGGGGCCATCCGCCCTTGTGGACCGCCACCACCCGCAAGCTGAAGGATCCGAAATGGCGCGGCCCCGACGGCGCCACGTTGAACTTCGAAGTTAAGAGCGAGACAGACAACCAGCTCGTGCTTACTTTTAACTGCAACGCTTGGGGAGCCATGATTCCCGGCAAGCCGGCGGTGGACTACACGGTCGTCAAAAAGCTGAACGCCTCCAAGGACTGGCAGACCGTCTCCGTGAAACTCAGCGAACTCATTGCCACTGATCCGAAAGCAACGACCCCGCTCGCCAACTGGCAGACCGTCACCGAGTTCAGCATCTCTCCCAGCGGCACCACGGTGAAAGACGGCCAGAAAGTCAAAGCGGACGGCAAAGCATGGCAGGGCCCACGGGAAATCCGAAACCTGCGCTGGGAGGGTGGCGAATATTCGCGGCAAGCGACCACCGGTGCCACGCTGAGCCCGGAGGATTTCCAAAAGAATTTCAACGCCGCCATCAAGAAATCGCTGGAACAGGAGAAGCTGGACCGAAAGTAACAGCGCCCTTCCGCTCGTTCTTAGCGGGGCAACCCATAAACCAATCTCAAGCTACCCTATGAAAGCGAACCTACTTATCCCCATCATCGCAGCGGTCCTATGCGTTGCCTCAAGAGCGCCAGCCCGTGCAGAGGAACCCGCCGTCTTGCGCACCACCACGACCGTCTCTTTGTGGCCAAAGGATCAAATGCCGGGTCGCGGTGCCACGGGACCGGAAAGGGAATTGCCAGCGCGGGGCGACAACGTGATCCGCCTTACCGACATCAACGAACCGACGATCACCGTCTTCAAGGTCCCCGGCACGAACAAGCCGACGCCCGCAGTGATCATCTGCCCCGGCGGTGCCTACAGCATTCTGGCTTACAACAAGGAAGGCACCGAGATCGCTGCCTGGCTCAATTCCATCGGAATCACCGGCATCGTCCTTAAATACCGGGTGCCGGGCAATCAAGACGGGGCGTTTCAGGATATCCAACGCGCCGTGCGGCTCACCCGGCGCAACGCCTCCGACTGGAATATCTCGGCGAACCGCGTGGGCGTCATGGGCTTTTCCGCTGGTGGCCATCTCTGCGCTCGGTTGAGCACCAATGCCGACAAACCCACCTATCCCAAACTGGATGCCGTGGACGAAGAAAAGCTCCGGCCAGACTTCACCATCCTTGTTTACCCCGCCTATCTTTCACGGGTCGCCGGAAAACTCGCTGCGGATCTTCCCGTCAGTGCCGATACGCCGCCAGCCTTCATGGTGCATACAGAGGACGACAAATCGTTTATTGCCGGGAGCAAACTCTTTCACGAAGCGTTGGAGGCGGCGAAGGTCACGCACGAGTTCTTCCTCTGCGCCACCGGCGGCCACGGCTATGGCTTGCGCTCCGACAAGGAGGTCGGCGGGTGGCCGAAAAAGTGCCAAAAGTGGTTGATGAAAGCGGGAATACTTTAACGGGCAATCCCGGCGCAACACCTACTCGCGCTCCTCACCCCGTTGATGCTGGGTCCGCTACCCGTTTTACGCGCAGCGGAAGGCGTCAGAATCTCCGCCGATTCCTCCACGATCAGATCCACTGCCCAGGGCAGGCCGCAGCAGTGCCCGCGCGAAATCCGCAACTTTTGCTGGAAAGGCGGCGACTATTCGCGCCAAGCGATCACCGGTTCCACGCTGATCCCGGAGCGGTTCCAAATGAATTCCAACGACCCTATCAAGCAGTCGCTGGAGCAGGAGAAGCTGGATGGCAAATGAGACTCCTGTGGCTCGTCCCGATGACCAAGTTACAACCCGAAGACATCGGAGATACTCCCTCACCCCAATGCACCCCCACCTCACCCACCGCCACTTCTTCCGCAACACCAGAGTCACGGTGGCCCTCTCGGTCTTGGTCGCTATGGCGATCACTCCGCTGCTTCGCGCAACTTCAACTCCGTATCACCAGCGACCACAAGGGAATCGTGCGCGAAGGCAACGCCGGCGAGGTGCTGATTCCCCTTACCCTGCCGAAGGGTCGCTCCACTCTCACCCTAGAATACCAATGGTAGTCGGTTGAGCTTGGCCGACGAGACGATTTAGGAACCGGCAAGCTGACGCCAGAGCGATAGACATTCCTGTCCTCCCGCGACGAGATTCGACCGATTAGCCTCCGCTTCAAGACTCCGTCGGCTTCTTTGCAAGGAATTCCGGGCCGACCCTCGCGACAGCCTGCGCGCGCGACTGCACGTGCAGCTTCTCGTAGATTCGTTCGATGTGCGTGCGCACGGTGGAGTAGCTGATGCCGAGTTTGTCGGCGATTTCCTTGTAGAGAAAGCCTGTGGAGAGCAGTTGGAGGATTTCACGTTCGCGCGCGGAGAGTAATTCCGCGGCGGATGGCTGCACCGGCGCGGCGGGTTTGTTGAAGGTTTCCACCACCCGGCGCGCGATCTGGCTGCTCATCGGGGCGCCGCCGGAATAGACGTCGCGCACGGCGGCGAGGAGTTGCGCGGTGCGGATGGGCTTGAGCAGGTAACCGCACGCGCCGGCGCTGAGGCTGCTGAAGATGGCCTCGCTGTCGTCGTAGCTCGTGAGCATCACGATCTGCGGCTTGGGCCCGATGGCGGCGAGTTCGCGCACGCACTCGACACCGCTCATGCCGGGGAGATTGATGTCCATGAAGACGACGCGCGGCTTGAGTGCGGGGAGTTTCGCGAGCGCGTCCTCGGCGCTGGCGAACTGGCCGACGCACTCGATGTCTCCCGCGGTGCCGAGCATGGTGGCGAGGCTGCGGCGGATGCGCACGTCGTCTTCGACGATGGCTACGGTGATGGGCATGGTGAGGTCAGTCGGCTTTCGGGAACGGCAGGGTCAGGGAAATGCTCGTGCCTTTGCCGGGTTCGCTCGCTCGTTCGAGCTTGCCGCCGATGCTCGCGAGGCGTTGCTGCATGTTGCCCGTGCCGTCGCCCATCGCCGCAGTTTCCGTGATGCCGCGCCCGTTATCCTCTACGCCGATTGTGAGCCGATTATCGTCAGTGCCGATACGCAGCCACGCCTCGGTGGCGTGCGCATGTTTCACGATGTTGTGCAGCGCTTCTTTCACAGTGAGGAAAAGGTGATGTCGCTGCGTGGAGGAGAGGGGCGCATCGGGGAAGACGGCGGGGATGTCGAGCCGGCACGGAATGCCGCCGCGAGGAGATAGTTCTGCGCGAAATTGCTGAGGAACGGCACAAAGCCCTTGAGCGAATCGTTGGCGGGGTTCACGGCCCAGACCATTTCGTCCACCTGCCGCGTGAGGCCCTGCGCGAGGTCGAAGATTTGATCGAGATGCTGCGCCGCCTTGGCCGGATCGTTCACGTCGGTTTGTGCGAGGTCGCTGAGGAGCGCGAGATGCGTGAGGTCGGCGCCGAGGTTGTCGTGCAGGTCGCGGGCGATGCGGCTGCGCTCGCGCTCGACGGCTCGCTCGCGTTCGAGGATTTCAAGCCGGCGTTGCATCCGCTGCCGCGTGATGCGTCGCACGGCGATGGCGAGCAGCAGTCCTGAACCGATGGCAATGATGAGCCAGAAGGTTTTTGTCTCATGAAACGGGGGCACCACCACGAGGGGCATGACGACATCGTCTCCAGCGGCTTTGCCTTCGACGGTCAGCGGTTGCACGCGCAGGCGGAACCGCCCTGCGGGCAGGTAGGCATACGACACTGTTGCCTCGCCACCCCAGCCGATGGAGAAAGCTTCCTTCCATTCGATGATGACCTTCGCGGCACCATCGAGCGGCACCAAGCGGTCGCCCCGCGTGAGCCATCCGCCGAAGGCATCAGCGCGATCGTCGCGCATCACGATGAGTGGCGGCCTGTCTGCACGCGGCAGGATTTGCGCGATGCCAGGACTCGTGCCGTGCCGCGCCCAGCCGGCGGGTGTCCCGGAGGCGGAGCCGGGCATCGAGCCTTCACGCGGGATCAATTCATAGCGTTGTTCTGCCTGGCCGGCTTCACGCGGAATCACCGTGACCGTCAGCGCGTCGAGCGCATACACGCCCATCGTCCGCTGCGGGCCGGCGCTGCTGAGCCACACTTGCAGACGCGAGGCACCGGCGGGCACGTCGAGCGTCTCGCGCCTGGTCTTGAAAGGCGATGTCTCGGGTGCGCCCGTCCAGCCTTCGGATTCACCGTGCGCCTCGAACTCCTCGCCGGAGATGGTGTTGCCCGTCGCGTCATTGAAGCGCACGGTGAATCGCATCAGGCCGATGGGATCGCGCCACTCGCGGTCATAGTCCTCCAGTCGGTAGCGAAAGCGGAGCGGCGGCGGGCTGCTGCCGAGGGCCGGTGCAATGGTCACATCGAGCGCACGCGTGTGCGCGCGCATTTCGACGGAGTCTGCCGGGTTCTTTGGAAGCGGAAGTCTCGCCCCGTCCGCCTCGATCCTGACAACGGAAAACGGAGGCTCTGCTGCCGCGACGACCCCCACCCAGAGCAGGGCAGTGAGAGCCGCTGCCATGAAGCTGTTCAGCCGCGCGCGGTTTAACCCGCCCGCCGGAAGCTGAGGGGTTGATTGCATCTGGCGTCTGCGAGTCACCTAAAAACCATAGATGGCCAATCGTGTCGCGCAATCTCTCGGACCGCGTGTGCCTGTCGGTAGTTTTACCGACATGCGAAAATCGCAAGGTCGTTCACCATTCCTTTCAGCATGAAAACAAAACTCGCAGCATTCGCCGTTTCCCATTCCATCTGCCTATCCGCGATGGTTCTTTGTGACCTCACCACTTCTGCGGTCGCGCAAAATCCCGCACCGCTGCCGAAGGCCGTGGTCGTGCAGCAGATTCCCGGCAATTTGAAAAATGGCGAACGGCCGTGGCCGGAGCTGCCGGAGTCGGAGGTGGCGAAAATCCGCGCGGCGCTGCCGGACAAGGCGCAGGTCTCGCCCGCGAAGCCCCGCAAGCTGCTCGTGTTTTACCGCACGGATGGATTCCCCCACGCCTCGATTCCGCACTGGAACAAATGCATCGAGCTGCTCGGGCAGAAGACGGGCGCGTTCACCGTCACGCTCACGCAGAGCTACGACGACCTCACGCCGGAGAAGCTGAAGGATTTCGACGCGCTCTTTTTCAACAACACCTGCCGCATGAAGACACCCGAGCCGGTGAAGGCGGCGCTGATGGACTTCGTGAAAAGCGGCAAGGGCTTCGCTGGCAATCACGGCGCCGGCGACAACTGGCACGACTGGCCCGAGGGCAAGGAGATGCTGGGCTGCAAGTTCGTCACGCATCCGTATGGACGCATCCAGATCAAGGTGGACGAGGCGCAGAGTCCGCTCACGGCGGCGTTCGGCGGGCAGGCGTTTCCGTATCAGGATGAAATCTACGCGTTCACGGAACCCTACAGCCGCGACAAGCTGCGCGTGCTGCTGAGCATTGATTATCTGAGTTCGCCGGACGTGGCAAAATCCGAGGAACGATTGAAGCTGCGCGCCGCCGCAGCGGATGCGAAGGACAGCGAGAAGCGAGACATCGCCGCCGTGCGCGCGGACAAGGACTATGCGCTCGCGTGGGTTCGCCCGTGGGGAAAAGGGCGCGTCTTTTACTGTGCGCTCGGCCATCGCGCGGAGGTGACGTTCGATCCTGCGATGGTGAAATTCTACCTTGCGGGCATCCAGTATGCGCTCGGGGATTTGCAGGCGGACGACAAGCCTTCCGGACCCGCGCCTGCGCCGACTGCGCCTGCTGCACCTGCCGCGCCGGTGAAAACGGGAGCGGCACCCGCACAAAATCCCGCTGGCTCCGAGCGGGCGAAGATCGTGCTCCAGCATGTGCGGTTCGATCCGGCGTTTGAATTCACCACGTTCGCCGCGCCGCCGATGGTGAATTCCCCGGTGTTTGTCTCCGCCACGCCGGATGGTTCGCTGTTCGTGTCGAGCGACCCGAATGGCAGCGTGAGCACGACGCGCGGACTCGGGCGCATCGTGCGCCTGCGCGACACAAACGGCGACGGCATCGCGGATGCCGCGAATGATTTCGCGAAAGTGGACGCGCCGCGCGGGCTCGTCGCGCACGGCGACACGGTCTATGTGCTGCATTGCATCCGCCGCACATCAGCGCGTTCATTGACAAGGACGGCGACGGCGTCGCGGACGAGGACCGCGTCATCGTGAAGAACGTCGGCTGGGGTTACGCGGACCGCCGCACGGACCATGCATCGAACGGGCTGGAACTGGGCGTTGACGGCTGGCTCTACGCGGCGATTGGCGATTTCGGTTTCATGAACGCCGAGGGCACGGACGGGCGCACGTTGCAGCTTCGCGGCGGCGGCGTGGTGCGTGTGCGGACCGACGGCACGGGCCTCGAACTTTTCAGCGCCGGGACGCGCAACATCCTTGAGGCCGCCATCAGCCCGCTGCTGGACGGTTTCGCTCGCGACAACACCAACGACGGCGACGGCTGGAACACGCGCTTCCATCATTTCAGCGGACTCGAAGACCACAGCTATCCGCGCCTCTACAAGAACTTCGCCGACGAAGCGGTGAAGCCGCTCGCGGATTACGGCGGCGGTTCGGGCTGCGGCGCGGCGTGGGTTTCCGAACCGGGATGGCCGGATGCGTGGAATCACCGTCCGTTCACCGTGGACTGGGGCCGACAATACATCGCCGCGCACTCGGTCCGACAAAGCGGGGCGACGTTTGTCGAGACGGCGGCACCCGTGAATCTCGCGATGCTGAAGCCCGAGCTGAAACCGGGTGAGATTCGCAACAACGCCTTCCGCCCGTCCGATGTGGACGTGGACGCGCGCGGCTACCTCTACCTCGCGAGTTGGGTGAACGGCGGGTTCGGCGCGGGCGACAAGTGCGGCGTCATTTTCAAGATGCACCCGAAGGGTCACATCGCGCCGAAGCTGCCGGACTTTGCGACGGCCACGACGGTGGAGCTTGCGAATCTGATGACTTCGCCGAGCCATCGCACGCGGCTCGAAGCGCAGCGCGTGCTGCTGCGTCGCGGGGCTGATGATGCAGCTCTGCGTGCGTTGGAGAAAATCGCGGGCGACAAAGGCGCGCAGCTCGAGTCGCGCGTTGCCGCGCTCTTCACCCTGCGGCAGGCCAGCGGCGAAAAAGCGTCTCCATTTCTCGCGCAGCTTGCGTCCGAGTCGTCCATCGCCGCATGGGCCATCCGCGCGCTCGCGGATGACGAGCGCCTCGCTGCGCGCGTGCCCGCAGAGCCGGTTCTTGCAGGACTAAAATCGAGCGATGCACGCACACGGCGCGAGGCGGTCTTTGCCATCGCACGACTCGGCCAGCCGAAGCTCGGCACGTCCGTCGCGCCGCTGCTGGATGATTCCGACGAAGTGGTCGTGCACACCGCCTTCCGTGCGCTGGCGAAACTCCGCGCCAGCGACGCTTGCTTCGCTGTGCTCGACGATAAGTCCGCCTCGCCCGCGAAACGCACCGGCGCAATCCGTGCGGTGCAGACGCTGCACGAAGCGGGCGTCGTTGGCGGACTCATCGCCCGAGTCGCGAAAGAAACCGATGCGCAGCGCCGACGCGATTTGCTCTCCGCGCTCTGCCGCCTTTACAACACCGAGGGCGATTGGGCCGGCGACAGTTGGGGCACGCGGCCTGACAGCCGCGGGCCTTACTACCAGCCCGAGCCGTGGAGCGAGTCGCAGAAAATCGCCACCACCATTTTGAAAACCATGTCCACGCTCGCCAGCGCGGAAGCCACGTGGCTCGCCAACGAACTCGCGCGCAACCGCGCCAGTCTCAAGGACGCCATGCGCCAGCTTGTCGCGCGCGCCGAGCAGGACGCGAGCGTCCTACCGCCACTTTTCCGCAACCTCGCTGACGCTGACGACATCCCCGCCGCCGCGCTGCCGCTGCTCATCCGCGTCGTCAACGACAAGGACACCGAGCCGAAGTTGCGCGTGGACGGCATCGTTGCCTTGGCCAAAACCGACAGCCGCGACGCCTTCGCCGCGATTATCAAGGGGATGACGTTGAACTGCCACGACGGCATCCACCGCGCGCGTAAGGCCTACCTCGCCGCGCCGCGCCTAGAGAATCATCACCCGCTGTTCATCGAACTCGCCAAGGCCGACGACGCCATGGCGCGCATCGCGATGGAGGCCGTGATGCAGATCGCCTCGAATGCCATCGGCGCGCCCGCGCCGCGCACCGCCTGCCGCGCCGCGCTTGACGCGGGCTGGAAGCAGGGCCAGAAGCACCAGTCCATGATGATGACCGCCGCGCGCGACGGCAAAGGCACCTACCTCGCGCCGCTCGTTGCGCCGTTGCTCGCGAGCACAGACAAGAACACGCACTGGCTCGCTGACACCTATTTCAAAACACTCCGCCTCGACCCGAAGAAGGTCACGCAGGTCACGCCACCCGACCAACTCGTCGGCGCGCTGCTGCAGGAGCGCGTGCTCGCCGAGGTGGTGAAAATCAAGGGCGACGCACGGCGCGGCGAGCAGCTCTTCACACAGCAAGGCTGCGTCGCGTGCCACACGACCAAGTCCGAGGAAAAACTGAAAGGCCCTTACCTCGGCAACATTGCCGGCCTCTACAAACGCCGCGAACTCGCCGAGGCCGTGCTCGAACCCTCGAAGACCATCGCGCAAGGATTCGCGACACACGTCTTCACGCTCAAGAGCGAGGAAGAACACACTGGCTTCGTCGTGCGCGAGGCCGCGGGCAGCGTCACATTCCGCAACCTCGCCGCGCAGGAAATCACCCTCAACAAAAGCGACATCGCCAAGCGCGAGGTGAAAGAAGGCGTCTCACTGATGCCGCAAGGTTTGGCCGTAAATCTGAGCGTCGAGGATTTCGCGGCCATGCTCAGTTACCTTGAGGAATTATACGCGAAGCACTCTTCCTCGGGTCATTGAAGCTCGAGTTCTCGACGCCCACGCTACAGCGGGGTGTTGAACAGCTCGAACAATGTCACATTTCATCCGCCGTCATTTTCTCCAGGCCAACGGGTCCGCGCCAGCACGGCCATTTCTCGATTTACTCGCCACCATGCCCCGCCAAAGGAGCGGCCGGGCAGATTGTCAGACGCCAAGTAGAACATCCGTCAGACGCGGGGGTGGCTCCGCCGCTGTCGGGGCGCACTGATGCGGCATTGCGCAACTTCCGTTCGCATGTAGCTGACGGCGCAATCTTGACTCGCAGCAGTCTGTAGGCGCAAATCCTCCGCCACAGCTATGCTCAAAGTCTGCTCCCTTCTTACCTTTCTGCTGCTCGCTCTTACCTCGCTCCTTTGCGCCCAAGAAGACCTCGGGGCCATGTGGGGGACCGCCGCCGAGGAGGCGAAATACTATCCCATCGTCAACATCGCCATTCCGACCGGCGTCCCGATGCGCCCGGGCGGTTTTGAAATCCTCCCCGATGGACGGCTCGCGGTGGGCACGCGGCGCGGCGACATTTATTTCATCAAGGGCGCGTTCGAGTCGCCGCCCAAGCCCGAGTATCACCTGTTCGCCAGCGGTCAGGATGAAATCTTCTCCCTCGCGTGGAAGAACGGCGCGATGACGGCCACGACTTGGGGCGAGGTCACGCGCATTTCGGACACCGATGGGGATGGCGTCGCCGACCGTTACGACACGCTCACGAGCAACTGGGGTTACGCCGAGGGCCACGAGTTCGCCTTTGGGTCCAAACCCGACCACGACGGCAACATCTGGGTGGCGCTGGGCCTGAGTGGTTCGTATGAGTCGCATAATCTCTTTCGTGGTTGGGCGGTGAAGGTGACGCCGACCGGGAAGATGATTCCCGTGTGCAGCGGGTTGCGGAGTCCGGGCGGCGTGGGCGCCAATGCGCAAGGCGCGATGTTCGCCATCGAGAGCCAGGGACCGTGGAACGGCTGCTGTTCACTGAAGCATCTCAAGGAGGGCGGATTCCTCGGGCATCCCGCGAGCTACAATTGGTATCCCTTCGCTCCTGGCGTGAAAGCGCCCGAGCTCAAGCCCAACACGAATTCCCGCATGGGCGTGGAGAAAAAGCGCATCCCGCAACTGGTGCCGCCGGCCATCAAGTTTCCCTACATCAAGATGGGCCGCTCGATTTCCGGTTTCCGCCTCGACAGCACCGGCGGCAAATTCGGTCCGTTCGACAACCAGCTTTTCCTCGGCGACTACACGCAGAGCCTGATCCTGCGCGCGACGACCGAGCAGATTAACGGCGTGTGGCAGGGTGCCTGTTATCCGTTTCGCGAAGGGCTGGCCACCGGGATCATGAACGTGGAGTTCTCGCCCAAGGGGCAGCTCATCGCCGGCGGATTCACCACGAGCCGCCAGTGGCCGGTGCGCGGGACGGAGCCGTTTGCCCTTCAGCGCATTGACTGGAACGGCGTCGTGCCCTTCGAGATCAAGGAGATCAACATCAAGAAGGACGGCTTCCTGATCACCTTCACCAAACCCGTGGACAAGCAAGTCGCCGCCAGGGCCGAATCATACGCCATCACCACCTACACCCACATCTACCACGGCGCTTACGGCAGTCCCGAGGTGGACCAGACGACCGCCCGCGTGACCCGAGCCTTTCCCGCCGCCGACGGACTTTCGGTGATGGTCTATCTGGAGAGCATCACGGAAGACCACATCCACGATTTCGACCTCGCCAAGATCACCGCCCCGGACGGCCAGCGACTCCTACACAACAAGGCCTACTACACGGTGAACGAGATCCCGAAAAACTAGGCCGCTACCCAAGCCCACAAATGCCGAACCCACTTCAACCCCTCTTCTGTTCCATCGCCCTCACTTTGTCCTGCGGCCTCGCCCACGCTGCTGACGGCGAGCAGTGGCTGACCTACCCCGGCGGTGACGGCCCCGGCAAAGGCAAGCGCATCGTGCTCGTCGCGGCCGATCAGGAGTATCGCAGCGAGCAGTCCATGCCGATGATGGCGAAGATTCTCAGCACGCATCACGGCTTTGACTGCACCGTGCTCTTCGCCGTGAACGACAAGGGTGAGGTGGATCCGACGATGCCGGTCTATCCCGAGAAGGGGAAAGAGTTCAAAGAGCACCACATCCCCGGCCTGGAGCAGCTCGCCAAGGCCGACCTGGTCATCTTCTTCTCCCGACTGCTGACGCTCCCGATGTCCGAGCGGGAACTCATCGTGAAGTATGTCGATTCCGGCAAACCCTTCCTCGCGCTGCGCACGGCCAACCACGGCTTCCACGCTCCCCTGCCCTACAAGATCAACGGCAAGCAGGTCCGCTGGGGCGAAGATATCCTCGGCGGAAGCTTCATGGGCCACCACGGTCGCTGGCAGGCGGACTCAACGCGCGGCACCCTCGTTCCGGAGCAGAAGGGGCATCCGATCCTCATCGGCGTGAGCGACATCTGGGGCAACTCCGATGTTTACCGGACCTACAAAGAGGGGACCAGCCTGCCGACGAACTGCACCGCGCTGGTCTGGGGCCAACCGCTCATGGGCCGCAAACAAGACGACCCGCCCAATCCGAAACTGGAGCCGCTACCCGTCGCGTGGTTCAAGTCCTGGCAGACCAGCGAAGGCAAGAGCGCCCGCGTCTTTCAATCCACCATTGGCAGCGGCACCGACCTCGAAAACCCCGGTCTGCGCCGCCTCATCATCAACGCCGTCTATTGGGGCATGGGCATGGAATCCGCCATCACTCCCACCGGTAGCGTTGACATCGTCGGCGCATATAAACCGCTCAAGAGCGGCTTCAACTACAAGGAAATCGGCGTCATCCCGAAGCCGGTCTCGGCCTACAAATAGGAACCGACCGCCAGCGGCGGGACTCACTCGGCGATGCAAAAGAGTTTATCCCCGTCGCGCAGGAACATTTCTGCGCCGGAGAAGACGGGGCTGGAACCGGTGCCGGCGGACAGCCGATTGCGGCTGACCAACCGCGCGGCGCGGGTCGCTTCGAGCACGACGACCTCGCCTTGGTTGGAATTGAGGAACAGATACTTGCCCGCAAGCGTGAGGCTGGCGTAGGTGGCCGGGCTGGCGGCATTCGCGTTCGTGAAGAGCGCGCGCCCGCTGATCAGCGGCTCCTGGGTGCCTTTCCCACGGGCATCGAAGGCGAAGAGTTCACCGGCCCCGGTCGGGATGAACAGCGCGTGGTCATGGAGCAGCGGCGAGCCGAACACGTCGCCCGTGACCATGCCGTCCCACACCGTCGCCTCCTTGAACGCGGCGTTGAGTCGCAGGGTTTGGACCTCGCTGTCGCCGAAACAGACCTCGCCGTCGCCGCTCTGGATCAGGCTGGCGTGGGTGGTGCGGCCGATGCCGCTGTTGACGCTGACCCCATCGGTCGCGCGGACGACCTCGCCCAGCGGCGTCACGATGAGGTCAACGACTCCGACCTTCGTCGCGACGGGCGTGCCGTAGGAGGATTTTGCCTCGGAGTTGACCCAACGTTGCGCGCCCGTGGCCGGATCGAACGCGTAGAGGTGGCTGATGTGGACGATCAGCTTGCCCGCGACGAGGAGCGGCGAGGCGCTGCGACCGTAGCCGGTGGTCGGCTCGGCGGCGATGTGGGCGGTCCACTTCAGTTTACCGTCCAGGTCGAGGGCACAGACGATGCCGTTG
This sequence comes from Verrucomicrobiota bacterium, assembly GCA_039796295.1. GTDB lineage: Bacteria > Verrucomicrobiota > Verrucomicrobiia > Limisphaerales > SXTU01 > SXTU01. Next base: position 23,827 of record JBDKJY010000007.1, read on the forward strand.
CCGAAAGACGCATAGACATTCTGGCCGTCGGTGATGGGCGTCGCCGCCGCCAAGCCCGCGCCGTCCTTCGGCGATTGATAGTCGGCGGCGAGCTGGCGGCTCTTGGGATCGGCGAGCCGGGCCGACGTCATGGCGAACTTCCAACGCACCTTGCCATCGGCGCGATTGACGCAGACCACGAGATTCGGTTCCGCCGTCACGAACGCGAACTGGTCCGTGAGGACGGGCGATGAATAGCTCCGGCCAACGACCGCGCTCCAGCGCACGTTCTTCGTCGCCGACCATTCGGTGGGCGGGGTAGCTCCGGGAAACCTGCCGCTGCCATCCCCGCGCCAGCCGAAGGGACTCGTCAGCGTGGGGCGGAACTCCAGTGCTCCCAGCGCCGCGCGCTCGGCCGCCCACGCGTCGCCCAACGCAGCGGCGAGCACCAGAAGGAACGTGAGCGCTCGCATCACTTTTCCCCGATGCAGCAGAGGTGGCCGGGCGTGCGGTAATACATCCGCGCGCCCTCGAAGATCGGCGTGGCGAGCAGTTGCGCCTGCTCCTTGCTATCGCGGGACTCCGCGAGGAAGTTCCGCGCGACCTCGCGGTATTCGCGGCCGGGCTGGAGGACGAGCGTGGTGCCCTGATTGTCCATCACGTAGAGGTAGTTGCCCGCGAGCGTGGGGCTGGCGGAGCAACCCGCCCAATTCCAATACTGGGTGCGCGGCTGGAGCGGGAGCACCTTGCGATACACCACGGCCCCGGTCGCCGCGTCGTGGACGACCAGGCCGCCGCCCTGCGTGAGCTGGTAGATGAGGCCAGCGACGTAGAGCGGCGAGGCCACGTAGCCGCGGTCAAAAGGGTTCTTCTGCTTGTCCACGGGAAGTTCGTCGTCGGCCCACTGCTCTTTGAGTTCGTAGGCGACGGTGAGTTTGCCGCTGTCGGTGCTCGCGGGGATTTTGAACGCTTTCAATCCCGAGGTCTTGTCATTGAACTTCGGGTAGCCACCGCGCGCGAAGATGGTGTCGCCCTCGACAATTGGCGTCGCGACGGAATCGCCGAACCCGCCCTTGTCCCAGACGGGCTGGCCATCGCGGACGCGCGTAAAGAAGCCCCACTGGAAGGCCGCGACCAGTTCGCCGCCCGACTCGACGCGGAAGAGCGAGCCGTAGGTGTTGAACGCCTTCGCGGCATTCGTCCACGCGAGCTTGCCGGAAGCCACCTCGTAAGCGCGCAGCTCGTTGGCCCAGACCACGAGCCGATGGCCGCACAGCAACGGGCTGGCGAAGTTCCCGTGCTCACTGCCGCCGCCGCCGCCGCGCGTAATCCATTTCCGATTACCCTCGAGGTCGTAGCACGCGGCGACGCCCGTGGTGAAGAAGACGCAGACGTGTTCGCCATCGCTGGTCGGCGTCTGCCCGCTGAAGCCAAAGACCGCCTGGCCCCAGTAGCGCGCGAACGCTTTCTTATCAATGGCGAGCTGCTGGTCGCTGATTTGCTTTTCCAACTCCCGCTTGCGCTTGAGCGCCGGCTCCAGCGTGCGCGGCGTGACGGTGGCAGCGGTGGCCAAGCGGGCGTTGAGCGCCTCGACCGCGTCGGTATTCGCCTTCGCCAACTCGGTGGCCAGCGGCAGCAACTTGTCGGCGTAGGCCGCGTTCGTCTGGCGGTCTGCCGCGCTCAGTCCCTCGAACTCGGGATTGGAGCGAATCCACAGCAGCCGTCCCGTCTGCTTGTCGAGACAGAGCAGGTCGGAGACTTCCGAGGCGAGAAAGATTTTGTCGCCGACGATGATGGGCGTGGCGGCGCTCAAGTTCGGTAGCGGAGCCATCCAGACGATGCCCTTGGTCGCGTAACCGGTGGCGTTCGTCGTGCGCTCCCAGGCCATCGGCGGCGTGGCCCCGGGATAGCGACCGGAACCGTCGCCGCGCCAGCCGATGGGCCGTTCCGCTGACGGCGCGAACCGCGTGGAGCCCAGCGGCGCGGCGGCCGGGGTGGTGGAGACTGAGCTGAACAAGATTGACCCGAGGACCGGGAGGAGTTGGACCGCAGCACGGAACAGCCAGAACGGGATTGGGTAGGCGCGCATGGCGGCGAGCTTAGGTCAGGGGGTGAACGGGTCAATCCTCGGCCCCCGCCGGGCGTTCGGCCCGAGCGGTCGCCCGACCGCGTGACGCCCTCCCCCTTGTGCCAGCGCCACTCCGGCTGACTGCGCCCCGGTCTCCCGGCTGCCCGCGCAAGCTCCCGCTTCGTGCGCGCGAGGTTCCGGGTAGCGGCGCGTCCGCTTCCGGCCCCGCGCGTCTGGCTCCAGGTAATGCCAGCCAAGCTTCCGGTTACGGCGGGTCACGTTCAGCCTTGGTGCAAGCGGTGTCGGGCCTACTGGGCATCGCCTTCCGGGTAGGTGCGGCCAGCTTTCCGGCCCCGCGCGCCTGGCTCCAGGTGATGCCAGCCGAGCTTCCGGTTACGGCAGGCCACGTTCAGCCTTAGCGCAAGCGGTGGCTGGCCTACTGCGCATCGCCTTCCGGCTAGATGCGCGACCGCCTCCGGGTAGGTGCGTGCCGGTCTCCGGGTAGGTGCGCAACCGCCTCCGGGTAGGTAACAACCGCTGGATTCCCCGTAAAAGCACCGCCCCCTCGCCAGGAATCACCAAATGAGACCCCCCAAAGATTTGGGACGGACAAGGGCGCAGCTCAGTTTCTTGCAACCCGGTTGGGCGTTCGTGGCCTTTCTCCCTCACCCCAGCCCTACGCCTGGACCAGTGGCTGGGCGGGGTGTCCGCACCCCGCCGTCGGCCTCCCCATACCCCAGCCAGCCAACTCTGCCGCGCTCACGGAGCGGTCAACTTGAGCTGGGACAGCACCGGCTTCAGCGCCTCGGCCCACTTCTTGTAGCCAGCGGCGTTGGGGTGGAGCAGGTCGGGGAACTCCTCTTTCTTCGCGTCGCCCGAGGCATCAGCGAACGGCGTCCAAGTGTCCACCAACGTGACCTGCGGATTGCCCTTCGCCAACGCCGCCAGCAATTCGTTGAGCCGCGTGATGGTTTCCTTCGATCGGCTCTTGCTCGCGTGGCTGGGCATGACCTGGCACAGGACGACGGGCATGGTGGGGTTGTGTGCCTGGAGGGCGGCGAGCAGCAACTTCACGTTCCCAGCGATGACCTCCGGCGTGGCCTTCTCCTCGATGTCGTTGGTCCCGGCCAGCAGCACCACGGCCTTGGGCGACAGGTCCAGCACGTCTTCCTTCAAGCGGTAAAGCATCCCGCGCGTGGTGTCGCCGCTGATGCCGCGGTTGGCGACCTTCAGCCCGGGGAAGCTGTTGCCCAAGTTGTCGCCCCAGCCTTGCGTGATGGAGTCGCCGAGGAAAACCACCGCCCCTTTGTCCTGCTGCACGCGACCCGCCCACGCTAGGCGCTTCTGCCGCCACAGATTGCGGAACCAATCGTAGCGCCGCAGCGGGCCGGCTCCGGGCAGGCCGGCATCCGTCTCCGGGAGCTTCGCGACGGCGGGCAGCTCCGGCGGCTTGGTCTGCAACTGGAAGGTGTCCGGCTGCCCGCGCCGCTGGGCGAACATCCACGGCAGCAATTCCGGCTCGCTGTAAGCCTTGGCCCACGACCCGTGGCCGAGGCCGAAATACTCAAAATACTTGGGCTGCCCACCCGCCGCGCGCATCCCCGCCAGCATGGTGCGCGTGCGGCTGACTTTCACCACGCCATCGTCATCGGAGTGGAACGCCCAGAGTGGCACCTTGGCCGCGCGCGCGGCGACGGTCTCGTCCCCGCCGCCGCACACCGGCGCGCCCGCAGCGAACCGGTCCGGGAACCGCGTGACCAAATCCCAAGTGCCATACCCGCCCATGCTCAACCCCGTGACGTAGATGCGGTCCGTGTCCACCGGCAGCCCTTTCGGCAACGTGTCGAGCAACTCCAACACGAGCTGCATCGGCGCGCTGGGCTTGGCTGGCTGCGTGCCCTTGTCACCGCCCCAGGGCATGTCCACCCACTGCTGGTTCGCCGGGCACTGCGGCGCGACGACAAAGCAGGGAAACTTGGCGCGGTTCGCCGGCTCCAAGTAGAGCTTGGTCCCGTGGATGAGCTGGGCGGAGTTGTTATTCCCGCGCTCCCCTGCCCCGTGCAGGAAGAGCACCAGCGGATACTTCCGCCCGGCTTCCGCACTAGCCGGCGAAAGCCAGCGGTAAGGCAACGTGGCACCAACGGCATTCGTGAAGACGCGCGGTTCGTAGTCTTGGCCAGCAGCCTCGCGGACGACTCCGCCGAACAAGGCACAAGCAGCAAACAGGGCCAGATAATTCATTCGGCGAAGCTGCCAGCCGGCCAGCCCGTGGCAAAGCAAAAGAACCGGCGCCGAGGGAGCGGGCGCGCCAGTTGAGTGGTCGTGGCACACTCCCATGAACCTGCTTCGGCTACCCGCTTATCGGAGGGTGGCCAGCACTTGATCCAGATAGCGTTTCAGCTCGGCGTCCAGCTTCTCGAAACCCTTGGCCGACGGCGGTTGACCCAGCGCCCGCCGCATGGCGTTGTGCATCAGGTAACGGCCCGGCCCGACTTGGAGGTGGATTTCATCGCGGTAGAGTTCCTGGAGGTTGCCGAAGGGAGCTCGCTTCGCCGCAATGTCCCGCGCGATGTGCTCCAGCAGTTCCTGCGCGTGTGTCTGGCGGATCTCTCGCCCAGGATGTCGCCGCCGCAACTCCGCGAGCAGCGCCTGGAGGTGCGCCGGACTGTGCTTCAAGGGGCCAGACATCTCCGTGAGCGCGTATTCCTCCACGCGCTCTGCGTGTTTCGCCCACCCCGTGTGGATGATGATCACGGCCTTGGGCTGCGTCGCGATCCATTGGGAAATCACCGCCACGTTCTCGGCGAAATCACCGTAGTGGGGCTGGATGGAAAGCAGGTCATACTGCTTCGCCTTGAGCGCCTTGGGCCACAACGTGGAGTTCGTCACACACGGCTTGTCCGGGCGCTGGTGAATGACGGGCAGGGGCGTGCCACAATCCACATGCCACTGCACATCGCCATCCAGCCGCTCCGGCAGCGTGTCCCACGTCAGCGAGTTGCCGATCAGGAAACAGCTCCGGGCCGGCGGCGCGGCGGCGGCGGGAAGTGGGGTCGGGCCGAAGGCAACAACGAGCGCGGTCAGGAGGAAGAGAATGCGTTTCATGGAATTGGGTCGCGGCGGTGGCCGACGGTCAAGCCAGCGGCAAGCTCACATCACCTCGGCCAGTTTTACGAGCCGGCTTTGTTCCCCGCGCGACTTGGCCCCAGCGTGGATCATCGCGGTGACTTCGAGAATCTCCTGGTGCGGAATCGGTTCCTTACGGGTCTTCACCATCTCGCGGAACGTCGCGGCCATGCGGAACATTTCGTAGTGATGGCCATACCAGAAGTCCCCCTCGATGGCGGGGGAGTATTCGAACTTACGCTTCTGGAAATGCACCTCGGTGTGGTTGTAGATGAAGGGCGTGTTCGGTCGGCCATACCAGATGTCGGCGGGCATGCGGTCGGCAAAGGTGACGCGGGCATGGCCGGCGTTGCCGCGCGCGTAGAGGCTCACGGCCTCGACGCCCGCGCCCATCAGCGTCACCACCATCCACGCCGGGTGCTGACCATAGACCATCCAGGCGTTGTCCGAGTAGCCGCTCTGGAGGCTGGCGACCATATACTCGATGGTCCCGAGCTCGCCCGAGTCCCGCATCCGCAACGCCGCTTCCGTGCCCCACTCGTGCCGGAAGATGCTGGAGGACATGATCGGGGCTTTGTGCTGGCGGGCGAACTCCAGAATCTTCCGCGTCCCCGCCGGCGTCTCGCCGATAGGTTTATCGCAGAAAGTTGGCAAGCCCTTGCGCAAACCGGGCGCGATCAGGTCGAAGTGGTCATCACCCCAGCCCGACGCATCGCCCAGCCAAATGGCGTCCACCTGATCCACCATCTCCGCGATGGACGGCGCGACCTGCACGCCGGGGAAGGCCTTGGCGAAGTCCGCCGCGCCCTTGGGGTCGGCATCGTAGTAGTGCGTGATCTTGGTGTCGGGAAAGGGCAGTTGATCGAAGGTGAAACGCGGATTGCGGACATACTTGCGGAAGAACTCCGCCGAGCCGGGGTCCACGAACTTGCAGAACGCGTCCAGGTCAATGGTCGGGTGCAGGTATTGGGCGAAGTGCCAGGTGTGGCCGTTGCGCGGCTGCGGCTTGCCGCGATTGGTGGCCGAGATGACGCCGATGCGCAGCTGCTTCGGAGCGCTGGCCTCGGCAGCGGTCGCCGAACTGGCGGCGGCTAGGGCGACTCCGGCCAGTGCGGCGGTGGTGGTCTGGAGCATCTGACGGCGGGGCAATTCGGTGGATGAGTTCATGGCGTTAGTGGCGGGGCCTGACGGTAGTGGGGCAAACGCTATTCGCGCGGTGGCAAGCGCAGTCGGGTGAGGCGGCGGGAACTTGACGAGTCGCAACCCCGCGCGCAGGGTGGCGCACAGGAATCAACGCGGAACCAAAGTTCTCCGTTGCGAGGGTCTGGAGCCGAGCGCGCCAGGCCAGCCGGAGGGTGGTTCCGCCCGCTGCATCACTCAACGCAACCAGCAACCCGGAGCAACCTATGACTCACTACCCACTACAATTCGCCCGGCTCGGCGTCTTGACGGCTTGGCTCGTCGGCGCGTTTGTCGCGCACGCACAAAGCGGGGCGCTGCGGGACTCGGCGGTGTTCTTCTCCGAGCCCGCCAAGGCCGAGGCAAGTCGCCAAATCACGGAGATCGGGCGGCGCTTCCGCAAGGACCTCGTGGTCGAAACGTTCCGGGAGATCCCAGAAGCGGTCCGGCAGGGGGTAAACCTCCAGGACAAGCCGGCGGTGAACCGGTTGTTCGAGCAGTGGACCGTGCAGCAAGCCAAGCAACTCCGGGTCAACGGCATTTACATTCTGCTGACCAAGGAGCCGGCCCATCTCCAGATCGTGGTGGGCAACGAAACTCAGAACAACGCCTTCACCCTCAAGGATCGCGACGCGCTCGCCAGCCTGATGCTGGGCCATTTGCGCAATCAGAAGCCCGACGCGGCTTTGTTGGACGGCGTGAACTTCGTCGCCGCCACGATGGCCAGCCATGCCGCCGCCCGCAGCCGGCCCAACTCCACCGCCGTCGTTTCCCCGTCGGCGGCAGGAAAGCAGAGTGAGAGTTCGGGTTGGTTGGGCACCGCCCTCGCGGTGATGCTCGGTCTCGCGGTCATTTGGCTGGTGGTCGGGGTGATCCGTTCCCTGTCTGGTGGGGGCGGCAACTCGGTGGGGGCGGGGGCCGGGCCGGCCTCCAGCGGCGGCGGGTTCTTCAGTTCCCTGCTTGGCGGGATGTTCGGCGCGGCGGCGGGCATGTGGCTCTACGATCAGTTCTCAGGCAACCACGGTTCCGCCTGGGGTTCCGAGTCGAACCCCAGCAGCAGCGAAGGCGGATTCTCCGGTCGGGATAGCGACTACTCCAGTTCGGGCAGTGATTTCAGTAACAACTCCGGTAGCGGTGATTCGGGGGGCGGCGACTCGGGTGGGGGAGACTTCTAGCCCACGCGCCACCGGAAGAACGGTGGGCAAACCTAGGGTGATGCTGAACAGAGCATTTAGCCACCGAGGCGCAGAGGACACAGAGCGGGGATTTCACCGGCTTTTCTCGGTGAACTCTGTGTCTCGGTGGTTAAATCAGCGTTCCCTTGGAGCGCTGACTACGAACGTGCCGACTTACTTCTGCTGCTTCCGCGAAGTTTCCTCGTAGGCTTGGTGCCGGTTTTCGACGTAGGCGCGGTAGCCGACAGGGTCCACGAAGGGATTGGTTTTAGGGTCCTTTTCCAACCGAGCGACCTTTGCCTCCATGCCGTAGTAGTTGCCGTGTGCGCCCAGGAAAATGTCGCAGGGCAAGGACTTGAGCAGGCGGAAGGTCTTGGCGAAGTCAGCGAGGATTTCCGGGTAATCGCGGTTGGTGATGAGCTGATAGCCAGCGTTCACATTGGGGCTGCCGATGACGACGACGAGGTAGGACTTGCCGGCGTCCGTCGCTGACATTGTCCACGTCGTGCAACCGCGCGTGTGCCCGGGGGTGTGGCGGGCCGTCAGTGTGTTCTCGCCCACGATCACGGTGTCGCCGTCCTTCAGCACGCGGTCCACGACGCACGGCTTCCAGCCTTCTTGATAGAGGTATTGCCCCTTGCCCCCGTTGGCGATCACCGGGGCATCCCCGGTCATTGCCTCGACGCGCGCCCCGGTGAGTTCCTTGATGAGCGCGTGGCCAGCGACGTGGTCCGAGTGGGCGTGGCTGGCGAGGAGAACTTTGATGTCGGTGAATTTGAACCCGAGCTTTTCCACGTTGCTCCGAATGATGGGAACCGTGCGGTCGAAGCTGGAGTTGATCAGGATGTGGCCCTGGCTGCTGGTGATGAGGTAGGAGGCGAGGCCCTTGGAGCCGACGTAATAGAGTCGGTCCGCGATGCGGTGAGGCGGATACGGCTCATCCCAGTCGCTCTGCGCGGAAAGAGTGCCGACGGTGAGGAGGGACAGAAACAGCGGTAGCAGGCAGCGGGTAGAATTCATGGACCGGAGGGTAAGGCGAGGCGGGGCGAATTCAACCACTCGGTCGTTCGCGCCAATGCTGGAGTTGCCTCACGCGGAGTCCGCGAAGGGCGCAAATAGCGACTGTGCCACTACCGCGCCGAGGGCAGGTAGTCCGGCAGCGGCTTGAGCACGCCATACTCGATGAGTGCCACGATGAGGAGGGTGTAGGCGAGCGAGATGCCGAGGTCCGCGAGGAGTTGTCGGCGGATGTAGGGCTTGGGCGTGTCGGAGAGCGCTTGCTGCGCGCCTTTCTGCATCAGCACGAGGCCGAGGACGTTGGTCAGCCAGTAGCCCAGCACGAAGCTCGCGGTGAAGACCGCCGGCCAGAACAGACTCACGAGCCATGCGAAGGCCAGCGCGAGTGGGATGTTCACAAAGAGGTCGTTCCACCATGACAACGGCGAGAGCATGAAGCCGATGAAGGCAAGCGTGCTGCCGGTGAGTTTACGTTTCCAAGACATCGGAATGGCGAGCGGTGGATTTCGAATGGAGAATCTGGCGAAGGCGCGCGAGGCGGCGGATTCGCCACTCGCCAATCTCCATTCGCAATTGTCTTACTCCAAGACCCGCATCTGCACCGCGTCCACGATCTGCGTGCCGCTGGACATGGCGCTGATGATGACGACGGTGTGGCCGCGATGGATGATGCCCGATTCCTTCATCCGGACCAGCGCGAGGTCGATGTTCTTCTGCGGGTCGGTGTTGTCGAAGGGGAAGACGATGGGGGTGATCCCCCAGTTCAGCGCGAGCGAGTCGGCCAGCGGCCAGTGCTCGCACACAGCGTAAATGGGCGAGTAGCGCGGGCGCAGCCAGGAGGTCCAGCGGGCCATGCTGCCGCGTCGGGTGAAGACGATGATGGCCTCGGCACGAAGCTGGTCGGCCATGACGACGGCGCTCTTGATGAGCTTCTGGCGCGGGCTGGTCAGCTCGGCGCGCTCGTGATAACCGGCGTTGCCGCTGCGTTCGATACGGCGGGCGATGCGGTCGAAGACCTCGATGCACTTCACCGGGTATTTGCCGACCGTGGTCTCGCCGGAGAGCATGATGGCGTCGGCCTGCTCGAACACAGCGTTAGCCACGTCGGTGATCTCGGCACGCGTGGGCATGGGGTTCTCGATCATGCTCTCGAGCATGTGCGTGGCGACGATGACGGGCTTGCCGACGCGGAGGCAGAGTTTGACGGCCTTGCGCTGGATGATGGGCAACTCCTCGTAAGGGCACTCGATGCCGAGGTCGCCGCGCGCCACCATGACGGCGTCGGCTTCGGTGACAATTTCCTCGAGGTTTTTCACCGCCTGCTGGTCTTCGATCTTGGCGATGATTTGCGGCCGATGCTTGGAACCCTCGGTGAGCGCACGAAGCTGGCGGAGGTCCTTCGCCTCGCGCACGAAGGAGAGCGCGAGGTAGTCCACGCCAACTTCGAGGCCGAGCGCGACATCGGCAATGTCCTTCGCGGTGAGCGCGGGGAGGCTGACCTTGACGCCGGGGAGGTTGATGTGGCGACGGCTGCCAAGTTTGCCGGGCGTGAGGACTTCGCACTCGACCTTGTTACTGTGCTTGGCAAGCACCTTCATTTGAATCTCGCCGTTATCGAGCAGCACCACGTCACCGACGCTGATATCGCTGACGAAGTGCTCGTAGTTCACATCCACGGAATGCTCCTCCTCACTCTGCTCGCCGCGCACGGTGAGGGTGAACTTCTGCCCTGGTTTGAGGTCGAGCGGCACCTTGAGATCGCCGGTGCGGATGGCGGGGCCCTGGGTGTCCATAAGAATGCCGATGGACCGCTTCCGGGCCTCGGCGGCAACGCGCAGGTGCTTCACGGTCGCGCGCACCCAGTCGTGCGGGGCGTGCGACATGTTGAGCCGGGCGATGTTCATGCCGGCGTCCATGAGCTGGCCTAGAACTTCCGGTGAACTCGTGGCAGGACCAAGTGTGGCAATGATCTTAGTGCGGCGCATATCGGGCGTGGTGGGGAGACACACGACTGGCAACGTCCAGTCGCAACGGCGGCGACGGTAGTGCGTCCCATCTGAATTGAAAGCGCCAACTCTCCCAGTGCGGCCGTCGGCAAGGCGACTTCCCCAGCCGTGGCGAATGAAGGTATCGTAACGGAGGGGGGGGGACTCCATTAGCCGGGACTCCCTGCCCTGCCGCCTTTGCCTCCACGTCGCCGTGGGGCGCACGGGTTACAGAAAAGCGCCAGAACCATCCATGCCCCACTACGGCAGTTGGACCACGCGGTAGTAACGGCCCGGGCTATTCACGGATGCGGGGTCAATGAAGGCGATGAGCCCCTGACCGCTGGTGACCGTGCCCAACTCCGTCCAGGTGCGGAAGTCGGTCGTGTAATCAATCCGGTAGGTCCGATTCGGCGCAACCGTGAGGTAGGAGTAGAACTGGCCAGCGGAGAAGCCCGCCGTGTCGGCGGGAGGCGTAGTGATCCCGCCGTTAAGCCGGGCGATCCGCCCGCGCACCGCGCTGTTGACGCTGGTGAAATCGCCCGTCAGCACAATCTTCCGGTCCGCCTGCAGCAGCACAGTGTAGATGAGGTTGTCCGCGCCGGTGCCAGCGTTGAACGTGTCGTCCAGTCTCCCGTCCGCGAGGAAGCGGGCGACGCGCCCGAGCGGCACCCCCACCGCCACGAACGAGCCCGTGACCGCAGCAGCAGATTGATCAGCCCCGACCGAACCGTAGCTGAAGCTCGTGGCCGAAGGCACCGCCGTGACCGTGAAGGTGCCATCGAAGCCCGGGGCGCCCACCGTGCTGACATTTGAAATCCGAACCTGCGAGCCAATGGCCAAATTGTGGCCCGCCGAGGTGGTGAGCGTGACGACATTCGCGGTGCGCGCACGGGAGGACACAAAAATACCGGGCGACGGCGGCACACCCGTGTCACCGCCAACGACCGTGAAGGCTCCGCCCGCGACGACCCGTCCGTCCGGCTGCACCGCCACGCTCAGGACCGTGTCGTTCATCACCGGCGCAAAGACCGCGTCGAGCGTGCCATCGTGGTTCAACCGCGCCATGCGCGAACGCGTGGTGCCATTGACCGCCGAGAACAAGCCGGCGATGACGATTGGGCCGTCCGACTGAATCGCAATCGAAGCCACGGTGCTGTTGGCGCCCGTGCCGGGGTTGAACGTGGAGTCCACCGTCCCGTCCGCGTTGAGGCGCACGATGCGGTTGGCCGGGGTGCCACGGAACGTGGTGAAAGAGCCGCCGACAAGCAGTTTGCCACTATTCGTGCTGCTGGCAGGATAGAGTGCAATCGTGTTGACGAAGCCGTTCGCGCCCGCGCCAGGGTCGAACGAGGTGTCGAGCGAGCCACTACTGTTCAGCCGGGCGAGGCGCGTGCGGGCCGTCCCGCCGTAACTCGTGAAGCTGCCACCAATGATCACCTTGCCGTCCGCCTGCAACGCCGTCGCGTTGACCGAGTTGTTCGCCCCGCTGCCCACGGAGAAAGTCGTGTCCAGCGAGCCATCCGCCTGCAACCGCGCCACCCGGCTGCGCAGCGTGCCGCCCACGGAGGTAAAGTCGCCGACAATGATTAATCGCCCATCGCTCTGCAACGCGACGGCGTTGACCGCGTTGTCAGGGCCGAGGCCGGCGTTGTAGGTCGTGTCCAGCGAGCCATCTAGATTCAGCCGCGCCACCCGGCTGCGGTTGGTGCCGTTGAAGGAGAGGAAGCGCCCCGCCGCCAGTAGTTGCCCATTCGCCTGTTGGGCGGCCGCATAGACCGAGTTGTCAAAGCCAACGCCGGAGTCGAAGGCAAAGTCCACTCCGCCCGCCCCATCGTTATCCACGATGCTCAAGGTGGCGTTGGACCGGCCGAAGGTCGCGCCGCCGGTGGCGTTGAGCAACCGCAGCCCCACGGCCTCGGTGGCTTCAATGAGCGAGTCGTCGAAGATCGGGACGAGGAACGACTTGGTGCCACTCTCCCCATCCGTCCAGACGAGCGTGCCGCCGACCTCGGCGTAATCCAGCCCGGCAGTAGCCGTGCCGGCCACCGTGAGGTATTGCACCGTGACCGCTCCCGAACTTCCGCCCGTGCGGGCGACGGTGGCAACGCCACTGGGAATGCTCTCCCCCACCACAAAGTTCGCGGTGGTAAAGCCGATGGTGCCGACATTGTCCACGATGGTCAGGACGGCGTTGCTGATCGTGAGGAACGCGCCGCCAGTCGGGTTGGTCAGCACCAAGCTCACCGTCTCGGGCGACTCGGAAACGCTGTCGTTGATGATCGAGACCGTGAAGCTGCGGGAGATCACCCCCGCCGCGAAGGTGAAGACGCCATTGGTCGCCACATAGTCCAACCCGGCAATCGCCGTGCCGTTCGTCGTAAAGAAAGTGACGGAGACGGGGAGATTGGTCACCCCAGCGCGGAGCACGGAGATGGTCGCGACCCCGGCCGTCTCACTCACCGTGTAGGTGGCGGCGCTGAAGCCGATGCCAATGTCGTCATCCAAGATCGAAACGGTTGCCCGGTTGGTCGCGCCCAACTGGGCACCACCCGCCGGCAGCGGATTAGTCAGGAAGACCCCAAACGCTTCGTTGCCCTCTGGCAGCGTGTCGGCGACGATTTGGATGGAGAAAATGGCGTTGGACTGCCCGGGGTTGAACACGAGCGTCTGACTGGCCGCCACGTAATCAATGCCAGCCGTCGCCGGGTTCGGCACCGCGCGGCCTTCCGTGGCGGCGCTGACGGATACCGGTCCCGGGTTCTGCCCGGAGCGCAGAACGGTCACGTTGGCGAAGCCCGCCGCCTCATTCACGTTGTAATCCACGGCGCTGAAATTGAACACGCTGTCATCGTCCACGATGGTGATGGTGGCGATCGCGTTCGTGGCCACGCTGGCATTGTTCGTCGCGGTGATCCCGTTGGTGTCGGTGGCCGTGGCATTGGTCAGGCTCAGGTTCAGCAGGCGGTTCAACTGGATGATCTGATTGTCCACGATGGCCACCGCGAAATTGGTGCTGATCACCCCCGGCAGGAACACGAGCGTATTCGTGACGCCCACGTAGTCCGTGCCCGTCAGCGCTGTCCCGTCAGCGGTGGCGTAGTCCACCCGGCCGGTGAGATTGGTGACGCCGAAGCGCACGACGTTGATAAACACATTCGTGCCATTCTCCTGCACCGAGAAATTCGTCGCCGCGTAGCTGAACTGCATGTCGTCGTCCGTAATGGTGATGGTGGCGTTGGTGAACAGGCCCAAGAGCGCCCCTCCCGTGGGATTCGTGAGCGCCAAGCTGATCGTCTCTACCGGCTCAACTACCGCGTCGTTGACGATCACCACATTGATGTTGGTCGTCGCCTGGCCGGGCGCGAAGCTCAACACTTGGGAGGCCGGAATATAATCCAACACGCCCACCGCCGAGCCATCGGTCATGACGAAGTCCACCGTCACCGCGCCGATGATGCCGCCGGTGCGGGTCACGGTGACGGCGACGGTGCCCTCGGACTCCACCACGCTGTAACTGTTGGTGCTGAACTGGAACGTGCCAAAAGCATCGTCATCCACGATCGTCAACAGCGTGTTGGTCAAGCCCAAGCCAACCCCACCGGTCGGGTTGAAGAGCACCAACGCCACAGTCTCGTTCGTCTCCACCACCGTATCGTTCAGCAGCCCTACGATGAACGTCTTGCTCGTCTCCCCGTCAGCCAGCGTGAGGAGTCCGTTGGTGCTGAGGTAATCCACCCCGGCTGTGGCGGTGCCACCACCGTCCACGGTGGCGAAGCTGACCGTCACCGCGCCAGAACTGCCGTTCGTGCGCACCACCGTGATCGTCGCGGAGCCACCGTTTTCAAAGGCGCTATAGTTGGTCGCGGAGAAGCCCAGAACACCCACGCCGAAGTCATTATCCACGATGATCAACGTCGCGTTGGACAGGGTGCCGAGGGAGGCGATCCCCACCGGCCCTGCGTTAGTCAGGAACAACGCCACGCTCTCCCCGCCCTCCACGAACGCATCATCCACCAACGGCAAACTGAACGTCTGATTCGTCACCCCCGCGGCGAACTGCAAGACGCCGACGACATCCGTGTAGTCCACGCCCGCCGTAGCCGTGAGTGCCGTGGTGAAATATTCCACCGACACCGGCTCGTTCGTGCCCGCCGAGCGGACCACCGTCACGACCGCGTTGCCCGCAGCTTCGTTCACGCTGAACGTCGCCGCCGCGAATGCGATCTGCGAGTCATTCTCCGTGATCCGCAGCAGCGCCGTCGCCGGCAGGTCCAGCGACGCCCGTCCCGTGGGGTTCGTCAGCGCCAGCTGCACGGTCCGGTCTGGGCGGACGGCGGTGTCATCCACCACCGGCACCACGAACGTGCGCAACGTCTCGCCTTCGCCAAAGAACAGCGTGCCACCCACTGGCAAGTAATCCACCCCAGCCAGCGCCGTTCCGCCAGCAACCACGGCGTAATCCACCGCCACCCCGTTGCTCGTGCCGCCCGTGCGCAAGACCGTGAGCACCGCATTCGTCGTCGCCTCGCTCACGGTGAACACCGGCACGGCAAACTTGAACGCTCCCTCGCCGAAGTTCCGCCCACCGTGCAGACGGGTGAAGCGGTTCTGTGGCACCCCATTGAAACTCGTGAACGCGCCGCCCACCAGCACCCGACCATTCCCCTGCACCGCCAACGCCGTGACGAGGCTGTCCGCACCGGTGCCCAGATTCATCGTCGGGTCCACTGCCCCGTTGCCTTCCAACCGGACCAACCGGCTGCGGCTGTAGCCAGAGAAGTTGACGAACGCCCCGCCGACCAGGATCCGCCCGTCCGGCTGGACCGTGACCGCCGCCACAAAATCATCCGGCCCCGCCCCGGGATTGAACCCCGAATCCACCGAGCCGTTCGCGTTGAATCGCACCAAGTTCGTGCGCACCACGCCATTGGTAGCCGTGAACGCGCCGCCCGCCAGAATCTGCCCGTTCACCTGCACCGCGAGGCTGAAGATCGTGCCGTTCGTAATGGTCGTGCCCGGCGCGAAAGTCGGGTCCAATGCACCGTTCAAGTCCAACCGCGCGAGGCGTCGGTTCGTCACCCCGTCTACCGTTTCAAAGTCGCCGGCGATGATCACCTTGCCGTCCGTCTGCACAGCCACCGCGCGCACCAAACCATTGGGCCCCTCCCCCGCACCAAACGAGGCATCGAGGGAGCCGTCGAAATTCAAACGCGCCACGAAGTTCCGGTTGGTCCGATTCACCGTGGTGAACGCCCCGCCGATCACCACGCGACCATCGTTCTGGAGCGCCACAGCGTTGACCAAGCTGTTGACCCCCGCGCCGGGATTGAAGGAGAAATCCACCGAGCCATCGGGGTTCAAGCGCGCCAGGTTCGTCCGTGCGATGCCGTTGATGGAGGAGAACAAGCCGCCGATCACCACCCGCCCCGCACCGGCCCCGCTGCCATACACGCCGACGGCCCGCACCCGCCCCGGGTTGCCCGCCCCTTCGACAATCGCCCGAGCGTCAAACGCGGAGTCCAACGTGCCATCCAAGTTAAGCCGCGCCACCCCGCCGCGGGCCACCCCGGCGAAGGTCGTGAAGTCGCCGCCCAGCACCACCAAGCCGTTCGTCGTCTGCCCGATGGAATAGACCGTGCCATTCGCGCCACTGCCGGAGAACAACCCGTTGTCCACCGCACCAGCGGACGGCTCGTTGTCCCGGATGCGCACCACCGCCGTGGCCGCGCCCAAGGTCGCCCCGCCGGTCACCCCCGACAGCCGGACGCTCAACGTCCGGTCGCCGTCCTGTTGAACGTTGTCCAGCACCGGCACGCGGACCGTCTGGCTCGTCACCCCATCGGCAAACGTCACCGTCACCACCGTGTTCGAGTAATCGTGCTCCGGCAGCAACGGACCACTGCCAGGGTAAGCCACCGCCCGGTCGCTCGTGTTCGTGAACGTGGCGAACTGCGCCGTGACCGTCCCCGTGAACCCGTTCGTCCGCGTCACCGTCACCAGCGCGTTGGTCGTGTGCTCCAGCACGTCAAAGAGACCGCTGGCAAAGCCGATGACTCCCGGCCCGCTGTCGTCATCCGTGATCGTCAGCGTCGCCGTCGTGGCGATGTCCAGGCCTGCGCCGCCGGTCGGGTTGGAGAGCGCCACCACCACCGTCCGGCTCCCGTCCACCAAGCTATTGTTGAAAATCGGGATGACCACAAACCGCGCCGAGTTGTCTACCGCCGCCCAGTTCAGCACCCCACTCGCGGGCGTGTAATGGAAGCCCGCCGTCGCCGTCCCCGCCGTCGTCGTGGCGTAGGCGACCGACACATTCGCCTGCGTGCCGCCGACACGGTTCACCGTCAAGACCGCCGCGCCGTCGCTCTCACTGACGGTGTAGGTGGGGCTACTGAACACGAGATTACCGAAGATGAGCACGTCATTGTTCTGGATCAGCAAGGTGGCGGAGCTCTGCAAACCAAGCCCCGCGCCGCCGGTCGGATTCGCCAACGTCAAATCCACGGTCTCGCTGCTCTCGGAAACCAAGTCCGCCAGAATCGAGACCGTGAAACTCTTGGTCGCCTCCCCATCCGCGAAGGACAGCGTGCCGCTGGTGGCCAAGTAGTCCGCGCCCGCCCGCGCCGAGCCATCGCTGGTGGCAAAGCCCACCGTGATCACGCCCGTCGTGCCATTCGTCCGCGTCACCGTGATCGTCGCATCCACCGTGCCCGCCGCCTCGGAGACGGTGAAGGTTGGCGCCGCGAAGTTCAGCAAGCCCGGCGCGAGTTCATCATCCACAATCGTCAGCCCGGCCGTCATAATCCCTGGGACCATCGTTGCCGTAGTCAAACTAGCGAACTGAAGATTCGTAAGCGCCAGCCCCACAGTCTCCGCCGCTTCCGGGAGCAAGTCGTTCAAGATTTGCACCGTGATCGTCTTCGTCAGTTCACCGGGAGCGAAGGTCAAAAGTGTGCTAGCCGCCGTGAAATCCGCGCCCGCCGTGGCCGTCCCGTTCGTCGTCGTCGTGAAGCTCACCGTCACCGCCGTGTTGGTCGCCCCCGCGCGCACCACGCTGAGAGTCGCCTGCCCGCCCACGACATTCTCGTTGACGCTGAACGTCGCCGTCGCAAATCCCACCGTGCAGTCATCGTCCCGGATTACCAACTGGGCGTTGGTCACCCCCCCCAAGGCCGCTCCACCCGTTGGCGTGTTCAACTGGAGGCTGACGGTGCGGTCAGGGTCCAGCACCGCATTGTTCAGCAGCGGCACCAAAAACGTTTGAAACACCTCACCCTCCGGAAAGGCCAAGGTGCCAGTGACGCCCGTGTAATGCGTGCCGGCCAACGCCGTGCCATCCACCGTGTTGAAGCCCACGGACACAGCCCCAGCCAAACCGCCCTGCCGCTTCACCGTGATCTCCACCGCCGAACCGCCCTCGGTGGCCGTAAGGACCGGTGCTGCAAATTCAAACCGACCCGCGCCCGGGTTCTCGCCGCCCACCAGCCGCGTCAAGTAGGTGGCACGCACTCCGTCGAAAGTCGTGAAGCCACCGCTCAAAACAATTTTTTCGTCCGGCTGCACCGCGAGTGCAGCCACGTAGGCATCCGCTCCCGAGCCGAAATTGATGCTCGGATCTACCGAGCCATCGGGCTGAATCCGCGCCAGCCGACCGCGGTTCACCCCGTTGTAGTGCGTGAAATCGCCGCCGAGCACTACCCGCCCATCGGGCTGCCGCACGATGGCCAGCACCGCACCATCCGCCCCCGCACCCCCGGCCGGGAACGCGGCATCCAGCGAACCGTTCGCCGCCAAATGCGCCAACCCACCGCGATTGACACCATTGAAAGTCGTGAACGAGCCACCGACCAACACGCTCCCATCAGCCAGCGCCAGCACCGCCCGCACCGTCGCGTCAGCCCCCGTCCCGGGAGCGAACGTGCCATCCACGGAACCGTCAGCATTTAAGCGCGCCACCCGCCCAAGCGTCGCCCCGTTCACCAGACCGAACTCACCGCCGATCATGATTTTCCCGTCCGGCAGGAGCGCGATAGCATGGACGCGGTTATCCGGTCCTAGGCCGGGATTGAAGGTCGCATCCAACGTGCCGTTCGCCAGCAGCCGCACTAGGTAAGGCCGCGAAATACCGTTGAAGGTGATGAACGCGCCACCTACCAGAATTTTTCCGTCCGGCTGAACCGCCAGCGCAAACACCTCTGCGTCCGCACCCGCGCCGGGGTTGAACGTGGTGTCAATCGCCCCATCATCGTTCAAGCGAGTCACACCGGAGTGATTGGTGCCGCTGAACGCCGTGAACGAACCACCCACCAACAAGTGTCCGTCCGACTGTAACGCCAGCGCGTGGATCGGACCGTTCGGACCGCGCCCCGGCTGGAACGTCGGGTCTACCAATCCGGCCACACCCAGGCGTAGAATGCGCCCTACTACCAAGCCGCTGTAGTTAGTGAAATCCCCCGCCGCCACAAGCCGACCGTCAGGCTGAAGCGCGAGCGCGTTCACGAACCCGCCCAACCCGCTAAAGAAACTGGTGTCCCGCGCACCCGCCGGAATGCTCACCGCTTCATCATCGAAGATCGTCAGCACCGCGTTCGAGTGCGTGCCCGGCAGCGATTTGGAGAAATTCGTCAGCGTCAAGAACACCGTCTCCGCCCCCTCCAGCAAGGTGTCGTTGACCAACGGGACCAGCACCGTCTTGCTCCGTTCGCCATCCGCAAAGACCAACCGATTGGAGACAGTGGTGAAATCCACGCCCGCCGCCGCGGTGCCCGAGGAGGTGTAGAAATCCACGGCCACCACGTCGCTGTCACCGCCCACGCGGTCAATCGTGATCACCGCGTTGGTCTGACGCTCGTTGATGAAGAAGCTCGCCGCCGCAAAACCCAGCCGCCCGTAAAAGTCATCGTCCTGAATCACCACCGTTGCGTTGGCGAGGAAGCCGAGCGTGGCCCCGCCGGTGAGGTTCGAGAGTCGCAGCAAAAACACCTCGTCGCCCTCCACCAAGCGATCCGTCAGGATCGGCACCTGAAACGACCGGCTGAACACGCCCGGCCCGAAGGTCAGGTTCGTGGTCACGGACATGTAATCAATCGCCGCGCGAGCCGCGCCCGGCGTGCCGGGGGCCAACTCCACCGTCGTCGCTTGGACGGTCAGGGTCCCCGCCCCGCCGCTGTTGCGCAGCACCACCACCGTCAGCGCCCCCGCACTCTCACTTACCGGCAACACCCCGGCCGCAAAACCCAGCGTCCCGGGTCCGTTGTCATTGTCCTGAATCAACAGCGTCGCGGTGGTCCGCCCCAGCACCACCCCGCCGGTGGGATTGGACAACGTCAGGTTCACCGTCTCCTCGAACTCAACCCCCGTGTCATCCAGAATGGGCACCGTAAACGTCGCATTCGTCTGTGCGGAGTTGAAGGTAAGTATCCCGCTGACCGCCGTGAAGTCCTGCCCCGCCACCGCACTCCCGGCTGTCACGGCATATTGCACCGTGGCGATGCCGACCGCTCCGTTGGTGCGCTCCACCAAGATCGAAGCAACCCCGGCGTTTTCGCTGACGGTATAAACCGCCGCCGCAAACCCGACCGTGCCGCCGGTAAACTCGTTGTCCACAATCGTCACCGTCGCCGTGTTCGTGAAGGCCAACGCCGGCAAGGACAACACCCCCGGCGCAGTCGGCGAGGAGAGAAACACCTGAAACGAGCGGTTGCCGTCAAGGATGTCATTGTTGATGATCGAGACGCGGAAGAACTGGTTCGTCCCCACCGGCACGCACTCATCGAATCGCAGCACGCCCGAGGTGGGCACGTAATCCCGGCCTGCGACAGCCGAGCCGTCGCGCGTGCCGTAGGTCACTTCCAACGGCCCCTGAAAGCCGTTAATGCGCCGGACACCAATGTTAACCACCCCGCCCAGAACATTCTCATCCACACTAAAGCGAAAATCCGAGGCGCTCAACTCGGCGTTGCCCGGCATGTTGCCCACCGGCTGCACATCCCCGCCGAGCAACCGAGCGAAGTTCAAACGCGGCGTGACCTGCACCGGCGGCACCCCTGCCCCGACCTGCGTGAACGAGCCGCCGATGACGACCTCATTGTTCGGCTGCACCGTCAAGGTATAGACCGGCCCGTTGGGTCCGGGCTGGATGCTGTTGTAGAAAGGATCAAGAAAGCTCGTGTCCACCGACCCGTCGGCATACAGCCGCGCCAAGTTCGTGCGCCCGACCCCGGCGAAGGAACTGAACGAACCGCCCGCGATGATCAAGCCGTTCGTCTGCACCCCGATGCTGCGCACCAAGCCGTTCACGCCCGTGATCGGGTCGAACGTAAGGTCCGGCAATCCGTTCGTGGCCAACCGCACGATACCCCGGCGTCTCAAGGCGTCGTAGTGCTGGAACGCGCCGCCGACAAGGATGCGGTTGTCCGGTTGAAGTTGTAGCGCGAACACCGCGCCATCAGGACCGGACACAGGATTGAAGCTGAAGTCCACCGAGCCGTTCCCACCCAAACGGATGAGGTTCGGGCGCGGCACGCCGTTAAAGCTGTTGAAATTGCCGCCGACCAGAATCGAACCCGAGGAGGCCAGCGTCAGCGCGAAACTACCGAAGCGAACCGCTGCGTTAGTTCCGGGATCGCTGGCTGGCCGCAACCTGAACCCGATGTTCATGTTGTTGGCCAGCGCGTTATTTACGAACGCCGTGACATCGAAGCTCAAGCGCCTGCCGGGTGTGAAGTTCGTGCTGGAAAAATTGGTCAGCACAGCCACCGCAGGCGGTTGATCATAGTCCGCCAACGTGATCAACCCGTTGGTGATGTAAGCCTCCAACTGGATGTTAAACACTCCGCCGGTCTGGCCAAACGAACCGCCAGAATTCACAAAGTTGAACGCCAAGGTGGCCTGCGGGGCCGCTGGTCGCGCCGGGAGCACGAACTTCACCACCCCCCGCAGCTCCTCATTTGTAACTCCACTGCCGACATCCACCGTCGCCACTCCTGCGGGATTAAAATTAGAGTAACCCACGAGGGTGTTGGTGGCTGGGAATGGCCCGTTGCCGAACCCCGTCCCCGCAGTGCCAGTTGCCAACAGCGCCGGAACGAAGTTGCCGTTCAACGCATAGATCGGCCCGTCTGCCCCGGTGCCAGAATCGAACGTGGCGTCCAGCGTGCCATTGGCGTTCAGCCGCGCGATCCGGTTCTGCGGCGTGTTGTTGACCGAGGTGAAATCGCCAGCGATGACCAGCTTCCCATCCAACTGCAGCAGTAGCGCGTTCACCGCGCCATTCACTCCCGCGCCAGGGTTGAAGGTAGTGTCGAGCGTGCCATCGACGTTCAACCGCGCCACGCCACGCCGCCCGACGTTGTTGATGGAGGTGAAGCCGCCGCCGATAAGCACCCGACCATCGGGCTGGAGCACCACGGCGTTCACCGGGCCATCCGCACCGGTGCCGGGGTTGAAGGTGTCATCCACCAGCCCGGTGCTGAACACCCGCGCGATGCGGTTCCGGACCACGGCATTCACCGCCGTGAAGTCGCCACCGATGGTGATGGTCCCGTTAGTAGGATGCACCGCCGTCGCATACACGCTGTTGTTGGCCCCTGGACCGGGGACCGAGACCGAGACAGAATTGAACAACAGGTCTGCCGCTCCGGGCGGCTGGTCATCGGAAAGGATGACCACTACGGCCATCCGGTTGTTATTGATGATGGCCCCGCCGGTAGGGTTGCGCAGCCCGATGACGATGACCTCGTCGTTCTCCACCAGATTATCGTCAATGACGCCCAAGGTGATGAACTGGGAGGTGCGGTCCCCATCGGCCCAAGAGAGTGTCCCGCTGGCATTCGTGTAGTCCACGTTGGGGGTGGCATTCGTGCCCAGCACACAAATGTTGGTGAGAGAGGGGTTGTTCAGCGGGAACCAGTCCACCGTGATGGCCCCGTTGGTCCCACCCAAGCGGTCCACCCGGATCGTGATAATGCCGCCACCCCCGGCCTCGGACACCACCTGCATCGGCGAAGAAATCTGCACCGTGCCATTGGTGGAATCGTTGTCGAAGATGAACACCGTGGCGGTGCTCGGGGCGGCCAGCAACCCGCCGACCGCATTGCTGAGGACGACCTGGAAGAACGCGTTCGGGTTTACGACGAAATTGTCAATGATGCCGACGTTCACCACCGCCGAGGTCTGCCCAATGGCGAAGTTCAGCGACAGGTTCGTCGCAGTGTAGTCCAGGCCCGCGAGGGCAGAGCCGTTTTGCGTGAGCAGTTGCACCGTGCCAGGATTCTCGGTGGACCCGTTGCGGTTGACGGTGACGAGCACGTTCGTAGCCCCTTCAGTGACGCCATAGGTCTGGGCCGAGAAGGCGTAGAACGCGTCGTCATCCACAATGGTCACCACGTTGGTGCTAATACCTAGGGTGGCCCCCGTGACGTTGTAGAGGCGGAGGGAAAAGGTCTTCCGCAGTTCCGGCAGTGCGTCATCGGTGATCGGGATCGTGATCACCTTGACCACCTCGCCAATCCCGAACGCCAGGTTGCCCGCCGTGGCGGTGTAGTCCAGCGGGGCCGTGGCGGAGCCATCCACAGTGGCGTAACTCACGGAGGCAAGACCAGCGGCCGGCGTGCGGGTCACCACCACCGAGAGGGTGGTGGCATTCTCGTTCACCGAACTCGTGGCGGTCTGAAACGTGACGACCTGTCCCCGGGCGGACCCGGCGACCCAGAGGGTCAGCAGCCACGCCGCCAACCATCCGCTCCGTTGCCACATGCTACGATTCTTAAACATTTGCCGTTTTGATCTGGTTCAGGTTCACAGCGTCCGCAGTCTCAAAAAACTCCATCCGCCCGCTCACGGCCGCCGCAGCCGGTAGAACAGGCTGCCCGGCGGGTTGGTGATGCTCACCGAATTGTTCGGCCCCACCGTCACCGGCCCGGGCGTCACCGGCGTCCACACCGGCACCGGGCCAGCCAGCGTGCTGGCTTCCAAACCGAAACCGGCCGGCACGAGCGGCCAAGTAATCGTGAACACCCCGCCCGTGAAGGCGGTTTGCACCGCCGGCGCGGGGGCGGTGAGGATGGACAACCGCCAACCGCCGACGAGTGTGCCCACATCGGACCCTTGGTCGTCCACGATGAAGAGTTTCCAGTCGCCGTTGGGATTCGTGCCATTGAACACAGAGAGGGCAGAGCCATACCCAGCGGCCGGCGCCGGCGCCGGGAAGAAGTCGCCCGCCCCCACGTTGGAAGGCCGATAAGTGCCCGTCGCGATCGGACCGTTGGTCGTCAGGGAGTTGAGGGCGAGGTCGTCGAACTTCAGCACCACGCCGTTGATAGCTGCCCCACCGCCGACATCAGACATGAGCAACACACTCTGCCCGCCCGGCCCCACCAGCAGAATGTCCAAGTCGGACGGGAAGGTGTGATTCAAGCCATCCAGCGTGACGGTGACCTGGGTGACTGTGCCCGGCACGTTCGTCACCGTGATGGTGGAGGGATACGTGACCGCCGGGGCGGCGTCCGCGATGGCAATCGGCTGCAAGTTAAACACCGATCCAGGGTCTACCACCGTGCTGATCACAGAGGCCAGGTTATTGCCGGGCAAGGTATCCTGCGCCGCCGAAATGCCGCCGAAGGTGTTGGTCAGCTTGTTCAGGACCGTAGGCGTGCCGACAATGGTGAGCACCGCTGTCTGGCCGCTCAGGATGGTGCCCAGATTAAACGTGAGCACCCCATTGGCTTGGTTCACGGTGCCCTGCGAAGGTAGCACCGAGGTGAGACTCAGGCCCGCAGGCACGAAGTTCGTCACGACCACGTTCGTCGCGGCGTCCGGCCCGAGGTTCTGCACGTTCACGCTGTAGGTGATGGTGCCGCCAATGACCGCCGGCTCCGGCGTCGCGAGCACCTTGAGGTCAAGGTCCGCCCGGGTCGAGCTGGCACCCAACGCGGCGATATAGACCGTGGTGTCCAGCGCTTGGTCGGTGGTGTCAGCGATGATGAAGGTGAGCACGTTATTGGAGGAGCCCGGCAGCACCGGAATGCTGAAGGTCAACACCGCGTTGCCCCCCGGCGCGAGCACGCCGTCCAGCTCCGTGCCAGCCATTGCCACCATCGACGGATGCTTCACGTTCACCGCGCCCCCGTTCACGAACGCCTGATTTACGCCGTTGAGCAGGATTCCGAAGCCGTCAACGAAGGACGAGTTCACATACTCAGGGAACTCCTCTGACCCGAACACCACCTGAAAGGTCACCCGGTCGAACTCGGGCAGCACGTCGAAGGTCACATCCAACTGAGTCACATCGAAGTGCGGGAAGTTGTTCGTGCCGCCGCCGGTGATGGGATCGAGGATGGATTCCTGAGCTGGCGTCGCCGACGCACCGTAAACAGTCGAGCGGCCCTGTTGTAGGTTGGCCCCTGAGCCGTAATCGCGGACGTCGCCGGTGCTCAGGACGATGCCCGAAGACGGGAGGTTGTAAGGCACCGGCGGAGCCCCGACCACATAAGTGCCGCTGGAGGTCGCCCCGCCGAATTGCGTTTGCGCCTGTATCGAGGTCCGGGTGACGCGCAAGCCGTTGCTGTTCGTGGAGATGATCGCATTGCCCAGCGCGGTGGGGTCCGTGTTCGGCGTGATGAAAAGACCGGCTTGCAGGTTGCCCACGACGGTGGTTTCCGTCGCCGTGTTGTTGGCGAAATTCAGGTCAACCTCGCCGGCGAGCACCGTGGCGGAGTTGGCGATCACGCCAAGCGCAATCGGGCGCACGTCCACGCGGAGGGTGGCGGTGCGACCGTTCGTAATGATGCCCAAGTCGCAGACCAGCAGCCCGTTGAGGTTCGTGAAGGAACCTTGAGAGAGGGACGCGCCCTCGAAGACCACGCCCGCCGGGAGCGTATTGAACACCGCGACGTTGTTCGCCACCGCCGGCCCGTTGTTGAAGACGGTGACGGTGTAGGAAAGGGTGGTGTTGGGCTGCGCCGGATCCTGCGAATCACTGATGATCACGCTCAAGTCGTTGGTGCCCGGTGCCGTGACCGTGGTGAAGTCCAGCCGCCAGCCGTCCACTAGGACGCCCGCGCCACCGGCGGTGTCATCCCGCACAAACAACTGCCAGTTGCCGTTCGGATCAAGGCTGTTGAAGGCGGTAAGATTCGTCCCATACGGCCCGGCCGGAGCGGGACCGACGAACGTCTCCGCCGGCAGGTAATCGGTCGGCAGATACGTGCCGCTGGTCATGAGTCCCGCCTGCGGCACCGGTGCCAACGCGGCGTCGTCGAACCGCAACGTCACCCCGGAGACAGCACTGTTGCCGCCCGCATCTGACAGCAACAACACGCTCTGCCCCAGCGGGCCTACCAGCAAGATGTCCACATCCCCAGGGGCAGTGTGGACCAGATTGCTCAAGGTCACCACCAGCTTCGTGACCACGCCGAACACGTTGGAGACGCCGATCACCGCCGGATACGGCGTGGCTTGGGTGTTGTCGTTGATGGTGATGGCATTGGTGTTCGCAAAGCCGATGTCGACTCCCAACGGGCCGGAATCCCCGATGGTCAGCACTGCGTTGCTGGCCCCTAGCGTCGCCCCGCCGACATTTGCCAGCGACAGCAGCACCGTCTTGTTGCCAT
This sequence comes from Verrucomicrobiota bacterium, assembly GCA_039796295.1. GTDB lineage: Bacteria > Verrucomicrobiota > Verrucomicrobiia > Limisphaerales > SXTU01 > SXTU01. The sequence goes on from JBDKJY010000007.1 coordinate 49,967, forward strand.
CCAGCAAACCGTCGTTGACGAGCGGCACTAGGAACGTCTTGACCACCTCGCCATCCGCAAACACCAGCGTTCCGGCGACCGAGAGGTAATCATTCCCAGCCCCCGCGCGGGCCGTGCCGTTCGCCGTGGCATAGTTCACCGAGGCGGATCCGGTCGCGCCGTTGGTGCGGATCACGGGGATCACGGCCACGCCCTGATTTTCAGAAACGAGGTAGGTCGGCGCACTGAACCCGATCACACCCGGAGCGAAATCGTTGTCCACGATGAACAGAACGGCGTTGGTCAACGTGCCCAAGGACGCCACATTGGTCGGGCTGGCATTGAGCAACTGAATCCGGACGAACTCCGTGCCTTCCACCAGCGCATCCTCGAAAATCGGAATGGTGAAGGTGGCCGTGGCGGAACCGGCCTGTAAGGTGACGCGGCCCACCACGTTCGCGTAATCCAACCCCGGCGTGGCGGAACCAGCCGCGGTGACATAATCCACCGTCACCAACTCGTTGGTGCCGCCCGTCCGCGCCACAGTGATCACGGCATTCTGCGTGTCCTCCGTCGCGGTGTAGGTCGGGGCGGAGAACGCTATCAAGGAGTCATTCTCCGCAATGGTGAGCGTCACCGTGGGCTGGATGTCCAGCGACGCCCCGCCGGTCACGTTCGTAAGCGTCAGGAGGACCGTGCGGTCCGGTTTGACCACGGAGTCATTGATGACCGGCACAAGGAAGCTCTGCACGCTCTCGCCCGAGTTGAAGGTCAAAGTGCCGCTGACGTTGGTGAAATCCACCCCTGCCACGGCGGTGCCCCCCGGCTGGACACCGTAATCCACTCGCACCAACCCCGTGAGTCCGCCGGTGCGCCGCACCGTGATCACCGCGTTGGTGCCCGCCTCGCTGACCACGAAACCCGTTGCCCCAAACACCACCAACCCCGCGCCTGTGTTCTGACCGCCGTGCAACCGGGTGAACCGGTTTTGCACCAGCCCGTTGAAATTCGTGAACGCCCCGCCCACCAGGATGCGCCCATCCACCTGCGTGGCCAAGGCCGCCACCAAGTTGTCCGCGCCCGTGCCGAAGTTGATGGTGGGATCCACCGTGGCATCCGCGTTGAGGCGGACGATGCGATTGCGGCTGAAGCCGTTGAAATCCACGAACGCCCCGCCCACCAGCACGCGCCCATCCACCTGCACCGCAATGGCGCTCACGAAGTCATCCGGCCCGGTTCCAATGTTATAGGAGGTATCGAGCGAACCATCGCTGTTCAGGCGCAGGAGGTGGCCGCGGCTGCCGCCCACGGGGGAGGCGAACATCCCGCCCACCAAGATGTGCCCACTGACCTGCACGGCCAGACTGAAGACGCTGCCATTCGTCAGCACCCGGCCACCCAAGAAGGTGGGGTCCAGCACGCCGTTGGCAGTGAGCCGCGCAATGCGCCGGTTCGTGACCCCCGCCACGGTGTCGAAATCACCAGCGATCAGCGTGCTCCCGTCATTCAAAGCCACTATCGCGCGCACCGGACCATCCGGCCCCGCCCCGGGGTCGAAGGTCGTGTCCAACGTGCCGTCGAAGTTGAGCCGGGCGATGAAATTACGGTTGGTGTTGTTCACCGTCGTGAAGGAGCCGCCCAAGAGCACCCGCCCGTTCTGGATGGCCACGGCGTTGACGGCGTTGTTGGCCCCAGCGCCCGGGTTAAACGTCGGGTCCGGCGTGCCGTCCGTGTTCAGGCGCGCGATGTTCGCCCGCAGCGCGTTACCCACGATACTGAAGCGCCCGCCGATGACGACCTTGTTGGCGTTGATGCCGTTGGTATAAACCCCGATGGCGCGCACGGTTCCCACGTCATGCGTGTGAACCACCGTGCCGCCAGTGCCCGCTGCGGGGACCGTATTCAGCAGCACATTGCCGACATCCGGCGTGCCCGGATCATCGGGTCCGGCCTGGGCGAAAGTGAAGGTGACAGCGTTCGGCACCGAGGTAACGACGAAGGTGCCGTTGAACAACAGATTCGTCAGACCGGCGATCGTCACGGTATCGCCCGTCCCCAACTGATGCGGTCCAACGGTGTTGAGGGTGGCGATACCCGTGGCGTTCACGCGGCTCACGCTCACCACCACGGCGGTCACCGGTGCGACGCTGAAAGTCAAGTTAGTGGGCGTAGGCACACTCGCCACCGGGATGCCCGCACCGTTCATGAACGAGCGGTTAAGCCCGGCCACGTTGATGTTGGTGCCGACCACGAGCCCGTGTGGAGCAGGGGTGGTGAGGGTCACCACCGTGTTGCTGTTAAGCGCGCGGGCGGTGACACCGATGCTGTTCGTCAGCAGGAAGGTGATGATGCCGGGGTCAAACCCATTATCCACCGAGCCATCAATATTCAGACGCGCGGCGTTCTGCCGCGCCACCGTGTCGAACGTCGTGAAGGCGCCGGCGACGATGGCCTGGCCGTTGGTCGCAAGCTGAATGGAATTAACCGTGCCGTTGGCCCCCAAGCCGGTGATGTAGCCGGTGTCCACGGAGCCAGCGTTGTTCTCATTGTCCACGATGCGGACCACCGTGTTGCTCAGGGCCAAGAGCGCGCCGCCCGTCTCGCCAAAGAGACGGACGCTGAAGGTGCGGTTGCCGTCCTGCAGTGCGTTGTCAATCAGCGGGACGGTGAAGGACAGATTCGTGACGCCGTTGGTGAACGTCAGTGTGCCCGTGGTGTTGGTGTAGTGGTGAATCGGCAGGAGTAGACCAAATCCCGAATACGCCACCGCTAGGTCGTTCAAGTTGGTGTAGGTGGCGTATTGGACCGAGACCGTGCCGGTGAAGCCGTTCGTGCGGGACACAGTGATGAGCGCGTTGGTGGCGCTTTCCTGCGCGTTGAACACCACGCTGGCGAAGCCCACCTCACCCGGCGCGGTGTCGTCATCCTGAATGGTCAGCGTGGCCGTGCTGGGGAGATTGAGGCTCGCGCCGTTGGTCGCGTTCGAGAGGGCCAGGCTCACCGTGCGATCCCCGTCCACCAAGCTGGTGTTAAACAGCGGCACGGTGAAGGTGCGCACACTGGCATCGCCCGACGGCCAGAACAGCGACCCGCTCACCGGCGTGTAGTGGAGGCCCGCCACGGCCGTGCCGTTGGTAGTGGTGGCAAAGGCCACACCGATGTCCCCCTGCGTGCCGCCGATGCGGCGCACCGTGATGGTCGCCGCGCCGCTGCTCTCCGAATTCGTGTAGGCCGCGCTGCTGAAGACCAAGTTGCCGTGGATCAAAATGTCGTTGTTGAGGATGGTGAGAATGGCGGAGCTTTGGAAACCGATCGTCGCGCCGCCCGTGGCATTGAGCAGGTCCAGGAAAACCGTCTCGTTGGTCTCGGAGATACTGTCCGGCAGGATCGGCACGGTGAAAACCTTCACCGTCTCGCCATCCGCGAAGGACAGCGTGCCGATGCTGCTGAGGTAGTCCTGGCCCGCAATGGCGATGGCATTGCCCGTCCGGTAATCCACCGAGACAACGCCGGTGCTGCCGTTGGTGCGGAGGATCGTGATTTGAGCCAGCACGATGGTGTCGCTCTCATTGGTCACGTAGTTGGCCTGCGCGAAGTTCAATACACCCGGCGCGACATCGTTGTCCACAATGGTCAGGATCGCCGTCATCTGGCCGGGCACCGCATTCCCCGTCAGGTTGGTCAACACCAGTTCGATGGTCTCGTTCCCCTCCAGCAAGATGTCGTCAATAATCGGCAGGCTGAAGTTTTTGAAGGTCTCGCCCGCCGCAAACAAGAGCGTGCCGCTGACGGGGACGAAGTCCACGTTCGGCGTGGCCGTGCCGTTCGTCGTGGTGAAGAACTGCACCGCTGCCGGTGCCGTGGTCCCGCCAGTGCGAGTGACGGTAAGGGTCGCGCTGCCGCTCCCCACCACCTCGCTCACGTTGTAAGTCGCCGCTGAGAAACCCAGCCGACCATCGTCGTTGATGATGGTTAGTAGCGCGTTGGTCTGCCCGCCCACAATCGCCGTGCTGGACACGCCATTGATCCGGAAATCACTCAACGACAAGTTCACGAACCGGTCGGCGTTCACCGCCGCGTCGTCCACGATGTTGATGTTCGTGGTGACGAAGGTCTCGCCCTCGGGGAAATTCAAGGTGGCGCTGACATTCGTGTAGTGAACGCCATTGGTGGTCGCCGTGCCATCCGCGCACGAGAAGAAGACCGACGCCGCGCCCGTGGTGCCGCCCACACGACGCACTGTGATGAGCGCCGAACCCGCGTTCTCCGCCACCGTGTAGTTCGCCGTGATGAACTCCACACTGCCCGCGCCGGCAATCACGCCGCCGTTGAGCCGCGCCAGATAGTTCCGGGGCTGGCTGTTGAAGGTCGTGAACCCGCCCGCCACCAATATCTTCTCATCCGTCTGCACCGCGATGGCGGCGACGAAGTTGTTCGCCCCGGTGCCCACGTTCAGCGTCGGGTCAGTAGTGCCATCCGGGTTCAATCGCGTGAAGCGGTTGCGGCTCACGCCATTGAACTGCGTGAAGTCACCACCCAGCAGCATTTTGCCATCGCCCTGCACGGTCAGGTAGAACACGGCGTTGTTCGCGCCCAGTCCGCCGGAGTTGAAGCTCGCGTCCAGCAAGCCCGTGGCATGGAGCCGCGCGACTCCGCCGACCGGGTTGCCAGCGTAGCTGGTGAAGGAACCGGCCATGAGGATCTTACCGTCGGTCTGCACCAACAGCGAACGCACGGTGTTGTTGGCCCCGGAGCCAACCGCGAAACTCGGGTCCACCGAGCCATCCGCGTTCAACCGCGCCAGGTTGGTGAACGCCAGCCCGTTGACGGTGGTGAAGTCGCCGCCAATGAGCACCTTGCCGTCCGGCTGCACGGCCACGGAGAACACCGGGCCGTTCGCGCCCGTGCCGGGGTCGAACGTGTTGTCGAGCGTGCCGTTGGCGTTCAACCGCGCGATGAAGTTGCGCCCGATGCCATTGAACGTGCTGAACCCGCCGCCCACGATCACCCGGTCGTCGGGCTGGAGCGCCACCGCATAAATCGCGTTGTCCGCGCCCGCTCCAGGATCGAAGGTGAGGTCCACCGAGCCGCTCTGATTCAACCGGGCGATGCGCGAGCGGTTGGTGCTGCTCACTTGGGTGAAGAAGCCGGAGACCAGGATACGCCCGGTGTTCAGCCCGCGGTCATAGACGAGGATGTTGCGGATGGAGCCGTTAGCCCCGCCAGGGTTGAAGACCGGGTCCAGCGCGCCGACCGCATCCAACCGCGCCAGCCGGTTGCGGGACACGCCGTTGACCGCTGTGAAATCACCGCCGACCAACAAATAGCCATCCGGCTGAAGCGCCATCGCGTAGATGGCACTGTCCGCCCCGGCGGACGTGTAGGTGGTGTCGGTCGAGCCCGCTACGACGTTCACGGACTCGTCGTCAATGATCGACAGCGTGGCCGTGCTCGGGAAGCCCAGGGTGGCTCCGACCGGGCCGGTCAGCGCCAGATTAACCGTGCGCGTTCCAGTGCTGACGGTGTTGTCCAGCACAGTGACGATGAAGTTCGTGCTCGTTTGCCCAGGCACCAGCGACAGCGTGCCGCCCGCAGTCACATAATTCGACCCGGCTACGGCGGTGCCGCCGGCCACGGTGTCGTAACGCACACTCACCGTCCCCGCCACGCCGCCCAACCGCACCACGGTGACAATCGCCTGCGAGCCATTTTCATTGACGCTGTAGGACGGCCGACTGAAGGCCAGACTCCCGAACGCGTCGTCGTCCACAATCGTCAGCACGGCGTTGGTGATCGTCCCCAGCGCTCCGGCAATCGTGGGGTTGAACAGCGCGAGGTTCACCGTGCGGTTCCCATCCACGTTCAGGTTATCGGCGAGCGTCACGGTGAAGGTCTTGTTCGTCGTGTCCGTCGCGGCCCAGACCAGGGTGTTGGTGGCGGCGGTGTAATCCGCCGGGGAAACCGCCGTGCCGTTCGTCACCGCCACCTGCACCGTCAGCGCGCCCAGGCTGCCGCCGGAGCGCAACACGGTGATCTCCGCCGTCCCGGCATTCTCCGCGACGCTGTAAATGGGCTGAGAGAAGTTCAGCCGCCCCGCCGTAAAGTCATTGTCAATGATCAGAATCACGGCATTGCTCAAACCCAGCGTGACCCCGCCGCGCGGGTTGAACAACTGCACCGCGATGGTTTCATCCAGCTCCACCGCCGCGTCGTCCACCAACGGCACTGTAAAGGTGTTCGTCAACTGCCCCGCCGCGAAGGCGATGGAGCCACTCGTGGCGACGTAGTCCACCCCCACCGTCGCCGTGCTACCGACGATGGTCGTGGCGTAATCGCAGGAGATCGGTCCGGTGCTGCCGTTGGTGCGAATGACGGTCACCACCGCCATGCCGATATTTTCATCCACCCGGAACACGGGCTGCGGGAAGGTCAGCACGCCGGGGTTGAAGTCATTGTCCACAATCGTCAACGCCGCGCGCGACACGCCCAGCGCCACCCCCGTGGGAATGCGCTCGCCGGCTAGGAACAAATTCCCCTGCGGCTTCGACAGGACCAAGTCCACCAGCTCATCACCCTCCAGTGCGAAGTCCTCCGTGACCGCCACAAACACATCTGTCACACCCCGCAACACGTTGTTCGGCCCGGTAAAGCCATCGGCCGGACGCGGGCCGACCAACGCCCAAGTCGGCGTGCGCCGCGATGTCACATAATCCTGGCCGGCCGAGCCCGCCCCGGGGCCGAACGGCGGATCCACCGTGCCGAAGTTCACCGAGGCCGGGCCGATGGGCGGCTCGCCGTTCGTGTAGGACACGGTGACCAGAGTGCCATTGGTGCGCGCCAAGGTGATGAACAGGCTGCCCCCGTTCTCATCCAGCGTGTAGTTGGGCTGCGTGAAATCAATGTTGCCGGCCCCGCGGGTCACACCGCCCTTTACGCGGGCGAAGTTGCTACGCTTGCGGATGTCCGCGCGCGGGAACACGCCGGGTTGGGCCAGCTTGTCCGACCGGTCAAAGCCCGCCATGACCCGGCGCGTGGGGCCGTTGGGGCTGGAGAAACCCGGAGCGACCGAGTTCGCACTATCCCGGTTACCACCGCCGCCCTGTTGGAAGGAGCCGCCAATGATGAACTCCTCGGTGATGTCCGTAATAACCGTGGAGTTGGTCCCATTGCCCACAGTGATGGTGTTGGTCGCGGGTTGGATCGCGATGGCCGCGACGAAGTTTCGCGGCAGGGTGTTGGACAGGTTGATCAACCCGGCAAACTGATTATACGCGGAGTCCATGAACGTGGTGTCCAGCGTGCCGTTCTGAAGCAACCGCGCCAATCCCACCCGGCGCGTGCTGTTGAAATCCGTGAACTGGCCACCGACCACCGCCTGGCTCTGCGCCGTCATGGCAATGGCGAACACGGTGTCATTAAACCCGCTACCGGGGGCGAAGGACGTGTCCAGCGTGCCATCGGCGTTAAGCCGCGCGACCTTGTTGCGACGGCGCAAATCGAAGTTGTTGAACTCACCGCCGAGAATGATCTTCTGCGGCCCCGCCGGCACCGGCTGCGGCGTGCTGGAAACCACCGCGACCAGACTGAGATCATAACTCCAAATCGTCCCGAACAAGCCACTGCCCTCGTTCATCACGATGCGCAGCGTGTCGTTCGTGCTCGGCCCGAAATTGATGGCCACCGTGGCCACCCCGTTTGTAAGACCCGAGCTGTAGATACGATTCACCGGAAGCTGGTTGGCACCCAGGTAGACAAACATCGTATCCGGCACCTGCAGGAAATCGTAGTTGATGGTCAGCACCCCTTGATACAAGGCTCCGGTCGGCGTGCCCGCAGGCGTGGGAATCACGAGATCAAAGACATCCTGCGCCGGTCCACCCGAGGCATTGCGGTTGATGTTAGTGCTGATAGCCGTGCCGTTGATCACCGCCGGAAGCGAGTCTTCCAAGCCCAGCGCATACACCGCCCCGTCCGCGCCCGCGCTCGGATTGAAACTCAAGTCTAGCGCCCCCGTAGCCGTGAGCCGAGCGACACGGTTGCGGGGCACCCCGTTAAAGGTCGTGAAGTCGCCCCCCACCACCACCTTGCCATCCTTCTGCAACCGCATCGCATAAATGGGCCCATTGGCCCCGGTGCCGGGGTTGAAACTGATGTCCAAGCCGCCATCCACCCTTATGCGCGCAACATGATTGCGGTTCGTCCCGTTGTAGCTAGTGAAGTCACCCGCGATCAGCGCGCGCCCGTTCAGCGCGCCGTTCGTGTAGACCAGCAGCGCACGCACCGCCGCGTTCGCCCCGATGCCTGGATTGAAAGTAGCGTCCAAGGTGCCGTTGGTATCCACCCGTGCGATGAAGTTGCGCGCCGTGCCGTTGTAGGAAGAGAAGCCGCCGCCAAGAAGAATCTTACCGTTGTTCGTGCCGGACACGAAGTTGGTCCCCAAGGGCACGCCGTTGGTGTCGAACGTGACAATCGTGTTGGTCACCGTGGGATACGTGCCGATCGCCGCCACGAACTCATTCGCACCGACCCCGGGCCTGAAGCTGGTGTCGAGTGACCCATCCAGATTCATGCGCGCGATGCGGCTGCGCGGGAGAGTGTTGACCGCGGTGAAGACGCCGCCTACCAGCGCCTTGCCATCTTCCTGCACCGCCGTGGCAAAGACCGTGTTGTTCGCTCCAGGAGCAGAATTTTGAGGCGGGATCGTGCGGTCGTCGAAGTCCGGATTGTAATCGCGGTCGAAGATGCCGGGCGCGTCATCGTTGTCCAGAATCGTGACTGTGCATTCGTCTTCGCCACCACGAACCCGCATCGTGAAGTCTTCGTTGAACTCCGCGATCAAGTCGTCGAAGATCGGCACGCTCACAACATCAACACCGCCTCCGTGCGAGATGCCTTGGGACGACCCATCGAAATCCCCCGTAGGCGAGCCGCCGGCGAACCCTCCGCTCGACGCCCAGTCCGATCCCGCCTGGTGTGCCAAGTAATTGCCAAAGGCGGGCAGAGTGCCGACTCCGAAGAAGATGGACCGGGTGCCAAAGAAACTCTGTAGCGACCACAGATTCGTCCCAGCGTTCGGATTGCTGAACGAGATTCCCAGCGGCGCGGCCCGGGGGCCGAAGAGAAAGAAGTTCGCCACACCGATATCCTCACGCACGCGATACACTTTGCGCGACCAGTGGTAAGTCAGGCTGGAGAAGTCCACGGGACTTTCAATGAACACCTCCGAATTGGTCGCCACCCCGAGAGAAGCGCCGCCGACTGCGTTGGTCAACACCACATCAAACGACCGGTAAAGGAAGCCCAAAGTGCCCACACCAAAATTCGTGAACCGGTTGGCGAAGTTGAAGACAATGGGCACGACGAAACTCTTGGACATCTCATGCTCCATGAAGGTCAGCGTGCCGTTGGTGGGCAGAAAGTCCACGCCCTCCTGAGCGTCGGGGTTGAAGAAGAAATTGGTGCCGACGATGACACCGTTGGTGAGGTTGAAGAAGTTGGTGCGGACTCGCGTGGAGAAATCCACGCTCACCACGCCATCAGCCCCTCCGCTCCGGGTCACCGTGATCAGCGCCCCAGGAATGTTGTGATGGCGGTTACTGTAAAGTATCCCGTTGGGTGAATCGATGAAGGTTCCCCAGGCAATTGAACTCGCCGTGCTGTCCTCGAAATAGTGCGTGTTGACGGTCTCCGTGTCCTTCACCATGTAGTTCGTAGCCGTGAAGGTGAATGTCCCGGCGCTGTAATCATCGTCCACGATGGTCAAGACCGCGTTGGCCAAACCAAGGAGTGCCCCTCCGGTCGGAGTGCTCAAGGTCAGGTTTACCACCTCAGTCGGCTCGATCAGCGGATCATCCAGAATGGGAATGTTGAACGTCACATTGGTCACCGCATCGGGGAAGATGAGTGTGCCGCTGGTGGTAGTGTAGTCGGTGCCCTGCTTGGCCGTGCCATCGGAGGTAGTGAAATTGGCCGTCACCGTCCCTTGGCTGCCGTTGGTGCGGATCACCGTGATGGTCGCCGCCCCCGCACTCTCAGTCACACTGTAGGTCGGCGCGCTGAAGCCAATGATACCGTTGCTGATTTCGTCGTCCCGGATAAGGAGCACCGCACTCGCCAGCCCCAACCCTGCGCCGTTGCCCGGGTTAGACAGAGTCAGCACCACCGACTCGTCACCCTCAGGGAGCAAATCCTGGAGCACGGGCACGCTGAACGTCTTGTTAGTCTGACCATCGGAGAAGTTGAGGAAGCCACTGACCAGAGTGTAGTCCAGCCCGGAGACGGCCGAGCCGTTGGCCGTGCTGAACTGCACCGACACGGGACCTGTGCTGCCATTCGTGCGCACCACGGTGATGACCGCCAGCCCCACATTCTCCGTGACCACGAATAGGTTGGTAACAAATCCGAGCACGCCGGGCGAGAAATCATCGTCCACGATGGTCAGCACCGCCGTCGCCCGCCCGAGCGAGGCCGCGCCACCAGGAGCCGACAGATTCAGCACCACCGTCTCGTTCCCCTCGACCGCGCTGTCCGGCAAGATGGGCACATCGAACGTCTTCGGCGCCACGTCGCCCGTTGCCCAGAAGAGCTGGTTGCTCACGCTGATGAAATCCAGCCCCGCCGTCGCCGAACCACCGGTCGTGGTGTAAGTGACGGATACCGCCCCCGACCCGCCACCGTTGCGCACGACGGTGATCGTCGCGTTTGAGGAACTTTCGTTCACCGAGAAAGTCCCGGCGGAGAACTCCAGCAGGCTGTCGTTGTCCACGATGGTGATGATCGCGGGGTTCACCGCTCCCAGCCCAGCCCCCGGCGACGGATTGAACAAGGTCAAGACCACGGTCTTGTTCGGATTGGCCACCTGATTGTCGAGCAAACGGATGATTACGTCGGTCGAATTCTGCGCGTTCACGAACGTAAGCGTGTTGGTCAGCCCGACATAATCCAGCCCCTCCACCGCCGTGCCATCACTGGTCCCCAACTGCACCGTCGCCGTGCCGGTCAGCCCGTTGCGCCGCACCACCGTGATGATCGTGGCGTTGGTGGCGTCCTCGGCGGCGAGGTAGTTGGGAACGGTGAACTCGAATGTTCCGGCCCCCGCACCGTTGGCCCCGGCGTTGAGCCGCGCCACGCCATTACGCGTCTGCCCGTCCACCGCGCTGAACGCGCCGCCAATCAGAATCTTCTCGTCCCACGGCTGGAGCGCCGCAGCGGAGACAAAGTTGTTCGCCCCGAGGCCGAAGTTGATCGCGGTGTCCACCGACCCATCCGGCGTGAGGCGGATGATGCGGTTGGCCAGCAACCCATTGAAGGTCGTGAAGCCGCCCACCAGCACCAGCTTACCATCCGGCTGCACCACCGCCGCGTTAACATAGTCATCAAAGCCCGCTCCGGGATCGAACGCCACGTCCACCGCTCCTGCCGTCGTCAGCCGCGCGATGCGATTGCGCGCCAGGCCATTGGCCGTGGTAAACGCGCCGCCCACAATAATCCGCTGGCTGGCATCCAGCGCCAGCGCGCTCACGAAGTCGTTGAAGCCAACTCCCGCGTTGAAAGCCGCAAGCGTATCCAACGTGCCGTCCGCGTTCAGCCGCGCGATGCGGCTGCGGGCCGCCCCGTTGACCGTGGAGAAATCGCCGCCGATGAGCACCTTGCCATCCGCCTGCACGGCGATCGCGCGCACCGCCCCATCCGCACCCACGCTGGTGTTGAAGGAGGAATCCACCGTCCCGTCCGCGTTCAACCGGGCGATGAAGTTACGCGCCGTGCCGTTCAGCGTGGTGAACAAGCCACCCACAAGCACCTTGCCATCCGGCTGCAGCGCCAGTGCCAGCACGATGTTGTTCGCCCCGAGCGTGGTGTCGAACCCGGTGTCGAGCGAACCGTTCGAGTTCAGCCGCGCCAACCGCCCGCGCCCAGTGCCGTTGAAGTTCGTGAAGAAGCCGCCAATGATCACCCGGCCGTCCGGCTGCACGAGCACGGCGTTGATCGTGGCGTCGGCCCCCGTGCCGGTGTTGAAGGCGAGGTCCAGCGAACCATCCAGATTGAGCCGCGCTAGGCGGCTCACATTTGCGCCATTGAGCGCAGTGAAATTTCCGCCGACCACGGACTTGCCCAGCAGATCCGGAAGGGCCAGGTTCGTGTTCAAGCCCACCCCCAGCACGATGCTGCTGCCCGTGCCCAAGCCGAAGGTGGTGTCCATGGCACCATTCTCATTGAGCTGGGCCACGCGCGCCCGCGGCACCCCGTTGACGGTCGTGAAGTCACCAGCGATCACCACCCGCTCGCTCGTGTTTACGACCGGCGTCAAAGTGCCCGCGTAGTCCCACGTGGGGAAGAAAAATGCCCCCTCGTTGACGGTAATTGTCACGACGGTCGAGGTGCCGGGGCCATAGGGCACACTGAAGGTTTGGGAGCCGAAGAAATTCGTGTCCAGCAGCCGGACCCCTTGATAGTAGAGGCGGAAGGTATCGGAGGAGAAACCGGCGTTGAAGGTAACGTTTACCACACCCGAGGTTGCTCCAATGTCGAACACATTGGTTTGCCCACCAAGGCTGAACAGGCTGGTGACCGCGAACGGCTGCGGCACCGGCTGCGGCGGCTGGAACACACTCACGGCGTTGACAACGTTGTTCGCCCCGGTGCCGGGATCAAACGCGGCGTCCAGCGATCCATCCGCGTTGAGGCGGGCAAAGCGGTTTCGGGAGACCCCGTTGACCGCTGTGAACGTGCCCGCGAGCATCACCCGGCCGTTCTGGCGCTGGCTGACACTCAACACCGTCCCATTGGCCCCCAAGCCGCTGTTGAAACTCGCATCCAGCGTGCCGTCGAGGTTGATCCGGGTAATCCCGTTCTTGGTCAAGCCGCCGAACGTGGTGAACGCCCCCGCCACCACCACCGACCCGTTCGTGGAGGCGGCCAGCGAGTAAATCGTGTTATCCGCCCCGGCCCCCGCGTTGAAAGTCACATCCACCGCCCCGTTCGCGTTCAGACGCGTGATCCGCGGCGCCGACACCCCGTTGAAGGAAGTGAAGTCACCCGCAATCACGATCCGGCCGTCCACCAGCACCGCAATGGACCGCACCGGACCGTTCGCCCCGGAACCCGTGGAGAAGGTGGCGTCCACCGAACCATCCACCGCCAGCCGCACCACGCGGCCGGCCGACACCCCGTTGAAATTGGCAAACGCGCCGCCCACCAGCACCGCCCCGTCCGGCTGCACCGCCAGCGCATACACATCCGCATCCGCCCCAGTCCCCGGATTGAAGGTGATATCCACCGCGCCGATGACGCTCAAACGCGCCACCCGCGCTCGCGCGGTGCCGTTGACGCTGGTGAACTGGCCACCCAGCAACACCGCCCCGTCCGGCTGCACCACCACCGCATATACATTGGTGTCCGCGCCCAAGCCAGGGTTGAAATTCTGGTCCAACGTGCCGTCGGCGTTCAGGCGGGCCACCCGGTTGACCAAACCGCCGTTCACCGTGGTAAAATTACCACCCAGGAAAAGCTGGCCGTTGGTATGGAAGGCCACCGCGTAAATCGGCCCATCCGCACCGAGGTTCGCGCGGAAAGTCACGTCCACCGTCCCCGCCGCCGGGCTGGTCAGGTCGTCCTCCAAGATCGAGACGACCGCATTGGTCGGCGCAGCCAGGCGGACGCCAAGCGGGCCGACCGGGTTCAGCAGCGACACCCCGAGGGTCTTGACCGAGTTCACGAAGAGGTTGTCCGCCACCCGCACGTCGAAGGACTGGTTCGTCACCCCCGGCGCAAAGTTCAGCACGCCATTGGTGGCGAAGTAGTCCAACCCCGCCAGCGCCGTCCCGTTCGTCGTGACGAACGACACTGAGACGGCCTGCGTCGCCACGCCCGAGCGCACCACGTTGATGGTCAAGCGCCCGAGGCTCTCGGCCACCGAATAGTTCGCCGCGCTGAAGGCCAGCACGATCTCGTTGTCCACCACCGTCACCGTCGCGTTGGAAATCCCGAAAGTCACCAGCCCGGTCGGCACAGCCACCCCGTTGGAGAGCGACAGCGTGAAGGTCTCGTCCCCTTCCAGCAGGGCGTCATCCAGCACGGTGATCAGGAAATCGAGGTTAGTCGCGCCGGGCAGCAGCGTCAGGTTCGTCACCACCCCGGTGTAGTCCAAACCCGCGCCCCCCGTGCCGTCCGCGGTGGCGAGGGTGAAGTTGACCGTTGTGTTCGTCCCGCCGGTCCGACGCACCGGGATCGTCACCGTGCTTGCGTCCTCCGCCACGAAATACGTCGCCGCGCTGAAGCTCAACTGGCTGTCATCATCCAGAATGTTCAAGATGAAGTCGTTGGTCTGCTGCACCGTGGCCCCGCCCGTTGCATTCGCCAGCGAGATGCGCACGGTCTCATCGCCCTCCACCAGAGTGTCCGGCAGGACGTTGATCAGGAAAATCTTCGTCAAGTCGCCCGAGGCGAAGGTCAGCACACCGTTCGTCGCAACATAATCCAACCCCGCCGTAGCCGTGCCATCCGCCGTGATGAACCTCACCGTCGCAACGCCGGAACTGCCGTTGAGCCGGCTCACCGTTACGCTGATCGCGCCGCCGGATTCGCTGATCGAAGCGGAGTTCGTAGCGAACACGAACGCACCCGGGCCAAACTCATTGTCCACAATCAGCAGCGAAGCCGTCGTGCGTCCCGCCAGCCCCAGCGCGGTGGCCGTGCCGGTCGCCGTGAAGTTCGTCAGCAGGAGCGCGACCGTATCGTCACCCTCCGCCACCAAGTCGTCGAGGATGGGCACCAAGAACAGCAGGGAACTCACCCCCGGCGCAAACACGAGCGTCGCGTTGGTCGGTGCATAATCCGCCCCCGGCGTGCCCACCGCCCCTGGCGTTGCGGTGCCGGTCGTCCCCGTCAGTGCCAGCACACTCACTGTGCTGTTCAAGTTGCCCGTGCGGATCACACTCACCGCCCCCAGCCCGCCCGGCACGTTCTCACTCACACTGTAGGAGGCGGTGCTGAAGCCGATGGCGCTGTCATCCTCGATGATGACCAACGTCGCATTGCTGACGCTCCCCAAGCTCGCCCCGCCCGTGGGCGCAAAGCTGGCCAGCAACACCGTGCGGTCACCCTCGACGAGCGCCGTGTTAGTGAGGCTGACGGTAAACGAGGCGAAGACCTCGTTGTCGGGGAAGCTCAGCACCCCGTTCGTAAGGCCAAAGTCGCCCGCCCCGGCCGTCCCGGCCACCGCCGCAAAGTTGACCGTCACAGCCCCCGCCAGGCCCAGGGTGCGACGCACCAAGATCGTCGCATTGGTGCTACTCTCCGACGCGTTGAAGACCGGGGACTCGAAGACAAACGCACCCGCGCCCGCGTTCGCCCCGCCCACCAGCCGGGTCAGATTCTGCCGCGCCAGCCCGTCGAACCGGGTGAAGCTACCGCCCACGACGATCTTCTCGTCCACCTGGAGCGCCACCGCCCCGACCACGCCATCCGCCCCGGTCCCGATGTTGAGCGTCGGGTCCACCGAACCATCCGCACTGAGCCGCACCACGCGGCTACGCGTCACGTTTCGGTAGCGGAGGAAATCACCGGTGGCCACGATACGGCCATCAGGCTGTAGCGCCATCGCCAGCACCACCGCGTCCGCCCCCACCCCATCCGCCATGAACCCGGCGTCCAAGCTCCCGTCGGGGTTGAGCCGCGCCACGCCGCCGCGCGCCACGCCGTTCACCGTCAGGAACGACCCGCCGATGACAATCTTGCCGTCCGGCTGCACCACGATGGCACGCACCGGCGCATCCGCCCCGACCACCGCCGCCATGAACGTGCTGTCCAACGAGCCATCCGTGTTCAACCGGGCGATGCGGCCGCGATTGGTGTTGTTCACCACCGTGAAATCGCCGCCGATCAGCACCTTGCCATCCGCCTGCACCGCAACCACGAAGACTTTCCCGGCCACGCCGGAGCCGGTGGTGAAGCCGGGGTCCACCGTGCCAATCGCCGTCAGCGCCACCAGGCCCGGGCGGCTGACGCCGTTAAACGTCGAGAACGCCCCGGCCACATAGATGCGCCCGCCGGAGCCGACCGCGAGGCTGTTCACCGCGTTATCCGGCCCGCTGCCGGGGTTGAAGGAGGTGTCCAAGCTACCGTCGGCGTTGAGCCGGGCCACCGCTGGCCGGCCCACCGCGTTGTAGGTGGTGAACGCCCCACCGATGAGCAGCTTCTGGTCGGGCTGCACGACAATCGTGTTAATCACCTCGTTCGCCCCGGTGCCGGAGCGGAAAGTCAGATCCACGGTGCCATCATCCGTGACGCGGGCGATGCGCTGCACCGGTATGCCAACCAAGCTGGTGAACGCCCCACCGACGATGAGCTGGCTCCCGGACTGCACCGCGATAGCGTTCACGGAACCCGACGTGACCGCAGATGTGTCGAACCGGGTATCCACGCTGCCCGCCGGGGCCGCCACGGCCTCGTCGTCGTTAATCGTCACCACCGTGTTCGTGATCGGGCCGACCCCGGCCTTCACGAAGTTCGACAGCGTCAGCGAGAACGTCTTCGACCCGTCGAGCACCACATCATCGAGAATCGGCACGCGGATCAATCCCGTCGTCACGGTGTCCGGGAAGACGAGCGTGCCGTTGGTCAGGAGGAAGTCCGCACCCACCACGGCCGTGCCGGGGGTGGTGAAGTATTGGACGGAGACGGCATCCGTGTCGCCGCCGGTGCGCACCACCGTCACCGTGGCGGTGTTCGTCGCCTCGCTGACCACGTAGTTCGTCGCGCTGAAGGACAGCGAGCCAAACGCGTTGGCATCTTGGATCACCACGCGCACATCCGCCAAGGTGCCCAAGTTCGCGCCTCCCACTACATTCGTCAGCCGCACGCCAAAGGTTTCCGCCCCCTCCACCAGCCGGTCCACGGTCAGCGGCACCGCCACGGTGAGGCTCGTCACCCCGGCCGCAAACGTTAGATTCGTGCTCACCGTCGTATAATCCAACCCGGCGCGCGCCACGCCCGAGCTGGCCGCCGGCAGCTCGTAGGTCAACAAGTTTACCGACACCGCACCCACGCTGCCGCTCGTGCGCAACACCGTGATGCTGGCCTGCCCAGTCGCCTCCAGCGCGAGGAACTGATTGGTCTGGAAGCTCAGGCTGCCCGCCCCCGCCTCATCGCTCTCGATCAAGATCAAGGCGTTCGTCAGCCCCAGCGTCGCCCCGCCCGCCGGGTTGGAGAGCGTCAAGATGATGGACTCCTCGAACTCCACGCCGGTGTCATTGAGGATCGGCACCGTGAACGTGCGGCTGGCCTGCCCCGAGGCGAAGGTCAGCGTGCCGCTCCGGCTCGAATAGTCGTTCCCCGGCGTCGCCGTGCCGGGGCTGGTCGCATACTGCGCGCTCACCGAGCCGACCGTTCCGTTCGTCCGCGTGACGGTCACGGTCGCGTTGCCTACGTTCTCCACGACCCGGTAGAACGGAGCGCTGAAGCCCAGCACACCGGGAGTAAAGTCATTGTCCACGATGGTAATCGTGGTCGCGTCCTGGAACCCAAGCGCCGGCTGCGTCCCCCAGCCGCCGGAGGAAATGCCCGTCAGCCGCACGGTGAATGTCCGGTTGCCCTCGGGCGTGCCGTTGTCAAGGATGGGGACGAAGATCGTCCGGCCCACGACCTGATCCGAGTCCGCCCACGTCAACGAGCCGGTGGTCGCGGTGTAGTCCGTCCCGGCCAGCCCCGTGCCATCCTCCGTGGCGTAGGTTACAACCACCTGGCCGAGCTCCCCGTTGATGCGCTGGAGGCTGATGGCCACGGCGCTGTTGACCGCGTTCTCGTCCACGCTGAAACCCGCCGCCGTGAAGATGACGTTGCCCGCCATGTTGCGAGCCGGGAGGATGTCCCCGCCGATCAACTGCGCGAAGTTGTAGCGCGGCAGCACCTCCGCCGCCGTGAAGCCGCCGCCCACCAGGCTGAACCCGCCGCCGATCAGCACGTTGCCCGTCGGCATCAGCACGGCGGTGTTCACGAACCCGTTCGGACCGGGCGCGGTCTGGTTGTAGAACTTTTCCAGGAAGCTCGTGTCCAGCACGCCGTTGTTGTAGAGCCGCGCGATGTTCGTGCGCGGCGTGCCATTGAAGCTGGTGAACTCGCCGCCGATGATCGGCTGCCCGTTGGTCTGGGCCGCAATCGTATAGACCGACCCCACCACGCCGGACCCGGGGTAGAAGGTGGCATCCAGAGAGCCATCCGTGTTCACCCGCGCAATGCCCCCGCGCGGCGTCCCGTCGTAGGCGTTGAAGGCCCCGCCCACCAGCAGCGACGCCGGGGAAGCCAGCAGCGAGAAGACCGTGTTGTTCGGACCGGAGGACGGGGCAAACGCCGTGTCCACCGCGCCGCTGGGGAGCAACCGCGCCACCCGCGAGCGCGGGCTTCCCGCGACGCTGGTGAAGTCACCGCCCACGTAGATCAACTGAACCGAGGATCCGCTGATGGCGACGTTGCCGGTGTAGGTCCAGACCGTCCCCGGACTGATCAAACCCTCATTAACTATCAGCGTGATGGAGGTGTTCGTGCCCGGGCCGAAGGGAATGCTGAAATTGGTGGCAGAAGTGAAGGTGCTGTCCAACAGGAGCACGCCATCGTAATACACGCGCACATTGTCAGCGATGCTAAAGGCATTGAACGCCAAGTTCATGGTGCCTTGGTTCACTCCCAAGTTGATCACGTTGGTATCGCTTCCGCTGCCGGAAGCCGAGGCGCTGATCGGCACCGTGGTATTGCCAGCAGTCGGCAACGAAATCGCATAAATGGAACCGTTCGGCCCGGCCCCAGCATCAAAGGCGGCATCCACCGCACCGTTCGTCCCCAACCGCACCAGCCGGTTACGGACGAAATTGTTGAAGTGCGTAAACTCACCCGCCAGCAGGATGGTGCCATCGGCTTGCAGCGCCATGGCCGTGACGATGCCGTCCGCGCCCAGCCCCGGCGTGAAGGTGTTGTCCAGCGAGCCATCGTGGTTGAGCCGGGCCACGCCCGCACGGCCCACGGAGTTCATGGCATTGAACCCGCCTGCCACGATGATTTTGCCATCGGACTGGATCGCCACCGCATTCACAAACGCGTCGGCCCCCGTCCCGGGATTGAAGGTGAGGTCCAGCGTGCCGTCAGCGTTGAGCCGCGCAATCCGGCCCCGGGCGATGGCATTCACCGCTGTGAAGTCGCCGACCACGATGGCCTTGCCGAAGTTCGTGCTCGCCGGGTCCGTGTAGGCAGCGGCGGCATAGACCGCGTTGTTCGCGCCGGCGTTCGGATTGAACACCGAGTTGACGTTGTAAGCCCGGTCCGCCGCGCCGGGGGGCTGCTGGTTGAAGTCGATATCCACCCGCATCACGCTGCGCGGCACATCGATCACCGGGCCAAAGTTCGTCGTGCTGGTGGTCTGCAACCCGAGCAAGACCGTTTCAAACGCCTCCACCGCCGTATCGTTCAACGCGTCCAGGGTGAAGCTCTGCGCCCCGCCCTGCCCGTTCGCCCAAATCAACGTCACGAAAGGCACCACGCCAGTCCGGTCCGAGAGCGTGTAGTCCGTTCCCTGAATGGCGTTGGTGGACACCGTCAGGACCGGGCTGGTGCGCGTGGCCGGGTTCGGGTTCAGCACCACCACATCCACCGCCACCGTCAAAGCTGTCGGCCCGGTGCGGAGGACGTTGATGACGATGTTGCTGCCTTCCACGACTTGCGCGACCGCGAACTGGAAACCAACCGTGCCGCCCGGCCCGTCGTTATCCGTGATGCTCACCGTGGCCGAGCCGCCGCTGATCACCGCGCCCACGGCGTTCGTGAGGCTGACCCGGAACGTCTCCACCCCCTCGGGGATGCCGTCAGCCACATCAATCAACGGGATGCTCACCGTCGCCTGCGTCTGGCCCACGGCGAAGGGCAGGCTCACAAAGACATTCGTGTAGTCCAATCCACTGACCGCCGTGATGTCCGTCGTGAAGAGGTCCACACTCGCCGGCCCGGGCGCACCGCCGACGCGGAACACGGTGACCAAGGCGTTGGTCTGCCCCTCGTTCACCGCGTAGGTCGGTGCCGAAAACTGGAAGAAGGTGTCGTTATCCTGAATCGTCAGCGCCAACACGTTGGTCGCCAGCGTCGCCCCGGAAGGACTGCTCAGGACGAAGAAGAACGTCTCCGGGGCCTCCGCCACGAGATCTTCCAAGATCGGGATCAACACCGTCTTGGAACCTTCACCATTGGCAAACGACAAAGTGCCCGAAACCGCCAGGTAGTCCCCCAGCGGTCCCGCCGTGGCCGTCCCATTCGTAGTGGTGTAGTTCACCGACGCCACGCCCGTGACCGGACTGCGGATGATGGTCACGACGGCGTTGGTCGCGTTCTCCGTGAAGCTGGTGGCCAGCGGAAGGAAGGAAATGGTCTGGCCCCAGGCCGCCGCCGGCAGCAGCACGGCGGCGAGCAGCCACGCCCAGTTCAGCTTCGCCCCGGCGAAGGCAGTGCCGCCCCGAGGGGACACAGGTTTCAAAGTTCGTTGCTCAAGACCAGATTTAGTCATGGAAAATCAAGGATGCCGCAGCCGAAAGAACAATGGCCCATTCACGGCGTTCACCGAGACATTGAAGTTGGTGCCCACTGCCAAAGGCGGCGTGCTGACGGTGGTCCAAGCCGGGGGCGTCCCGGTCAGCGGGCTGGATTCCAGGAAGAAGCCCGTCGCATTGGTCGGCCAGCTAAACGTGAACACCCCGGCGGAGAACTGCACCAGCAACGAGGGCGGCACGGGCGGCGGAAGGGTCGCAATGGTGCTCGTGAAGGTCAGCGACCAACCCCCGAGCGCACCCACGTCGTTCCCTTGGTCATCCATCACGAAGAGTTTCCAAACGCCCGTGGGATCCGTGTTGCGGAACGCTGACAAGGCCGCGCCGTAAGGCCCAGCCGGGGCCGGCGCGGCGAAGGTGTCGGCGGGCCCGACGGCGTAATCCGTCACCCGGTAGCTGCCCGTGACGATCAAGTTCGTCGCCGGCAGATAGTTGGTCACGCCGTCGGTGAAGGTAAGCGTCGCCGCCGTCATGGGCACGTTTCCACCCGCGTCGGACATGAGCAGGACCGACTGCCCTTGCGGCCCGACCAGCAGGATGTCGAGGTCCGCCGGGAAGGTGTGGCTCAGATTGCTCAACGTCACCGTGACCTGATCCACCACGCCGGTCAGGCCCGCGACGTTGATCGTCGCCGGGTAGGTGAAGGCCGGTCCCGAGTCGGCCAGCATCACCGACGAGCCGAGGAACGTGGTCAGGCGCGGCAGCACGTCCGTGGACACGCTGGCGGTCTTACTGGTGGGCACGCCAACGTTGAGGTAGTTCAACCCGAAGGTGCTGTTCAACAGTCCGGTGCTGGCGGTGCCCACCGTCAACGTGACAAAGGCGCTCTGGTTCGGTCCGATGTTACCCAACGTGGCGGTGAGCACTCCGCCGGTCACGACGACGGAACCTTGCGAGGCCGCCGCACCCACGAGCGTCACGCCAGCCGGCAGCACATTGGTCACCACGGCGCTCTGCACGGAGTTGGAAGTCGAGTTATTGTTCAATGCCACCGTGTAAGTGAGGTTGTCCCCCACCAAGACCGGGTTGGGCGCGACGGTGACCTCAATCGCCCCATCCGCAGGCGGAGCCGCCACAGCTCGCAGCCCGGTGATGAAGACGGTGGTGTCGAGGACGAAGTCGGAGGCATCGCCTACGATGAAGGTGAGCCGGTTGTTGGCCGACCCGGGCATCACGGGTGCGGAGAAGGTCAGGATGGAACTGCCACCAATGACCAAGATGCCATCCAGCTCTGTGCCCGCCAAGTTCGTCATCCCGGGATTATCAATGTTGATGCGGCGACCATCGGGCGTGAAAGCGATGTTCACCCCGTTCAAATAAAGCCCAAACGGATCCTTGAACGGGCTGCCGACGAATTCGGGATACTCCTCAGACCCATAAACGACCTCGAAGGCGACCCGGTTCACACCCGGGCCCACGTCGAAGACCACGTCGAACTGGGTGACGTCGTTGTGGGTGATACCGTTGGTGGCCGACCCGGTGATCGGCCCGAGCAACGCCTCCTGCGCCGCGGTGGCAGCGGTGCCATAGGAAAAAGTCGTGCCCACGGACGTGTTCGGCCCAGGCAGGTAGGAGTTCACATCACCGCTGCTGAGGATGATGCCTGAACCGGAGAGGTTGTAGATGTTCCCCTGCCCCGTTGCGTTGAAAATGGCGGTTGAGACCTGCCCTGCGGGTCGGCTATGCCCCAGCAGGCTGAAGGAGGTAATGGTCAAGCCCGAGTTCGATGCGACTAGGGCATTGACCAGCGCGGACGCGTTGTTGGTGGGACTGATCGTGAGTCCGGACGTAACCACCACGGCACCCGGCGCTACCACGGTGGTGCTCTGCACAGCGGTGTTGTTGCCCAAGTCATTGTCGAACTCGGCGGCGATGACGGACACCACGTTGCTCACGACGCCCACGGTGTTGGCCGTGACGTTGACCCGCACGGTGGCGGAGGCGTTGGGCTGGATGACGCCCAGCGAGCAGACCAGTGCGCCGTTGGTGCTCACAAAGGTTCCCTGCGAAGGGATGACGCCGGTGACGTTCAAGCCCGGCGAGAGGATGTCATACAGCGTGACGTTGTTCGCAGAACGAGTGCTCCGGTTGAACACCACCGCCGTGTATGTGTAGTTGGAGCCGGCTTCCACCGGATCAGCGGAATCCGCGAGCGCGACCTGGAGGTCATTCGTAATCGTCGGCACCAGCATGGTGAACTGGAGCGACCATCCGTTCGTGAGGACACCCACACTGCCCGCGCTGTCATCCACCACGTAAAGCGTCCACGCTCCGTTCGGGTTCGAGCCGCTGAAATTGCCCAAGTTCGTGCCGTAAGGTCCAGCGGGAGCCGGTGCGGGGAATAAGTCCGCGCCACCGTAATCCGCCGTGCGATACGTCCCCGAGTTGATCAAGCCCGTCGTCGGCAGCGTCGCCCCCAGCGACTCGTCAAACGTCAAGGTCACTCCGGACACCGCGTTGCCCGAGCCCGCGTCGGACATCAGCACCACGCTCTGCCCCTGCGGTCCGACTAAGAGGAAGTCCAGGTCTGCCGGCGCGGCGTGGGTGAGGTTGCTCAAGGTGACCGTGAGCTTGTTCAACACGCCAGGCACCCCCACGACGGTGATGACCGAGGGATACGGGCTGGCCACCGCCGCGTCATTCAGCGTGATGGCGTTTCCCGAGGACCAAGTGTAGTTCACGAGGATCGGGTCGTTGTCCTCGATGGTCATGACCGCGCTGACGATGGCCAGCGAGGCCCCACCGGTGACGTTGGTCAGTTGCAGCAGCACCGTGCGGGAACCAACACCGACGAGGTCGTCAAAAAGCGGCACCGCCACGGTCTTCGAGAGTTCGCCCGCGGCGAAAGTCAGGTTGGTGGTGATCGGCAGGTAATCCACGCCGATTACCGCCGTGCCGCCCAGCACGGTGGAGAAGGTGACCGCCGCCGTGTTGTTGGTATTGTTCGGGTTCGCACGGAAGACCGTCACCAAGCCGTTGATCGCCGACTCGTTCACGACGAAGTGGTTGGTGGTGAACCCGAGCACCATGTCCGTGATCGTGACGGTCGCCGTGGAAGCCGCCCCGAGCGCCGCCCCCCCCGTCGGGTTCGACAGGGCCACAGTGAAGACCTCGTCCGACTCGAACAGCGCGTCCGGCAGCAGCGGAATCGTCAGGGTCTTGGACAACTCCCCGTCGCCGAAGGTGAACACGCCCGCCATGGCGGTGTAATCCAGGCCGTTGGTGGCGGTGACATCCAACGTGGTGTAGGCCACGGAGACCACGCCCGCGGTGCCGTTGGTGCGCACGAGGGTGACGGTGATGTTAGTGCCGGACTCCGCCACGCTGTAGCTGGCCGGGCTGAAGATGAAACTGCCGGGCGCAAACTCGTTGTCCACGATGGTCAATACACCCGCCCCGCCGCCGATGACCGCCGTGCCGCCGCCGCTGCCCGCCGCATTGGTGAGCACGAGGTTCACCGTCTTGTTTCCGTCCACGGTGACGTTGTCGTTCACGGATACAGCAAAGGTCGCGGTGGTCTGGCCGTTGGTGAAGGTCAAGGTGCCGTTGGTCGCCAAATAGTTGCCATTGGTTCCGGCCACGGCCGTGCCGTCCACCGTGAAATAATCCACCGTTACGGTGCCCAACGTGCCACCCGCCCGCGCCACGGTGATGGTGGCGAAGCCCCCGTTCTCATTCACGCTGTAGGCCTGCGGGCTGTAGCCCAGCACGGAATCGTCATCCAGCAGGGTGAGCACCGCACTGGCGAGCCCCCCCAGCGTCGCGCCCCCTTGCGGGCTAAAGATCGCGAGTCCCACCGTGCGGCTGCCATCCACAATGCTGTTGCCAACCACCGGCACCGTGAAGGTCTGGTGCGTCACGCCACTGCCAAACGTCAGCGTCCCATTGGTGCCCACATAATCAAAGCCGTCCGTAGCCGTGCCGTTGGCCGTGCCGAAGTTCACCGTCACCGGCGTCACCGAGTTGCTGGTGCCGCCCGAGCGCACCACGGTGATGAGGGCATTGGTCAGACTCTCCCCCACCGCGAACGTCGCGCCGGAGAAATCAAAGCTGCCGGAACCCAGATTCGCCCCGCCCACCAACCGCGCCACGCGCCCGTGCGCCTGCCCGTTCACCGCCGTGAACGCACCAGCGATCAGGATGGCCCCGTCATTCTGAACCCGCACGGCGGAAATCACGTCGTTCGCACCCGTGCCGGTGTTGAACGACACGTCCACCGTGCCGTCCGAGTTCAGCCGCGTGATTCGGTTGCGAGGCAACCCGTCCACGTTGAGGAAACCGCCACCGACCACCACTTTGCCATCGGGCTGGATGGCCACGGCACTGATAAACTCGTCCGCGCCCGCGCCCGGGGCAAACGAGCCGTCCAGCACGCCATCCACGTTGAAGCGCACGATGCGGTTGCGGGAGAGGCCGGTTACATTCGTGAAGACGCCGCCGATGACGGGCTTGCTCCCGGAATTGACCGCCACCGCGCTCGCGCCCGCGTTCGCCCCCGTGCCAGGGTCGAAGGTCTTATCCACCGTGCCATCCGAGTTGAGCCGCGCCACGCGGTTGCGCGCCACGCCGTCCACGGAGATGAAGTCACCAACGATGAACACCCGCCCGCTCGGGTCCGTGGCCAGGCCACGCACCGGTCCATCCGCACCCGAACCCGGGGTAAACGTGCTGTCCAGCGAGCCATCCACGTTCAGGCGGGCGATGAAACTCCGGCTCGTCCCATTGACGAGCGTGAACAAGCCGCCGATAAGCACCTTGCCGTCGGACTGGATCTGCACCGCCTGCACCGTATTGTCCGCGCCCAACCCGGGGTCGAAGGAGAGGTCCACCGAGCCGCTGGGGTTCAACCGTGCGAGGTTACTCCGCGCCATGCCGCCGACCGTGTCAAATGCGCCGCCGATGATGATCTTGCCCGCGTTGGTGCCGTTCGTATAGACGCCCAGCGCATGGACGGAGGCATTGGTGCCGAAGCGGCTGATAGCGTCCGGGACGAACGTGGCGTCCAGCGCTCCGCCCGCATTCAGGCGAGCGACATTCGAGCGATTCACCCCGCTGAAGAGGCTGAATTCACCGCCGACAAAAACCTGGCCGTTGGTGGTGACGCCCAAGGCGAAAACCGGCCCATCGGCCCCGCTGCCAGTGACGAAACCCGTATCCAGTGAGCCAGCCGCCGCCTCGTTGTCCACGATGCGCACCGTGCCGTTGGTCAGGCCCAGCGAGGCTCCGCCCACCTGATTGAACAGCCGCACCTCGAAGAGGCGGTTGCCCTCCTGCGTGAGATTGTCGAAGACCGGCACCACGAAGGACTGCGTCGCCACACCAGTGTTGAAGGTGAGAGTGCCGAAGACGTTCGCAAAGTCAGCCCCGGCCAGCGCAGTGAGGTTGCTCACCCCATAGTCCACCGTCACGAGTCCGGTGAAGCCGTTGGTGCGGATGACGGTGATTACCGCATTGGTCACATTCTCGGAAACGGAGAAGAGGTTCGTTACGAAGGACAGCACGCCGGGGCTGAACTCATTGTCCGCGAGGGTCAACACCGCGTTAGACGGCGAGCCGAGCGCCGCGCCTCCGGTCGGGTTGTAAAGGATCAGGTTGACCGTCTTGTCGCCGTTGATGCCCGGGTCGTAGATGACTGGCACGAAGACATTCGTCGTGGTTTCTCCGCTGCTGAAGGTCAGTGTCTGGACTAGCGGCAAGTAATTCGTGCCCGCCGACGCCGTCCCGCCGCTCGTCGTGAAATCCACCGTCACCGTGCTGAGGCTGCCTCCGCTCCGGTTCACCGTAATGCTGGCCACCGTGTTGGTCTCGACCACCGTGTAAGCCGCCTGGCTGAAGGTGAACGCGCCGAAGCTCGACAGCTCGTTGTCCTGGATGGTGAGCACCGCCGTGCTCTGAGAGCCGAGCTGCACCCCACCGGTCGGGTTGCCAAGCGAGAGGTTCACCGTGCGGTTGGCGTTCGTGTCGGCGACGGCGTTGTCAATGACGCCAATCGTGAACGCCTTGATCGTCTCACCATCGCCGAAGGTCAGCGTCCCGTTCGCATTCGTGTAATCGAACCCGAGAGGTGAGCCTAGCCCGTTGAAGCCCCGCGCCGAGCCGTCCGCAGTGAAATATTGCACCGTCACCAACCCGGTGCCGCCGTTGGTGCGGAGCACGGTGATGGTCGCGTTGGTTCCATCCTCCTGCACCGTATAGTTGCCCAGGCTGAACACCAAGACACCGGGGCTGAAGTCGTCATCTACGATATTCAAGGTAGCCGTGCTACGGCCCAATCCGGCCACCGCAATCGGGCTCGGACCGAACAGGGTCAACTGCACCGTCTCCGTGCCCTCTACCAGCAGGTCGTTGCTGATGGGCACCAAGAAGGCGGCGGAGGTCTGTCCGTTCGTGAAATTCAACTGCCCGCTCACCGCCGTGAAATCCAACCCCGCTGTAGCCATCCCCGCCAGGGCGACCCCATTGGTCGCCAGATAACTGACGGTCAGCGATCCGACAGCCCCGCCTAGACGCACCACAGTGACGATCGCGCTGCCGCCCACGACATTCTCATTCACGTTGAAGTTCGCGAAAGCGAAGCCCAGCTCGCTGTCGTTGTCCTGAATGGTCACCGTCGCGTTCGTGATCGCGCCCAAGATCGTGAAGTCCAGATTCGTGCCCAGGACCACATCGTAGTTGGTTGGGTTCAGTATCACATTGGTGAACACCCGGTCCACATTCGTCCCCGTCCCGTCAATGATGGGCAGCGTAAACGTCTGCACCGCCTCGCCCTGCTGGAAGAAGAGCGTGCCTTGGCTGGTGAGGTAGTGGGTGCCGGTCAGCGCCGTGCCATCCACCGTGGCGTAGTCCACACTCACCCCGTTGGTCAACCCGCCGACGCGCCGGACGGTGAAGAGCGCGATGCCCACATTCTCCAGCACGTTGAAGTTCGTCGCGAGGAACTGCACCGTGCCGATGCCGAGGTTCTCGCCACCGATGAGCTGCGCGTAGTTGTTCCGGGTAAACCCGTCCACCTGCGTGAAACCGCCGCCGATGGTGATCACCCCGTTGTTCCCCAGCTCTAGCGCCAGCGCTGCCACGTAGTTGTTCGGCCCCGTGCCGAAGTTGATACTGGCATCCAACTGGCCAGTCGGCAGGAGCCGGGCGATGCGGGTGCGGTTACGTCCGTTGATCGCCGTGAAGTCGCCGCCGATGACGATGTTCGTTCGGCTGTCCACTGCGACGGTCAGCACCGCGTTGTCCGCCGTAGCCGCAAAGCCCACATCCGCCAAGCCGTTCGTCAACAGCCGGCCCACGCGCACCTGCGACGCCAGCCCGCCCACAGTCGTGAAATCACCCGCCAGCACCAGCTTGCCGTCCGGCTCCAGCGCCAGCCCGCGCACGCGGGCATTGGCCCCGGCATTCGGGTTGTTGGGGTCAACGTAGGTCGTGTCCAGCGCGCCGTTGCTGCGCAGCCGGGCCACGCGGTTCTGAGTGATGCCGTCGAACGTGGTGAAGTCGCCCGCGATGTAAATGTTCGTGCCCGTGCTATCAATCACCACGGCACGGACCGTCGCGTTCGCACCCTGCCCTGGGTTAAACGAGTTATCAATCGAGCCATTGGAGTTCAGTCGCACGATGCGGTTACGGCTAGTCCCATTGAACGTGGCGAAGTCGCCCGCGATGATGATCTTGTCATCCGGCTGGATGGCGATGGCATACACCGGGTTGTCCGCCCCCGCCCCCGGGTTAAAGGCGGTGTCCAGCGAACCGTCTGGGTTCAACCGAGCGATACGGCTGCGGTTGGTGCCGTCCACGCGGAGGAACGAACCGCCGATGACGATGCGCCCGCTGAAGTTGGTCGAGGCCGCGTTCGTGGCGTGCACCGCGATGACGCTGACCGTGCTGTCCGGTCCCGTGCCGAGCCGGTTGAAGACGGACGTGTTGACCGAGCCGTCCACATTGAGCATCGCGATGCGATTGCGGGGCAGCCCGTCCACCGTCGTGAAATCGCCGCCGATGAGCCAGCGGCCATTGAGATTCTGACTGGCCAGCGTGTTGGTGAGATACGCAGCGGCCAGCACCTTTTCATTGCTCCCCACCGAGTTGCCAAAGGCCGTGTTGACCGAGCCGGCCGGCGTGCCCGCCGGCAACTCGTTATCCTGAATGGTCAGCGTCGCCCGGCCGCCGTTGGTTGCGATGCTCGCCCCACCCGTTGCATTGGTGAGCGTGAGCGTCACCAAACCATTGAGCGGGCTGTTGACGATGGTGTCGTCAATCACCGTGATGGTGAAGGCGCGGTTCGTCTGGCCGGGCGAGAAAGTCAGGGTGCCACTCACCCCGGTGAAGCGCCCCGCCCCGCCCGCGCCAGCCGCCGTGTTGTAGCGCACCGTGACCGTGCCGGTGGCCCCATTGGTGCGATTCACGGTGATGGTGGCGGTGCCAACATTCTCTGTGACCGTGTAGTTCGTGGCGGAGAAGGTGAAGGTGCCGTAGGCAAAATCATCATCCGAGATCGCGAAGGTGGACAAGTGACGCCCCAGCGCGATGCCATGCACCACCGGCACGCCTCCCAGCATGGTGTAGGGCGGGTTCGTGGAGCTTATCCCCGGCAAAGTCAGGATACCGCCAAAGGACTCGTTACCCTCCACCAGTGAATCTTGCAAAATGGTAACGCGGACGGTGGCCACACCGAGCACGAACGCACCGTTCGCGTTCGTAGGATTGCTATTGTAGCCGCTCAAGCCAGAGAGCAGATCGGACTCTATGTTACCGTTGCCGAACAGGTTGTAAGCGCTGATAAAGCCGGTGGTAATGTTGGTGTGGATGAAATCCGTGCCGCCAGTGTTGGTTGCGTTTGGAGCCCCTTTAGCCGTGCCATCCACGGTCTGGAACACGAAGGGGGCGGCCGCGAGTGAACCGTTGGTGCGACTGATAGTGGTGAAGTAGCTGCCAGTGAACTCATCCACGGTATATTGCGCGGTAGTGAACTCGATATTGCCGGGACCTGGCGTCGAGTTACCGATGAGCCGGGCCACATTAAGCCGGGTGCTGATGTAGTCGCGCAAGTTGAACGCCCCCACGAGGTCAATGGTGCCGAACCCAGTCGAGTTATCCTCCCGGCCATATCCACCGCCCACCCGGGTAAAGTCTCCACCAATCATCAGGTTCCCGTTGGTTTCCAGCCCGATGGAGAAACAAGCACTCCGGGGACTGGTGCTCAACGGTTGCGTCAAACCAGCAAAGTGGTTGTAGGTCGTGTCCATGAACGACGTATCCAATAAGCCACTATCCAACAGCCGAGCCACACCCATCCGCCGTGTGCCATGGTAGGAATTGAACGTGCCGCCGATGTAGATGGTGCCAATCGTGTGAACCAAACCAGCCGGCGACACGGCGGTGTCCCCGAAGCTGGCCGCAGCCGCGAAGGTGATGCTGCTCGCCCCAGCCCCAGTGATCGTTCTCCGTCCGTCCAACGCCGGGTCCACCCCCGTGATTACCACCACGTCCCCGACGACAAAATTGTGCAGCAGGGCCAAATCGAGGGTGGCGTTAAAGCCATTGGCAAACTTGTTGGTGACACTGCCCGCCTTCACCGGGCCGGGAACGATGGTGTGAACTGCATCGTCCGTGCCGTTGCCGGGATCAAAGCTGGAATCCACCTGCCCCGTGGACGTCAGCCGAGCTACCCCGCGCCGACCGAAGATGTCCACATTCGCGAAATTGCCGCCGATTAGGATTCGCTCGTCCACATCCAGCGCCACTGAGAAGATGTCTCCGTCCACGCCCGCCCCAAAGGCGTTGAAGCTGGCGTCCACCGAGCCATCCACATTGAGGCGGGCGAGGTGATTGAGCGTGACCCCATTGACCGAAGTGAACGCCCCGGCGATGAGCAGCTTGTTGAAATGCGGACTGGCGGAGTTGGTATAAGCCACCACGCTGTAAACCCGGTCATTCGGACCGATACCCAAGCCCGAGAAAGTAGGGTCCACGCCTCCCGTGGCCGTGAGGCGCACCACGCGGTTGAAGCTCTGCGAATTGAAGGTGGTGAAGTTGCCTGCGGCCACCACCCGGCCATCCGCCAACAGTGCCAAACTCTGGATCGCCTTGTCCGCCGTGTCACCGGGATCCACACCAGCTCCGGGATCAAAGGTCGTGTCCAAGGCACCCGTCGAGGTCAGCCGGGCGATGCCATTGCGGCTCACGCCCGTGTAGGAGCTGAACCCGCCGCCGATAAGGATCGCCCCGTTGGTTTGGACCACGACGGTGTTGATGAAGTTATCCGCCCCGGAGCCAGGCGCGAAGGTGGTGTCCAACTGGCCAGCTTGATAGTCAATCCCACTGACGATCCCAGTCGCTTGATTGGTGAACGCGATCCCCGGGAGCAGCCGGGCGACGCGATTGCGTGGCACGGTGTTCACGGCGGTGAAATCGCCCACGATGAGCGTCTTCTGGTCTGGTTGGACCGCCACCGCGAACACCACGTTGTTGGCCCCCGGCGTCGGATTGTTCGGCGGGGAGGTGAGGCGGTGGTTAGCGAGGTTCCAAGTGTTGTCCAGCGCACCCGCTGGCTGCTCTTGGCCATAGATGTCCTCTTGCACGATGGTCAAAATCGTCCTGCTTAGCTGACCTACCGTGTAGCCATAGCCATTGGTGGAGAAATACGGATTCGGCTGCGTGTCCGCCGAGCTATTCCGCAGGATCAACTCAATGTCCTCGTTCAACTCCACGACAGGATCGTCGAACACCGTGATGTTGAGGGGAACAGAATTACGCAGTGAGCCACCACCAGGGACGGTGACGTTGTTATCTACCGCCGTGAGACTAAAATCCGGAGGTCCGGGATCGCGACCGCCACCACCAGAAACCTGATTTGAAGGGGTGGCATAATCCGAGCCTGCTAGCAGGGCAAAGGTGTTGTTTTCCCCCAAGTTTGGACCAGTGCCTGCCCCTCGGGTCTGGATACGCACCGTCGCGGTCACGCTACCGTTCGGATCGCCGCCAACCTTCAAAATACCGACCTGGACGTTGAGGTTGGTGTCTCCTGGCTGGGCAAACTCCCGGCGGCGATACTGGGACCGAGTGAAGCTGACAACCCCGTTGGTGCCCCCACCTTGACCAGCGATGTATATGTTTTCCCCAACGTTCGCGACTGTCATGATCAGCGGAGTGGCATCAAACGTCGGCGTGAGCGCGGGGTTCTCAATGAACCCATTCACCGAGTTGGTATCTGGCTGGACACTCGTGATGAGCACTTGGAAGGTTCCACTGTTTGAGGAGAACGAGTTGTAGATCACAGGAATCACGAAGTTCGTGCTCATCTGGTAATCGTCGAACGTGACTGAACCCGTGATGGGCGTAGCCAACCCGTTGGTTCCGTAGTCAGTCCCGGCCAAGGCGCTGCTATCCGCCGTCGTGTAGCTCACCACCATCCGGCCTGTGGCAGCATTGGTTCGGATAATCGTTACCACTGCCCCAAAAATATCCCGAATTTCCCCACCGAGCCCACCGAAATTGCCACCGGTGAAGTCAGTAAACATTTCCGTTTCCGCCACCGTTTGGGTCCGCGTGGAGAACGTGAAGTGCCCCGCGTCCGTGCTGATCGTGCCCACATAGCTCAACGTGAACGGCGCGGTCTGGGCCACCCCTGAGCCAAGAAAGGTCTCCGCCCCATCCACGGCAATACTGTAAGTCACGCCCTTCACCGCCGTGAACGTCACCGACGGGTTGAAGAACCCATTCGTGTTCGTCACCGTGCTCAAGGTGACCAACGACGCGTTGGTATAAACGGCCAGCAGGAAGCTGGTGCCGGTGAAGTTGAAGTCGGCCACGGCGAAGGTCACCGGCCCATCCGTCGGAGCCGTCCACTGATACCAGAGCGAAGCCCCCCCCGGATCACCCGCATGCAGCGGCTCCCCCAACTCCTTGCTCGCCCCCGTATTGTCATTGGTCACAATTCCGATCACCCCCGGCAGGATCGTGGCGCTGGCGAAATTGTCGTTGGTGGTTACCGACCAGTCCACCGCATAGGCAAAGGTGTTGGTGGTCAGCAAGAAGAAGTTGGTCGGCCCGTCCACCGCGATGGCATAGGTGGTCCCAGCGACAGCCGGAAAATACATGGTGTTCACCGAGCTGAACGCGGCGTTGCTGGCCACCCCGGTCAACGCGTTCACCGCCACGCCGGTGTAAGCCGCTAACAAGCTGCCGTTGAAGCCGGCATTCCCCGCCGGACGAAGGGAAAAAGACGCCGGGCCAGTGTGCTGGGGAGTCCAGAAAAACCACGTCGAGGCCCCGCCGCCATCACCAGCATGGGCCGGCTCGCCAGCCTGCTTGGTCGCGTTGAAATTGTAGAGGCCCGGGAAGTTGCCACCAAAGCCACCGTTGGGAAACTGGCTGAACTGGTTAGCCGTGCCCAAGGAGTTGGTGATCAGCAGCCCGCGATTGAAAGCGTCATTCTGCGGACGCCCAGTCTGAGACCAACCGTTGGGAATGAACGCCAACGACAGTCCAAGCAGGAGGAAGGAGAAGCATAAGGTGCGGCATTGAGAGAAAATTGCGCGCATAAAGGTAGAGGGTTGACAGACACCCGAACCGTGCCGGGACTCTGAAACTGCCGCGCCGTAGTTCGCCGAAGACCGATCCAAAGCTGGTGGATTTGAGTTCAAAAGTTTGGTGAAACGCTAGTCCGGCAGTCAGTTTCAAATCAAGAACCAATCCCACCCAACCGCTACGGAATTACCCGTAACCCGCTCGCTGTAAGGAGTTGCCCGCAACCCGTGGGACTCCGTCCGGCACGCCGCACCACAAGTTGCGGCCTCCCTTAACCCACCCCGCCGGGAACCAGCCCGGCAGGGTGAGGCCCGGGGTCAGCGCTCAATGGCGCGGTAGAACCGGCGATTGTGGCTGGCGGCAGCCGGGTCCGTGAGGTTCAGCGTGGCGCTGGCGGCCACATTCGTCGCCAGCGGCGTCCAGACGGTGCTGGTGATCGGATTTACCAAGTTCGTCGTCGCCTCCACCACGTAGGTCCGGCCAACGAGCGCGTTGGACACCGTGAGGAACACCTGGCCGTTAAGCTGGCGGGTGGCGAAGAGCGAGAACGGCGTCACCGGCGCAACGGTGACGATGGCCGAGGCCGTGTTGTCAGCCGCCGCCAGCTCGATCTCGGCGGAGCGGAGCGTGGCGATGTTCGTCACCGCCCCAGCGCCGCTGGTGGACACCGTGATGGAGACGACATGGTTCGAGCCGGTGCCCAGGGTGCCCAAGTTGACCGTCACGACGCCGCCTACGCTGGTGACCGTGCCCGCCGAAGCGGTGCCGGAGACGAAGGTCATCCCCGCCGGCAGTGCGTTGCTGTAGCTCACCGTAGTCGCGATGTTCGGCCCGCGGTTGGTGACGGTGGTGGTGAACGTCACAGTGCCAGGCGAGGTCACGGTGACCGGGGCGGCGGTCATCGTCGCGGCGAGGTCCACCGCAGCGTTGACCGTGTTGAAGCTCAAGGTCCAGCCGTTGACGATGGTGCCGAAGTTTTGCTCCGTGTCGTCCATGATGTAGAGCGACCAGGTGCCGTTCGGGTTGAAGCCACTGAAGGCCGCCAGGTTCGTCGCATACGGCCCTGCCGGCGCGGGCGCGGAGAAGCTGTCCGCCGGCGCGAAGTCCGTGGGCTTGAAGCTGCCACTGGCCAGCGGCCCACCAGCCGGGAGATTCGCGGTGGCGGCGTCATCGAAGGTGAGGGTGAGGTTCGTCACGCTGACTGCGGGGATGATCCCGGCTCCCGTATCGGACATCAGCACCACCTTTTGTCCCGTCGGGCTCACCAGCAGCACGTCCACATCCGCCGGGTAGGTGTGGGTGAAGCCATTGAGGCGCACCGTCACCTTGTTCACCACCCCCGCCACGTTCGAGACGTTGATCGAGCTCGGATACGGACCGGCCGGGCCGCTGCTCGGCACGGAAAGGGTGGCGGGCAGGTTGATCAGGTTTCGGTTCGAGTAGGAGTTGCCCACGCCCAGGACAATCGTGAAGTTCGCCGTGCCGATGGTGCGATTGGTGCCATTCACCACATCCGTGAGTTGCAGCGTCGCGATCACGGTCTGTGCCTGCGCGGCGGTGAAGGTGAAGGGCATCGAGGAGGAGTTCGTGGTGCCCGCCGGCAGGTTGGTGTAGAGCTGCGAACTGGTGCCCGGCGCGCCAACTGGGTTCAGCACCCCGCCGGAGGTCAGCAGCGTGGCGGTGATGTTCGAGGCATTGACGTTGCCCGCGTTACGCAGGGCGAAGTTCATCGTTACCGTCTCTAGGGGGTCCACCGCGTTGTTGGCGGGCGTGAAGTTTTCGGACAGCAGCGTGACGCCCGCCGAGATCAGCGTGCGGAAGTCGTCGTCAATGATATTCACCGTGAGCGTGGTCTGGCTGCCCAGCGTCGCCTGGCCCGACGCGTTGCTCAACAGGACGCGGAACGACTCCGTGCCCTCTTCGATAAAGTCGTTCGTCAGGAAGACCGTGACCGAACGCGTGTCCACCCCGGCGGCGAAGCTGAGATTCGTCACCACCGTGCTGTAGTCCACGCCCGCCGTCGCCGTGCTGGCCAGCGCATCCGCTGTGGCTAGGTCCACCGCCACAGCGACATTCGTTGCGCCGACACGTTGCACGGTGACGGTCAGGTTGCCGGCACTCTCGGCCACGTTCAATTGGGTGAAGGGGAACTGCAACACGCTGTCGTCATCCAAGATGGTCACGGTCACCACGCGGCCCACCCCGAGCAACACCTCGCCCGTCGGCGGGCTGAGGGTGATGGTGAAGGTCTTGTTCGTCTCCACCACCAAGTCGTTGATGATGCCTACGGTGACAGTCTGCGAAGCGACGTTGGGATCGAAGGTGAGTGTTCCGTTCGTGCCGAGGTAGTCTACGCCGTTAACCGCGGACACGTTGCCGAAGACGAAGGGCACCGTCGCGAGGGTGTCAATGGTCCCCACGCGGTTCACGGTGAGGCTGATCGTGCCACCGCTTTCCAGCACCGAAGTCACATTTGTGGAGGCGAACTCCAGCGTGCTCTCGTCGTCTAGGATCGTCACGACGGCGGTCGCTATGGGTCCGAGGCTGGCCTCGCCAGCCGGAACACCCAGCGTCAGGTTGAAGGTCTCGTTCGCCTCCAGCAGCTTGTCGTTCAGGATGGGGACCACGATGTTCGCGGACGCGACGTTCGTGCCAAATGTGAGGGTGCCGCTGGCCAGAGTGTAATCTGCCCCGGCGAAGGCCGTGATGTTCGCGCTGGCGTAAGGCACGCTCACCGTGCTGTTCAACGCATCCGTGCGGGTCACCGTCAGCGTCACGCTGCCCGACCGCTCCACGACCGAGTAGGTGCTGGCGGAGAACTGGAGGGTGCTGTCGTCGTTCAGGATGGTCACCACCTGCGAGCCGTTAGCCCCGAGGCTGGCCTCGCCCGACGGGCTGCTCAGGACCACGCTGAACGCCTCGTCTGCCTCCACCACGGTGTCGTTGAGGATAGTCACGGTGACCGCACGGCTGGTAACCGTTGGCGCGAAGGTGAGCGAACCACCGGTCGCAAGGTAGTCCAGCCCCGCCAACGCCGTCCCGTTCGCCGTCGTGTAGTTCACGGCCACCGTGCTGTTGACCACGCCGGTGCGGTTGACGGTGAGCGTGATGGTGCCGGCGCTCTCCACCACCGCGGCGGTCGCCGCCGAGAACTCCAGCGTGCTGTCGTCGTCCGTGATGGTGATGGTGGCCGCCGTGTTCGCCCCCAGGCTCGCCTCGCCGCCCGCCGGGTAAAGTTGCAGCGTGAACACCTCGGTGCTCTCCACCGCCGTGTCATTCAGAATCGGGATGACAATGGTCTGGCTCGGAACGTTCGTGCCGAAGACCAGCACGTTGGTCGTCAGCGTGAAGTCCGTGCCACTGGTGGCCGTGCCATTCACCGTGCTAAAGGGCACCGTGACCGTCGTGCTCAGGAACCCGGTGCGGGCCACCGTGAAGCTGACACTGCCCACGCTCTCCACCACCGTCTGCGCGGTGCTGGTGAGCTGGAGCGTGCTGTCGTTGTCGAGGATTGTCACCGTGGTGTTGGTCACCGCGCCGAAGCTCGCCTCGCCGACCACGTTGGTCAGCCGCACGCTGAACGCCTCGGTAGCCTCCTCCAACTGGTCGTTCACCAACGGGACGGTGATGGTCAGGCTGACGATACCGGTGCTGAAGTTCAACGTGCCGTTGGTCGCGACATAGTCACTCACCGCGAGCGCCGTGCCGCTGAGGGTCAGGAAGTCCGTTGCCACATCGTTGGTGAGGTAACCCGTGCGGTTCACCGTGAGCGTCACGCTGCCGGCGCTCTCGAAGACGGACGCCGCGTTGGTGGCCAGGAACAGGGTGTTGTCGTTGTCCAGCACTGTCACGGTCACCACCGTATTCGCACCTAGGCTCGCCTCGCCGCCGGGCGTGCCCAGCCGCACCGTGAAGGTCTCGCTGGCTTCCTCGATCTGGTCGTTGAGGAGCGGCACCGTGATCGTGAGGCTGTTGGTGTTCGTCCCGAACGTTAGCGTGTTCGTCACCCCGGTGTAATCACTGCCGTGCAGCGCCGTCCCGTTCACCGTGTTGAACGGCAGCGTCACCGTCGTATCAATCACACCCACGCGATCCACCGTCAGCACCAGGTTCGTCCAGTTCTCGAAGATGTTCGTCGCGGTCACGCTGAACTGCAACGTGCTGTCGTCATCCACGATGGTCACGGTCGCCACCGTCGGCGCCCCCAGCGTGCCGCCCACGATGTTCTGTAGGCCGACCGTGAAGGCTTCGTTGCCCTCGACCACCGTGTCGTTGCTGATCGTGACGACGATGTTCTGGTTCGTGACACCGGGGCCGAAGGTCAACGTCCCGCTGCTCCCCACAAAGTCCGCTCCCGCCGTGGCGGTGCCGTTGGTCGTGCCGAAGTCCACGGTGATCCCGCCGGACGCCCCGTTGAGGCGCACCACCGACAGCGTCACGTTCGTCCCGCGCTCCAGCACGCTGGCCGTGCCCGACACGAACTGCAGGATGCCGTGATCACCATT
This sequence comes from Verrucomicrobiota bacterium, assembly GCA_039796295.1. GTDB lineage: Bacteria > Verrucomicrobiota > Verrucomicrobiia > Limisphaerales > SXTU01 > SXTU01. The sequence continues at coordinate 87,555 of JBDKJY010000007.1, forward strand.
CACCCGCACCACGTTGCCCCGGCCCACACCGTCCGCCGTGGTGAAGTCACCGCCCACCACCGCCTTGCCATCCGATTGGGTGGCGAGGGTGAAGACCGACCCGTTAATCCCCAGTCCCGGGTCGTAGGTGGCGTCCAGCGTGCCGTTGTTCTTCAAGCGACCAAAGCCAACGCGGCCCACGCCGTTAAGCGTGGTGAAGTCGCCGCCAACCAAGATGCGTCCGCTCGTTTCCACCGCCAGTGCACGCACCGTGCTGTTGGCGACCGCCGCCGCGCTAAACGACGGGTCGATCGCACCATCGGCGGCCACCACGCGCACCACGTTCGTGCGGGCAAACGCGCCGACATTCGTGAAGCTGCCGCCCACCAAGATGCTGCCATTCGTCTGCACCGCCAGCGCATAGACCTGTGCGCCCACGCTGAACGCCGGGGCGAAGGCTGCGTCCAGCGCGCCGGTCGGAGAGAGCCGCGCCAACTGGTTGCGCGTGCTCCCCGCGAAGCTGGTGAAGAGACCGCCCGCCAAGACGTTCCCACCGGCATCCACCGCGAGGGTCTGGACCACATCATTCGCGCCCGCACCCGAGTTGAGGAACGTCGAGTCCAGCGTGCCATCGGTGTTCAGCCGCGCCAGCCGCGTGCGGCCCGTGCCGTTGTAGGTGGTGAACGCGCCGCCGATCAGCGCCTTGCCGTCGGACTGCAACGCCAGCGCGCGCACCGTGCCATTCGGTCCCGCCCCGGCGCTGTTGTAGGTCGCATCCAACGTGCCGTCACTGTTCAGGCGGGTGAGGAACGCACGGGCACTGCCGCCCACGGTGGCGAAGCCGCCGCCAAGGATGATTTGGTCGTTGGCCTGGATGACCGCCGAGAAGACCACGTTGTCCACGCCCAGCCCCGGGTTGAAACTCGTGTCCAGCGTGCCGTCCGCGTGCAAGCGAGCCACCCGCGCGCGGTTGGAGCCGTTCACGGTCTGAAAGTCGCCGACGAGGATGACCTTGCCGAAGTTGGTCGAGGCGGTGTTGGTATAGACCACCACGGCCAGCACGTCGTTGTTCGCGCCCACCCCGGTGAGGAAGAGCGAATCCACGCTGCCCACGCGGTCGTTGTCCACGAGACGCAACGTGGCCACGCTCGGCGCGCCCAGCACCGCGCCACCCGTCGGGGCGGAGAGCGTGAGCGTCACCGTCTCGTTCGTCTCGGACAGGATGTCGTCGAGCAGCGGCACGAGGAAGGTCAGGTTCGTCACGCCCGCCGCGAACGAGAGGGTGCCGCTGGTGGTGTTGAAGTCCGTGCCGGCCGTGGCCGAGGCGGCTGTGGCCGCATAGTCCACTCCCACCGCACCGCCGCCGGAGCCGAAGCGCGTGACCGTGATCACCGCATTGGTCTGGTCCTCCAGGACGCTGTAGGTCGCGGCACTGAACTGCAGGGTCACTTCATTGTCGTTGATGACCAACACCGCCGTGGACTGCGCGCCCAGCACCGTCCCGGCCGTCGGGCTGCTCAGTTGCAAGTTCACCGTCTTGTCGCCCTGCGCCAGGCCGTCGTCCGTCACCCCGACTTGGAAGGTTCGGCTCATCACACCCGCAGCAAAATTCAAGGTGCCACTGGCATTGGTGTAATTAACTCCCGTTACCGCCGTCCCGTCGGCGGTGGCAAAGTTCACGTTGAACACCGTGTTCGTCACGCCGGTCCGCTGCACCGTGATCACCGCGTTGGTCTGGTCCTCGCCCACGCTGAAGGTCGCCGCCGTGAACTCCACCCCGGTGTCATCGTTCACAATCGTCAGCACCGCCGTGGCAGCGCTGCCCAGCACCGCACCGCCCGTGGGCGCGCTCAAGCGCAGGTTCACCGTCTCGTCCGCCTCCACAATGCTGTCGTTCAGGATGGTGATGCTGAAGGTCTTCGTCGTGTCGCCCACGGCAAACGACAGCGTGCCGATTTGCGGCTGGTAATCCTGCCCGGACACCCCGGTGCCGTCGCTGGTCGCGAAGTCCACGGCCACTGCGGAATTCGTCGCCCCGGTGCGGGTGACGGTGATGACCACGCTGGGCCCGGTCTCTGCCACCGTGTAGTTCGTCGACGAGAACTGGAGGCCGATGTCGTTGTCCACGATCGTGATTGTCGCGTTCGTCAGGCTGCCCAGAATCGCCGAACCGCTGGTGATCGGCCCCAGAATGACGTTGATCGTCTCATTCGCCTCGGCCACCTGATCGTCCACCACGGTGACGTTGAAGGTTTGGCTCGTAACCCCGGTGAGGAAGGTGACCGACCCGTTGGTCGCCGTGTAGTCCGCCCCCGCCGTGGCCGTGCCACCCGCCACCGTCGCGATGTCCACCACTACGGCGGCGATATTCGTGATGCCGCCCGTGCGGCTGACCGTGACCGTTGCAAAACCAGCGTTCTCCAACACGACGTAGGTGGCGGCAGAGAAGCCGATCACGCCGTCGTCGTCGAAGATGGTGACCGTCGCATTGGAGAGACCCAGCCCGGCCCCACCCGCCACCCCGCTCAACGCGACGGTGAACGCCTGGTTGCCCTCCAGCACCGCATCATCCGTGATCAGCACGGTGAAGGTCTTCGGCGCCGCGTCGCCATCCGGCCAACTTAGGTTTCCGCTCGCCGCCGTATAGTCACTGCCGGCCAAAGCCGCCCCGTTCGCAGTGGCGTAGTTCACCGACACAAGGCCGAGCGTGCCCCCCGTGCGGGTGAGCGTGATCACCGCGCTCCCGGCATTCTCCGCCACGAAGTAGGCGTTGGTGCTCAAGGCCAGCGTGCCGGGGCTGAAGTCGTCATCAAGGATGGTGAGCGTCGCCGTGCTGTTCGCGCCCAGCACCGCCGTCGCTGTCCCCAGCCCATTCGGGTTGGACAATGCGAGCACCACCGTCTCGTTGCCCTCAACCAAGCCATCCCCAAGGATACTCACGGTGAACGATGCGGTGGTGACCCCGTCGGCGAAAGTGACCGTGCCGTTGATCGCCGTGTAATCCGTCCCGGCCGTGGCCGTGCCACCGACGCCGGTGGCGAAGTCCACCGTCACCACGCCATTGGTGCCGCCCGTGCGCGTCAGCGTGATGAGCGCGCTAGGGCTGCTCTCCGAGACATTGAAGGCCGTGACGGTGAAGGCCAAGCGCGCATCATTGTCCGCGATGGTCAGCACCGCGTTCGAGCGCGCGCCGAAGGTCGCGCCGCCCGTGGCGTTGGTGAGCGCCAGGTTGACTGTCTCGTTCCCCTCAACCGCCGTGTCGTTCAGGTTCGTCACCACGAAGGTGAGCTGGTTCACGCCCGGCGCGAAGGACAGGGTGACATAGTTGGTCAAGTAGTCGCCGCCCGCCAAAGTCGCGGTGCCGTCAGTCGTGAACGCATCCGCCGTGACCGTGCCGGTCAGGCCCCCGCTGCGGTTGACCGTGATGACCGCCAGCGTGGCCTCGTCGTAAACGAAGCTCGCCTGACTGAATTCCAAGACGCCGCTGCCGACGTTATCGCGGCCGTTCAGGCGCACCAAGCGATTCGCCGAGACCCCGCCGAAGCTGTTGAACGCTCCGCCGAAGACGATCTGATCATCGTAGAACTGCACCAACGACACGGTGACGTCGTTGTCCGCGCCGCTACCGAAGTTGATGGCGGGATCCAAGCCGCCCGCAGCAGTCAGCCGTGCGGCCCGGCTGCGCGCCACCCCGTTGACCGTGGTGAAGCCGCCGCCCACCAGCAGCTTACCATCAGGCTGCGCCGTGACGGTGTTGACCGTGTTGTCGGCCGTCGCGGCAAAGGTCAGGTCGAGCACGCCGTTCGTCCCAACCCGGGCGAGATTCTGCCGGGAAGTAATACCCACCCCGGTGAACGTGCCGCCCACCACCAAACTCACCCCGCCCTGCACGGTGATCGCCCCCACCGACCCGTTCACGCCCCCGGTCCCGAGGTTCGGCCCGAACAGCGGGTCCACCGTGCCGTTGGTGTCGAAGCGCGCCAGCCCGCGGCTGTCCTGCCCGTTCACAAAGGCGAAGTCGCCGCCGGCGATGATGGCCCCGTCCCCAAGGAGCGCCAGCGCGCGCACCGAGGCACTGGCCCCCGCGCCCGTGTCAAAGGAAAGGTCGAGCGACCCATCCCCGTTCAGCCGGGCGATGGAACCCTGGTTGGTGCCGTTCACCGCAGTGAACTGGCCGCCAATGACCACCTTGCCATCCGGCTGAAGCACCAGCGCGTTGACCTGGCCGTCCGGCCCGGTGCCCGGATCGAAGGTCGCGTCCAACGTGCCGTTGACGTTCAGCCGCGCGATGAAGTTCCGCGCCGTGCTCGCCACATTAGTGAAGAAGCCGCCGATGATCACCCGGCCGTCCGGCTGCACCGCCAGCGCCCGCACCGAGTTGGTCACGCCCACGCCAGGGTTGAAGGTCACGTCCAGCGTGCCGTCGCGGTTCAGCCGCGCGATGCGATTCCGGGTCGAGCCATTGACCACCGTGAAGTCACCCGCGATTACCAGCTTGCCGATCAGCGACGGCAAGGCCGTGTTGGTGTTAATGCCGAGGGCGTTCACCGTGCCATTGACGTTGGCCGTGAAGCTCGAATCCCCCGTGCCTGCAATCGCCGCCGCGTCGTCATTGGTGATGGTCAACGTCGAGTTGGCCAGCGCGCCCAGTTGCGTGCCCACCGGCCCGGTCGGGGCCGACAGCGCCAGCACCACCGTCCGGCTCGGATTGCTCACCGTGTTGTCGCCGATGGTGATGCTGAAACTCTGCGTCAGCACATTGGCTGCGAAGGTGAGCAACCCGTTCGTGGACACATAATCCAGCCCGTCAATCGCCGTGCCGGAGGTGGCCGCAAAATTCACCGTGACCGCCACGTTCGTCACCCCGGTGCGGACCACGTTGACGGTCGCCGTCCCGATGGTTTCCGAGACCGTGTAGGCCGCGAGGTCGAAGGCCAGTTCCGTCTCGTTGTCCACGAGGGTGAGCGTCGCGTTGGTCGCCCGGAGCGCGCCGTCGAGCACCACCGCGCCCGTCACCGGAGCGGCCAGGCTCAACAGCACCGTCTCGTCGCCCTCCACCACCGCATCATCCGTCACGGCGAGCAGCACGTTGGTGGAGACCTCGCCCGGCTGGAAGGTGATGACGTTGGTCACCCCCGCGTAATCGGTCCCGGTCGCCGCCGTGCCGTTGGCAGTGGCGAACGTCACCGAGACCGTCGTGTTGGTTGCACCGGAGCGCAGGATGACGACCGTCCCGCCAGCGGCGTTGGTCTCATTCACCGTGTAAGTCGCCGCGCTGAAGCCAATCAAGCTGTCGTTGTCGGTGATCGTCAGGACCGCGTTCGTGATCCCGGCCGTGGCCCCGCCGGTGATGCCGCTCAGGCGCAGATTCACCGTGCGGTCGGCGTTGGTGGCGAAGTTGTCCGCCACCGGCACGGTGAAGGTGCGGAGGGAGCTGTCACCATTGGCCCAAGTGAAGCCGGCGTTGGTGCTGGTGTAGTCTGTCCCGGCCACTGCCGTGCCGCCCGCGATAGTGGCGAAGCTCACCGACATGGACCCGCTGTTACCATTGGTGCGGATAACCGTGATGGTGGCCGCGCCGAGATTCTCCACCACGGAGTAGGCCGCGCTGAGGAAGCCAATCTGGCCGGGGCCGAATTCGTCATCCAGGATGTTCAGCACCGCCGTGCTCTGGCCGCTGAGGGCCGTCGCCACGCCCAGCGTGGTGTTGGTCGCGTTGGCCAGCGCGAGATTCACTGTCAGGTTTCCGTTGGTGATGGCATTGTCGATGACCCGCACTTGGAAGGTCCTCACCGCCACGTCGCCATCTGCCCAGACGAGCGTTCCGTTGGTCGCGGTGTAGTGCGTGCCGGCGACCGCCGTGCCGTTGGCCGTGGCGAACTCGACCGAGTAGGCGTTGGCGCTGCCGCCCAAGCGAACGACCGAGATGGTGGCGTTCCCGCCCAGCTCGGAGGCGTTGTAGGTGGCAAGGCTGAAGCTCGGGATTGCGTCATTGTCCACGATGACCACGGTGCTGGTGTTGGTGATGCCACCGCTGACCAGCCACGTGTCGAACGTCCGGTTTACGTTCGTCCCCGCCGTGTCAATCATGCTCACGAAGAAGTTGGTCGAACTCTCGCCCGCCCCGAGCGTGAACGCGTTGGTATTCCCGAAGTAGTGCGTGCCGGTGGTGGCCGTGCCGTCCACGGTCAGGTTGGTAGCCGTCAGCGACCCGGTCAGCCCGCCGAAGCGGAGCACCGTGATCACGGCCGTCGGCCCGTTCTCGCTGACGGAGTAGCTCGCCGCGCTCAACGCCAGCGTGCCCGCACCGCCGGTATCGCGCCCGTTCACCCGCGCCAGACGGGCCTGCGGTGTGCGGTTGAAGTTCTGGAACTGGCCGCCGAACACGATCCGGTCGTCATGCGGCTGGAGTAGGACCGCCTCCACATCCGCGTCCGCCCCGAATCCGAAGTTGATGCTCGTGTCCGTCGTGCCGTCCGCGTTCAGCCGGGCCACGCGGCCACTGAACACGCCGTTCACAGTGGTAAACCCGCCGCCGAGGATCAACTTGCCGTCCGGCTGCGCGACCACTTCGTTCACATAGTTATCCGCTGAGGCGCCGAACACGCCCGGAGCGCTGACCAAGCCGTTGGTGCCCACCCGCGCTAGGTTCGCGTGCAACGCACCACCCGCCGTGGTGAATTGTCCTGCCGCCACGATGTTCGTGCTGGTCGCGGTCCGCTGGAGCGCGAGGCTGAAAATCGGGCCATCGAAACCTCCATTCAGGTTCGCCGCAAAACTACTACTGACCGTGCCAGAGGCTGACAATCGGGCCAGCTTCGGACTGCTCACCCCATTCACGCTGGAGAAGTCACCGGCGATGATGATGTCCCCGTCGGGCAGCACAAGCATGGCGCGCACATTGTTGTCGGCCCCGGAGCCGTTGACGAAGGTCACATCGTCCGAGCCATCCGGATTCAGCCGAGACACGAAACCTCGCGCCACGCCGCCCAATGTCGTGAATTGACCGCCTACAACCAGCCTCCCATTCGAGTCCAGAGCCAAGGCCAGCACCGCGTTGTCCGTAGAATTTCCAGCGTTGAAACCACTGTCCAGTGTTCCGTCGGCGTTGAGCCGAGCAAGATACTGCTGAACAAATCCATCAACAAACTGGAAGGCCCCGCCGAGATAGACCTTACCATCCGGCGCCACCAACACCGTGCGCACGGCATTGTTCGGGCCCGCGCCAATATTGAACGATGTGTCCCGTGAGCCATCCCGGTTCAAACGCACCAGGTAATTCTGACTCACCCCATTCACCTGGGTGAAATCGCCGCCCACCACCAGCTTGCCCACCACCCCGGACAACGCTTCGTTGGTGCCGATGCCCAAGGCATGCACGGTCCCGTTAAACTGCGCCGCAAAGCCACCATCCAAAGTGCCCGCCACCGGTGCTGGAGCTGAATCGGCGGCGTCCTCCGTGATCGTCACCGTCGCGACCACAGCACTGCCCAACCGTGTGTCGTTCGCCCCGCTCGCGTTCGCCAAGCCCACCGTGAACTGCCGGTTCCCGTTCGTCACGGTGTTGTCGAGGATGGGCACCAAGAACGTCTGCGTCGCCACCCCATTGGTGAACGTCAGCGTCCCGCTCGTCGCCGTGTAGTGCAGCCCGGCAATCGCCGTCCCATTCGTCGTCCCGTAGTCCACGGTCACAATCCCGTTGGTCAATCCCGTCCGCACCACCGTCACCGTCACGTTGGTCCCGCTCTCCGACACCGAGTAATTCACCGCGCTGAACGCCAATTGCGTGTCGTTGTCCACGATCGTCAGCGTCGCGCTCACCACTCCGGAGACCACCGCGTTTGTCGGACTCACCGTCGCCGTCAGGCTCAAGCCCAACGTCTCGTGCGTCACCCCATCGCTCTCCACCAAGAAGTCATCCAGCACCGGCACCAACAGGTTCGTGCTCACGTCACCTGGCTGGAACGTCACCACCACGCTCGTCGCCGTGTAGTCACCTGGGGCGACCGCCGTCCCGTCCGCCGTCGCCACCGTGAAGGTCACCGCCGTGTTCGTCGCCCCAGACCGCGTCACCGTCACCACCGCGTTGGTCCCCGTCTCCAAGACCGTGAAGGCGTTCGTGCTGAAGCTCACCACGCTGTCGTTGTCCATAAGGTTCAACACCGCGTTGGTCACGCCCGCCGTGGCCCCGCCGACAATCCCACTCAGGCGCAGGTTCACCGTCCGCGTCGCGTTCGTCGCACCATCATCCGTCAACGGCACGAGGAAGGTGCGCGGCGTGATGTCACCACTGGCCCAAGTGAAGGTGCCGCCCACGCTGGTGTAATGCACCCCGCCACCGACCGCCGTGCCACCCGCGATGGTCGCGTAAGTCACGGCCATCGAACCACTGCCGCCATTGGTGCGCAGCACCGTGATCACCGCGTTGGTCACGCTCTCAAACACGGTGAAGCTCGCTGCTTCAAACCCGATCTGACCGGGCCCGGACTCGTCATCAATGATCGTCAGTGTCGCGTTCGTGCGACCACTCAACAGAACGCCCACCCCAGAGCTGGTGTTCGTCGCGTTTGCCAGCGCCAGATTCACAAACAGATTTCCATTCGTGGTCGCGTTGTTGCGGATCCCAACGGTGAAGTTCTTGTTGGCGGTGTCCCCATCCGCCCAGCTCAACGTCCCGCTCGCGTTGGTGTAGTGCGTCCCCGCCACAGCCGTGCCGTCAGTGGTCGCATACTCCACGCTATAGGCGTTGGCGCTACCCGCCAAGCGGCTCACGGAGATCGTCGCCGTCCCGCCCAGCTCCGACACCGTGAAGTTGGCCAAGCTGAAGTTCAGCAGCGCGTCGTTGTCCACGATGGTCGCCACGGCCAAGTTCGTGAACCCGCCCGCCCCGTTCGTGCTCGCCAACTCCAGAGTGAACGTCCGGTTCACGTTCGTCACACTGTCGTCCACCCCGAGCGTCACCAGCAGGCTGATCGCCTTTACACCGTTGGTGAGCGTGAAACTGTTCGTCACGCCCGTGTAGTGCGTGCCGTGGAGCGCCGTGCCATCGAAGGTCGTCAGCCGCCCTTCGACACTGTTGGTCAACCCACCCGTGCGCAGAATCGTCACCGTCAGTGACCCGCCACTCTCCGCCACCGTGTAGTTGCTCGTGCTGAACGCCAGCGTTCCGGAGTCCGTCGTTTTCCCACCGTTCACCCGCACCAAGCGGGACCGCGAGAGCCCATCAAAGCTCAGGAACTGCCCACCGAACACGATGCGACCGTCGTAGAACTGCACCAGCGCCACCTCGACATCGCCGTCTGCCCCAGACCCGAAGTTAATGAAGGAGTCCAAGGTCCCGTTGACATTGAGCCGAGCCACCCGCCCGCGACGATCCAACCCGTTCACGACTCCAAACCCGCCGCCGAGCAGGATCCGGTCATCCGCCTGCACCAGCACCTCGTTGACATAGCTGTCCGCCGTCGCCGTGAAATTAGTGTCCACCACGCCATTGGTCCGCACCCGCGCCAGATTGAAGTGCGCCTGGCCCAGCCCATCCACCACGCTGAACTGCCCACCCACCACCAGGTTCGTCCCCTGCTGCACGCCCACGCTGAACACTGGGCCAAAGAAGCCGGTGCCCATGTTCGGGCCAAAGCCCGCCACCAAGGCCCCATTGGCACCCAACCGCGCCAAGCTCTTGCAGACCGTGCCGTTCACGCTCTCGAACTCGCCGCCCACCACCACGCTGCCATCCGCCAGAAAGGCGATGGAGGTCACCGGCGCATCCGGTCCAGTGCCCGGATTGAAACTCGCGTCGATGGTGCCATCCGCGTTCAACCGGGTAATGAAGCTCTGGTTCGTGCCGTTGACCGACGTGAACTGGCCGCCCGCCAGCACCTTGCCATCCGGCTGCAAGACCAGCGCCGTCACCTCGCCATCCATGCCGGTGCCCACGTTGAACGAGCTATCCAGCGTGCCGTCCGCGTTGAGCCGGGTGATGAAGTTTTGGTTCGTGCCATCGTAACTGCTGAACACACCGCCGAGGATCACCTTGCCATCCGGAGCCACCACCAGCGCGCGAATGCCATTGTTCGGTCCGACTCCCACGACGAAGCTCGTATCCAGCGTCCCGTCCCGGTTCAGGCGCACCAAGCGCGGCTGGAACAACCCGTTCATCGTCGTAAAGTCGCCGCCCACCACGAGCTTGCCCACCAGCGCCGGCAACGCCGTGTTCGTCACCTGGCCCAGCGCGTGGACCGTCCCGTTGAACGCGGTCGTCAAGCCGGCCTCCACGCTCCCGGCCACCGTCGTGGGGTCCGGGTCATCCGTGATGGTTACCGTCGCCACGCTGGGCGTGCCCAACCGCGCCGCCGACCCGACCACGTTGGCCAGGCCGAGCGTGAACGTCCGGACGCTATTGGTCACGGTGTCGTCGAGGATCGGCACCACAAACGTCTGGGCCACCACGCCCACCCCGAACGTCAGCGTCCCGTTGGTGCCCAGGTAGTGCAGGCCGTTAATCGCCGAGCCGTTGGTCGTGCCGAAGTCCACCGACACCGACGTGCTCGTCACGCCCGTGCGCGCCACGCTCACCGTCAGGCTGCCCGCCGCCTCGGCCACGGAGTAGGTCGCCTGGCTGAAGGCCAGGTGCGTGTCGTTGTCCACAATCGTCAGCGTCGCGCTGGTCGCCAGCAGGGCCGGCGTGAACACGATCGCGTTCGTCGCCGAAATCGTCGCCTGCAAGCTCAGCAGCACCGTCCGGTTGAAGTCCACGAGCAGATTGTCCGTAATCCCGACCGTGATGTTGGTGCTGCTCTGACCGGCTCCAAACACCACGAGGGTGGTCGCGTTCGTGTAATCCGTCCCGCTGACGGCCGTCCCGTTGGCCGTGGTGAAGGTGAACGCCACCGGCAGGCTGATCGCCCCGCCGCGCAGAATCGCGATGATCGCGTTGGTGCCATCTTCGGTCACGGAATAGGAGCTGGCGCTGAAGCCCACCAGACTGTCGTTGTCCGTGATGGTCAGCACCGCGTTGGTGGTGCCCGGCAGCGCGCCGCCGGTCAGCGCACTCAGGCGTAGCGTCACGGTGCGCGCAGCATTGGTCGCAGAATCATCCACCACCGGCACCGTGAAGGTCCGCGAAGAGCTGTCACCGCTGTTCCAGGTGAACGTGCCGCTCGCGTTGGTGTAGTGGGTGTTCGCCACCGCCGTGCCACCCGCCACCGTGGCGTAGTTGACCGACATCGCCCCGCTGCTGCCGTTGACCCGTTGCACCGTGATCACCGCATTCGTGCCGGCTTCCGAGACCGAATAGGCCGCCGAGGTGAAGCCGATTTGGCCGGCACCCGACTCGTTGTCCAGGATCGTCAGCGCCGCGCTCGTCTGACCGCTCAAGGTCACCGCTGCGCCGACGGTTTGGTTGGTTGCGCCAGAGAGCACCAAGTTCAACGTCCGCGTCGAGTTGGTCACTAGGTTGTCAGTGATCCCCACCGTGAAGGTCTTCACGTTCACGTCCCCGCTGGCCCAGCTCAACACACCGGCGGTGTTCGTGTAGTCCACTCCCGCCAGCGCCGTCCCGTCCACCGTCGTGTAGTTCACCGAATAAGCATCAGCCGACCCGCCCACCCGCGCCACGCTGATGGTCGCAAAGCCCGCGTTCTCCACCACGCTGAAGCCGGCCAGCGTGAAGTTCGGCACTGCGTCGTTGTCCACGATGGTCAACTGGGTGGTGTTCGTCACCAACGCGCTCAGGCTGATCACCGCGAGGGTCGCCACGCGGTCCGCATTCGCGCCCGCCGTGTCGGGGATGGTCACCACCAAGTTCGTCGTGCTCTCGCCATCCACGAACGTGAGGTTCGTCACCGGCAGCAGGTAATCCACACCTTGCACCGCCGTGCCACCCAGGTTGGTCAGCACCCCGTTCAGCGCTCCGCTCAGACCCACAAGCCGTTTTACGGTGAGGGTCACACTCGTCCCACTTTCCGCGACCGTGTAGCTCGCGGCACCAAAGGCCAAGGTGCCCGCGCCGGTGTTCTCCCGGCCATTCACCCGCACAAGTCGGTCCACGGTCACGCCATCGAAGTTCGTGAACGAGCCACCCAACAGGATGCGATCGTCATAGGCCTGCACCGCCACCGCGCTCACCGGGCTGTCGGCGCCCGTGCCGAAGTTGATGGTCGAGTCGAGCGAGCCGTCCGCGTTCAAACGCGCCACGCGATAACGGGTCAGACCGTTCACCGCCGTGAAGCCACCGCCCACCACCAGGCGTCCGTCCGCCTGCTGCGCGATGGCACTCACGAAGTCATCCATGCCCAAGCCCGGGTCGAAGGTGGTGTCCACCGCCCCGTCCGCCAGGTTCAGCCGGGCGATCCGGCTCCGCGCCGTCCCATTCACGTTCGCGAAGGTGCCGCCGACCACCGCCTGGCCACTCGCCGTGAGGATGATCGCGTTCACCGTGTTATCCGGCCCAGTGCCCGGGTTGTAGGTTAGGTCCAGCGAGCCGTCCGCGTTTAGGCGCGCGATGCGATTGCGGGTGACGCCGGCCACCACGGTGAAATCGCCGCCGATCAGAATCTTACCGTCGCTCTGCACCGCCACCGCGCGCACTGTCCCGTTGGCCCCGGTGCCCGGGTTGAAGGTGCCGTCCACCGTGCCATCCGCGTTCAGCCGCGCCACCGAGTTGCGCGTCGTGGTGTTGACCACCGTGAATTGGCCGCCGATGACGGTCTTACCGTCCGGCTGCAAGGCCAGCGCCAGCACGGGGTTATCCGCGCCCGAACCGGAATCGAAGGTGAGGTCCACCGAACCATTCGTATTGAAGCGCGCCACCCGGCCACGATCCACACCTTCCACCGTGTTGAAGTCACCCCCGGCGATCACCTTACCGTCCGGCTGGATGGCCACGGCGTTGACGCGGGCGTTCGGTCCAAAGCCGAGGTTGAAGTCCAAGTCCACCGTGCCATCCAGATTCAGGCGGGCGAGGTGATTGACGCTCACGCCGCTTAGAATCGAGAAGTCGCCACCAACCATCAGCTTGCCCAGCAAGGAAGGTTGCGCGGCGTTCGTATAACTGGCGAGTGCCTGGACGACGCTGGAGCTGGAACTGGCCCCAAAACTGGAATCCACCGAACCGTCCGAGTTCAACCGCGCCACCCGGTCACGGGCCAGCCCGTTGAAGGCCGTGAAGTTCCCTCCGACCAGCACTTGCGGCACCGCCGTGGGCGTGATGGTGGCGAAGTAATACCACAGCGACCCGCTCGCCAAGCCCTCATCAATAACGAACTCCACCGAGGTCGATGCCCCCGGCCCATAGGGGATGTCCACGCTGATAAACGGTCCTTTCGGCGACGCACTGCCGCCGGTGCCGGTCGGGACTCGTCCGCTGTCATAAATCCGCACGCCGTCGTAATAGATGCGCAGGGTGTTAGGCGCTTGGCCAAAGCTGAAGTCCACATGGATCAGGCCTTGATTGACGCCCGTGTCCACCGTCAGGCGATCCTCGCCGCCGTTGCCCGTCCCCGCCGAGGGAACGGTGATCTTACGCTGGGCCACCAGCACGGTATGGAGCGGACCGTTCGCCCCAGTCCCCGTGACAAAAGTCGCGTCCACGGAACCGCTCGAGTTCAAGCGCGCCACCCCGCCTACCGCGGAGCCGTTGATGCTGGTGAAATCACCCGCCAACAGGATTTGGCCGGTGGCCGAGAGCGAGAGCGCCCGCACCGGCCCACCCGTGGCCCCGGTGCCCGCGTTGAAGGTCGAGTCCAGTGCTCCGTTCACATCCAACTGCGCGATGCCGTTGCGCGTCAAACCGTCGAAGGTCAAGAAAGCCCCGCCCAGCACAATGGCCCCGTTGGTCTGAATCGCGATGGCGTTGACCGCGGCGTCCGCGCCCAGCCCTGGGTGGAAACTGGCGTCCACCGAACCGTCGGCGTTTAGCCGGGCTAGGCGCGCGAGGCTCAAGCCGTTGACCGTGGTGAAGTCACCGCCGATCACAATCTTGCCGTCGGTCTGGAGCGCAATCGCGCGGATCGTCCCGTTCGCCCCGGTGCCGAAGTTGAAGGTCGCGTCCACATTCCCGTTCGTATCCAGCCGCGCCAGCCGGTTGGCGGTGACGCCATCCACCGTCGTGAAGTCGCCACCCAACAGCGTGAAGCCGTTGATGTCCACCGCCAGCGCCCGCACCGGCGCGTTCGGCCCGACGCCGCCGTGGAATGTGAAATCATACTGACCGTTAGCGAACAGGCGCGCCAAATAGTTCTGACTGGTGCCATTGACCGAGGTGAACGCGCCGCCGATGACCACGGCATTCGTGTAGAGCGGCTGCTGCGCCACGGCGAACACCGCGCCGTTCGGGCCTAGCCCGGGATTGAACCCGTTGTCCACCGTGCCATCCGTGTTGAACCGTGCCACACGAATCGCGTGGGCACCATTGAGCGTGGTGAAGTCACCGCCCACAACCGGCCGGCCGCTGGAATCTTGGTAGGCCGCAAAAACCGGCCCGTTCGCGCCGAGGGCGTGCAATAGCGCCAAGTCCGTCGAGCCGGACACCGGGTCGGTCACCTCGTTGTTGGTGATGGTCAGCACTGAGTTGCTGTAGGCCCCAAGATACAAAACGGTCGGCGCTGGGGCCGTGAGTTGCGCGCCCCCGCCCACCACAGAGACGTTGTCCAAGCCCCATGATTTTTGAGCCAGTAAACCGATTGGTCCAACAGAGAATAAAGCGGAATTGAATTGGAACGCCACTGCATTGGAACTGTGGGGGAAGGTAAAGGTGAGATGATAAACAGTGTCCGCCGCCAGCAGCGGCGAGGTGTCCGCTGGCTGACTGGCGAGGAAATTGGTGTGATTAGCGTAGAAATAACCGAGCGTCTGGACTTCGCTCGCTCCGCTCAAGGCCGCATTCGTCCCAATCGGGAACCCAACGGGATACGACTGGTTCGTGATGCCCGCCTGGCCATAAGCAAAGCTAGCATGGATCAAGTTCGTCTGACCGACCACTGTCAGGTCGAATACGTCCGGCCCAATCGGGCCGGTGAAGAAGTTCGTAAACGTCGGATAGACGTCGCGGTGCGTGACGACGCTAGCATCGTTACCACTCCAGCCACCGATCACATAGAGATCGAATGCAATGGTCAGGTTTGTGTGCCCAGGCAAGTTGGTGAGCGAAAGCGTCTGGGTGCTGTTGCCCAGCTGTCCGAGGAAGTGCCGGAAACCACGCGGGGTTACATCCGAGCCCCCACTGCTCCACTCCGAGCCCACCGAGCCGGCTTCAAAGTCATTGGAGTAGAACAGCGTCGCCGGCGAGAGCGCCAAGTTCACCGTCCTGTCCACGTTCGTCACCGCGTTATCAATGATCGGCACGAGGAAGGTCTGCGTCGTCACGCCCGGCGCGAAGGTCAGCACACCGCTCTGACCCGTGTAATCCAGCCCGTCCCGCGCCGTCCCGTTAGTCGTCGCGTAGTTCACGCTCACCGTCGTGTTGGTCACGCCCGTGCGCACCGCCGTGATAACCGCGCTCCCGCCGTTCTCCAGCACCCCAAATGCATTGGTGATGAACTGCACATAGACATCGTTGTCCAGGATGGTGAGCACCGCGCTGGTCGGCGCGAGGCCGGGATTGAGCACCACCGGGTTGGTCGCCGCGACGATGGCCGTCAAGCCCAGCAGCACGGTTCGGTCTCCGTCCGGCAGCACGTTGTCCCGGATGCCCACCAGCAGGTTCGTGGTGAGCTGCCCGGGCACGAAGGTCACCAGGGTGGTCGCATTCGTGTAATCCGTGCCGGCCACCGCCGTGCCGTTGGCCGTCGTGAAGGTGATGGTCGCCGGCAGGTTCGTCCCGCCGCTGCGCAGGATCGTGATTGTCGCGTTGGTGGCGGTCTCGTTGATGTTGTAAGTGGCCGAGCTGAAGCCCACCAGACTGTCGTCATCCAGGATGGTCAGCACCGCGTTGACCGACAGGATGGCCGCGTTGGTCGTGGCCCCGCCCGTGGGGGTGAAGAGCGAGAGCAGGACCGTCTCGTTGCCCTCGGGCGTGGCGTCCGCCAGGATCGAGACTGTGAAGGTCCGAATCGTCTGGCCGGCGGAGAAGGTCAGCGTGCCGCTGGCGGCGGTGAAGTCCGCGCCATTTAAGGCGGTGCCGTTGGTCGCCAGGTAACTGATAGTCACCGACCCCGCATTGCCGTTGGTCCGGGCCACGGTGACGGTGAAGTTGGTGGCCTGCTCTAGCACACTGAAGGAGGAGGCGATGAAGCCGATCACGCCCGGGCTGTTTTCATTGTCCAACACGGTCAGGGTTGCGTTCGTGATGGCACCCGCCGCCGCCGTGGCGGTGGCGCTGCCCTGGAAGTTGCTCAAGAGCAGGATGAGCGAGCGGTCGCCGTTGGTCGCGGTATTGTCAATGATGGGCACCTGGAAGGTCAGGCTGGTTTGCCCGTTCGTAAACGAGAGCGTGCCGAAGGTGTTGATGTAATCCACGCCGGCGATCAGGCCGCCATTGGCCGTGGTGTAGTCCACCGAAACCGTGCCGCTGCTGCCCCCAAGCCGCAGCACCGTCACCGTGCCCGCGCCGGCATTCTCGCTGACAGTGTAGTTGGCGAGGCTGAAGCCCAGCAGGCTGTCGTTGTCGAGGATCGTGACCGTCGCGCTCGTGATGGCGCCCGCCACCGCGTTGGTGAAGTTGGCCAAGGACACGGTGAAGGTGCGGTTCGCGTTCGTCACCGCACCGTCATCGAAGATCGGCAAGCTCACATTGGTGCTCACCTGGCCTTGGGCGAAGCTGAAAACCAGGTTCGTCCCCGCGTAGTGGCTCGCCGTCGCGGTCCCGTCCGTGGTCTGCAACCGCACGTCCGCCGTGCCCGTCAGGCCTCCAGTGCGATTGACCGTGAGTGTGACCGCCCCACCGACTTCGCTGACCGAGTAGCTGCTGGCACTGAGGGTGAAGGCCCCCGCCCCGGTATTGTTCCCACCGTGCAGCAAGGCCAAGTGGTTGTAGCTGACGCCGTTCACCGCCGTGAACGCGCCGCCGAGGTAGATGCCCGCCTCGCTCTGCACCGCGGACGCCAAGACTTGGTCGCTCGCGCCGCTGCCGGGGTTGAAGGTCGGGTCCTGGGTGCCATCCGCGTTCAACCGGGCCATGTAGTTGCGAGCCACGCCGCCGAAGGCGGTGAAGCCGCCGCCCACAAAGATTTTTCCGTCCGCCTGCACGCTAATGGTGGCCACGAAGTCATTGCCACCGACGCCCGGCGTGAAGCCCGAGTCCACCGTGCCATCCGCGTTCAAACGCGCGATCGTGGGCCGGGAGACCGCTCCGTTGACCAAGGCGAAGTCGCCACCGACCAGAATCTTCTGGTCGGCCTGCAATGCGAGGGCCAGCACCTGCGCATCGAACGACGGGCTGAACGTGGCATCCAAGGTGCCGTCGTGCGCGAGCCGCGCCAGCCGGCTCCGGGCAGTGCCGTTGACGCTGAGGAAGTCGCCGCCGATGACGATCTGGCCGTCCGCCTGAATGGCAATCGCCCGCACCGCTGCATCCGGCGCCAGCGTGGAGCTGAAGTTCGTGTCAAGCGAGCCATCGGTGTTCAGCCGCGCGATGAAGTTGCGCGTCGTGCCGTTGTAAGCGCTGAAGCCGCCGCCGATGAGAATCTTGCCGTAGTTGGTGCCGGAGTCATACACGGCGATGGCGTTGACCGAGTTGTTCGGTCCGGATCCCACACTGAAACTCGTGTCCACCGAACCATCGGTGGCGAGACGGGCAAGGTTGGTGAAGGTGCTGCCGTTGACACTGGTGAAGGAGCCGCCCACGTAGATGACCTCGTTCGAGGAAGCCGATCCGGTGAAGCTGCTGTTGATAGCCACCTTCGCCCACCAGGTGCCCCAGAGGCCGGAACCATCCGTCGAGGGCACGCCAAACGGAGCCTCGGCGTATTCCTGGATCGTCCACATATCCGTGTCGTTGACCGGGTCCACCGCCGCGTGGCTGTAGTCACCCCAACGATTGCGCCCGCCACCGAAGGTCTTGAGGTAAGCCCCCTGGCCGGCCTTGAACAGCGTGTCCGCCTGGAGCGTGTTGACCGGATCCGTGCCAAAGCGGAAGGAGTAGTTCGCACTGGCGAAGCGTCCGGCGTTGAAGCTCGAGTAGCCGATGAGCACGTCGCTGTTCTTGTTCACCGCGATGCTCGGGAACGCGTAGTAGTTAGCCCCGGCGGCATCATCCACCCGACCGGTCTGTAGAACCACGGAGTTGGTGGAGATCTGCCACCATTGCACCGCCGTGCGGGTGGCCACGCCCACCGGCAGGAAGGCATTGTGCGTCGTCCACAGGCTGCCATTGCGATAGACCACGTTCTGCACGCGGCCGTCGTTGTTCATGATCCGCCCAGCAATCCCGGCCTGCGGAGCAAAATCCGCATTACCCACCGAGGGCTGGTAGTCGTAAGGCGTGCCGTTGGGGAAGCCGACCACCGAGAGCGTCTCGGCCCCGACCGCGCCGGTGATCTGCTGGAGCCGCAACTGACCACCGGTGGGATTGGAGGCTTCCAGCAGGTAGAGCCGGTTCTGGTTGGTGTCGTAGGTGACCGCCGGGATCAGGGTGAAGGCGCTGGCGTCCTGCAACAGGGTGAACTGCAGCACCCCGGCGGACAGGCTGGCTTTGTTGAACACATAGACATGGGTCCGGTTGAAAGCCCCCGTGCCGCCGATGTCGAACATGTTCATCGTCACCACGATCCAGTCCTTGTTGAAGCCCAAGCCGGGATAGTCCGCCCACGTCAGGTCCGCCGCGTCCCCATCCACCGAGTAGCGGAACCACGCCCCGGTCGGGTCGCTCGTGGCCGACACAGCCATGAGCACCGCCGATGTGTTCGTGCGCGAATCAGCGCAGGCCGTGAAATACCAGCGCCCCGCATACGGGTCATACACCACCTTGGGATCAAACGCGCCGCCCGCCGTATTGAACGGGGCCACCCCGCCCACGCCGCTGGTCCACCAGTTGTCCAGCGATGTAGTGCTTAGGACGGTGCCGTTGCGGTCTTGAATACGGACCTCCGTGTTCAGCACCACCATCAGGTGATTCGGGCCGACCGTGCCGTGCGTGTCCGGCGGGATAGAGGTGCCCGCGTCGCCCAGCGCCGCGAACGTGGTCGTCAGCAGCGACGTGGAGTTGGTCGAGGAGACCACCGGGATGGAGGACCGGGCCAGGGCATTGACCCGGCTGCCCGCATTGGTGATGCCCGCCAGGCTGCTCAGGAAGTTGTTGTCCAACGCACCATCCGCGCCCAACCGGGCGATGCGACCGCGCGCGGCCCCGTTGTAAGTGCTGAACTCGCCGCCGAACACCAGTTTGCCATCCGGCTGCAACACCATGCTCAATACGTTGCCGTCCGCCCCGGTGCCCGTGACGATGTTGGTGTCCACCGTGCCTGCCGGCTGGTCGTCATCCACGACCGTCAGGACCGCGCTGCTGGTGCCCAACGTCGCTCCACCCGCCGGCGAGGAGAGGCTCAACAGAATCGTCTCATTGCCTTCCGGCGTAATGTCGGCCGCATTCAGGACGACCACGAAATTCTTGCTCGTCTGGCCCGGCGCGAAGGAGAGCACGCCGTTGGTGGTCGTGTAGTCCTGCCCAGCCGTGGCCGTGCCATTGGCCGTGCCGAAGCCGACGGAAACGTTGCCCGCCGAACCGCCGGTGCGGCTCACGATGATTGTCGCCGAGGACGCCGACTCCACCACGCGGTAACTGCTGGCCGAGAAGGACAGCACGCCCGAGGCGCTCTCGTCATCCACGATGGTCAACACCGCCGTGGTCAACCCGCCCACGGCGGAGCCGGTGAAGCCGGAGAGCTGGAGATTGACCGTGCGGTTGTCGTCCGCGATGCCGTTGTTCGCGATGCTGATGAGCACGGCCTGATTGCTCTGCCCCGGCGCGAACGCCAGCGAGCTGTTGACCGCCGTGTAATCAACGCCTGCCAGCGCGGTGCCATTGACCGTGTTGAAGGCGGCGGAGACGGCGTCCGCGAGGCCGCCCTCGCGCACCACCGTGATGGTCACGCTCCCGCCGCTCTCGATCACGCTGTAGGTCGAGGAGCTGAAACTCAGCGAGCTCTCGTTGTCCAAGATCGTGACAGTGGCCGTGCTCTGGCCCAGCACCGCGCTGCCGGTCGGATTGGCCAGCCCCAAGTTAATGGTGCGCGCCACGTTGGTAATGCCCGGCAAGCCGTCATCCAAAATCGTAAGTGTGAACGTCTTGATTGTCTCGCCCTCCAGATAGCTCAAGGTGTTGGTCACACCCACGTAGTCCGTGCCGTGCGTCGCCGTGCCGTTCGTGGTGCCGTAACCCACCGTCACCAGATTGGTCGTGCCCGCGCTGCGCACCACGGTGATAGTCACCGCGCCGCCGTTCTCCACCACGTTGTAGTTGGCGGCGCTGAAGCCCAGCGTGCCGTTACCCAGGTTGATGCCGCCGTTGATGCGCGCCAGATAGTTGGCCGTCGCCCCGTTGACCACGGTGAACCCGCCGCCCAGCGCGATGCGCCCGTCTGGCTGCACCAAGACCGAGTCCACGAAGTTGTTCGCCCCGTCCCCGAGGTTGATGCTTGGGTCCAGCGTGCCGTTCGCCCGCAGGCGCATGAGCCGATTGCGCGGCACCGCACCAAACATCGTGAAGCCACCCCCGATGACCACCCCGCCGTCCGATTGCAAATCGATCGAACTGACGAAGTTGTTCAAGTTCACGCCAGGATCAAACGTCCCGTCCAGCGTGCCATCCGTGTTCAGGCGGGCCACGAAACTCCGTGCCGTCGCCCCGTAGGCAGTGAAGGTGCCGCCGATGAGAATCTTGCCGTCCGGCTGGATGCGGATCGCATTGACCGAGCCGTTCAGGTTGGTGCCCACCAGGAATCCGGCATCCACCGTCCCACTCGCGCTCAAGCGCGCCAGGTAGAAGCGGGTGGCCCCGTTCACCGAGGTGAAGTCGCCGCCCAAAATCACGTTGCCGCTGCCGTCCGCCGCGATGGCCCGCACCGTGCCGTTCGCGCCCGAGCCGGGGTTGAACGTGCCGTCCAGCGTGCCGTTGCTGTTCAGTCGCGCGATGAAGTTGCGATTGCCCCCCGCGATGGTGGTGAAGGCACCACCCACCAGGATGCGCCCGTTGGCCAGCGCCACGACGCTGTGGATGGCGTTGTTGGCCCCGACGCCGGGATCAAACGTGCTATCCAGCAAGCCGGTCGTGTTCAGCCGGGCGAGGTTGTTCCGCGCCGTGCCCCCGATGCTCGTGAACTGCCCGCCGATGACCACCTTGTCATCCGACTGCACGCTCAACGTGCGGACCGAGGCGGTGGCCGAACCATTGACCATCGCCGGCACCGCGAACGTGCTGTCGAGCGCCCCGCTGAGTTGCAACCGCGCCACGTTCGTGGATCCCGCTGCGCTGAAGGTGTTGAAGTCACCACCGATCATCAACTGCCCGCCGGACGTGATACCGAGGGTGTGCACCGGCGCGCCAGGGCCGGTGCCTGGGTTGAAGCCGCCGTCCGCAGAGCCGGCGGCGGGATCATCATCCACGATGGTCAGCGTGGCGCTGGCCTGACCGATGGTGGCGTTGCCCGTGGCGTTGGCTAGGTTCAGGTTCAGCACCTTGTTCCCCGCCACGATGTTGTTGTTCAGGATGCTGATCGTGAGGTTCGTGCTGGTCTGCCCGTCCGCCCACACCAGCGCCGTGGCCCCGGCATTCGTCCGGCCAATGTAATCCGTCCCGTGCAGCGCCGAGTTGTCCGTCGTGAAGAAGTCCACCTTCACGGCCCCGTTGGTCGCGGTGAAACCATTGGTGCGAACAATAGTGATTTGGGCGTTGGTCGCGTTCTCCTGCACCGAGTAGCTCGCCATCGAGAACCGGAAGTCACCCGGGGCTTGCTGCCCGTCCGTGATCTGCACCGTGACCGTGGCATTGGTGCCAATGCTCGCCCCGCCCGTGGCATTCGTCAGCACCATCGTAAAGTAGCGGTCCCCGAGCACCTGCCCATCGTTCACCAAAGTGACCACCACATCCTTGTTGAGCGCCTCGGTGGTGGCCCAAGCCAGGTTGGTGGAGGTCGGCGCAGTGAAGTGGCCGCCCCCGCCATTCGTAGCCGTGCCGTTGATCACCAGCACCGTCACCCCGACCGCGTTCAAGTTGCCGCCCGTGCGGAAGACCGGCAGGCTCACCGTGCCGTTGGTCTCGCTGACGGTGTAAACCGTATTCGTGAAGTTGAAGTTTCCGAACACGATGTCGTTGTTGATGATGTTCAACAGCGCGCTGCTCAACGCGCCCAGCGTGGCCCCGCCGCTCGGGCTGCTGATCTGGAGATTCACCGTCGAGTTGTTCGTCGAGCCGGTGTTCAGCAAGATCGGCACGCCGAACGTGCGGCTCGTCTGCCCGTCCGCGAAGGCCAGCGTCCCGCTCGTCGTGGTGTAGTCCAGCCCCGCCGTGGCCGAACCGCCCACCACGGTAGCGTAGTTCACCGAGACCACACTCGTGAGGCCGTTGGACCGGACCACCGTGATGGTCGCGGTGCCGCCCGCTTCATTCACCGTGTAGCTGCCGGCGGAGAAGCTCAGGTCACCCGGGGCGAAGTCATCTTCCACGATGGTCAGCGTCGCATTAGTCAACCCCGCCGCCGCGCCGGAAATGCCCGAGAGCGACAGCGTGACCGTTTCATTCAACTCCACCAACACGTCGTTGATCACCGGGACGTTGAAGGTCTTGGTCGTCTCGCTCGCAGCAAATGTCAGTGCCCCGCTTACATCGGAGTAATCCGCGCCCGCCGTCGCCGTGCCGGCGGACGTGGCGTAGTTGACCGTCGAGCTGCCCACTGTGCTGCCCGTGCGCGCCACGGTGATGACGGCGAACCCGCCCACCACGTTCTCGTTGACACTGAAAGTGGCCGAGGAGAAGCCCACAATCGCGTCGTCGTTGACGATGGTCAGCGTCGCGTTGGTCTGGTTGCCCACCGCTGCGGTTACGAAGTTCGAGAGCACCAAGTTTACCGTCCGGTCCGCGTTCACCACCGAGTCATTCGTAACCGAAATGTTCACCGTCTGGACGACCTCGCCCGCAGGGAACGACAGGAGATTCGTCGCGGGCAGGAAATAGTTCACCCCGTTGACCGCCGTCCCGCCCACCGACAGAAGGTTCACGGTGGCCGCGCCCGTGGTGCCGCCGCGCCGCAGGACATTGATCGCCACACTCGTGACCGACTCCGCGACCGAGTAGGTGCCGGCGGAGAACTCCAGTTGTCCCGCGCCAGCCAGCGAACCGCCGTTGAGCCGGGTCAGGTAATTGACCGTCGAGCCATTGAACGTCGTGAAACCGCCGCCCAAGACGATCTGCTCCACGAAGCTCGCCACGCGATGCAGGACCACCGAGCCGACGAAGCCGTTCGCCGCCGTGCCGAAGTTGATCGTCGGGTCCACCGTGCCGTCCGTATTGAGCCGCGTGACCCGGTTACGCGAGACGCCACCGGTGCCATTGCTGGCATGCAACCGCGTGAAGTCGCCGCCCAGCACAATCTTGCCGTCGTCCTGCAACGCGATGTCATAGACCGCGTTGTCCGCGCCACCCGCACCCGCCGTGGCAAACGCCGCGTCCACATTGCCGTCCCGATCCAACCGGGCGTAGAAGTTGTTGGCCGTCCCATTGAACGAGGTGAACAGACCGCCAATTACCAGCTTGCCGTCGGACTGCACCCGGATCACTCGCACGGAGCCGTTGGCCCCCGGCCCCGTCGGGTTGAACAGGGTGTCCACCGAACCATCGGCATTCAGCCGGACCAACCCGGCGCGGTTGAGCACCCCGTTGAAGGAGGTGAAGTCGCCGCCGACGAGCACCTTGCCGTCCGCAAGGATGGTCACGGCATACACCGTCCCGTTCGCCCCCGTCCCGATGGTGAAACTGGTGTCCAACGAACCGTCCGAGTTCAACCGCGCCACCGAATTACGCGGTGTGCCGTTGAACGTTGCGAACCCGCCGCCGATTAGGATCTTACCGCTGTTGCCACCGGAGGTATAAACCGCTGTTGCATACACGGGGTTGTCCGCACCCGCGCCGGGGTTGAACGAGGAATCCACCGTGCCGTCGTTGTTCAACCGCGCCACGCCGCTTCGGTTGGTTGAGTTCAGGTTCGTGAAGCTACCGCCCACAATCATCCGGCCATCCGCCTGAAGGGTGATGGTCCGCACGCTGGCGTTCGCCCCGGAGCCACTGAGCAGGAAAGTCGTATCCAGCGTCCCGTCCGCGTTGATCCGGGCCAACCGGCCACGCGCCACGTTGTTGAAGAGGGTGAAGTCGCCGCCGATGAGCAGCCGCCCATCCGGCTGGAGCGCCATCGTCTGGAGGAACCCATTCGCCCCGGCCAGCGTGTTAAAGGTCGTGTCCACCGTGCCCGCCGGGATGTTGAAGGACTCGTCGTCAATGATCGTGAGGGTCGCGGAGCTCAACACCCCGAGCGTCGCCCCGGCGGATACGTTCTGGAGCCGCAACACCACCGTCTTATCCGGCTGGCTGCTGGTGGCATTGTCGAGCACCGTCACCGTCGCGCTCGCACTGGCCACGCCCGGATCCATCGTCAACGTCCCGCTGGCCGCCACATAATCCACGCTGGCCACCGCCGTGCCGAACCCGAGGTCCGTGTAGTAATCCACCGTCACCGTCCCGCCGTTGCCGCCCGTGCGGATGGCCGTGATGGTGATCTGCCCGCCGTTCTCCGCCACCGAGTAGTTGCCCGTGCTGAACGTCACCGTGCCGAAGGCGTCATCATCGGCAATCGTCACCGTGGCGTTGGTGAAGGAGCCGGGCAGCGCGGCCGTGATGTTCGTCAGAATCAGGTTGAACGTCCGGGTGCCGTCCACCAAGAAGTTGTTCGCGATGGCCAGCGTGATGGTCCGGGAGGTTGCATCGCCATTCGCCCAGCTCAGCGCATTGGTGCTCCCCGTGTAGTCCACGCCGTGCACCGCCGTGTTGTTTCGAGTGTAGAAGAGCGCGCTGGCTGCCCCGACGCTGCCGCCATTGCGCACCACCGTGACGGACACCGTCGCGCCACCCTCGGTCACTCCGTAGTTCGTCGCCGTCAGGCTCAACCGCCCCGCCGAGAAGTCGTCATCCGTGATGAGCAAGGTCGCGTTGGTCAGCCCCAAGGTCGCTCCGCCGGTGACGTTGGTCAGCAGCAGCGACACCGTCTCGTCGTTCTCCACCGACACGTCGTTGATGAGCGGCACGGTGAAGGTCTTGCTGGTCTCGCCCGCCGCGAACGTCAGCGTGCCGTTCGTGGCCGTGTAGTCCGAACCCACCGTGGCGGAGGAGCCGTTGGTCGAGGTGCGGTAGCCCACCGTCACCGTGCCCTGCGTGCCGTTGGTGCGCGTGACTGTGATCACGGCGGAACCGCTGTTCTCCACCGCGCTATAGGAGGTCGCGCTGAACCCAAGCACGCCGGGCGTAAACTCGTCATCCGCGATGGTCAACGACACCCGGCTCTGGAAGCCCAAGGCCGGGGATGGCGTCACCAGCACATTGCTGCCCAGCTCAAAGGAACCGCGCACCGCGCCCAAGATCAGGTCAACCGTCTCGTTGGCTTCGATGGTGTTGTCATTGATCAGGGTTAGGAACAGCGTCGAGTTGTTCACCCCGGACAAAGGGCCGGTTTCCCCGGTGCGCAGTTCAGTTTGGCTGCCAGTATTCGTGTAGGTCGAAAGCCAGCGCACCACGCCAGTCTGGGAAAGGTAGTCCAACCCAGCGGTCGCGGTCAGGTCGCCCGTCGTGAAATCCACGAAAACCGGGCCTACAACCCCGTTGAAGCGGGTGAGGCGGAGGGCGGCCACGCCAGCGCTCTCGTTGACGGTGTAGGACGGACTCTCGAAATGCACATTGCCCGGTCCCGGGCTGATGCGGCCGACGATCCGCGCCAAGTTCTGGCGCGGCTTGGTCTGGTTCCACCGCAGCTTCGCCAACTCGACGGCATTGGTGTTCGCCGGCACTGAGCCGGATTCCGACAGGGACGGCTGTCCGGAGTTGATTCGCGAGAAGGCCGCGCCCACGCCGGTGAAGCTGCCGCCGATCAGCACATCCCCATCCGTCTGGACGGCCAGCGCGGTGATGAAACTGTCCGCGTTGGTGGGGCCAGCGTAAGTGTTCAACGCTTGGTCCATGAACGTGGTGTCCAGCGTGCCGTCGGTGTAGAGGCGCAGCAGGTTCTTACGGACGCTCCCGTTGTAGGAGGTAAACGCCCCCGCCACATACGCCTGCTGGTTGGTCCCAATGATGGCAAGCGAAATGGCGCTGATGTAGTTGTCCGCCCCGGCCCCCGGGTTAAACGCCGTGTCAATCGCCCCCGTGGAGGTGAAGCGCACGATCCGGCTCCGGCTGGCCTGATTGACGATGGTGAAGTTACCGCCGACCAAGACCGTGCCGTTCGTCTGGACCGCGATCGCGCTCACCACCGCATTCGCCCCCGTGCCCGGGTCAAACGTGCTGTCCAACAAACCGCTGGGGGTCAGCCGGGCGATGCGGTTGCGCACCGTCCCATTGTAGCTGGTGAAATCACCGCCGATGTAGATGGGCGTCGCGGCGGAGGACGAGGGCGTGACGGACCCCGTGTAGGTCCAAACGGTGCCGGGGTTGTTCAGCCCCTCGTTCATGATGATGGTGATGAACGTGTTGGTGCCCGGACCAAACGCGAGCGAGATGTTCGAGATGCCGGTGAAGGTGGCATCTAGGAGCAGCGCGCCGTCGTAATACACGCGAACGTTGTCCGGAATGCTGAACGCGTTGACTACCAGGTTCAGCGTGCCCGCATTTGCCCCCACATTGAGCACGTTGGTGTCACTGCCGCTGCCCGTTGCCGTGCCGGTGAAGGCGAAAGCGGCCGGCACCGGCGCGAGTCCCACCGCATAGACTGTGTCGTTGGGCCCCAGCACCGGGTCGAAGGTGGTGTCAATCGAGCCGGTGTCATTCAGCCGCGCCAGATTCACCCGACCGGAACCATTGAAGGTAGTGAACGAACCCGCCACGAGCACCTTGCCATCCGAGGTCACTGCGACGCTGCGAACCGGTCCGTTGAACCCGGCCCCGGGGTTAAAGGAGGTATCCAGCGTGCCGTTCGTGTTGATCCGGACGATACGGTTACGGCTTGTGCCGTTGTAGGAGGTGAAACCGCCACCCGCGATAATCTTCCCCGCGTTCGTGGAGCCGGTCGGGTAGATGGCTAGGGTGGTCACGAAGCTATCGAAGCCTGAGCCGGGGTTGAAGGTGGCGTCGAATGAGCCATTGGTAGCCACCCGCGCGATGCGGTTGGCGGACTGCGCGTTGTAAGCGGTGAAGTCACCCGCCACGATCGCCAGCCCATTGGCATCAAGCACCACCGCCTGCACGGTGTTGTTCGCGCCCGGCAGCGCGTTCAGCGTAGGCGTCGTGCTGAAGTTGCTGTCCAAGTTCCACAGCCGGTCCGCCGCGCCACCGGGCTGGTCATCGTCCACGATGGTGAAGCGGTATTGCCCGCCGCCGATGCTGGCCGCCGTCACGTTCGTCGTCGGCGCGACATTCGGCGCGGGGCCGGGCGGAGTGTCGGTGTTTTGCGGATTCCGCAGCAAAACGAAGAGATCCTTGTTGAACTCCGCCACCGGGTCGGCGTCGTCACTGAGCAGGGTGACCGTCACATCGCGGAAGGTCGCATCCGTATCCACCCAAGTGAGCGTGCCGCCAGTCGCCACATAATCCACGCCCGCCACCGCGTAGTCTGAGCCGACGTTCAACAAACTGTAAGTGCTGGACCCGCGTCCATTGCTCGGCTCCGTCGTGGTCCATTCCACTGAGATGCCACCCGCGCTGCCGCCCATACGTCGGATGCGGAGCGTCACCGAGTTGACCCCCTCTTGCACGATCTGCGCCGTCGAATTCACCTCTCGATTGATGGTCAGCGTCCCGGCGACCGAGTCGTTGTCAATTACGTTGAGCGAGAACAGATTCCGCTCCACGAAGACCCCCGTGTTCGTCACCGTGCCTCCGAAGGCATTGGTGCTCAACGCCGGGAATGCGTTCGTCAGCCCGAGCACCAGCACATCGCCCAGCTCCACCGTGAAATCATCAATCATGGTCACGACGAAGTTGGTCAGCGTCACGCCCGGCGGAAAGGTCAGCGTGGTGGTCGCGAAGTTCACATAGTCCGCGCCCGCCGTCGCCGTGCTGGTAGCTTCCCGGTAGATTTGCGCAGACACAGTCCCGTTGGTCGCGCCCACGCGCTCGACGTTCACCGTCACCGTCGGCACCAGCTCGCTCACGGAGGTGGCCACCGTCACAAAGCGGATCAGCGCGTCGTCATCCAGAATCGTCACCACGGCGTTGGTCAGCGACCCGAGGACACCGGACCCGCTGGTGAGGTTCAGATTCACGTTGAAGGTCTGGTCCCCCTCCACCAGATCATCCATGATGAGCGGCACTAGGATGTTGGTGGTGACCTGTCCATCCGCCATCTGAAAATTGATCACGGTGTTTGTGTAGTCCAGGCCCGCCACTGCCGTCCCGTCCGAGGTGGTCAACCGCAGCCCCATGACGCCGAGCGAACCCGACGAACGGGAAATCACGATGGAGGCGTTGGTCGCACTCTCGTTCACGCTGAACGTTGGCGAAGCGAAGTTGAACGTGCCCGGCCCGTTGTCCTCATCGAGGATGGTGAGCACCGCCGTGCTCGGCGCAGCCAGCGTCGCACCGCTGGTCGGGTCCGTGACCACGAGGGAGAGGTTCACCGTCCGGTTGCCGTTCGTCAGCGCGTCGTCCAGCACCGAAACGGTGATCGTGCCGTTGGTCTGGAAGTCGGCGAAGTTGATTGTGTTGGTGGCCGCCAGGAAATCCACGAGATGCGTCGCCGTGCCATTGGTCGCCCGCACAGAGATGTCCACGGTCAGGTTTCCATTCGTCGAGACGAACCCGCTGGTGCGCACCACCGTGATGGTGAAGTTCGTTACCGACTCCGTGACCGTGTAGGTGGCCGAGGAGAAGGCGAACTGCCCGGGGTTGTTGTCATCATCCGTGATGGCCAGCGCGGACGGCGAGTTAGTCACGAAGATTTGGAGCAACGCGTCGTTCGTCCCGGAGTCGTTCAGGATCAGCAGCGCGATCTGATTGGTCTCCGGCAGAATGTCATCAATCACCGTCACGGTGACGAAGTTCGAGGTGATGCCCACGCCAAACGGCACATGAACGCCCGCCTGCGCCGTGTAGTCACTGGGCGCGGTGGCCGAGCTGTCCGTGGTGGAGAAGACCGCGCTGGCCGCGTGCTGCAGCGAGCCGAAGCGCAGGATGCCAATCGCCGCCGTGCCGACATTCTCCAGCACCACATAGGAGTTCGTGCTGAAGGCGAAGACCACGTCGTTGTCGTTCACCGTCAGCACCGCGTTGGTCACGGTGTCGAGGAAGCCGTTGACCGTATTGGTCAGGTAAAGATTGATGGTCCGGGCCGCGTTCGGGTCGGTGCCGTTGACGATGGAGAC
Source organism: Verrucomicrobiota bacterium (assembly GCA_039796295.1). Taxonomy (GTDB): domain Bacteria; phylum Verrucomicrobiota; class Verrucomicrobiia; order Limisphaerales; family SXTU01; genus SXTU01. The sequence continues at coordinate 117,021 of JBDKJY010000007.1, forward strand.
CGTGGTGCTCTGGACGCGCTCGCCCAACGCGAACGTGACGACATTCGTGATGCCGGTGTAATGCGTCGGATGCACCGCCGTGCCGTTGGTAGTGACCACCTCCACGGTGGTGACTTGATTGGTCGCCCCGAAGCGCACCAGCCCGATGGTGGCGCTGACCGTGGCCATGCCGTTACCCTCCTCGACCACGTAGGTCGCCGCTGAGAACTCCACGGTCGAGATGTTCGAGACTTCATCTCCATGCACCTTGGCCACCCGGCTGCGGGCGATGCTGTTGACGTTCGCGAAGTCACCGCCGATGACCATCGAGGTGTCCGCCAGGGGAAGCACAGCCCGAACCGTCGCGTCCGCCCCCTGTCCGAGGCGGAAGTAGGGATCAACCTGTCCGTTGCTCTTGATGCGCGCGAAGTTCGTCCGGACCGAGCCGTTGTAATTCGTGAACGACCCGCCGATGAGCAGCTTCGCGTTGGCATCCATCGCGACACTGAGGATGAAGCCATCCGGCCCGGTGCCCGGCGCAAAGCTCGTGTCCAGCGCGCCGGTGGTCAGCAGCCGCGCGAGATTGGTCCGCGCAATCGCCTCCACGAAGTGGAAGTCGCCACCGATGATGACCTTTTCATCCGCCTGGAGGGTCAGCGAGCGGACCGTGTTGCTCACACCCGTGGCGACGAAGGACAGGTCCAGCAATCCGTTGGTGAGAATCCGCGCCATGTTGGTGACCAGGAACCCGTTCACGGAGGTGAACGCCCCGCCAATCACCAGCCTGCCATCCGCCTGCAGCGCCATCGTGTGGACCGGGCCGTTCACCTCGGCGAGGAAGTTGGTGTCGAACGAACCGTCCGAGTTCAACCGGGCCAACCGGCTGACATTCGTGCCGTTGACCGCGTTCGTGCCGTTGTAGTCCGTAAAGTCGCCGCCGATGAGCACCTGGTTGTTGGTAAGCACCAGCACCGCGTTGACGTTGGTGTTGGCCCCCGTGCCGGTGACGAAGGTCGTGTCGAGGGCACCGTCGGCGTTCAACCGCGCCACCCGGCCGCGGTTCGTGCCATTAAAGCTGGTGAAGAGGCCGCCAATCATCACCTTGTCATTGCTGGCCACGCTGATGGCCAAGATGTTACTGCTCGCCCCCGAGCCTACCAAGAATCCGGTGTCCACCGAGCCGTTGGTTTGCAACCGGCCAATGCGGTTGTAGCTGGTGCCATTGAGCGTGGTGAAAGCCCCGCCCACGACCACCCGCCCATTACTCTGCCGCCCCAGCGCGAGCACCGAATCGTTGGCCCCGGAGCCGGCGCTATACTCGAAATCCGTGTCCCCCGGCTGCTCGTTGTCCACCAGCGTCACCGTGGCGGTGGAGATAGCCCCGAGCGTCGCCGCTCCCACCGGCCCGCCCGCAGGCGTGCTCAACCCGACGATGACGGTCTCGTTAAACTCGCCGATCACATCGGCAATGAGATTGATCGTGAAGGTCTTCGAGGTCTGCCCCGGCGTGGTGATCATCACGCCCGAGTCGTTGGTCGAGGTCACGATCACGTCGCCGGTGAAGGACAGGCCGGCAAAGTTAGTGACGTAGTCCGCCCCGGCCGTGGCCGTGCCGTTGGTGGTGTTCACGTTGACCGTGACCGTGTTCACCGTGCCGCCGGTGCGCACTACCGTGACCACGACCGCTGCCGCATACTCATTCGTGGAGTAGGTCGCGGACGAGAAGGCGAGCTGGGCGTCATCCTCGAGGATGGTAAGCGTGGCAACCGTGTTGCTGATGCCCAGTGAGCTGGTGCCGCTCGGGTTGGCGAGGCGCAGGGTGATGGTCTCGTTAGCCTCGACCACGAAGTCATCCAAAATCGGCACCGTGACAATCTGGCTGGTGACGCCGGTGGTGAAGGTCAGCGTGTTCGTCACGCCGGTGAAATCCACCCCGCTGGTCGCCGTCCCGTTCGTGGCCGTGAAGTCCACCGAGTGAGTGGAGTTGTTCAAACCGAGGCGGTAGACGGTCACGTTGCCCGCCCCGCCGATCTCCGTGACCAGGAAGTTGGTCACCGAAAACTGGAACGCCGTGTCATCATCCACGATGAGCAGCGTGGCCGTGTTCTGGCCACCCAAGGGCAGGCCCCCGGTGGCGTTGGCCAGCGCGAGGTTCACCGTCTCGTTGCCCTCCACCAACGTGTCGTTCGTCAGGGTGATGGTGAAGTTGGTGGTCAACTGCCCGGGGAAGAAGGACACCGTCCCGTTCGTGCCGAAGAAATCCACACCATTGACCGCGCTGCCGTTGCTGATGACGTAGTCCACCGTCACCGTGCCGCTGGTGTTGCCGCTGCGTCGGATCGTGATGGGCACCACGCCCGCGCCTTCCAAGGCGGTGAAGGTCGCGAAATCGAACTGAATGGAGCCGTCGTTGTCCGGCAAATAAATGATGGCCGTCTGCGGAGTGCCCACCCGGCCGCTGGGCACGCTGGTGACGGACATGACCACGGTCTCCTCGAACTCCTCCGCCGCGTCATCAATCGCCACGACGGTGACATACGCCGCGTTCGTGCCGGCTGGAATGGTGACGTCGTTCACAGTGAGGACGACCCCATTGGTGCGTAACTCGTAGTCCGACCCACGCGTGCCGGTGCCGGTGACGTCGCACTTCACCGTCAAGGGGATGCTGGTATCCCCCGTGCGCAGAATCTGGAAAGTGCCGTCCGGCGAAGCGATCGCGGTGATGGAGACCACGGCCACATCGTCATCCAGAATCGTGTAGGTGTGCGACCGGTAGATGTCGAACGAGTAGTTGTTCGGGTAGGGGAAGATTTGGGAGGTGAAATCGCCGCCCAAGTAAACCCGGCCCGTCGAGTCGAGCGCCAAGGCCCGCACGCGAGCATTCGGGTCGTTGGTCGAGTTCATGGGCGTGCCCCAATTGCCGGCACCATTCAGGCGCGCGAAATGGCGGAATAAGGTGTTCGTGCCGATTTGAGTGAAGTCACCACCAATGTAGAACAACCCACCCGCATCCCGTTTGATGGCGCGGACAGTGGCGTTGGCCCCGCCGTCATCCACGCTCAACGCGAACCCATTGTTAATGACCCCGGTGGTCAAGTCCAAGGCGGCGATGCGGTTGGCGTTGCTGGTGTTGACCGAGGTGAAGTCACCCACGATGACCACTTCGGTGCCGGCAGCATTGAGGGCCATCCCCCGCACCGGGGCATTCACCGTCGCCCCTAGCGTGAAGCCCGTTACGACCGCGCCGCTCGCATCGAGCCGCATCAGGTTGGTCACGTCGCCGCCGCGGTAGTTGGTGAAGTCGCCGCCCACCAGCACGCCGCCGCCCGCCAGCGGCAAGATGGAGTAAACCTCCGCGAAGCCGTTGAAGGAACTCACGAAGGTTCCATCGGTGCTACCGTCGGCATTGAGCCGCCGCAGCTTGCCCCCGAAATCGCCGCCAATGTAAATCCGGTCGCTCGTGTCCACCGCCAGCGCATAGACGTTGGTCGCCGCAATGCCGCCGCCGAGGAAGGTGGCATCCCGCGCACCGGTGGTCTCCAAACGCGCCAGCCGGTTCACCGCGACCACCCCGAGGTTCGTGAACGCCCCCGCGACGATGAGTTTGCCGTCGCTTTGGGCGGCCACGGCATGGATGCTGTTGTCCACACCATCGAAGTTGAAGGCCGGATCAATGTTGCCGTTCGTGAGGAAGCGCACCGCCCCCACCGCGTTGGTGCTGTTGACCGCCGTGAAGTCGCCCACCGCCACCACCGTGTCGTCAGGTTGGACATGGAGGCCACGCACTACATCGTTCGGCCCAAACCCGGCGACGAAGTTGGTGTCATCCAGGAACGGCACGGGCAGAGTGGTGATGCGGGTGATGTAGCTGTGCTTGGTGCTGTCGTAGATCACCAGCTCACTGTAGTTGGAGAGGGTAATGACCAAGGACCGGCTGCCGTTGAGGAAGGCGTCGTCCGTCACCGTGAAGGTGATCTCCTGAATCAGCTCATCCACGATGTCCACACCGGGCGGCTGCGGGCCGCCAATGTTAGTGCCGTTGCGCCATTGCAGGACCCCGTTGGCGAGCAAGTAGTTGATCCCGCCATTGGTGGCGTTACCACCCGTGACGCCGTAGGCCACCCGGAGGCGGGAAGGCGAGCCATTGGTCACCAATTCCCCGAACGGCGGCAGGGCGCTCAGATAGACCGGGATGGTGACGGTGGTGACGCTCTCGGACGCCGACGAGGTGGCGGTCATGAACCCAACGCTCGGGTTAGAGGTGCTGTCGTTGTCCGCAATGGTGACCGTCCCCTGGAACGGGGTGCTCACGTTGTAGGTGGCATTCGAGGTCAACGTCAGGATGACCGTCTCCGTCGGCTCGAAGAACGAGTCATTGATGGGCACAACCGGAATATCCACCGTGAACGACCCGGCGGGAATCACGACCGAGGTGCCGATGGAGTTGTAGTCCGCCCCCACGCCGCCAATGGCCGAGCCGCCGACGGTGAAGAAGACGGTAAGCGGGCTGTTGGTGGCTCCGGTGCGGGTGACGGTGAAGGCGCCACTACCGCCGCCTTCGGTGGCATTGGCCGTGCCCGCCACGGTAATGGTGTTGCGCTCGTCATCTTGAATGATGGCCTGGGCCGAACTCGGGCTGCCGGTGTTGTAGAACACCGACCCAACGATGCTCACGACGACGGTCTCGTCGCCTTCATCAATCAAGTCATCCCGCGGGGTGAGGGTGACCGTGGCCCGGGTCGCCCCAATCGGGATGGTGATCGAGCCGGGCAGGGTGTTGTAGTCCGTGCCAGGGGTCGCCGTGCCGGAAACGACGTAGTTGATCGTCAGCGAACGCTCCTGATTACCGGTCCGCGTGAAGGTGAAGCTGGCGGTGTTACCACCCTCGGTGGCGATCGGGTCCAGTGAACTGATGCTCACCGTGGGCAAGTCATCATCCACCACCGTGACAGTCGCGGGGCCGCTGCCGACGGTGTAGTTCCCCGGGCTTGGCGTGATCGTCAGGATGATGGTCTCCGGCCCTTCCACGAAGAAGTCGTTCGTGGCAAACACCGGCAGCAGGTAGTAGGTGGAGTTGGACGGGATCACGAACGAGCCGGGCAGGAACACGTAGTCCTGCCCGTTCGAGGCGGTGCCGGAGAGGGTGTAGGAGACCGTCAGATCGGTGGTCAGCACAGAGGACGTCAGGAAGACGAATTCACCGGGGTCGTAGCCGCTTTCCAGCGCCACGTTGCCGCTGGCGAAGACACCCAGCAACGGGGTGGTCGGCGCATCGGCATCCAGAATCCGGACGGCGGCGGTGGGCGCATTGGGGCGGCCAATCACGTAAGTCGGGTCGGTCTGGATGTAGGTGCTCGTGGGCAGATACGCATAGCTGCCGCCCACGCCCGGGCTGACCTCAATGTTCTGCATCCAGCCAGGAATCCGCGGATAGTTCGTGGCGAAGGTGATGCCGGGGTTCAGGAAGGAATAACGGAACTCCTTCTGGTAGGGATCCGCCAAGTCCACGAAGAAATACTCGGTGCCTTCATACACCAGGTCCGCCACGTTCGAGAAGGTGAGCGTCAAATTGCTGAAGGCCGCAGGGATGGTGACCTGGAGCAGACTGATGTTCGTGGACAACGCGTTGGTGTGGGGGACGACGATGCCGTTGGTCTGGGTGTAGTCGGTGGTCACGGTCGCCGCGTTCTGCGCGATGCTGTCGCCGAAGGGGGTGATGAGCACCACGTTCATCGCCGTGTTGGTCGGCCCCGTGCGGTTGATAACCACGGAGGCGTTGCCCCCCTCGGTGCCGCTGGTGATGGTGGTGAGCGAGACGATCGGAAGCTGCGTAGCCGTCCAGACCATGTTGCTGTCGCTGACGCCGCTGATGGTGATGCTGTTGGGGGAGTTGTTGAACGGCTCGAAGTGGTAGCCATCCCGCCAGACGCCAATTTCGTAAGTGCCGTTGGGCAGGTTCACCAAGGCGAAGCGACCCTGTGAATCCGTGACGGAGTAGCCGTAGTTCGCCCCGGTCAGGCCGTTGTCCACACGGGCGTCCGCCACCGGGGTGAAGTCAGCAAACCGCACCACGCCGCTGATGCGGAAGGTGCCAGGGCTGCCGACCGTGATGACGAGGTTCTTGCTGGCGGTGCCGCCCTTCATGTCCGTGGCCACGCAGCGGACGACGTATTCGCCGGCATTCGTGAACGTGTGCGTAGCCACCGGGGAATTCGTGCTCACGGACACATCGCCGAAATCCCAGTGGTAGGCGAGCGTATCGCCGTTGGCGTCGGTGACACCAGCCGTGAGCGTCACGGAGCCGCCCGGCGCGATGGACACCGAGCTGGCGGTGAGCGTCCCGAAGACCGGGGCGAGGTTGGTGGGGAAGTTCCCGATGTTCACCACGACATCCATGAAGGCGTTCGAGCCAGTGCCGGTGCGCAAGACCGGCGTCAGGAAGAGGTTGACCTGCGGGTCATGGTAGGTCTGGCCGAGGGGCAGCGCCGAGTCCGTCAGGAAGAGCGCCGAGTTGGGCGTCACATCAATCAAGTCGGTCTCGCCGTTCTGTTCGCCGGTCTGGGTGTTGCCGCTGGCCGTGATCTGCACGCCATCAATCAGCCACGGGTTGTTGGGGAATTCAGTGCGATACTGGAACCAATACTCGCGATCAGCCGTGCGGCGGACGCGGATAGCGTGCTGCCGTCCTTGCAGCAGGAGCGGGGCATCCATCGCGTAGAGGCGGACGGTGGAGGTCCGCTCGATAGTGGTGTCGAAGGTGGCCACCGCTGAGTCGGGCAGCCAGCCGATGGCCCATTTCATCTTGGTGTTGAATTGGCCGGGAGTCGTGGTGCCCATGATGCAAAACGGGTCGCCGTAATCAATACTGGCACCCGCCCCGAAAGGAACGTTGTGGCCCGCCACGCTCGACACCTCCGCCGGAGAACCGGGCGCAGCCCCCGCCCGCGTGTCCCACAAATTTGAGTGCGCAAGACCTAGGATATGGCCGAACTCGTGACCGAGGACGCCCAGACCACTGGCTTGCAGCCATACCCCGCCACCGGCCAGACCGCCCCACGCCGCTCCGGGGATGGGGGTAAAACGGAGGCAATCCCAATCGTAGTCAGCAGCGAAGTATCCGGCCGCCTTCGCCGCCGCGTAGGCGTGTTGGTAGAGGGCCCCCAGCACCTTGGGCGGCGTCGCCGGCGAGGAACCGGGCGCAGGCGCAGGGATAGTATACCAGAGCTTCGGATAAGGCATCATCAGCAAGGGCGTCACCACGCCCTGAACGCTGAGGGTGTTGTAGGACGAAGCCATGAAATGGTTGTTGAGGTCGTTGATGTCCTGATACGCCCCCGACTCGGTGATCGGCACGGCGGTGTCGTCGGGGAACACCAACCGCATGTAGAGCAGCGTCTTGACGCCTTGCGAGGAAGAGTAGCCCGGCAAGCCACCGCCACCGCTCGTCCCGCTCGGAGCGCCACCGGCGAAATACCGAGTCGCCCCCGCCGTGGCCAACGCATGGCCGTGCCGGGCCACGTGGGTGGGTCGGCAAAAGGCCAGAATTTGCCCGCCGAAATCGCCATACACCGTCTGCAATGCCTGCGGCGCACCCGTGATTTCCACGCTCGCCGTTCCCGCCACGGCCGGCCCCGCCTGCACCGTGGGCTTCGCCACGGTGGCGGCCGCCGGTCCCGCGTCGGTCACGGTGGTTTTCAGACCGGAGACCGAGCAGATGGCGTCGGTGGGAGCCTTGCCGGCGGCGATCAAATCCTGCGCTTCAACCGCATCCAAAGGCCGGATGGGATTCTCCGCCACGGCCAGCAAGCCGTCCACGGCCACGCCGTAGAAGGCAACGCCCTTGGCGGTGCGGTCCCGCAGCCGCTGCCCATAAACGTAGGCCTCATACGTGGTGCCGTTGACCGCCGCCTGCCGGAAGACGGAGCGGTCCAGCTTCTGCCCCGGCATTGGATACGCACTGAAAACGGTCAGGTTGGCGCGGCCGGTGATCGATTCCTCCAACAGCGCCACGATTTCCGGCGGCAACGTCTTGCGGATGCGGTAAGGCACCGCGTTGTCGATGGCTGCCTTTGGATTCCGCTCGATCAAGTCCTTCATCACCTGACGGCGCTCCACTGCCAGCGAACCACCTTCGTAGAGCAGCGCCGCCCGGGCCTCCGGGGTGGCCTTCGCGTATTGCTCAGACCACTGCTTGAAGCGCGACAGCGTGACCGCCGGGCCGCCGACATTCGCGCGCACCGCCCCGGTGGAGGAAGTGGCGGTTTCCTTGGCCGGCTTGGCAATCGGGGCGGGGATAGTCGGACGCGCCGACACCGGTCCCACCGCTGGCAGTTGGGCCTGTTTGCTCACGGCGGCTCCGGCGGTCGGAGCAGTGGCACTAGAGCCAGTTTTCCATGTCGGTCTCGTCCAGAGGAGCAAGACTAGCACCGCAGCGATCACTAGGATCACGCGGAGCAGGAGGCGGTTGTTTTTCATTGGGGACCTAAGCAGAACGGGCAGTGGCTAAAGGGCTGGAAAAACCCCGCGAACATATTCGCGTAACAAAAAGTCATAAAATGGCACGAGCAAGTGGAGAATTTAGACCAAAAAAACAGCTTTAAGTCAAGCCAATCACCCTACGGGTTTACACCTAAATCCCAGCGGTTGTGTGCTCTGGAGGCGAAACCACTAGTCTTGGTAAATGGGCAGGTAGTGATACCGGACCGAGAGGCTCAGGAGCGCTAGCGCGGTGCAAAAGACCCGTCCCTGGCTGTTTTCCGAACCGTCCGCCCCTGACCACGCACCGTCCGGCTGCTGGTGCGCCAACAGCACCGCTTCCACCCGCTCGCGCGCCTCCCGGGCCAGGTCCCCGCCACGCTTCCCCATACCTTGGGCGTAGTAGTAGGTGCCGTAGAAGAACCACTGCGTCTCCCAGACCGGCAGGGCTGACCGGAGCCAGTCCGCCGCCCCCAGCACCTCCGGCGCGTCCGGCAGCCCGCACACCTGCATCGCCAGCAAGCCCGCCGCTGCCATGGCGTATTGGGGCGCTTGCCCGGGGACATAGCCGAACGCGCTCCTCGGGTTCGTCGCCCGGCCTTGGGCATCCCTCGGGGACACGTAGCTTCGCCGGAGATAACCCACCGCCGCGTCAATCGCCTCCTTCGGCACCACGAGCCCGGCGTTCTTCGCCGAGCGCAAGGCCAGAAGCTGCCAGACCGTCACCGACAAGTCCGCGTCCCCGGCGTCCGGCGAGTAGCGCCAGCCGCCGATGAAACGCGGGTCGTGCTTCCTGACCCGCTGCGCCGCCAGAATCAAGTTCACCCCCCGCTGCGCCCGCTCCCGCAGCAACCCGTCCTGCGCCTTGTCCGCCCCCATGCCCAGCAGTTCGGTCAACGCCAGCGTCACAATCCCATGCCCATACATCCGCGAGCCGTCCCGCTGACCGAAATACCCGTTCGCCGACTGGAGGTCCGATCGGAGCAGGAACGCCACCGCCTTGCGCATCACCTCGCCCTCCGTGGTCTTGTCTGCCGGTTGATGCCCTACGCTCGCCAGCCCCATCACGGCCAGCGCCGTCATCGCCACGCCGTGGTTCTCGCGCTTGTCCCGCTCCTGAATCATCCCGTCCGCCAACTGCGCCCGCACCAGAAACCCCGCCCCCGCCTTCACCACCGCATCCACGCGGTCAGGCCGAAGGGCCGCCGGAGCCTCGGTGGCGGGACAACCTGGCCGAAAGCCGATGAGCAGCATGAGCGCTGAGAGCTGAGAGCCGAGAGCTGAAAGCTTGAACCTCACTTCCTCGCCTTCTCTGCCAGCGCCTTGAAATACGCATCCACCAACGCGCGATAGTCCCCCGACACCCCGTTCGCCTGCGCCTCGCGGAGGTCTTGGGCCAGCTTCGGCGGCAACTTCGCCCAGTTGGCATCCCGCAACTCACCCAACTCCGGCAACGCGGCAAACTCCCCGCCCCCGCCCGCCCGCGTCGCCCCACCCACCCGGCCCACGCCCACGCTCGCCTGCTGGCCTTCACCCGGCTGCCCGCTCCCCTGTCTTTCACCCCGGCCCTGCCGCATCGCCTGCTCCCGCGCCTCCCGCGCCGCCTCCAACGCCCGGGCCGCGTCAGTCTGCGATGTTGAGTTGCCAGGATTCATCCCGTCGAAGGCCCGGGCCATCCAGCGGGCATCCGGCTGAATGTTTCGACCCGCCACCATGCCCGTGCTGCTGTCCCCGCTCGGCTTCCCGGCGGCTGGCCAAATCGCGAGAGTCCGCGACACCCCCGGCGGCACCGCTCCCTCCGGTGCGAACTCGCCACCACTCGCCGCCGTGCCGTTCAACCGCTGCGTCGGCCCCGTCGCGCCGACCACACTATTGTTCACCCCGCCGCCGGAGCGCCCCTGCGGCGGCGGCGCGGTCACCTCCTGGCCCGAGACAGTGGAACCCGGCTGCGCATTTCCCGAACTCCCCGACGGGCCACTCGGACCCGGTGGCGGAGCACCCGAGCCGTTGCCGGATGAATCCTGACTCGGCCCGCCGCCCGGCCCTGACCCGCCTTTGCCCTGCGGTGAACCGGGAGAAGCCGAACTTCCCTGCCCACCTTGCTTACCGGACTGCCCGCCCTTGCCGCCCGACTGCTGTCCAGAATCTTGCTGCCCCGCACTGCCCTTACTCCCTGGCTGACCACCGCTCGGATTACCTGCCTGACCTTGGTTGCCCTGCTGATTGCCCTGTCCCGACTGGTCACCTTGTTGGCCAGCCTGCTTTCCGCCCTGTCCGCCCCCCTGCTTGCCCAGCTCACCCGACCCGGCCTGGCCCCGCTGCGCCTGGTTACCAGCTTGGTCCTGATTGCTCTGCTGTCCTGGATTAGCCGACCCGCTCTGCGCCTGATTCCCCTGTTGCCCGCCATTTTGCTGACCTTGACTCGGCTGGCCTTGATTTGCCTGACCGGAATTCGGCTGCCCCGAACCCTGCTGCCCCGCCTGCGACTCGCTGCCGCTCGGCGCGTTCATCCGCCCCGTGTTCGACTGCCCCGCCGACTGTTGTCCCCCCGTCTGTCCGCCCTGCGCCTGCTCCAAGCTCGCCCGCTGCTGCTCCAGTTGATTCCCCATCTGCGCCGCGCTCTGCCCCGCCTGCGCCGCGCCCTGCTGCCCATCCTGCGCCGCCCGCCGTGCTCGGTCCGCCTGGTTCGCGCTCGTCTGCGCCTGCTGCGCCGCCTGATCGAGCGACCGCGCTCCCTGCTCGTTGCCCATCGCCTGCTCATTCCGGCTGGCACGCTGCAAATTCTCCGCCGCCCCGCGCAACTGCCCCGCCACCTCGCCCTGCTGTTGCGCCGCCCGCGCCAACCCCTGCTCTGCCGAAGCCTTCCCCACGTTCGCAAACGCCTCCGCCAACGCCCGTGCCCGCTCCAAGTGCCGCCGCGCCGCCGCCGTCACCTGTCCGCTCCCACCGATTGCCTTCGCCCACGCCGCCGCCGAAGCCGCATCCCGCTGCCCCGCTGCCAGCTTCTTCTGCGCCTCGGCAAACTTCTTCTCCCCGTCCACCACCTTCCGCTCCGCGTTTGCCAGCTCGTTCGTCGCGCGCTGCAAGCCCGGCAGCAGTTCCGCCACCCGCTGCGCGACCGTCGCCGGCGGCAAGTTCGTCTGCGTCGGCGCCTTGTCCGCCGACTCCCCAATCGCCTTCGCACCGCGCTCGAACTCCTCCTTCACCGCCACGCGCAACTTCTCCGCGTCCGCCTGCACCGGCGGAATCTCATCTTTCACCGTCCTCCGTATCGCTTCCACGAGCAGCCGCAACTGCTCCCAAAGCTCGCCCAACTCCAGCGCCGGATTCGCCACCCGCTCCAACTGCCGCGCCAGCGCCCGCTCCGCCTCCGCCGCCTTTTGCAAACCCTGCCGCGCCTCGCCCACCGCGTCCCGCGACATCCGCGCCAGCTCCTGCTGCATCGCCGGGTTGCGCTGCAACTCCGCCGCCAGCTCGCGCCGCAGCTCCTCCGGCGGCAACCCCGCCAGCCGCTGCAACCGCTCCATCTGTCCGTAGCGCTCGTCCTGCGCCGCCCGCGTGTCCAGCGCATCCTCCTGCTTCCGCAACGCCACCCGCGACGCCTCCGCCGCGCCCGCTTCGAGTGCGCGGTAGTGCTCCGCCAACAACTTCAAATTCTCCGCCAATGTCTGGTCCTGCCGCCCCGCCTCTCCGAGCCACTTCGCCCGCGCGACCGCCTGCCGCTCCGTCGTCGCACTGCGCAACGCGCTCTCCGCCCGCACCGGCGGCTCCCGCAACAACTCCACCGCCGTGTCCGCATCGCGCGCCCGCTCACGCCCGGCGGGCCGCGCCAAATCCTGCACGTTCGCATCCCGCCGAATCGCGCTCACCGCATCGCCCACGCGCACGTTCAACGTCGTCTGCCGCAGATGTAAATTCGTCGTCGCCGCGCCCGTGGCTGCGTTCGCCACGCGCTTCAACTCCGCCTCCAGCTCCCCCGCCACGCGCGCCAAGGCCAGCAGCCGCTCGCTCAACTTCGGCGTCGTCCCCGCCAACGCCTGCCGCGCCTCCGACTGCGCCTTCGCCGCCTCGCTCTGCGCCCGTTGCATATCACTCGCGACCTTGTCCAACTGCTCCGCCATCGGCGTCGCCGCCCGCGCCCCACCGTTGCGCCGCTCCGCCATCTCGCGCCCGATCTGTTGCCCCGCGCTCCCGCGCATCGCCTCGGACAACGCGCTCGCCGCCTTCTCGCCCAGGCCCGCGCTCTTGGCCTCGCGCTGCGCCGCCGTCGTCTGCTTCTCCATCCAACTCCAGTCGCGCGGCCGGCTCGTGTTGCTGTCCGGCGCGTTCGCCTCGAACCGTTCTTGCCGCGCGAGCGCCTTCGCCGCGCCTTCGAGTTCACTCAACTGCCGCCCCGCCTCCAGCCCCCGCAACGCCTTCTCCATCTGCCCCAGCCGCTCCGGGTTCGCCGCGTTCTGCCAGTCCGCTTCCGCCGCCGCGCGCATCCCCTCCAGCGCATCCCGGGTCTGGCCCAACTGCGCCGCGAACTGCGGGTCACTGTCCCGCCGCGCCTCCTCCGCCTTCGCGCGGTCTTCAAGCTGTTCCATCGCCGCGCGCCACGACGCCTCGGCCCGCTCACGGTCCGCGTCCGCCTTCAGTTTCAACTTCGCGTCCTCCTCACCGGTCTTCTTCGCGTCCGCGAGCTTCTTCTCACTCGCCGCCAACTGCTCCAAATCCTTCTTCAGCCGCGCCACCTTCTCTGCGCTGCCCTCCGTCAACTTCGCCAGTTCCGTCCGCGCCTTCTCCGCGCGCATCCCCAGCTCGCGACCCGCCTGTCGCGCGTCCTCCGCCGCCTTTTCGGTCGCGCCCTTCATCTGCCGCGAGGGCGACGCCAGCTCTGGCCCCGCTGGATTCTTGAGCGCGCCTTCCACGCCGTTCCGCGCCGCCTTCAAGTTCTCCTGCGTCTTGCCCAGCCGGTCGGAAACCGGTTTCGGCACGCGCGCTTTCAACTCCGCCATCTGCTCCTCCGCCTTCGCCACCTCGCGCGCCGCGCCGGTCTGCCGCCGCGCGACCCGCTGCCACGCGTTCGTGTCCGAGCCCGCGCCGTCCGCCGTCTGCTGCACGCGCTGCTGGTCCTTCGCCAACTGGTCGAGCCGCTCCGCCAACGCATCCGCCTGGTCCGCCGCGACGAGTTCATTGTGCGTGGCCGCCAACTGCGCCGTGAAGTCCGCCAGCCGCTGCGCCGACTTCATCGCCTCGCCGATGTTGCTGCGGTCCGGCGTCTCGCGCATCTCCCTCGCCAGCGCCTCGCGGTCAGACTTCGCACGCGGCAACAACTCCCGCCGCGCCGCGCTCAACGCGCTCGCCAGCGATGCCAGTTCCGCCGACTCCCGCCCCGCATCCGCCTCCTGCAACGCCCCGGCCAACTGCTTGTCCGCGCGCTCCAACTGCCGCTCCACGTCCGCCAAAGCCACCGCCGCACCCGCGACCGTCTGCTGCCGTTGCACGTCATCGCCCGCGCGAATCTTCTGCGCCGCCTCGGGCGTGTAAGCCTTGCGCAACTCGCCTGCCGCCTTGCCCGCCGCCTCCAGCGCTTCCTGCACCTGCTGCCGCGCCGCGAGCGTCTTCGCCCGCTTCGCGTCCGACGGCTCCGCCCCGATGACAAGCTGCGCGAGGGCGGTCTCGACGCGCGTCCCGCGCAGGTCCACCGCCACCAGCTTCGTCCCCACGCGGTCGCCCGTGGCCAGCCCGAGCAGCAGCAAATCCCAGCGATGCGTGACGGGCGAATTCGTCTTGTTCGCCAATGCCAGCGGCACTTCCAGCCACGGGCCGGTGTTGACTTGAAAGTGCTGCGCCACCGCCGCCAGCCCCACGTCATCGCCCGCCGAGCCACGCACCGTGATGACTTCATCCGGCGACACCACGAGGTCGTTGCGCGGCGACTCCAGCGTCACGCGCGGCGCAAGGTCCGGCTCAGCGCGAATCTCAAACGTAGGGCTGAACTTGTTCCCCAGCCCCGTCTCCGCCGCCACGAGCCGCACCTGATACGTCGCCGCCCCGCGCACCGGGATGCGCGCGTGAACGACATTCGGCTCGGGCGCGGTGAGCGCGACCAGATTGGTTTTGCCGTCCGCGACGATGGCGAGTTCGCCCGCGCGCACGGACTGGTTCACGCGCATCCGCACATCCGCCACGCTGCCTTCGAGCGCGGACAAGTTCCCGTGCTCCTCCTCGACCTGCCGCGCGGGCAACTGCGCGTAAGCCGGAGCTTCGTAAGTCTTCTCGAAGGCCACGACCGCCGGCCGCGCGCGGGTGGCAATCGTGACCGTCTTCGTCAGCGCGTCGCCCGCACGCACGCGGAACGCGAAGGCCCCCTGCCCCACCGGCACGCTCGCGGTGAACTGCCCGCCGCTGCCCAGCGACATCACAACCCGCTCGGCCTTGCCCTCAGCGGTGAGCACTTCGAGTTCAGCCCGATCCGTGTCCGCGCCGGCGAGTTCCACGACCACTGGCTGATGGTCCCCCTGCGCCAGCCAACGCGTGTCCGCCGCCGGTTCCACCACGCGAATCTTCGTCCGCGCCACCCGCTCGATGGGCGCTATCGGCACGAGCGCCCGCGCGAACTGACGGGGAAATTCCAACGTCGGCACCGCGAACAGCCCGGCCACGACGCACCCGCAAACCAGCGCCGCCCGCGTCCACTTCACCACCAACGAGCGCGGCAGCACATCCTCCATCCGCAAGTCCCGCACCCGGCGCGCGACGCCCTCCTGCACCAGGTCCCGGAAGGCAAACGAGTCGTTCTTCCCCTCCGCGCTCTGCTCCGCCAATTCCACCGCCGCGACGAGGTGACTCCGCAGGCCCGGCCAAGCCTTCTCCATCAGCGCCGCGAACTCCCGCGTGGACGGCGGCTTCACCAAGGTCCGGCCGGCCACCCGCCAAAACACCAGCGCCGTCGCCGCATAACCGCCGAGGCTCAGGAGCCAGCGCATCCCCTCCGTCAGCACAAGCAACCGGTCGAGCCAAGCGACCGCCGTGAACGCCACCAGCAGCGTGACCGCCGCCGCGCACACCCCCCGCACCCGCACCATGCGCAACCACCGTTGCGCGAAGCCGCGCAGGCGCTCGGCAATCAGCGGGTCCAAAGCGGGAGACATAGTGCGGCGAAGCTAGCACCGGGAACGGGGGAGGGAATACAGAAATGGCGGTAGGGGGCACGGAAAAGCGGCGCTGAAGCCGCCGCTTTCGAACGCACCCGATGAACGGCTCCGCGCCTTTGCTTTTAACCCAGCCGCCCGCTTCGGGAGCAAAGTTTGGCAAAAACCGAGTTCCCTTGAATAGCTCCTCCTTCCTCCCGTCGGCCTGTGGAGATTCAGCTATGACTACACACACCGCTCTCTGCTCGTTCGTCCTCGCCGCGACGTTGACCATTGCCTCCGCCGCGCCCGCCGCGACGAAGACCGCCGCCACCAAGCCCGCACCGGTGGACAAAGCCGTCAGCCTCGAACTCTTCACCCAGCCCGCCGACTCCGCCTCCAAGACCCTCGCGCTCAAAGGTGCCGACGCCCGCGTGCAGTTACTCGTCCACGCCAAGCACGCGTCCGGCCTGGAGAGTGATTACACCGGCAGAGTCACCTATTCCATCAAGCCGCTGAAGGTGCTGGAAGTGGACAAGTCCGGCTACCTCACACCCATCGGCGACGGCACCGCGACCATCACGGCGAAGTCGCCCGAAGGCCTCACCGCCACGGCGACTGTCTCGGTCGAGAACTACAAGGTCGTGCCCACCCTCAACTTCGCGAACTCCATCGTCCCCATCTTCACCAAGGGCGGCTGCAACGGCGGCGGTTGCCACGGCAAGAGCGGTGGCCAAAACGGCTTCCGCCTCTCGCTCCTCGGCTTCGAGCCGCAGGAGGATTACGAGTATCTCGTGAAGGAAGCGCGCGGCCGTCGCCTCTCCACCGCCGCGCCGGACACCAGCCTCTTCCTGCTCAAGGGCGCGGGCGTCGTCCCCCACGGCGGCGGCACCCGGCTGGATGTCGGCTCCTACGATTACAACCTCATCAAACGCTGGATTACCCAGGGAATGCCCTACGGCAACCCGACCGACCCCGTCGTCACGCGCATCGAAGTCTTCCCGAAGGAACGCACGATGCAGCCGCAAGGCGAGCAGCAGCTCACGGTCATCGCGCGCTACTCCGACGGCCACATCGAAGACGTGACCCGCGGCGCGCTTTTTGAGGCGAACGATAAGGACATGGCTACCGCCGAACCGACCGGCCTCGTGAAGTTCGCCAGCCAGCCCGGCGACGTGGGCGTGATGATTCGCTACCAGTCCAAGGTCGCCGTCTTCCGCGCCACCGTTCCGCTGGGCGCACCGGTGCAGCACCTGCCCGTGGCCAAGAACTTCATTGATGAGTCCGTCTTCAAGAAGCTCAAGCGCATCGGTCTGCCGCCCAGCGAAATCGCGGACGACGCCACCTTCATCCGCCGCCTCACGCTCGACCTTGCGGGTCGCCTGCCCAACGCCGACGAGACCAGCGCGTTCCTCGCCGACAAGTCCGCCAGCAAGCGCGACGCGTTGATTGACCGGCTGCTGGCCAGCGGCGACTACGCAGATTACTTCGCGAACTTCTGGGGCGCGCTCCTCCGCAACCAACGTTCCTCCATCAACGGCCGCACAGAGCCGTATATGCGCGGCACGTTCGCCTTCCACTCGTGGATTCGCGACAGCCTCGCGAGCAACAAGCCTTACGACCAGTTCGCCCGCGAGGTGCTCGCCGCGTCCGGCGACATCGCCGAGAACCCACCCGTCGCCTGGTATCGCCAGGTTAAGACCGCGCAGAACCAGCTTGAAGACACCGCCCAACTCTTCCTCGGGCTGCGCCTCCAGTGCGCCCAGTGCCACCACCACCCCTACGAGAAGTGGAGCCAGGCAGACTACTACAGCTTCGGCGCGTTCTTCAGCCAAGTCAGCCGCAAGCCCGGCTCGCAGCCCGGTGAGGAACTCGTCTTCGCCAAGCGCGGCGCGCCCACCATGGCCAACAAGAAAAACAACGTCGCCCTCAAGCCCGCCGGCCTCGGCGAGAAGCCCCTCGACATCCCTGCCGACGAAGACGCCCGCCAATCGCTGGCCGACTGGTTGAGCCGGAAGGACAATACCTTCTTCGCCCACTCGCTGGTGAACCGCTACTGGAAGCATTTCTTCAACCGCGGCCTCGTCGAGCCGGAAGACGACATGCGCGAGACCAACCCGCCCGTAAACCCTGAACTGCTCGACGCGCTGGCGAAGTCCTTCATCGAGTCCGGATTCGACCTCAAGAAGCTCGTCCGCACCATCGTCACCAGCTCCACCTACCAGCTCAGTGCCATCCCCAACAGCCACAACGCCGGCGACAAACAAAACTTCTCCCGCTACTACCCCAAGCGCCTCAGCGCCGAAGTCCTCTTCGACGCCATCAACACCGTCACCAAGTCCGAGGCGAGCTGGGCCAACCTCCCCGCCGGCACCCGCGCCGTGCAGCTTCCGGACAACAGCTACAACAGCAGCAGCTACTTCCTCCAAGTCTTCGGTCGGCCCGACTCCGCCAGCGCCTGCGCCTGCGAGCGTTCGCAGGACGCCAGCCTCGCGCAGAGCCTGCACCTGCTGAACTCGAAGGACATTCAGGCCAAGCTCACCGCCGAGAAAGGCCGCGCCGCCAGCCTCGCCGCCGATGACAAGCGCCCCGACGAAGCCAAGGTCAACGAACTCTACCTTTGGGCCTTCAGCCGCCAGGCCGAGTCCACCGAGGCCACCACCGCGAAGGAGCACATCGAGAAGAAAGTCACGAAGGCCGCCGACGCCGACGCCAAGAAAAAGGCCAAGCGGGAAGCCTACGAAGACATCGTCTGGGCGCTCGTAAGCAGCAAAGAGTTCCTGTTCAACCACTGAACGGAACGGCTGCCCAAGGGCAACGCGCAGACTTCGTGATGGAGGGGCAATGCAGTCGCTGGCATCCCAACAGGGCTGCCAGCGATCACATCATCCAGTTGAGCTTCACCCTCGCGATGCGGGCGCGTCTTGCCACTGTCCCCGGAGCGTGGGTTTGTAACCCGCAGCAGCTCGCGCCCGCCGAAGCCGCCCGGGCTGACCAGCGGGTTGCGAGATCGAACATACCTGCGGGTCACAGACCCGCGCTCCGCGCGTCAAGCGCGATGCTTCGCTGCCAGCTGCGCCTTGCCATCCCCCCTGCCGGTTCATAAAGTGACGCCGCCGACCATGTCATCCGCAGCCGCCCAGCCGCCCACCGCCCGGACCCCCGGGGCCATGCCGCCCCGGCCTAGCGCGCAAGGTCCCAAGGTCGTGGCGACGGCTGCGATCACCGCCCGCCCCCGGGTGCTCGCGGTGGACGACACCCCCGAAGCACTCCGCCAGCTTCGCGAGTGCCTCAAGACGATGAACGCCGAGGTTTTCACCTGCGGCAGCGGTGCGTCGGCAGTGGAGTTCCTCACCAAGGAACTGGTGGATCTCGCCATCGTGGATGTCTCCATGCCCAACATGGACGGCCTCGAAGTCTGCCGCGCCATCAAGCATGAGCCCCGCACCAAAGACATCGTCGTCCTCCTCGTCACTGGCGACCTCAAATCGGAGGACACCCAGCGCGGCATGCAAGCCGGGGCGTTCGATTACCTGACCAAGCCAGTGGACCCGCACGAATGCACCGTGCGCATCACCGCCGCGCTCCATGTGAAGCGCTTGCAGGACGAGCTGAACGCCCAGCTCCTGGCCCCCGATGAGCAGCGTCGGGCTCAGGCCGAACTCACCGTGAAGATGAAAGACTTCCAGCACGGCATGACCACGGCGCACTGGCACAAACGCTTCGGCCAGCTCGCCGCGTCATTCGTGGATGATATCCACTATCCCATCGCCCACTCGCTGGCCAGCCTGCAAATCCTCATGGTGGATGACCACATCAAGGACGATGTGCGGCGACGGCTGATGCTGCTCCACGGCCAGTTCAGCAAGGTAAACGCTCATCTGCGTCGGCTCCTCACCGTGTCGGTTTACAGCCGCCAACCTCAACTCGTCCGCCCGGCGGAGATCGTCTCCGACATGACCAAGCTGCTGGCCCCCGAGTTCGCCTATCACGGCATCTCGCTCGACCAGCAACTTGACCCGACGGTCCTGTGGTGGGGCATGCCCAGTGAACTCGGTCGCGCCATCCTCTACCTCCTGCACAACGCCATCGAAGCGCACACCGAGAAAGGGCCGGTCATTAAACAGCGCTTCGAGGATTCGGCGGAGGATCCTCCGGCCCCGGAGGATCCGAACAAGACGCCCATCATCACGGTCTTGGTGGAGCAGAGCGGCGGCAACATCGTCATCCAGATTCGCGACAATGGCCCGGGCATCCCCGCCGACCTGCAAGAGCGCGTCTGGGATCCTTACTTCACCACCAAGACGCCGCCGCACACCGGGGCTGGTTTGCACTTGGCCCGCGCGATCATCCAAGCCGCCGGTGGCGTCATCGAACTACAGTCTCCCGGCCCCGGCTGCTCCACTCAGTTCTCCATCAAGCTCGCGGTGAACGTCGTGGAGGAAGAAGAACCGACGGAGGACGCGCCCGCCGAAGCGGAAGCCGAACCTGCCCCGAGTGAGGGCCCCGAACCCGCTTAACTGCGGCGCGCTCGCCGCCCGAACCAGCTTTCCTTTCAACGCCGGCGCTGCTCCAGCATCGTCCGCAAGTAGCCCATCGCCGCCGCGCCGGACACCTTCCAGTTCAGCCGCGTCTCGAACTCCCGGAACGCTGACCGACCGAGCGCCTCGTAGCTCGCGTAGTCGGCAAACTTCTGCCGGACAAACGCGGCGTATTCGGCGGGCGACGCATCCAGCGCGAAGGTCTGGCCGTTGACCCCGTCGCCGATGGCCGAGGGGATGCCACCCACGCGCGTCGCCAGGCTCGGCACGCCGAACGACGACGCCTCGCAGAACACGATGCCAAACGCCTCGGCGCGCGACGGCAAGATGAGGAAGTGCGACTCGGCGATGAGGTCGTTGAACTGCTTCAGTCCCGCCGGATCGCTCTTGTTGATGAACCCGACCTTGCGCACAAACGGCGGCAGCACCATGTCCGCCGGCGGCTGCGACCCGATGAGCGTGAGCGTCGTCGGCAAGCCAGCGCGGTTCAATTCCGCCGCCACGTTCACCGCGATGTCGCCGCCCTTGCGCGCCCAGACCTTGCCGAGGAAGAGCAGGTTGCAATGATCCTTGGGCCGCGCCGCGATGAGCCGCTCCACGTCCGCCGCCGTGCGGTCGCACTGAATGTTCGCGCCGAAGGGGATGACCTTGATCTTGTCGGGATCGATTCCGTAGTTCTGGACGGCGGAATCCTTCGCCCAATCGCAGGCGTAGAAGACCAAGTCCGCCCGCTCCAGCGAGCGCTTCTCCCATCGATGCCCGCGCGCGACGGTGAACGGGTTGAGCTGCTGGAAATACGGATACGCATTCAGCATGCAGGCGAAGTTCGAGTCGCACCAATAGACGATGGGCAGATCGGTCTCGACCTTCGCCATCAAGTCGGTGTGGGTGGAGAGGATCAAGTCCACCTTCTGGTCGCGAAGCTTGGCGTGAATTTGCCGTGCCCAACCGCGCGCCAAGCTCGGCTCGCGGACTTCCAGAATCTGACGCCCGACCAGTTTCCAAAGCCGCCGCTTCACGCCCACCATGCGCGAGGCCTCGGACTTCATCGGCCCGAAGTTGTGCAGCTTTGCGCCGTAGGGCTTGAGCGAGTCTCCTATGTAGTGGGCGAGGCCCGACCAGCCGCGCAGCTCGCGGGGGTCGTCGAATGTAATGTAGGCGATTTCCATCGTGGAAGCCGCGGCAGCAGAGCATTTCCCAGCGCCGCGTCGCAAGCTGAAAGCGGGCTGCAAGCCTCGGCCACTCAGTCCAGCCGCCCGTTTCCCCAGTTGAACTTCGCCGTTCCTTCGTGAAACTCTGGGCCCAGTGTCCGCTCCTGCTTTCATCAGCCCGCCACCGAAACCCAAACGCCGTTCCGGCCTCCGCTGGTTCCTTATTCTCCTGCTGGTCGGCGGGGCGGGCGGCGGTGCTTGGTGGTGGCGCGAGAAGCAAAAGGTCGTCGCCATCACCGTGCAGACGGAGAAGGTCGCGCGCCGGAATCTCACCGAGGTGGTCGTCGCCACGGGTCGCATCCAACCGGTCACACTCGTCAAAATCAGCCCGGAGGTGAGCGGCGAAATCACCGACTTGCCGGTGAAGGAAGGCCAGCGCGTGCGCAAGGGCGACTTGCTCTTGAAAATCAAACCGGACTTCTACATCGCCAACACGAACTCCGCCGACGCCAGCTTCAAGTCCTCACAAGCCAACCTCACGCTCGCCCTCGCCAATCAGGAGAAGGCCCGCCTGGAGTTCGAGCGGAACCAAAAACTCTTCGTTGGGAAGCTGCTCTCCGAGTCGCAGTTTCAGGAGGCCAAGACCGGTTACGAAGTCACGCAGGCGCAGGTGAAGTCCGCGCGGCACCAGACCGAGGTCGCGAACGCTTCGCTCGCCCGCTCGCTCGATGACCTCGCGAAGACGACCATTTACTCCCCGCTCGCCGGCACCATCAGCAAGCTCAACTCCCAGCTGGGCGAGCGCGTCGTCGGCACTGCCACGATGGCCGGCACCGACGTGATGACCATCGCCGACCTCGACACGATGGAGGCGCGCGTGGACATCGGCGAGGTGGACGTGGTGCTCATTCAGGTCGGGCAGATTGCGCGGCTGGAAGTGGACGCCTTCCGCGACCGGAAGTTCGCTGGCGAAGTCACCGAGATTGCCAACACCGCGAAGTCCAGCGGGCTCGGCACGCAGCAGGAGGCGACCAAGTTCGAGGTCCGCATCCGCGTGCGGGAGCGGGAGATTTTCCGTCCCGGCATGAGCGTGACCGCTGAGGTCGAGACGCGTTACCGCACGAATGTTTTGTGCGTCCCCATCCAGAGCGTGACCACGCGGCTGCCGAAGGAGTCGCACGCCAAGGACGCCAGCGGCACCGGCGACAAGGTCAGCCCCGCCGGCAAGAAGAAGGACGACCTCGCCAAGCCCATCGAGGTCATCTTCCAGCGCGACGGCGAGGCCGTGAAGCAAGTCCCCGTCAAGCGCGGCATCAGCGACGACAGCTACGTGGAAATCCTCGAAGGCGTGACCGAGAACGCCGAGGTCGTCTCCGGCGGCTTCAAAGCCATCAACCGCGAGCTGGAAGACGGCAAGCTGGTGAAGGTGGACAATGAGAAGAAGCAGCCGGGCGAGGCGGAGAAGAAGTGAAACCATTTACCCGCGAAACACGCGAATGAACGCGAAACAAAGACAATTCTCTCGACCGCTTCAGCCGGGACAGTCTTCCCGCTGCTCGCTTCCTTCGGTTTCCCCTTTCGCGTCTGTTCGCGTGTTTCGCGGGCACCTGCCTTCTCGACTTAGTGTTCGTTAGTGTCCATTAGTGGCTCCTCCCGTGCCCCTCATCCGCCTCCAAGACATCTGGCGCAGCTACCAGATGGCCGCTGAGACCGTGCATGCCTTGCGCGGCGTCTCGCTCTCCATCGCGCGCGGCGAGTATGTGGCCATCATGGGACCAAGCGGCTCGGGCAAGTCCACGATGATGAATCTGCTCGGCTGTCTGGACACGCCCACCAGCGGCACCTACGAGTTGAACGGCACCGACGTGAGCGGCATGGACGACAATGAGCTGGCGGAAATCCGCAACCGCGAAATCGGCTTCGTCTTCCAGACCTTCAACCTCCTCGCCCGCGCCACGGCGTTGCGCAACGTCGAGCTGCCGATGGTCTATGCCGGCGTCTCGCCGGACGAACGGCGTGAGAAGGCGCTGCACGCGCTCGCTTCCGTCGGACTGGCGGACCGCGTGGACCATCGCCCGAACGAACTCTCCGGCGGCCAGCGCCAGCGCGTCGCGGTCGCTCGTGCGCTCGTGAACACGCCTTCCATCCTCCTCGCCGACGAGCCGACCGGGAACCTCGATTCGAAGACCGGCGTCGAGATTCTCGCGCTCTTCGACCAACTCGCCGACAAGGGCAACACCATCATCGTCGTCACGCACGAGGAGAAGGTGGCGCTCCACTCGCGGCGCATCGTGCGGATTCTGGATGGGAACATCGCGAGTGATGAACCGGTGAATCGCCCATGACCTCGGCTCTTACTCTTACTCGTAATCTTGCTCTTTATCCTCCCCTCCGGGTTGGGGCGAAGCGGATTACGATTACGATTACGATTACAAGGGGAAGCGCGCGGCGCACCGCCACCACCGCATGAACTTCCTCGCCGAGCTTCGCGAGGGCCTGCTCATCGCGTGGGATTCCCTCCGCACAAACAAGCTCCGCTCTGCGCTGACCACGCTGGGCATTGTGATTGGCATCGTCACCGTCACGCTGATGGGCACGGCCTTGGCGGGGTTGAACGCCGCCTTTCTGAAGAGCATCTCGGCCATCGGCACGGACGTGTTCTTCATCGCGCCGTGGGCGTGGCTCAGTGACGAGCCGTGGTGGAAGATGCGCAACCGCCGCCCCATTCTCCTCGCCGATGCCCGTGCCCTCATCCGCCAGACCACGCTCGCGCGCGCGGCTACCGTGGACGCCCAGCGCCGGGGCACCGTCCACTTCGGCAACCGCTCCGCCAGCGCCGTCACCATCGTCGGCAACAGCGAGGGCGGGGCGGAGGTCGGCGGGTTTGGGTTGAGCGCGGGGCGGTTTCTGTCGGTCGCCGAGGTGGAGGGCGCACGGCCCGTGTGCGTCATCGGGTCCGACCTGGCGGCGAACTTCTTCCCCTACGAATCCCCGCTGGGCAAACGCATCCGCGTGGAAGGCCACAACTTGGAAATCATCGGCGTCCTGGAAAAGCGCGGTAAATTCCTCGGCCTGGAGAGCCTCGACAACCAAGTCATCCTGCCCATCACGAAGTTTGTCTCCGACCTCACGTTCCGCCCGGCGGTTATCGTGCGGCTCAAGGTGCGGGACCTGAAAGACATGGACGAGGCGCGCGAGGAGATTCGCGGGATCATGCGCAAGCTCCGCCGCCTTGCACCGGGCGAGCCCGATGACTTCGCCATCAACGAGCAAGGCGCATTCATCCAGACCTTCGAGCGGATGAACTCGGTCCTGACGGGGGCGGGGCTGTTCATCACGGGGCTGTCGCTCTTCGTCGGGGGCATCGGCATCATGAACATCATGTTCGTCACCGTCGCCGAGCGGACGCGGGAGATCGGTATCCGCAAGGCCATCGGTGCCAAGCGGCGGACCATCCTCACGCAGTTCCTGTTGGAGTCGGCGCTGATCTGTTTGTTGGGCGGCCTCATCGGGCTGGCCATCGCCTATCCCATCACGCTGGTCATGGACCGCTTCATGCCGACCGAGCTGTCCGCGCGGCTCGTGGGGCTGGCGCTGCTTGTGTCCGTCGTGACCGGCGTGGTGGCCGGCTTCCTGCCGGCGTGGCGCGCGGCGCGGATGAACCCGGTGGATGCGCTCCGATCGGAATGAAAACGTCCAAGGTCCAAGGTCTAAGGGTCCAAAGTCCAAGGGCGTTAGGCCGTGGGTCGTGGACGCGCTCGGCCGGCTGGATGAACGGACGCTTGGACCTTGGCCCCTTCCCGCCATGACTCCCCGCCCTCGCCCCAGCGCCTTCGCTCGCTTCCGCGCGGAAGTCGTGGAGAGCTTTGTCATGGCGATGGCCGCGCTCGCCGCGCACAAGCTCCGCTCCGCCCTCACGCTCGTGGGCGTCACCGTCGGCGTGTTCAGCATCATCCTCGTGATGACGACGATGCGCGGGCTGCAACAGAACATCGAAAGCGAGTTGAGCGGGCTGGGCGCGAACACGTTTACCATCGAGAAAATGCCGGCGCTGAACTTCGAGGGACCGTCGGGCTGGGAGAAGTTCCGCCGGCGCAAGAACCTCACCTTCCAACACTGGTATGCCCTCCGCGACCAAGCCACGCGCGCCCGCAGCGTCGCGGCGGAGACCGGGTTCCTGATGGGAGAAGTGACCTCGCGCTTCGAGAAGACCAACCCCGATGTGCTCATCAATGGCGTCACCCCCGAGTCCTTCCTTGCGCGCAACTGGCTGGTCGAGGCCGGCCGCGCGCTGCTGCCCGGCGACCTCGACGGCTCGCGCAACGTCTGCGTGCTGGGCAATACGGTGATGAAGAAGCTCTTCCCCCAAGGCTCCGCACTGGGCGAGCGCATCAAGTTCATGGGCGTGAACTATCAGGTCATCGGCTACCTGGAGCCCAAGGGTGGCCTCGGCGGACAGCCGCAGGATAATTTCATCCTCATCCCCATCACGACGGGCTTGAACCGCTTCGGCGGCGCGCAATGGCGGAGCCTTTCGCTCTACGTGCAGGCCCACAGCCAGGCGGAGATGGCCGACACGATGGAACAGGTGCGCGGCGTGTTGCGCAAAGTGCGGAAGGTGCCGCCGGGCGAGGCCGACGACTTTGAAATCTCCTCGAACGACTCGCTCATCGCGCAGTTCCGCGACCTGACGCTGGCCATCCGCGCGGGCGTGGCGGTGGTCAGCAGCATCTCCCTGCTGGCCGCCGGGATAGGCATCATGAACATCATGCTCGTCTCCGTGACCGAGCGGACGCGGGAGATCGGCATCCGCCGCGCGATCGGTGCGAAGAAGCGGAACATCCTCACGCAGTTCATCATGGAAGCCGTGGTCATCTGCGAAGTAGGCGGCGTCCTCGGCGTGGTGCTGGGCGTGGCGGGCGGGAATCTCGGCGCGCATTTCCTGAAGCTCCCGCCGGTCTTTCCGGTGGACTGGGCGCTGATCGCCCTGGGCATCTGCTCGGTGGTCGGGATCGTCTTCGGCACCTACCCGGCGATCAAGGCGGCGAATCTGGACCCCGTGGAGTCACTGCGCTACGAGTGAGTTCGACGGCCACCGCGCGGCTTTCTCACCGCCGCGCGCGGGAAACCGAAACGCCGCCGCCGCCGCACTCCCCATCACAGCTCGTTCTCCTTGTCCTCGTAGAACAGCCGGTAAGCCCGGTCGTAATCCGCCTCGGGCACCAGCACGTTCGCCTCGCGGCTCAAATCGCCATCGTCCGGCAGCGACGGATCCACAAACTCCTGCACCGCCGCGATGCCGTGCTTCTCCAGCATCGCGACAAGCATCTCGGTGTTGATGACCGGGCCGGTGTAGAAGGGTTTCACGCGAGGTTGCGGGCGACTTGTTCCGCCAAGGTTGCCAGCCACCGCGCCGGCTCCGCCTTCGCCTGCTCGGCGGAGGTCAGTTGCGTCAGCCCGCTCGCGGACTGAAACCATTTGCGCAACGCCGCCTCGTCCTGCACCACGCCGCCAAGGCCGAGGCACGGAACTTTGCGGGCGCGACAACGCACCGCGATTTCACCCGGCCCCTTGCCCATCAGCGTTGAGCGGTCCAACGAGCCTTCCCCGGTGATGACCAAATCCGCCGCGCGCAGGTGCCCCGCCAGCTTCGCGTGCCGCGCGATGAGGTCGAAACCCGACTCCAGCTTCGCGCCCGCAAACGCACACAGCCCGAAGCCCAGCCCGCCCGCCGCCCCCGTGCCCGGCAAGCCCGCGAGGTCGCGGCCAAGCTGCGCCTTCACCGTGTTCGCCAGCCGCCGCAGCGCGCGCTCGGCACTGGGAAATTCCTCCGGCCGCAAACCCTTCTGCGGCCCATACACGCGCGAGCAACCGCGCACGCCGAGCAGTTTGTTCTGCACATCCACCGCCACGGTGAGGTGGGGAAATAGCTTCCGCCGCTTCGGCAGCACCATGCGATGCAACTGCTGCAAGTGCGTCCAGCGGAACAGCTCTTCCTCCCGGCCATTGAAAAACTTCCAGCCCAACCCGCGCGCCAGCCCCGCCCCGCCGTCATTCGTCGCGCTGCCGCCGATGCCCACGAAGCACCGCCGCGCGCCCTTCTTCGCCGCCGCTTGCAGCACAGCGGCCAGCCCGAAGGTGTCGAGCTGGAACGGGTGAAACTGCTTCGGCGGCAGCATCGCGAGGCCGATGATGTTGGCCGACTCGATGATGGCGCTCTTGGACTTCGCATCCCACCACCAGACGCCTTCCAGCGGGCGATGCGCGGCGTCCACCGTCCGCACGCGCTGCAACTTCGCACCGAGCGCCGTGCTGAGGATCTCGCCGAAGCCATCGCCGCCATCGCTGATGGGCAGGAGCGTGAGCCGGTCGGCAGGCCGTGCCTTCCGCCACCCGGCCGCGATGGCCTCGGCGGCGGCGTGAGCCGTGAGCGTGCCTTTGAATTTGTCCGGTGCAATCAGAACGCGAAGTGACATGGGGAAAGCGTAGCAGCGACCCCGAGGCACTGTCAGCCGAGATGAACAGCAAGCCGCGCTCCGATGCGCTGCCGCCAACTCCCCCTTGCCAGCACAAAGCCGTTCTTGTCAGCTACCCGCCATGCAAACCCAGCCTCCGTCCGACTCCTCTCAGCCCGCGTTCAACCCCATCGAGCCACCCGCCCGTGACGGTCTCACGCGTCGCGACGCCTTTCGCTCCGCCTTCGCCGCCGCCGGAGCCGCAGCGGTCGTCGGTGGCAGCGCAGCCGCCGCCCAGCCTGCGCTGAAACCCGACGCCCGCCGCGCCTCCCCGAAGCGCTACGCGATGAAGAAGTCCATCAACCTCTGGGCCTTCCCCTATCCCGACCGCATGAACCTCCGCGAGTGCCTCCAGCTCGCGAAGGATGCGGGCTTCGACGCCATCGAGCTGAACTACGACCTCGACAACGACCTCTCGCCCAAAGCCACCACGAAGGACTTCAAAGCCATCCGCCAGATGGCCGACCAGATTGGCATCCAGATCAGCGGCCTCTGCTCGTTCCTCTTCTGGCCTTACCCGCTCACCAGCAACGATCCCGCGAAGCGCGCGCGCGGCCTCGAACTCGCCGACAAAATAGCGCAGGCCGCGAGCGACCTCGGCGTGGAGAACGTCCTCGTCGTCCCCGGCGCCGTCCACATCCCGTGGCGCACCGACCACGAGCCGGTGCGCAACGACATTTGCGAACAGCGCGCGAAGGAAGCCATCGCCGTCCTCGCCAAGACCGCCGCGAAACAGAAGGTTTACCTCAACATGGAGAACATCTTCTTCAACGGCTTCCTCATGACCCCGATGGAGATGAACGCGTTCGTGGACCACTTCGGTAACGAGCGCGTGCGCATCCACTACGACACCGGCAACATCGCGATGTTCCAGCACGCGGAGCATTGGGTGCCGGTGATGGGCAAGCGCATCCAGAACATCCACCTCAAGGAGTTCACGAAGAAGGGCACGGACTTCTCGCTCGAAACCTTCCGCCCGCTCCTCGACGGCACCACCAACTGGCCCGCGCTGCTGGAGGAGCTGGACCAGATCAACTACCGGGGCTTCCTGACCTTCGAGTATTTCCACCCCTACCCGCACTATCCCGAGGCGCTCGTCTGGCAAACCAGCGATTCGCTGGACCGAATCCTGGGGCGGAAGTAACCGCCGAAGCCCATCGTCCGCATCTTTGGTGTGCGGCGCCCGAGTTCGCGCATCACGCGGCTCAGAAAGGCTCCGATTCACCTGAAAGAACGCTTCCCGACTTTCGTCGCACACTGACTTGATTTCGTCATGCTGACCATTCGCTCCAACTCGGCCGCGCGCTTCTGCGACGGTGTTTCCCGGCGCAGCTTTTTGAAGATCGGCGGGCTGGGTCTGGGTGGGCTGGCGTTGCCGCAGTTGTTCCAAGCCGAGGCGCAGGCGGGCGTCCGGCATTCCCACAAGGCGGTCATCATGGTTTATTTGCCCGGCGGGCCGCCGCATCAGGACATGTATGACCTGAAGAACGACGCCCCGGCCGAGGTGCGCGGCCCCTTCCGCGAAATCCCCACGAACGTCCCCGGCATCCGCATCTGCGAGCATCTCCCGCGCATCGCCGGCATGATGGACAAGCTCGTCCCCATCCGCTCCATCGTCGGCGCGGAAGGCGGGCACGACAACTTCCAGTGTTTCACCGGCTGGCCCACCCGCAATCAACCGCCCGGTGGCTGGCCGATGTTCGGCTCGATGATTTCCAAGCTCCAAGGACCCGCTGATACTGCCATCCCGCCCTTCATCGGTCTGGAGAACAAGACGAAGCATCGGCCTTACAACCTGGCGACGCCCGGCTTCCTCGGCGTGCCGCACCGCTCGTTCCAGCCGGAAGGCGACGGCAAAACCGACTTGGTCTTAAAAGACCTTTCCGTTGACCGCCTCGCCGACCGGAAGAGTCTGCTCGCCAGTTTTGACCACTTCCGGCGCGATGTGG
The DNA here is from genome assembly GCA_039796295.1 of Verrucomicrobiota bacterium. Taxonomy (GTDB): domain Bacteria; phylum Verrucomicrobiota; class Verrucomicrobiia; order Limisphaerales; family SXTU01; genus SXTU01. The sequence continues at coordinate 146,746 of JBDKJY010000007.1, forward strand.
ATGGCAGCGGCTTGATGGGCGGGCTCGACGCCTTTCAGCAACAAGCCTTCGGCGTCCTGACTTCCAGCAAGCTCGCCGCCGCGCTCGATTACACGAAGGAAGACCCGCGCACCATCGCTCGTTACGGCAAGGGCGACCCGGCCATCCGGGGCGACGCTTCCCCGCGCATCAATGAGCACTTCCTCATCGCCCGCCGACTGGTCGAAGCGGGGGCGCGCGCGGTCACTGTCTCCTTCGGCTTCTGGGATTACCACGGGCAGAACCACAAGATCGCGCTGCAAGACTTCCCGATGTTCGACCAAGCCATCACGGCGCTCGTGCAAGACCTGCATGACCGAGGCTTGGACAAGGACGTGAGTGTCGTGGTCTGGGGCGAGTTCGGCCGCACTCCCAACATCAACAAGGATGGCGGGCGCGATCACTGGCCGCGCGTCTCCGGCGGCCTCCTCGCCTGTGGCGGGATGAAGACCGGGCAAGTCATCGGCGCGACCGATCGCCTCGGCGGCGAATGCACCGAACGCCCCGTGCGCTTCGGCGATGTCTTTGCCACGCTCTATCAGAACCTAGGCCTGAACGCGCACGCCACCGTCAATGACCTCAGTGGCCGCCCGCAGTATCTCGTGGAACCTGGCTGCGAGCCGATGCGGGAACTGGTGAGTTAGGCGCGAACTTACGGTAGGGACGCGCTGCTGAGCGGCCTCGCCATTGCGGGATGCTCCCGGGGAGGCCGACCCGCAGGTCGGCCCTACCAAGCTTCTGGGTGACGAATGCCAGCCTTGCGAAGCGTCGCCTTCCGGTGACGCACAAGTTCGGTCGCAGGCCGTTACGCCTTCAGCTTCATCAGCAAGTCCTTGCTCTCCACGGTGTCCCCGACTTGGGCGGAGATTTCAGCGACCACGCCATCGGCTTGCGCGTAGATGGTCGTCTGCATCTTCATCGCTTCCATCGTCACGAGCTTGTCGTCCTTGGCCACCTTCGCGCCGACGCCGACGGCGAGGGCGGTGATGATGCCGGGGATGGGCGCGGCGACTTCGAGCGGGTTGGCGGGGTCGGCCTTGGCGCGGGTCTTGGCTTTCACGGCCACGGACTTGTCCGGGATGCTCGTCTCGCGGGTCATGCCGTTCAGCTCGAAGGTCACGGTGCGGCGGCCGTCCTTGTCCGGCGTGCCGATGTTCACGAGCTTGATGAAGAGCGTCTTGCCCTGCTCGATGCTCACGCTGATTTCCTCGTCGGGTTTCAGGCCGTAGAAGAACGCGGGCGTGGGCAGCGCGCTGACTTCGCCGGAGTCGCGCTGGACCTTGGCGAAGTCCGCGAAGACCTCGGGATACATCAGGTGGCTGAAGAGATCGTCGTCGGTCGCGTCGCGCTTGAGCTTCGTGGTGAGTTCCTCGCGGACTTTCTTCAAGTTCGTGTCCGGCAAGTCCTCGCCGGGCCGGACGGTGATGGGCTTCTGCTTCCCGAGCACGACCTTCTGCAACTGCGCGGGCCAACCGCCCATCGGCTGACCGAGGCCGCCGGAGAGCATGTCGATCACGCTGGCGGGGAACGGCACGGAGCCGGGCTCCAAGTTCACTACATCCGCCGCTTTGATGCCGCGCGTGATGAGGAACATCGTCATGTCGCCAACAACTTTGCTGCTGGGTGTGACCTTGACGATGTCACCGAAGAGCTGGTTGACCTCGGCGTAGGTGTGGGCGATTTCGCGCCACCGGTTCGCCAGGCCCATGCTGGCGGCCTGCTCCTTGAGGTTCGTGTATTGGCCGCCGGGCATCTCGTGCAGATAAACTTCCGCCGAACCGGCCTTGGGCGCGGTGTCGAACGGACGGTAATACTCCCGCGCCAGTTCCCAGTAGTCGGAGAACTCGTTGAGCGCCTCCAGGTCCAGGCCGGTATCGCGCGGCGTGTTTTGCAGCGCGGCGACGATGCTGTTCAAGTTCGGCTGGCTCGTGCTGCCGCTCATGCTCGCGAGCGCGAGGTCCACCACGTCCACGCCCGCGTCGGCGGCGCGCAGGACAGAGCTGGCGTTGATGCCGCTGGTGTCGTGCGTGTGGAAGTGGATGGGCAAGTCAACGGCGTCCTTGAGCGCCTTGACGAGCTTGTGCGCGGCGTAAGGGCGGCAGAGGCCGGCCATGTCCTTGATGGCAATCATGTGCGCGCCCATGCGCTCCAGTTCCTTGGCCAGCTCGACGTAATACTTCAGGGAATACTTGTCCCGCTTCGGGTCGAGGATGTCGCCGGTGTAGCAGACGGTGGCCTCGCAAATCGCGTGTGTGTCTTGCACGGCCTCCATCGCGGCTTGCAAGTTGGGCGTGTAGTTCAGCGAGTCGAACACGCGGAAGATGTCCATGCCCGACGCGGCGGCGTGCTTCACAAAGCCGGCGACGACGTTGTCGGGATAGTTCGTGTAGCCGACGGCGTTGCTGCCGCGGAAGAGCATCTGGAAGCAGATGTTCGGCACGCGCTTCCGCAGCTCGCGCAGGCGCTCCCACGGGTCTTCGTGGAGGAAACGCATCGCGGTGTCGAAGGTCGCGCCGCCCCACATCTCCAGCGAGAAGAGCTGCGGCGCACGGCGCGCGAGTGCATCAGCGACGGCCAGCATGTCGTAGCTGCGGACGCGCGTGGCCATGAGCGACTGGTGCGCGTCGCGGAACGTCGTGTCGGTGACGAGCAGGCGCTTCTGCTTGAGCGTCCACTGCGCGAACTTCTTCGGCCCGAGCTTGTGCAGCAGGTCGCGTGTGCCGTCGGCGGGGACTTGCTTGTGGTCGTAGGCGGGCGGCTGCGCGAGGGCGAAGGGTTTCTCCGGCTTGTAGCCTTTGGCGTGCGGGTTGCCGTTCACCACCACGTTGCCGAGGAAGTTTAGCAGCTTCGTCGCGCGGTCGCGGCGATGCTTGAAGGCGAACAGCTCCGGGGTGTTATCAATCAGCGTCGTCGTCGCCTGCCCGCTGCGGAAGATCGGGTTGTGAATCAGGTTTTCGAGGAACGGGATGTTCGTCTTCACCCCACGAATGCGGAACTCGCGCAGCGCGCGGTCCGTGCGCTGGAGCGCCATCTCGTAGGTCTGCCCGGAGCTGGTGACCTTCACGAGCATCGAATCGTAGAACGGCGTGATGACCGCGCCCGCGAAGCCCATGCCGCCGTCGAGCCGCACGCCGAAGCCGCCCGCGCTGCGATACGTGAGAATCTTGCCGTAGTCGGGCGTGAACTTGTTCTCTGGGTCCTCGGTGGTGACGCGGCATTGCACCGCGTAGCCGTTGCGCGGGATTTGATTCTGCGGCGGCATCCCGACCTCGGGGCCGTGCAAGCGATGCCCCTGCGCGATGAGGATTTGCGCACGCACGAGGTCGAGGCCCGTGATGACCTCGGTGACCGTGTGCTCGACCTGGATGCGCGGGTTCATCTCGATGAAGAACCACTCGTGTTTATCGAGGTCGTAGAGGAACTCGATGGTCCCCGCGTTGTCGTAACGAATCTCCCCGGCCATCCGCGCGGCGGCGGCGCACAGCTCCTTGATGACGTGCTCCGGCAAACCAAAGCTCGGCGCGACCTCGACGACCTTCTGGTGCCGACGCTGCACCGAGCAATCGCGCTCGTGCAGGTGAATGACGTTCCCGTGCTGGTCGCCGAGAATCTGCACCTCGATGTGCTTCGCGTTGGGAATGTATTTCTCGAGGAACACAGCGGGATTGCCAAACGCCCGGCCCGCCTCTGCCTGCGCCTCGTCCAGCAGGTTCGCCAAGTCGCCCGCCTTGTGAACGACGCGCATCCCGCGCCCACCCCCGCCGAACGCCGCCTTGATGATGAGTGGGAAACCAATCTCCTTCGCCAGCTTCAGCGCCTCACCCCGGTCGGAAATCGGGTCCTCCGTGCCGGGCAGCGTGGGGACGCCAATCTTCTGCGCGAGTGCCCGCGCCGCCGTCTTGTCGCCCATCATCTCCAGCAGCTCCGGGCGCGGCCCGACGAACGTGATGCCCGCCGCCGCGCACGCGCGCGCGAACGCCGCGTTCTCGGACAGGAAACCGTAGCCCGGATGAATCAAGTCCACCCCGCGCTCCTTCGCCATCGTGACGATGCTCTCGATGTCCAGATACGCCCCGACCGGCCCCTTGCCCTGGCCGACGAGATACGCCTCATCCGCCTTGAAGCGATGCACGCAGAAGCGGTCCTCCTGCGCATAGACCGCGACGGTGCGCAGCCCCAGCTCCGTCGCCGCGCGGAACACGCGGATGGCGATTTCGGAGCGGTTGGCGACCATCAACTTCTGGAAGGTCTTGGGTGTCGCCGGTGACTCGGCGGGCTTCTCGGCGGCAATCTTCTTCGTGCGGCTGCGTTGGCTCATAAGCGGGGAAGTTTTACAGGAGGGGCAAGCGATGTCCAAGCCCGGATGCGGGGAAACTGCTCAAGTCAGCCCATGCTCCCGCATCTTCGCGCGGAGGAAGACCGTCGAGTCGGCAATGTCCTGATAACCGACCGCCGGATCCGGCCCATCCTCGATGGAAATCCAGCCGTTGAAACCGACGCCTTTGAGGATGCTGAAAATGCGGTCGTAGTCGTTCAGCCCGCGCCCGATGACGCCGTGCTTGAGGAAGGGCGCATAGCCCGTCGTCGCGTTCACGTCCTGCTTGCGCAAGTCCTCGATGCTCCCGCCCTCGAAGTAGCGGTCGCTCGCGTGCATCGTCACCACGCGGTGCTTCACGGCTTCGAGCAAGGCGATGGGGTCGTCACCGGCGAGGATGGCATTCGACGGATCGTAGTTCACGCCGAACCACGGCGTGACCGGGATGGACTCGACCAGCTCGACGAACAAGTCCATGCGCTGCGCGAACTCCGGGAACTGCCAGAGCGTGTCCTTGTAGTGGTTCTCGATGATGAGCGTGACGCCGTTCGCCTCGGCGGCGGGCAGCAGGTCGAGGATGCACTCCTTCGCCCAGCGCAAGCCGTCGGCGCGCGAGACATTCGGCCGCCACTGACCGGAGAGCACGCGCTGATACTTCGCGCCCAGCGCGGCGGCGGCGCGGAGCAAGGGCTTTTGTTTCTCCACCTCGGCCTTGCGCTCGGCGGCGTCTGGGCGGGTGAAGTCCGGCGCGCAGCAGAACATGGGAATCGTTCGCCCCTGCGCCTCGACGCGCCGCCGATAACGCTCGCACGTCGCCAAGTCCGTGATGCCGGGGAAGCCGTAGTAAAACTCCTGCCCGTCCAAATCCAACCCCGCCGAGAGATCAATCCACTGGTCCACCGTCATCGTGCGCTCGACGCAGATGGTCTCCAGAAAACACTTGGGCATCGTGGCGAGGGGCATGGTGAGAAACGGGAATTAACGCAGAGACGCAAAGTCGCAAAGACGCAAAGAGTGGGGAGAAGTCGTATGCTGTTCAGGCGGAGTTTGAAAACCCTGCTGAGAGGTGCTTTGCCAACTCCCCGTGCGCCCTGGCGTCTTTGCGTCCTTGCGTTTCATCGGTCTGCCAAGGTCACTTCAGCCGTTCGGTTTCAAGACCGCCTTCACATACTCCCCCGTGTGCATCTTCTCGAAGCACTCGTGCCAGTCGCCCAGCGCGCCGACGCGGCTGATGACGGGGTCGAGGTTGATCTGTCCGGCGGCGATCATCGCGATGACGCGCTCCCAGACCGGCCAGTTGTGCGAGAAACTCCCGTGAAGCTGCACGGCCTTCTGCACCAGCAGGTCCAGGCTGAAGTTCAACGGCTTCGGCCCCCAGCCGACCTTGAGAATCTGTCCGCCGGGCCGCACCGCCTGCATCGCCGTTTGCAAGGTCGCCGAGACACCCGCCGCATCAATCACCACGTCCACGCCCAGGCCGTCGCCCAGTTCGCGCACGGCGAGCAACGGGTCGCCCGTGACCGTGACGTTCGCGCCGAGCTGCTTCGCCACGGCGAGCCGCTTCGCATCCGCCGGCATCCCGGCGACGATGACGTGCCGCGCGCCGGCGAGCTTCGCCATCACCGCGCAGAGCAGGCCGATGGGGCCGGGACCGAGCACCAGCACCGTGTCGCCCACCTGGACGCGGCCGTTCACGCACACCGCGTTGTAGGCCACGCAACACGGCTCCGTCAGCGCGGCCTTCTCGAACGCGAGACCGTCCGGGATGCGATGCAGGCAGCGCGCCGGCACCTTGACGAACTCCGTCATCGCGCCGTCCACACCGTAGCCGAAGCCGAGCCGGTTCGGGTCGAGGTTGTAAAGCCCCTGCCGGCTCAACGGCGACTGCTCGTCGATCACCGCCGCCGTCTCGCTCACCACGCGGTCGCCCTCCGCGAACCCGCGCACCTCGCGCCCCGCCTGCGCGATGACGCCACCGAACTCATGCCCGAGCACCACCGGGTAATTCACCTTCCAGCTCGCGCCGCCGAGCCACTGGTGCAGGTCGCTGCCGCACACGCTCACCGCACGCACCTGGAGCAGCACGTCGCGCGGGCCGATTTCCGGCCGGGCCACCTCGCGCAGCTCGACGCTGTGCGACGCGGCGGCGAAGTTCACAAGAGCGGGCATATGGTTGCTCATGCGTGGGAGAGTCCGGCAGACGAATGCGGGGCGGCAAGGGGATTTGCCTCCGCACCCCGGCTTTGAGATTGCCCGCCCCCGCCGCCGCGCGTAGTAATTCGCCCCGCTACAAACGTCATGGCCGCGCCCTTCTCCCATCTCAAAGACCTCGACTACTCCGTCGTGCAGCAGTGCATGCATTGCGGCCTCTGTCTGCCCACCTGCCCGACCTACGACGCCACCAAGCTCGAGCGCAACTCCCCGCGCGGTCGCATCTCCCTCATGCGCGCCATCGCGGACGGACGGCTCAGTCCCACGGAGGCGTTCGCGGAGGAAATGTATTTCTGCCTCGGCTGCCTCGCGTGCATGACCGCCTGCCCGGCAGGCGTGAACTACGCCGAACTGTTCGAGCACGCCCGCGCCGAGGCCGAGGCCAGCGGCGTGTTGAACAACCCGAAGCGCAACGCCATCCGCGCCTTCAGCGTTGGTTGGCTCTTCATGGACTTGAACCGGCTCAAAGTCCTCGGCTTCGCCATGCGCCTCTACCAGCAGCTCGGCCTGCAATGGCTCGTGCGCAACAGCGGCGTGATGAAGCTGATGCCCAAGCGTCTCGGCGAGTTGGAAGCCATGACGCCGGACATCCAGCCCGCGCTCTCCGCCGACCTCATCGAGCCGGTCACACCCGCGCGCTGCCCGCAACGCTACCGCGTCGCCATGCTCACCGGCTGCGCGCAGGACCTCATCTTCAGCGACGTGAACGTGGACACCGTCGAGGTGCTCGCGCGCAACGGCTGCGAAGTCATCACCCCGCCCGAGCAGCACTGCTGCGGCTCCCTCCACGCGCACAACGGCGAATGGGAACTCGCCCAGCGCCTCGCCCGCCGGAACATTGACCAGTTCCCGCCCGCCGAGTTCGACGCCATCATCACCAACGCCGGCGGCTGCGGCTCCCACCTCAAGCACTACGCCAAGCTCCTCAAAGGCGACCTCGTTTACGAGCAGCGCGCCCACGCCTGGGACGCCAAGGTGAAAGACATCCACGAGTGGCTCGGCCAAATCGGCATCCAAGCGCCCAAAGCCTCCAGCGAATGCGGAGTGCGGAATGCGGAGTGCGGAATGAAAAGCACCGCCCCCGGCTCTCAACTCTCAACTCTCAACTCTCAACCCGAAACCGTGGTGACCTACCACGAGTCCTGCCACCTCTGCCACGGCCAGAAAATCACGAGCCAGCCGCGCGCGCTGCTCCGGGCCATCCCCGGCGTGAAGCTCGTGGAACTCCCCGAGAGCAGTTGGTGCTGCGGCAGCGCGGGTATCTACAACCTCACGCAGCCCGAGATGGCCAACCAGCTCCTCGAACGCAAGATGAAGCACATCCGTTCGACCGGGGCGGAAGTCGTCGCCACCGGCAACCCCGGCTGCCTGCTCCAAATCGTCAACGGCGCGAAGGCGGAAGGCCTGAACCTCCGCACCGCCCACCCGGTCACGCTGCTGGCGGAGGCGTATCGGAGGGAATGACGCTCGCGGTTAGAATTGAGAAGGTTCTTGTCCATCCATGAAACCACTGCTCTTACTCATCCTCTGCGCTGCCCTCGGCGCGTCCTCCGCTTCCGCCGCCGACTTCGCCACGCAAATGGTGGAGGCCACGTTCAAGCTGTTTCACCCGGACTCGGCCGCGACGTGCTTCCTCCTCCGCCGCGAGCCGGGCGACACCGCGCTTTACCTCGCGACGGCTGGCCACGTCTTGGAGCGGACCAAGGGCGACACCGCTACGCTGGTGCTGCGGGAGCCGCAGGCGGACGGCACGTTCAAGCGGCGCGACCACACCATCATCATCCGCCAGAAAGGCAAACCACTCTGGGTGCAGAGCAAGACCGATGACGCCGCCGTGCTCCGGCTGGCCGAGCCGTTGCCTGTCCCGGTGCCCGCGCTGCCCGTGGTCGCTTTGGCCGACGAGGCGCGGGTGAAGGCCGCCGGGTTGCGCGTGTGCAGCCCGCTGTTCGTGCTCACCTACCCGAACCGCACGGAGAGCAACGCCGCCGGTTTCCCGCTGGCCCGCCAAGGCATCATCGCCTCGCACCCGCTTCTACCCATCGTCCAGCAGCGCACGTTCATGGCGGACTTCACCACGTTCGCTGGCGACAGCGGCGGGCCAGTCTTCGTGGCCGACGCGGATGGAAAACCCTTGGTCATCGGCATGGCGCTCGCCCAAATCAATCAGGAGGAAACCGTCACCCTCGAGTTCGAGAAGCGCACCCTGCGCCATCCGATTGGCCTGGGGAAAGTGCTCCACGCCCAGTTCCTCCGTGAACTTGTCGAGCAATGCGCCAAGCCTGAAGCTCGCTGAACTTATGCGCACCCAAGCTGAAATCTCCGCCCTTCTCACCAACCCCGGCGTCATCGCGGTCGTCCGCACGCAGCAGCCGGAGCAGGTGCTGCCGCTCTGCGCCGCGCTCGTGGACGGCGGTCTCACCGCGCTGGAAATCACCTTCACCGTGCCGAACGCCTGCGAGGTCGTCACTGCCGTGGTGCGCGAGTTTGGCGGGCGGGCCACCGTCGGCGTCGGCACCGTGCTGACAGCGTTCCAGCTCCAGTCCGCGCTCGACGCGGGCGCGGAGTTCTTCGTCACGCCCATCTGCCGGCCGGAGCTGGTGCCGCTGGCGCACACGGCGGGCCGGCCCATCATGCTCGGGGCTTACACGCCCACGGAAGCGCAACTCGCGCACGAGGCCGGCGCGGACTTCGTAAAACTCTTCCCCGCCGACAACCACGGCCCGAAAGGCGTCCGCGCCTTCCGCGCGCCGCTGCCGCACCTGCGCATCGTCCCCACCGGCGGCGTCACGCTGGCCAACGCGGGCGAGTTCATCAAAGCCGGCTGCGTCGCGCTGGGCGTCGGCAGCACGCTGCTCACTACGGAAATCCTGGCGAAGAACGACTGGGCCGCCTTGCAGAAACTCGCCGCAGACTACGTCGCGGCCGTGAAGGCGGCGCGCTGATTTGGAGTGCGGTGGCAGAGCGCAGCGGCGACACCGCTTTTCCGGGGCAGCGATAAGCGAGCGGGGCGGAATTCAATTGGTTGCTGGGTCGTTCATCCGTGCCCCACCGGGGCACCGGAATACAGCCCAGGGTTGCGCGCAGCGCTACCCTGGGAGCCGGTCACCAAACTGGAGTCCGCCCTGAAGCGGCGGCGGAACCAACCGAGGAAGCAAACCGTTCCGGTGCCCTTTCAGGGCACAACCCCATTCGCCACCAAACCTAGGGTAGGCCTCGCTACGCTCCGCCAACCCTGGGCTGTATTCCGGCACCCCGTTGGGGTGCTGAAGAGGAACCCTCTCCCGCCCTCGTTGTTCACTTAGCGACGAAACCGTTGCTGGGGAATTCCGCTGCCAATAGACCATTGACCGCGTCCGTCACGGGAGCGGCGGCTTCGGCAAACACATCGTCGCGCACGGAAATGGGCAGACGGAGGGAGGCTCCGGCAGATGCCACGAAGCCGCCGAGGGTCCGGTGACCGTAAAGCACCAGACCTTGCCGGGGCGGCAGCGAATACTGCGCGAGGAACACCCCGAAGACCAAGGTGTGCCAGCCGTGCGCCTCGCCGTTCTCCACCGCGCGCAGGTAACGCTGCACGAGCCGCTGATCCCGGAGCGGGCGGAGTTTGCTGAGTTGGCGGCGGCCCACGGCGGCGCTGGCGGCACGAAACTCGCGGAGGCGAGGGTCGGCGGCGAGGGCGCGGTCGAGGGAGACGAGTTCACGCAGTTCGCCCCGACAGGCGTGGCCGTGGGCGGCGAGGATGGCCGGGAGTTCCACGGGCAGGAGCACTTGCTCGCGGTAGCCGGCAAGGAAACGCCGGAGTGTGGCGGCGTCGCGGACGGCTTCCAGCGTCAGCGCGCTGGCGGCGAGGGGCAGGCTGGGCAGCGCTTCGGGGGAGCCGAGTTGTTCCAGCAATTCTCGCGCGTCACTCGGGAGTTCCGAGGCGAGCAGTTCAATGGCAAGGGCGCTTTGCGTCATGCGATGGGGTGCAATGCGGCTTGCTGCGGCTGGGGTTGCCGCGCTCCGGGCGCGCTACGCGAGCTTGAGATTCTGCAGGATGCGCGTCGTGGCGAGGGCTTTGTTCAGCGTGTAGATGTGGATGCCCTCGACGCCGTTCTTCAGGAGGTCGGAGCATTGGGCGGACGCGTAGTCGATGCCGAACTCGGTCGCCGCCGCGTCGTCCGCGCCGCACTTGTCCAGGCCGGCGAGGAAGGGCGCGGGGAGTTGCGCGCCGCAGAGGGCGGTGAAGCGCTTGATCTGCGAGCCGCTGTGCGCGGGCAGGATGCCGGGGACGATGGGGACGGTGACACCTTTCTTGGTCAGGTAATCGCGGAAGGCGTAGAAGTCGGCGTTGTCGAAGAAGAGCTGGGTGACGACGAAGTCCGCGCCGCACTCAATCTTGGCCTTGAGGCGGTCCCAGTCCACTTGGCGGCCTTCTTTGCAGGCGATGTGGCCCTCGGGGAAGCCAGCGGTGCCGATGCTGAAGCCGCCGAGTTCGCGGAGGTAGCTGACGAGCTGGTAGGAAAACTCGAAGCCGCCCTCGGTAGCTTTGAATTCACTGCCGCCGGGCGGGTCCCCGCGCAGGGCAAGGATGTTCTTGATGCCGCGCTGGGCGGCTTCGGCGAGGACGGCGGTAAGCTCGGCCTTCGTCGCGTTGACGCAGGTAAGGTGCATCATCGTGGTAAGGCCATGCTCGCGCTGGATGCGGTCCACGATGCCGATGGTCTTGTCGCGCGTGCTGCCGCCGGCGCCGTAGGTGACGGAACAGAAGTCGGGCTTGAGCTTCATCAGCTCGGGGATGTGCTTCTCGAAGAGGTTCTTCTCGCCCTCGTCGGTCTTCGGCGGGAAAAACTCGAAGGAGATTACGGGCTGGCCCGACGCTTTCTTAGCGGCGTGAATATCACGGATGAACTGCATGGGTGGAAGAGTGAGGGGGAAACGGCGGACGGGGCAAGTTTGCAGTGGTGGCCGAAGCCACCAATGCCATCGCTCAATTCGCCTTCCGCAGTTCGTTCACCGCGTTGATGAGGAACTGGAAGGCCAGCGCGGCCAGGAGCAAGCCCATCACGCGGATGATGATCTTCATGGCGATGGGGCTGATCCACTGCATGCCTTTCGCGCTGAGGCGCAGGACGTGGTAGCTCACTCCGCACACCGCGAGGATGCACAGGTAGAGGGCGAGGTTCTGCTCCCAACCGCGCGCCTGGCTATGGAGCAAAACGGCGGTGGAGATCGCGCCCGGCCCGGCGAGCATCGGGATGGCCAGCGGCGTGATGGCAATGTCCTCTTTCTCCGTGCCGGCGATGGTTTCTTCGGCCGTCTCCTGCACGCGCGAACGCTGGGCGCGAATCATGTCCAGCGCCACCAACAGTAGCACGAGGCTCGCGGCCATTTGGAAGGCTGGGAGGGTGATGCCGAGGTATTGGAAAATCCATTTGCCGACCAACGCGAAGGTCAGTAGCACGCCCGCCGCCACGAGGCACGCGAGCCGCGCCATCTTGGTGCGTTGCTCCACGGTGTCGCGCGCGGTCATCGCGAGGAACGCGGGGATGCTCGCGATGGGGTCCACGATGACGAACAGCGAACTGAACGCCATGACGGTGAAGGCGAGGAGACTCACGCGGGAAATGTCGATTGGGGAATCGCGAATGTCGAATCCGTTCACGCTCCGCTCCAGTAGGTTAGGCAGGTTGCCTGACCGACTGGGTCACACCATGCACGGGGCGAGCACCGCGTCCTTCATCCCGTGGATGATCTTTTTGTCCGCCGGGCAAATCGTCGCCAGCACGCCACCGAGATTCGGCCGCGCGGCGTCGCCTGCCCCGGCGACGAAGTAGTAGGGGCACAGCCGCACGCGCCCGGGCATCGGCACGAGTTCGTTGCGCTCGAAGTCGAACCAGCTCGACTCGACGAGGCGCGGCTTGTGGTAGCGCTGGAGCACGTAGGGCGAGCGGTCGAACTCGCGCAATGCCTTCGCCACGGCGACGCTCCATTCCTCGGTCGAGAGGTCGCTGCCGAAGTAAACGCCACGCGCGCCCCACGCCTCTTCCGAGTAGCCGGAGACTTTCAGAATCAGCTCCCGCTCGCGTTGAGACAGCGCCATGAGCTGCCGCCAGTCCGTGAGGTTCAGTTCGGGAATCGCCGCGTGCGGCGGCAGCGGCGTCGGGTCCACGACCCAGGTATAGGGCACGGCCTTTTGCAGGCGGCTCAGAAAACTCTCGCCCAACTCCTGCCGCCAGAAGCCGCGCAGGTTGCGGTTCCACAGCAGCGCGAAGAGCAGCTTCTCCTCGAACATCGGACGCGGCGGCGGCGTGAGGCGGATTTGCTTCTCCGTCGCCAGCTCGAAGAGCCGCTGCGCGCCCAGCACGTTCGCCACGTCGAAGAGTTCGAAGAAGCGATAGACGGCGTCGCCGGGGGCGGGGGAGTTGAAGGTTGAAGGTTGAAGGTTGAAAGACGGACCGCCGGCGGCGTTTAGCTGGCTCGCGAGCCATTCCATCTCGGGTCGGTAACTCGCCGACTCCTCCGAGACGAGGATGTGAACTTGCTGCACATCGCCGAAGATGGAGGCGAAGCCCTTGAGCATCCCGTCCACGCCACCGATGACTCCTGTCTCCTGACCGCTGACCGCTGACGGCTGACCGCTAGTCGCCGCATACGTCTGATTCATCCACGCCGTCAGCCCGATGCCGCCGGGGACGCTGTCCAGCTCGGTGATGGCAAAGCCACCGTCCGTCAGCAACAGGTCCGGGCGGATGACACGAGGGATTTCGTTCTTTAGCGCCGGGTGCCGCTGGAACTCCACGAGCCACGCGGGCTTGCCCTGGTCCAGCCAGCGCGCGATCCACTCCGGCTGCTTGCCCTCGACGCTCTTGCGGTAGAGCAAATTGACCGCACGGTAGAACTGAAGCAGCACGCGCCCAAGCGAATCGAGTTCCTTCGCCAGTTCCGGCCCAAGTGCGAACGGCGTCGGCGAGGTGCGCCAATGCTGGTCCTCGAATAGGCCGCCGGGCGGCAGAGCGGCGCGAATCGTTTGGGCTGCGATGGCTGGGTTCAGGATGGGATAGTCGTGGAGGAAGCACGGACGCGGCCCATCTGTGTTCCAGCTGTGTTCATCTGTGGCTCAACCTCGGACCTGCCCGCTGCCGAAGCCCAGCCACTTGTAGGTGCAAAGCTCGTCCAGGCCCATCGGGCCGCGCGCGCCAATCTTGTCGGTGCTGATACCAATCTCCGCGCCCATGCCGAACTCGCCGCCGTCGGTGAAACGCGTGCTGGCGTTCCAATACACCGCCGCGCTGTCCACCTCGGCGAGGAACTGCCGCGCCGCCGCCTCGTCGCCCGTCACGATGCTGTCGCTGTGCGCGGAGCCGTAGTGGTTGATGTGGTCAATCGCCGCTTTCACGCCGTCCACGACGCGGACGTTGAGGATGTAGTCGTTGTATTCGGTGAAGAAGTCCGCTTCCGAAGCGGACTTCAGTTGAGAGTTGAAAGTTGAAAGTTGAGAGGAGAGCAGGGCGCGGGTGGCTTCGTCGGCGCGGAGTTCTACGTTCTTCTCGAAGAGCTTCGAGGCGATGCTGGGAAGAAACTTCTCCGCCACGGCCTGGTCCACGAGCAGCGTTTCGGCGGCGTTGCAGACGGCGGGGCGCTGGACCTTCGCGTTCATCACGATGCTCTCGGCCATGGCGAGGTCGGCGGCGGCGTGGACGAAGACGTGGCAGACGCCTTTGTAGTGCTTGATCACCGGCACCTTGCTGCACTCGGTCACGGCGCGGATGAGGCCCTCGCCGCCGCGCGGCATGCAGAGGTCCACGTATTGCGTGAGCGAGAGCAACGCGGGAATGGCCTCGCGGTCGGTGGTGGGCACGACCTGGATGGCGTGTGCGGGGAAGCGCTCACCCAGCGCGGCACGACCAGCGGCAACCATCGTCTCGGCGATGACGGTGTTCGAGTTCAACGCCTCCTTGCCGCCGCGCAGGATGGTGGCGTTGCCGGTCTTGAAGCACAGGCTCGCCGCGTCGGCGGTCACGTTCGGGCGGGACTCGTAGATGATGACCACGACACCGATGGGCGTGGCGATTTTCTGGAGGCGAAGGCCGTTCGGGCGCGTGCGTTCGTCGAGGGTGCGGCCCACGGGGTCGGGCAAGGCGGCGACTTCACGGAGTCCCTTCGCCATCGCGGCGATGCGTTTGTCGTCGAGCTTGAGGCGGTCGAGCATCGCAGCGGAGAGGCCCATCGCCGCGCCGGTGGCCATGTCCTTGGCGTTGGCGGCCTGGAGCGCGGGGGCGCTGGCTTGCAAGGCATCGGCCATCGCGAGGAGTGCGGCGTTCTTGTCGGCGGTGGAAAGTTTGGCGAGCTCGCGCGAGGCGGCCTTGGCCTGCTGCGCGAGTTGCGTCATTTGGTCGAGCAACGACATGGCGGCAAAGTAAGGCCAAGCTTCGGGGAAGAGCCAGTATTCAGTGTTCAATATGCGGTAAGCGCGTAGGCACGCTCACTGAACACTGAACACTGAACACTGCTGACTTCTCCTTCGGCTAGCGCTCCGCAATCCACACCAACGTCCCCACCGGCAGCAGGTCGAAGAGCGGCACGAGGTCGGTGTCGGCGAGGTGGATGCAGCCGTGGGAGGCGGGGCGGCCGAGGCTGGCCTGATCGCCGAAGCCGTGGATGTAGATGTAGCGGGCGAAGGTGTCCACGTTGCCGCCCCGATTGAAGCCGGGGTCAAGGCCATCGAGCCAGAGGATGCGCGTGGTGATGGATTCGAGCGGCAGGCCATCGCGCAGGTGGCCGATGGGTTTGCGGCCCTTGAAGACCGTGCCGGCGGGTGCGCCCGCGCCGTGCTTCTCCGCGATGCGGTGCAAGCCCAGCGGCGTGCAGTTCGAGCCGGAGACTTGGCCGATGCCGAACTTCGAGGTGGAGCAGACGAACTCTTTCACGAGCTTGGCGACGCGGCGACTGCCTTGCTCGGTGAGTTCAAACAACGCCGCCCGCTGCTCGGCGATGCGCACCGTGAAGACGTAGCGCACCGGCGTCACGCCGAGGCGAGTGCAAGCGCGGCGGAAAGCAGTGGGCAGGCGCGGGGGCTTCATGCTGGAAGCGGCAAGATGCGGGGTGACGGCGGACTCCAGCAAGGCAATCAGCTCCGGCTGCATGAACTGGAAGTCGTCCGGGATGTGCAGGCAGATGACGGGCTTGTCGGCGAGTTCCTCGGCGAACTTCGCGCGCAGGCGGCGCGCGTGCTTCGGCTCCATCACGAAGATGACGTCCGCCCAGCCGAGGTGCCCGGCGGTGACTTTGACGCGCGCGCCGTCCTCGGTGCCGGCGGAGCGGGCTTGGAGGCCGTCCACGCCGTGGAAAAGCTTCTCAGCGGTCGGGCTGCGCCAGCGGTTGCGGCTGCAAACGAAGAGCAGCTTGACGGGGTGACTCACTTCAGCTTCTTCACCAACACCTTCGAGTTGCGGCCGCTTTGCTCATACTTCTCGCGGCGGGCGGGGGGGAGATTTTCGGGCGTGCCTTCGGTGAAGCCGCCCTTGCTTTGGAAGTAGGTGAAGGCCTGCGTGGAGAGCGTGACCAACTCATTGAGGCCAAGGTCGCGGGCCTTGTTCTCGACGAACTGGATAAGCTTTTTGCCCAGGCCCTGGTTCTCGTGCGTCGGCGCGACGAAGAGGAAGGCCAGCTCGCCCGTGTTCGCCTCGGGATAGACGTGCAGCGCGACGCAGGCGACCGGGTTGCGGTCAATCTCGAAGACGTAGTAGTCGCCGAGCTGCTTCTCGATGGTGCCGCGCGTGCGCTTCATCAACTCCTCGCTGAGGACGGAGTTCTTCGTCAGCCGCACGAGGGCGCGGATGTCCTTCTTCTGCGCGGGGCGGATTTGCTGGAACTCATCGGCGTAAACGAGTGTGCCAACGCCTTCATTGGAGAAGACTTCGGCGAGCAGAGACTCGTCGGTGCGACCGTTGATGATGTGAACGCGGGGAATGCCCGAGACGCAGGCTACGGCTGCGGCGCGTGCGCGTGCGGTGTCCACGGTGGAAAGCTCTTTACGAACAATCAATTCGGCGAGGTCTAGGGCCAAAACTTGCTTGAGCAGCTTGCCTTGATGGAACAAGCCGTCCGTCGTGGTGATGAAGAGGATTTTCGCCGCCTTCAACGCGGTGCCCACGGCGAGCGCAATCGTGTCCGAGCTGACGCGGTAGGTTTTGCCATCGCCATCGAAGCCGAGCGGGGGAATGACCGGCGTGATGCCGGCGGCGAGGAGTGTCTGGAGCAGCTCGGTGTCCACGCGCTCGACCTTGCCGGTGAAGAGGTGGTCCACGCCCTGCAAGATGCCCAGCGGCGAGGCAATGACGGCGTTCGGACTGGCGGCGCGCAGGTCGTTGGTGGACAGGCCTTCGAGAATCTCGTGTGTGAGGCGGTTCGCGGCGGTGAGGGAAAGCTGGAGCGTCGGCGCGTCGGTGATGCCGGTGCCGTCGAGGTTCGAGGGCGTGACGCCGCGCTCAACGCCGAGCGCCTGAATCTGCGCCGCCGCGCCGTGGACCAGCACGACGCGGATGTTCAGCGAGCGCAGGACGGCGACATCGAGGAGCAGGTTGGCGAAGTTCTCATCGGTGACGACCGCGCCATCCACGGCGATGACGAAGGTCTTTTCGCGAAAGCGCGGGATGTATTGGAGGATGCCGCGGAGGTCAGTGGGTTTCACGTTGGGTCAGTGCTAGCAGTCGCGGCGCAAATAAGGGGCAGAGGCGCGAAGGGATTCAACGAGAAATTTCGGCGGGAGCAAGCGCTGCGCGGCCAGGTGGCGTCGCCCGCCGAGGTGCGACGCTCAGGGCGCGTAGCCGAGCATCGTGTTGACGATGGTCGGATTCTTCACGGTCTCGACGTGCGAGTCCCAGTAGAGGTGGTTCCAGGAGCCCCCGTGGGAGGGACGCTTGGGCAGGTTGCTAAACCAGCCCCAGTTCGGCGCGTTGCACAGGACTTGGTCCACATCGGTCATGGCCCAGATGGCGGAGGGAGAGCCGAAGCTTTCGATGTAGCTGAGGCGCTGCGGTTGAGCTGGCGCGGCGGCGTTGCCGTAGCCGAAGGGCTTGGCGGCGAGAATGGCGTCGGCGGAGGTGTTCACACTCCAGTTCACGGAGAAACAGCGCACCTGATTCCCGAGCAAGGAGTTGGCAGCCGTCTGCCGTTGGTAGCCCGCGCACAGCAGGGCCTTGACCTCGTTCGTTTGACCGGCCGGCACAGCCGAGGGGTTGGGCTGCGCCAAGTAAGGAGCCATGAACCATGTCAGGAAGTTGTTGCCGCCCTGAGTGTAGTTGGGCGGCACGCCGATCTCGATCGGCCCGGGGAGTTTCCCGTCGTAATCATCTCCGTAGAGCTGAATCGCCAAGCCGACTTGCTTCAACGCGTTCTGGCACTGCGCCTGGGTGGCCTTCTTCTTCGCGTTCGCCAAGGCGGGCAAGAGCATCCCGGCTAGGATGGCGATGATGGCGATGACGACGAGGAGTTCGATGAGGGTGAAGCCGGACGGGCGACGGGCGGGCTGGCTCTGGTGGTCTTTCATGCGGGCCTATGGACGTAGTGGGCGAGGAAACAAATCAGCCAGCGTTCATGACTTGATCTGCACCGCCTGCACCAGGCCGGCGATGGTGTGCTGCTTCGCCTCGACCGTGGGCTTGAGGCCGAGCGCTACGAGCGCCTTGGTCGTCTCCGGGCCGATGCTGGCGGTTTGGAGCGCGGGGAACTGCTTCAACAGCGCCGGCAGCGGGAAGCGCGCGTGGAAGTTCTCCACCGCCGAGCTGCTCGCGAAGGTCAGCCAGTCGGCACCTTCCGCCAGCAGGCGCGCGGCGGACCCGGTCAAGTCCTCGGTCTCGGGGACGGTTTGATAGACGGCCACATCGTCCACGATGGCTCCCTGGTCTTCGAGGAGCTTGGGCAATTCGGGGTTCGCTACCTCGGCGCGCAGGAGGAGGATGCGGAGGTTCTCCAAGTCATCTTTCTCCGCGATGGCTTTGCTGATGTCCTTGGCCACGTATTTGTCCGGCATCGCGTCCACGGAGAGGTGGAACTCCTTCAGTTTGGCCGCCGTGGCCGGCCCGACCGCTGCAATGCGCACGCAGCCGATGGAGCGGAGATCGTCGAACGCCTTGAAGAAGTAGTCGAAGAAGCAGGTGACGCCGTTCGGGCTGGTAAAGACGATCCACTGGTAGGTGCCGAGGCCGCCCATGGCTTCGGCGAGCACTTCGCGTTTCGAGGGGGCGACAATCTTGATGGTGGGAATCTCCAGCACGTCCGCGCCGAGTTCCGTGAGCTGGTGCGCGAGTTCACTGGCCTGCTCGCGCGTGCGCGTGACAACGATGCGCTGGCCGAAGAGCGGGCGTTGCTCGAACCAGTTCAGCTTCCCGCGCAGCTTCACCACGCCACCAATGATGGTGACGGCGGGCGCGGCAAACTTCGCCTTGTCCACCACATCCGCGATGGTGGCGAGCGTGCCCTCGATGCTCTGCTGCCGGCCCGTCGTGCCCCAGCGCACGAGCGCGACCGGCGTCTCCGCCGCCATGCCGTGCGCGATGAGCTGCTCGGCGATGCGGCGGATGCGCTCGACGCCCATGAGCACGACCTTCGTGCCGGAACTCTTCGCGAGCTGCGCCCAGTCGATGCTGCTCTCGTCCTTCGTCGGGTCTTCGTGTCCGGTCAGCACCGTGAAGCTGGAGCAGTGGTCGCGGTGCGTGACGGGAATGCCAGCGTAGTTCGGCCCGGCGAAGAAGGAGGACACACCCGGCACGACCTCGAACGGCACCTTCGCCGCCGCGAGTTCCTCGGCCTCCTCGCCGCCGCGCCCGAAGATGTAGGGATCGCCGCCCTTGAGCCGCACGACGGTCTGGCCGGTCTTGGCCCTCGTGACAAGCAACTGGTTCAGTTCCTCCTGCGGTATGGCGTGGGCGGCGGCGCGCTTGCCGCCGTAGATGAACTCGGCGGACTTGGGGGCGAGCCGCAGCAAGTCGGGATTGACGAGCGCGTCATAGACCACGACATCCGCCCGCGCGAGCAACTCCGCGCCCCGGCGCGTGAGCAAACCCGCGTCGCCCGGCCCGGCTCCCACCAAATAGACTGTGCCCTTTTGCTTCATGTGCGCGGGACTGTAAAAGCGGCGGGGAAAAGCTCAAAGGGCAAAAGCTGGGTAGTCCGAAAATCCCTTCGAGAGGATGAAGGCACATGAAAAAAGCCGCGTGGCGAACCACGCGGCTTTCGGGAAGAACAGCTTCGGCGCTCAGGCCACCAGTTCCCTCAACGGCGTGCCGTTGCGGACGATCATAATCGGGCGGCCAGTGCGGGTGTTGTATTCCTTGCGCGAGTCGATGCCCAGCGCGCGGTAGAACGTCGCCGCCACGTCATCAGGCGTGATGGCCTTGTCCTTCGGGCCTTCGCCCTTGGCGTCGGACTCACCGACGACCTGGCCGCCTTGGATGCCGCCGCCGCCGAGGAGGCAGAACATTGCGCGGGGGTAGTGGTCACGTCCGCCACGGGCATTGACCTTGGGCGTGCGGCCAAACTCGCCGGTCACAAAGACGGCGGTGGTTTCGAGCAGCCCCTTCGCGGCGAGCGCGTTGAACAGGCCGCTGAGGCCAGCATCGAGCGTCGGGAGGTTCTTGTTCTTGAGCGCGTTGAAGTTGTCGCTATGCGTGTCCCAACCGCCGAGGCTGACGCTGGTGAAGCGCACGCCGCTCTCGACGAGGCGCATCGCGAGCAGGCAGCTCTGGGAGAACTGGTCCTTGCCGAAGAGGTTCACGATGGCCTCGGACTCTTTGCCGGTGTCGAAGGCGTCGCGGGCCTTGCTGGATCGCATCATCGAGTAGGCCTTCTGGCCGAACTGGTCCATGCCGGCGAGGAGTTTGTCTTCCTTGCCGAACTCGCCGAACGCGTTGTCGTAGCGCGCGACCAGATTTTGACGGCGGTCCACGTCTTCGAGGGTCACGCCGTTGCGCAGGGCGAGGCCACGGACTTCAAGGGCCTTGCCGGGCTGGGGCGAACCGCCGGTCTCGAACGGGCCGTATTCCACGCCGAGGTAGCCGGTGGCGTTCTCGCCGAGGTTCGGCACGGCCACGAAGCTGGGCAGATACTCGGTGCCGCGCAGTTCCTTCGAGACGACCGCGCCGTAGTGCGGGTAGTTCAGGGAGGGCAGTGGGCGGTTGCCGGTGTTCATGTAGCGCGAGCCCAGCTCGTGGGCCGCCAGCGTGTGGCTGACGCCGCGGAGGATGGCGAACTTGTCGGCGCACTTGGCAAGCTTGGGCAAGTGCTCGGAAATCATCACACCGTCGGCGTTGGTCTTGACGGGCTTGAACTCGCCGCGATGCGTCTCGGGCGCGTCGGGCTTGAGGTCGAAGGTGTCCATGTGGCTGGGGCCGCCGCCGAGGCGCACGAAGATGGCGGCCTTGCCCTTGGCTTCGCTGACCGCGCCCTGGCTGCTCAAGGCGAAGTAGTCACTGAGGCTCAGGCCGACGCCGGCGAGCGCGCCGACACGCAGGAAGTCGCGGCGAGCGACTCCGTCACAGGTGGTGTGAATGGACATAGTTTGTTCTGAGTTTTGGGTTCTGAGTTAAAGCGTTGCTTAGTGGTTCACCATGAACTCACGGGTATTGAGCATGGCCCAAAGGAGTTCGCGGACGCCGTCAGCCGGGGAACTTGCGGCGGCGAGGTCGGCGCGGGCCTTCTCGAATTCCGTGGCGGTCGGCGGTCGGCTGACGGTGCGGAGGAAGACCTGCGCGATGTAGTCGTCGGCATTGGCAAGCGGGGCTTTCGCGGCGGCTGGCTTGGGCTGTGATTTCGCCAATTGTTCCTTCGCCTGCTTCAGCTCGGTCTCCAACTCCGTGTTCGTGGGGGTTTTCTTCAGCTTCGCCTCTAGTTTGGCGATGCGCGGTGCCAACTCCGCATCGTCCCCCTTGCGCTTGGGCGCCGCGCCTTTGCCACTGGTCGCTTTGCGAATCTCCTCGATGAAGGCCCCGCCCTTCGCCTGCTCCAAGGCGGTGAGCAACTCGGGGTCGTTGCGGGTGAAGAGGGTCTGCAACAGCGTCGGATCGGTGGTGCGCTCGCAATCGCAGTTCGTCTCACGCACGGGCTTGCCGAAGATGTTCAGCGAGTAGTTCGAGGCGCCCTTGCCACCACGACCAGCGTTGGCATTCGGGCCAATGGCGCGGGTCTCGATGTCGTCGCGGAAGGCGGCGAGTCGCTCGGTGCCCAGGGTGGCTTGCGTAATGCCGTCCACGACGACCTCGGCGGGCAGGCGGCGGATGACGAAGCGACTGAAGTTCTTCTCGTCGTTCTTGTTCGTGTCGTTCGGCTTCCAGGAGCGTTGGTAGGTCGCGCAGGTGAGGATTTCCTTGTGGAGCCAGGCCATGTTGTAGCCGTTCTTTACGAAGCCTTCGGCGAGGTAATCCATCAGTTCGCCGTTCACCGGCGGGTTGGCGAGGTTCATGTCGTCGGCGGGTTCCACCAGCCCACGGTGGAAGTAGCTGGCCCAGACCCGGTTCACCCAGGCCTTGGCGAAGTAGGGGTTCTTCGCGCTTCGGAGCCACTCCATCAAGGGCGCGCGCGGGTCGGGGAATTCTTTCAGCATCACCTCTTCGCCACCGAGAATCTTGGGGGTCAGCACGCGCCCGTCGAAGTTCGGGTTCTTCTTCTTCATCTGCTCGATTTCGCGCTCGGAGAGTTTGCTCTTGGAGTCCCGCACCACCGCGAATACTTCCTGCCACGGAGCCGGCTCGCCGGCCTTCACACGCTTCTCGAATTCCGCGCCGAGGGCCTTCTGGTTGTTGCCGCCCTTGGGGTCGGGCGGGACGGCTTCTTTGATTTCCTTGGTTAGGCTCGCGTAGGTGATGGTTTCGCCGGGAACGCCGGGGCTGCCCTTGCCGCCGCCCTTGCTGGCATAGCTCACGCCCTCGAAGAAAGCTTGAAACGACTTGAAGTCGCTCTGGGTCCACTGGTCGAACGGGTGCTTGTGGCATTGCGCGCACTCGATGCGGACGCCCAGGAAGCTGTGCGAGAACGCCAGTGCCTTTTCCTCGGCCTTCTGCAAGTTCTGCCGCTGCCAGAAGTAAGGCATGTTCGGACGCTCGGTGAAGTTGAGCGGGTTCTCCGCCCGGAAATAGCCGGACATCTCACGCGAGTATTCCTCGTAAGTTTGCCCCGGCTTGGTCCGCCCGGTGGCGAGGATGATGCCCGCCATCAGTTGGTCGTAAGGTTCGTTCTTCGCGATGCGCACTTGCATCCAGTCATACCACTGGCGGCTGAACTTATCGCCGTAGTTGTTCTGTCCGTTGCCGCGCAGCACGCGGGCATTGTTGCCCAGGAAGTCGCTCAACTTCGTGGTCCACCACGCCGCGTAGGCCGGTGTCTTGAGCAGTTCGTCCACCTTCGTCGTGCGCTTGGCGGGGGACTTGTCGCTGAGGAAGGAAGTGATTTGGTCCGGCGTCGGCAGCGTGCCCGTCAGGTCCAGCGACACGCGTCGCAAGAACTCCGTGTCCGTGCAAGTCTCGCTCGGGATGATGCCCAGCTTCTGCAACTTGCCGATGACGTGCTCGTCCACCTTCGACGTCGTCGCAAGCTTCGGGAACTTCGCGCCGACCTTATCCGACACCGGCAGCATCACCGGGATGGGATGCACGCCGTTGTCGTAGAACGCGACGATGTGGGTGTCGCCCTTGTCCTTCGCCTCGACCACGCCGGCCAGCGAGATGGTGGAGACGGAGTCGTCGTTAGAGCGGAAGCGCGTGAGCTGCGTCACGTCCTCGACCGTGCCGTCCTTCCAATGCGCAAGCACCTTGAGCTGCACCTTGTCGCCCAGCTTCTTGAACACGATTTCCTTGGGCGAAATCTCCAGCCGGTCAAACTCGCCGGTGGCCTCCACATCCGCCTTCGCACCGCCCTGAATCCACTTGAGCAGCGTGTTGTATTCCCACGAGCCTTTCTTGTAGCGCTCCTTGCCCTTGTGCGGCTCCTCGTTCGTGCCCTTGGTCAGCAAAAGGCTTTTCTCGGGATGCTCCTTGTTGATGCGCACCTGCTTCTCGTCGCCGTCCGCGTTGACCGTCATCTGCTTCAAGTCCTTGTCGAAATCGTAGCCGAAGAGCGAGAGCTGGAAACCACCGCGCCCTTGGAAGGAACCGTGGCACTCACGCCCGTTGCAACCTGCGCGGCTGATGAGCGGCACGATGTGGCGGCGAAAGCTCGGCTCCTCGGCCTTCGCGAGGTCGGCAAAGCGCTGCTCCGGCGTGCGGAGCGGAGCGTCCTTGGCGACAAGGGTGGCGGTCAGGGCGAAGGTGCTGAGTAAGATGGATGCCGCAGTGCGCATAACGGGTGGCTTCCTGACGGGAGGCGGAAATGGTTATTCACCCCCGCTCCGGATCAAACACCGCCGCCCGACCCTCCGAACGGCCGGGCAACGCGAGCGTCACACCACTCGGCCGACTTGCGCCTTGCAGTTTGGAACTTGCCCGGTATTTTCGCGCCCGTGTCAAAACCCGTCCGCCAAGCCAAGCAATCCAAGGCCGTGATCCTTGGCGTCGGGCTGGACTCCGACGGACACAAACGCGTGACGACCGGAGACAACTTCGCCCTCGTCGGCGGCTCGAAGGACACCCACGAGCAGATGACCGAGAAGGCCATCAAGATCAACGAGAAGCTCAAGCAGAAGGGCAAGCAGCTCGAAGAGGTCTCGCGCGAGGAGTTCGACGACATCGCGCACTCCGTCGGCCTGCATAAGCACAACCCGCAGGCGAACTAAACCCTCATGGGCGCGGACCAACATCCCTACCTCTTCCTGCTCGTTTTCTTCGTGATGGCGTTGGGCTTCGCGGTTGGGCCGCTCCTCCTCGCGATGCTGTGGGCCAAGATATTTTCCCCGGCCAAACCCGGCGAGATGAAGAACGCCACCTACGAGTGCGGCCTCGAATCCAAGGGCGACGCTTGGGTGGCCTTCAAGTCCGAGTATTACCTCTACGGCATCCTGTTCCTCATCTTCGACGTCGAGACCATTTTCCTCCTGCCCTTCTGCGTCGCGTTCACCGGCCTGCCTGTGGGTGCCATCTTGGCGATGCTCCTCTTCGTGCTCCTGCTGGTCGAAGGCCTCGCGTGGGCGTGGGTGAAGGGAGTGCTCACGTGGAAATGAAGGGAATAGGCAATAGGGAATGGGCGATAGGGCTTTGCGGCCGACGCTTTTTTCCCTATTCCCCATTCCCTATCTCCTATCCCCTATTCTGATCCCATGGACGACGGACTCCGCAACGAACTCAGCAAGCAAGGCGTCGTGGTCGTGAAGCTCGAAGAGCTTTACAACTGGGGCCGCAAGAACTCCGTCTGGCCGCTCTCCTTCGGCCTCGCCTGTTGCGCCATCGAGATGATGGCCGCCAGCATGGCCCGCTACGACCTCGCCCGCTTCGGCGCGGAAGTCTTCCGCCCCTCGCCCCGCCAGGCCGACCTCATGATCGTGGCCGGCACCGTGACCAAGAAGATGGCCCCGCAGGTCGTGCGCCTCTACAACCAGATGCCGGAGCCCAAATACGTCATCGCGATGGGCGCGTGTGCCATCAGCGGCGGCCCCTTCAAGCAGGGTTACAACGTCCTCAAGGGCATCGACAGATACATCCCGGTGGATGTGCACATCCCCGGCTGCCCGCCCCGGCCCGAAGCGCTCATCCACGCCTTCATGACCCTCCAACGGAAGATTGACGCCCAGAAGCTCACCGGCCCGAACCGCGCGCGCCACCTGAACGCCGACCTCCCCAGCGAATTCCCCGTCCCGCTCTTCGGCGAACACGACCTCGTGCCCTCGAAGAACCCGAACGTGTGGGAACCGGCGGTGGTGGTGCGGTGACAGCCGCTGGCACGAGTTCCGGGGCGCGAATCGCGAGTCTTTGCGAACTCACTGAATCACAAAATCACCTTCCCATCGGCGCGACCGACTGACAGGGTCCGCCTCAGCGTGGGAACAACGTCCGATAAAAATTTCGCCGAGATGATTAAGCGGGAATTGGTGGTCGCCAACAAGGTGGGCATTCATGCCCGGCCAGCGGCGATGTTTGTCAAAATCGCCAGCCGCTACGCCTGCGACATTTTCCTCGAAAAGGACGGCGAACGGATCAACGGCAAGAGCATCATGGGGCTGCTCATGCTGGCCGCCGGCCCCGGCAGCAAGCTCACGCTCGAAGTCAGCGGCCGGGACGCAGCCCAAGCGGCGGCGGAGCTTGAGGATTTGTTCCTGCGGAAGTTCGATGAAGAGTGAGCGGTCGCTCTGGATGCTGGGGCTGGGCTGCCACGCGCCCGGAACGAGGCCCGAAACCAGCGGTCGAAGCCGGAGCTTTTGAACTGCGCACACACGGGTTGGGCAAATAATCGCTTGCACCCACCAGCCCCCCTTTCTACATTCCGCGCTCGCGGTGGCACCCGTAGCTCAATTGGATAGAGCGGCTGACTACGGATCAGCAGGTTCCAGGTTCAACTCCTGGCGGGTGCACCACTCCCCTCCGTTCGTTCCCCCCTGCAAAAGCCGCGTTTAGTCGCGGTAGGCCACTGGAAAATCTGCTCCGCAGCGACTACACTGGGAGAGTGATTTACCCGGTTTTTACCCGGTCACGCTTATGGCAGCCCTGAAAAAAGTCTCCGGCGAGCGAGGTCTCTACCGCAATCCCAGCTGCGGAACCTACTTCGTGCGCATCTTCCACCAAGGTGGCGACCCCTGCCGTTCCCTCGATACCATCCGGATCAGCGAAGCCCGCCAGCGGATGGACGCACGGCGTGCCGCCAAGGCGGCAGCGCGCTTGGGCTTGGCGCTCGAACCCGACTCGGCGGCGCGTGCGGTAGGCATACGCGACGTGCTTCAGCGCTATCAGGACGATGGCTACCCCGACAAACGTGGTCGCCCGAAAGAATTGGACCGGATGGAGCGTGCCAACTGCATCAAGCTGAAGGAATTCTTTGAGGAAGACTGGCTGGTGGATCACCTCTCCCCCAAAGTGCTGGATGACTACCACACTTGGCGCTTGGAGAACGTCACGCGCGGCGAGGGCCACCGCACCACCGATTTGGAACTCAACACCCTGAACAACGCTCTGCGCTGGGCGGTGCGCAAGGAACTTATCTCGCACAACCCCATCGCCGCGCGCAGCCGCTACCATAGTGCCCGGGACGCGCGGCACTGCCGGGAATGTGCACCCGTTGATGCCGACGAACTGCACACGGTCGCGAAACTCCTCTTCTCCAATCCCCGCAGCGAGGTGCTGGGTTGGCAGCTCCTGTTCGAGGCGAACATTGGCCTGCGCTCCGGCGAGGCACTGAGCCTTCGCATGGATGCGCGCGCCGACGAGCCGGGTGGGGTGACCAAGGACGGCCAATCGCTGTGCGTGCGGCGCAGCAAGGATCCTCGCCGGAACAATCCCTACGTGTTCGTGCATTCCGAGTTCAAGCAGTTGTTGGCCGCCCACCGCCGCTGGCACGAGCAACGGTATCCCGAATCGCTCTTCTGCTTTCCCGGCCGCGACCGTGATCGCGCACTACCCGTCGCCGTCGGCGCATTGACCCAGGCACTCGCACGTCTGCATAAGCGAGGCCAGCTTAAGCGAAAGCTCATCTCCCACGGCATGCGCGCGTTTTTTGTCCTGGTTCGCCGCTCCAACGGCGCGAGCGACAGTCAGATCGCGTGGGAGATCAACCATGTCGGGGGCGTGCATACTTTGGAGTCGGTTTACGGTGGCGTGCCACCGCACTGGATCCAAGGCAAAGGCCCGAAGCTCTCCTGGCTGCCCAGCGGCGCGCCGGCGTGGTCATGTTTCCCGTGGGAATCGGCCAGCCTTCGCGGTGGAAAAGGGCGGGGGATGCGCCGCCGCCGCTCGGCATGAACACCCATTGCTGAACCGCATGACTTTGCAGCCTTGGCTTTCCGATTGTCAGCGGCAGCGACCAACCCGATGCTCTGCCGCCACTAACCGATATGCTCACCGGCGACATCCGCAGTAAAACCGACGCGCTCTGGAATGCCTTCTGGACCGGGGGCATCTCCAATCCGCTCGAAGTCATCGAGCAAATCATTTACCTGCTCTTCCTGAAGCGCCTCGACGATCTCCACACCTTGGAGGAAAACAAGTCCGCACCCTCAAGCGTCTAATGAAGCGCAGCGCCCTCCCCGAGGGCAAGGACCCCGAGGGCCGCCCCTACGACGATCTGCGCTGGTCCCGCTTCAAACATTTCGAGGCCAAGGAAATGTTCGAGGTCGTGGACCAACGCGTCTTCCCCTTCCTGCGCACGCTCGGCGGCGATGACTCCACCTACGCGCACCACATCAAGGACGCGCTCTTCGCCACCCTCCAGCACCGCGCCTTCCGGGGGGAGTTGTGACCAGCGGTGTTAAAGGAACGCCCGCATAGTTTTAAGATGTCAGCTCAAGTTGATCCTTGTTCTGTCAGAAAAACTAGCCTAGTTTGCTGACGCAATGGCCCGCCCACGTTCCAGCAACAATCTTGAAAATCAGCTCCTCGCCCGCTTCCGCGCCGGGGCGGAGGGTCGGGTGTTTGCCTCGGTGGAGTTCCTGGACTTGGGCAGCCGGGCGGCGGTGGATCAGGCGCTGGCGCGTCTGTGCCGGGCGGGTGAGGTGGAGCGGGCCCGGCGCGGGCTTTACCATCTGCCGGGGAAAACTCACTGGTTCGGAAAGCTGGGGGCGACGCCCGACGCGGTGGCGCAGGCCATCGCCCGCCGGGACGGGCTGCGCATCCAGGAAGGGGGTGCCTACGCCGCCAATCACATGCGCCTGACCGAGCAGGTGCCCGCCCGCATCATCTACGATACCGACGGCCCATCTCGCAAAGTGAAGCTGGGCGGGATGTCGGTGATCGAGTTCAGGCACCGCTCCCCCCGCAAGATGGCCGGGGCAGGTCGGGTGACGGGCATGATGATCTCCGCGCTGGCGAACATCGGGCGGCGGAACATCTCGACCGAGCGAGTGGATCATCTGCGGAAGGAACTGAAACCTGAGCACAAACGGCAACTACTGGCGGACATCGCCCTGGCACCCGCGTGGATGCATCCGCATCTGCGGCACATCGCCAAAAAAGCGCCATGAAACCATTCTTTGCCCAACTGCCGGACGAGGAAAAACAGGCGACCTACCTCGCCACGGCGAAACGCACCAACGTGCTGCCGGTGATCGTGGAGAAGGACTTCTGGGTCTGCTGGCTGCTGGGGCACATCTTTGCCGCGCCGAGCCTGGGGAATCTTTGCGTGTTCAAGGGCGGCACGTCGCTCTCGAAGGTGTTTGCCGCCATCAACCGCTTTTCCGAAGTGTAAACGCCGGTTGAAAAGTGAGACGGGGTCACGGATGTGACGCGGCGGTCCAAAAGTGCAGCACCTTCATTAACCATGAAGCATGTATCGCACTATGGAAGACTGGACCGACATACGGGAGCGGG
>JBDKJY010000008.1:0-171316 GCA_039796295.1 Verrucomicrobiota bacterium
AATCTCGGCAGCGACCTCGAGCATCAGATTGGCGACGTTGCGCGCTTGGTGAAGGAGCTCACCCAATCCAAATCGGCCATCGTCCACCTGCCGGCGCTCACCGAGGGCGATATGACGCGACGGCAGCCGGACATCACCAAAATGAGAGCAATTCTGGGTCGGGAGTTGACTCCGCTGCGTGTCGGAATCCAGAAGATACTCAAGTGTCGGTTCAATTTCGTCCCGACGGCATGAACGCTGCGGGAGCAGCCTGCAACTTTCCGGGAGTCTCGGGAGTTGTCTCGGATTAGAGCGCGATAAGCTCAACCAACGGGGCGGCGATTCCTGACTGGCCTGTTTATGGCTGCCATCCTCGGTTTATCCGCCTACTACCACGACTCGGCTGCCGCGCTCGTCGTGGACGGGAACATCGTCGCCGCCGCGCAGGAGGAGCGCTTCACGCGGATCAAGCACGACCCGGAGTTCCCGAAGCACGCCGTGGACTACTGCCTCCAGGAAGCCAGGCTCACGCCGGAGCAGCTCGACTACGTTGTCTTCTACGACAAGCCGCTGCTGAAGTTCGACCGCTTACTGGAGAGCTACCTCGCCTTCGCCCCAGCGGGTTTTCGATCCTTCCTCATGGCGATGCCGCTGTGGCTCAAGACCAAGCTGCACCTGCCCCGAGAGATTCGGAAGGCGCTGGGCGGTCGCTACACGAAGCGCATCGCCTTCACCGGCCACCACGAGGCCCACGCAGCCAGCACGTTCTTCCCGTCGCGCTACGAGGATGCGGCCATCCTCACGCTGGACGGCGTCGGCGAGTGGGACACGGCGACCATCGGGCACGGGCAGGGGAGCAAAATCAAGCTGCTCAAGACCCTCCACTTCCCGCACTCGCTCGGCCTGCTCTACAGCGCCGTCACCTACTTCTGCGGCTTCAAGGTCAACTCCGGCGAATACAAGCTCATGGGCCTCGCGCCCTACGGCGAGCCCCGCTACGTGGACACGATGCTAAAGCACCTCGTGGACGTGAAGCCCGATGGCTCGCTCGCGATGGACATGAGTTACTTCAACTACTGCCAGGGGCTGACGATGACGAACGCCAAGTTCGCCGCACTCTTCGGCGGTCCCGCGCGCGACGCCGAGTCTGCCATTACCCAGCGTGAAATGGACCTCGCCGCCTCGATTCAGAAAGTCACGGAGGAGGTCGTCCTGCGCATGGCCCGACACGCGCGGGAACTCACCGGCAGCCGCAATCTCTGTCTCGCCGGCGGCGTCGCGCTCAATTGCGTCGCCAACGGCAAGCTGCTGCGCGCGGGCCTCTTCGACGATGTGTTTGCCACGCCCGCCTCGGGCGACGCCGGCGGGGCCTTGGGCGCGGCGCTGTTCGTGCATCACCAGCTCCTCGACCAGCCGCGTGCGCCCAAGGGAAAGGATTCCCTCAAAGGATCGTGGCTCGGTCCGAAGTTCTCGAACGAGGAAATCCGCGCCTTCCTCGATGGCAAGCAGATGCGCTACACGTTCCATGAGCAGGAGCCCGCGCTGCTAGAAGCGGTGGCGAAGGACATGGCCTCGGAGAAGGTCATCGGCTGGTTCAGCGGACGGATGGAATTCGGCCCGCGCGCGCTCGGTGCCCGCAGCATCATCGGCGATCCGCGCAGCCCCGCGATGCAGTCGCAGATGAACCTCCGCATCAAGTTCCGCGAGAGTTTCCGGCCCTTCGCCCCCTGCGTGCTCATCGAGGACGTGGCCAAGTATTTCGACCACGACCGCGAGTCGCCCTACATGCTCATGGTGGCCGACGTGAAGCAGGACCAGTGGCTCCCGCTCACCCCCGAGCAGGTGCAGTTGATGAAGGACCCCGACCTGCGCAAGCGCGTGAACGTCCCGCGCTCGACGCTCCCGGCCATCACGCATGTGGACATGAGCGCGCGCCTCCAGACCGTGGACGAGCAGCGGCACGGGCGCTTCTACCGGCTCATGCGCGAGTTCAAGCGCCAGACCGGCTGCGGCGTGATCATCAACACCAGCTTCAACATCCGCGGCGAGCCGATCGTTTGCACGCCCGAGGATGCCTACCGCTGCTTCATTGCCTCGGACATGGACGTGCTGGTGCTGGAGAACTGCGTCCTCCTCCGCACCGAGCAGCCGCAGCAGGACGAGTCCGTGCGGAAGAGATACATCGAGAGCTTCAAGCTGGACTAAGCCGCCATGCTCAACCCCTTCAGAGAAGTTAACTGGCAGCCCGACACCGCCGCGCGGCGGGCGTTCGCGAAGAGCCTTATGATCGGTTTCCCCTGCGTTGCCTTGGGCCTCTTGCTCGTCGGCAAGTTGACCAGCGGCGCGTGGAGCCTGGAGTTCGCGTTGAAGCTGGGCGTGCTCGGCGCGGCAGCGGGCGTGCTCTTCCACCTCGTCCCGGCCATCGCTAAGCCCTTCTACGTCGTCTGGTATGCGCTAGCCTGCTGCGTGGGGCTGGTGATGGGCAATGTGCTGATGGGCCTGCTCTTTTACGTGCTCGTCACCGGTATCGGGCTGGTGAAGCGCGCGTTCGGTAGCCAGCCCATCCGCAAGACCGTGGACCGGCAGGCCGCCACTTATTGGCACACCGCCCCGCCGCCGCCCGCAGCGAACCGCTACTACCGCCAATACTGAACGGCTTCCCATGAGCGACACCAAGCCCCCCAACGAATTCGAACAGGCCAACCAGCAGCCGCAGTCTGGCCTAGTGAAGGAGTTCATCGCCTTCCTCGGTGAGAACAAAAAGTTCTGGATGATCCCGCTGCTGCTCGCGCTGTTGGCGCTCGGCGCGTTGCTCGTCCTCGGCGGCACCGCAGCGGCCCCGTTTATCTACACGCTGTTCTGAATCCCCATATGATCCCAACGAATCTCCGGCGCTTGGTCCGCAAGACTGGTCTCCAGCAATTGGCGCAGCCGCTGGTAGCGGCGGTTGAGCGCGTCAAGCTCGCGCGCATTTGCAACTACTCCGTATCCTTGGAGACCCCGCCAGAGCAGGCATGCTACAGATGGCGGGGCGGCGAACTCCTGTTGGCGACGCCTAACGAACAATTCCGGGGCATGGCCATGTCTGAACACGAGCGTCCGACCACGGCGGTCTTTCTGAGGCATGTCCGGCCTGGAATGGTCGTTTGGGATATCGGAGCCAATGTTGGGTTTTATTCTTGCATGCTCTCGCGGTTGGTGGGGGAGAGCGGGGTTGTAATCGCGGTGGAGCCCAACCTACAGAACATCGCGGCCTTGGCGGAGAACCAACGCCTATCCAAATCAGCGAACATCCGCGCCCTGCAATGTGCCTTGAGTGACCACGATGGGGAGGTGGTGATGGTGGAAGACCCAGGCTACTCGTCGATCAACCGGGTTCTGGAAGGCCAAGCTCAACCTCAGCAGGGCACCATTACGATGCAAGCCAGCCGTGGCGACTCATTGGTTGAAGTCGGAAAAATTCCAGCCCCCATTTTTATCAAAATTGATGTGGAGGGCCACGAACTATCGGTGATCAATGGGTTGACTCGGGTGTTGGAGCGCCGCGAATGCCGTGGGGTTCTGGTCGAGGTGCATTTTGGCCTGTTGGATCAAGCAGGTTTGGCAGGCGCTCCGGATCTTATCCAGCGGGGACTACGAAATGCTGGCTTTCGAAGTTTGAGCTGGGTGAGCCGTTCCCACCTGCTGGCTTTGAAGCCATAACTGAAAAGCGCCGGTCTCTTGCCTGAGTTTGGTCACTGAGTCGATTCCCGTGAAAGTTCTCCACGTCATGGCCTCCCTAGCACCCCGGCACGGCGGGCCGACGGAGGCCGCTGTAGGCATGGTGCGGGCGCTCCGTCGTGTCGGGGTGGACACGCGGCTCCTGAGCAGTGATGACGATGTCGGCGGACGGCTAGCGGTGCCGTTGAACCAGTGGGGGGAGCATGAGGGGCTGCCCACGTTCTTCCTCCCGCGGGTGCCCAGCCGACAGCACACACTCATCGGCTTCACCTTCACGCCCGGTTTCTCCGGTTGGTGTCGCCAGCATTTGCGCGAGTTCGATTTCGTGCATGTTCACACGGTCTTCTCCCATCCCGCCAATGTCGCCATGGCCGCTGCCCGTCGCCTGCGGGTGCCTTACACGGTGCGGCCGCTCGGGCAATTGTGCGACTGGTCGCTGCGGCAGCGCGCGTGGGTCAAGCGGCTGCAACTAGCCCTCGTCACGCGGCGCAACATCAACGGCGCGGCGTTTCTCCACGTCACCTCGGCGATGGAGGCGGAGGAGACCATGCGCAATGGCTTTCGCTGCCCCGTGCTGGTGCAGCCCCACGGCTTGGATTTGCCGCCGGAGTATCCGGACGCGCGGGAGACCTTGCGGCGCGAACTGCGGGTGCCGGCGGACCGGACGCTGGCGGTGTTCCTCTCTCGGCTACACCCGAAGAAGGGTTTAGAAATCCTGTTCGAGGCGATGGCGCAACCGCAGGGGAAGGGTTTTGATTTGGTGGTAGCCGGCACGGGAGAGGAGGGTTACCTCACGTCGCTCCGCGCGCTGGTGGAACGCCTCGGTTTGGCTGCCCGGGTCCATTGGCACGGCTTCGTGACCGGCGAGCGCAAGTGGCGTTTGCTTCAGGGCAGTGACCTCTTCGTGTTGCCCTCCCACTCCGAGAATTTTGGCATCGTGGTGGTGGAAGCGCTGGCCTGCGGGTTGCCGGTGGTCGTGTCCACGGAAGTCGCGCTCGCTGAGGAAGTCCGCGCTCACCGGCTTGGGCGGGTGACCGCGGTCGAGGCACGCTCCGTCGCCGAGGCGCTGGCGCAACTAGTGGCCAGTCCCGCCGAGCGGGCCGACATCCGCGCCCGTGCCAGGCGGGTGGTGGCCGAAAATTTTACTTGGGATGCGGCGGCGCGCGCGTTGGCGCAGCGCTATCAAACAGCCGCCGATCACCGCTCCGTTTCCACCCTTTGATCCCAGTCAAATGAAAATCCTCGTCCTCGGCACCTCAAGTTTTGCCGCCCACGGGCTCGCAGCGCGGCTCACCCGTGCCGGCCACGAAGTCTGGACGTTCAACCGGTCGCGCCTCGCCACGGCCGGTCCGCGCGATTTGCACGGGTCCTATGAGCGGGCGGTGGAACTCTCTGCCGCCGTGGGCCGGTGTGACGCGCTCATCAACTACGCCATCGCCAAATTTGGCGGCATTGAGGAAAACCTTGCCTTGGCAGACCAGGTCATTGCCGTCGCGCGTGCCCGCGAAGTGAGCCGTGTGATTCATGTGTCCTCCATCAGCGTGCTGCCGGCGGTGTCCGGCCCGGTGGACGAGACCACGCCCGCAGTCGCCCATCGCTGGAAGGGCGAATACTCCAAGGTGAAGGTCGCCGTGGAACGCCGCTTCGAGGAGGTCGTGCGGGACCGACTGCTGCTGGTGGTTCGGCCCGGCTTTATTATCGGGCCGGGGCTGGCGGATTCGCTCCCGGGCATTGCCCGACTTTTGCCCACCGGCCACTTGATGGGCTTGGGCAACCGGCATTCCATCATCCCGCTGGTCGCCCGCGAGCACGTCCACGAGGCTGTCTGCCGGCTCGTTCAGCTCGCCGAGGCGCGCGCTGGTGAGCGGTTTATGCTGGTGTCCCCCGACGCGCCGACGCGGGCGGAGTATCTCGCCGTCCATTGCCGCGAACTGGGTCGTGGCCAGCGTCCGCTTCACTTTCCCGCCTGGCTCTGGCGCGTGGGACTCGCCGGCGGGTCCGTGGCGTTGACGCTGCTCAAACGACGGCCAGCCCGGCTGGTGAAGCTCTTCGAGCACAACCTCAATGTCCGCACCTACGACTGCACGCAAACGAAGCGCCGCCTAGGCTTGGACTTCCGCTTCGATTGGCCCGCCGCGTTGCGGGAGGTGGCGGAGAGCGGAGCCTCAGCGAGGTGGCCGGTTCCGGTCCCCGGGGGTGTCCTTCCCGCCCGCGCGCAAACACTTCACTACGTCGGCTTGGGGCGCATCGTGCAGCAGAAACACCTGCCCGGTCTGGCGCGTAATGGTTTCACCGGCCGCGTTTCGTGGACCGATCCCGCGCTGACAGCGCCGCCTGCCGCCCCCGTGACGCTGGCACCGCAGCCGGGCTTCGCGTCGGACGCCACGCACGCGGTGATCACGGCCCCGTCGTTGGTCCGCGAAGGGATTTACCGCAGCCTGCCCGCGACGGCGGCGGACGTGCTGGTGGAGAAGCCCTTCGCCGTGTCCCGCGCCATGCTCGACGCGCACCAGACCTTGCTGGCTGGACGCCGCGTCTTCGTGGTCCACAACTACCGGCTCAAGCCCAACGTGCTGGCCTTCCGCCGCTTCCTGGCCGAACGGCCACCGGGGGCGCTGCGGCGGGTCACGTTGCACTTCGACACGCCCTCGCCGCACCAC
The DNA here is from genome assembly GCA_039796295.1 of Verrucomicrobiota bacterium. Taxonomy (GTDB): domain Bacteria; phylum Verrucomicrobiota; class Verrucomicrobiia; order Limisphaerales; family SXTU01; genus SXTU01. The sequence continues at coordinate 6,360 of JBDKJY010000008.1, forward strand.
GAGCGCGCCGCTTGGCAGCGCGAGGAATGGCGCAACCGTATCCTCCTGACCGACTACGCCATTCATTATCTCGATCTGGCGTGGCTCCTCTTCGACGGGCCGATGACGATCCGGCACTGTGAACGGGCGCGCAACGCTCGGGGCGAACTGGCCCGCCTAGCGGCGGAAGTGACTTTCCCGACGGGCGTTTGCAGCCTCTTCATCCGGCAAGGAGCGCACCAGCGCCAGTGCAGTCTGCGCTACGTCTTCGACCATTACGCGGTGGAGTTGAGGTTCTACCCAGATGTGTTCGAGCCCCTGCTCGGTGGTCAAAACCCGCTGGACGATCTGCGGTTGTTCGCGGACAGCATGGTTTCCACTGCGGGCAAGGTGATGGAGAAGCTCCGGCTCCGCACGCAGGATCACAGCCACGATTTGCTGCTCGGTGCCTTCACAGGCACAGGCGACGCCTCGGCGCTGGCGGAATTTTCGCTGCCAGCGTTGCGCTCCTTCTACGAGCGACTAACCCTGTTGGCGGACGAAGCTTACCGCGAATGAAAGCAGCTTCGGCCCGTATGCTTCATCAAGTCACCCCGCTCATCCTCACTTACAACGAGGAGCCCAACCTCGGGCGCTGCCTCGCCCGCCTCGCGTGGGCGCGCGAGGTCGTGGTCGTGGACAGCCTGAGCACGGACCGCACAAAGGAGATCGCGCTGGGCTTCCCCAACGTGCGCTTTCTGGAGCGGCGTTTCGACAACCACACCGCCCAGTGGAACTTCGGCCTCGCTCAAGTGAAGTCCGACTGGGTGCTTTCGCTGGATGCGGATTATATCCTACCCGAGGACTTTGAAGCCGAAGTGAGTGCCCTCGCGCCGAGGCCGGAGTTGGCGGCTTACGCGGCCTCGTTCCGCTACTGCATCCACGGTCGTCCGCTGCGTGGAACGCTCTACCCGCCGCGCCTCGCCCTCTTCCGCCGCGCTGTTTGTCAGTATGTGCAGGACGGACACACCCAGCTGCTTCGCGCTGACGGCCCCACTGGCTCGCTCCGCACCCGCATCCTGCACGATGACCGCAAGTCGCTGACGCACTGGGTCTGGTCGCAGGACCGTTACGCGAAGCTAGAAGCGGAGAAGCTCGCCGCCACCCCGCGCGCACACTTGGGCCTGAACGACCGTATCCGTGCGACGATCGTGCTCGGGCCACCGGTCGTGCTGCTCTACACGTTGCTGGTCCGCGGCGTGATGCTGGACGGCTGGGCCGGCTGGTATTACGCCTGCCAGCGGTTGCTGGCCGAAACTCTCCTGTCCCTCCGATTGCTGGAACAGCGGTGCGCGCCGACGGCCGAGCCCGCGCTAAAGCCGTGCCCGCCGTCCGGCTCGTCTAAGGACTGAATCCCGCGTCGCGAAAAACACTCCGCTCCCAACCTCAGTTGCCCCAGCGCACCCTCCCGGTGCGCTGTTTTGTTTTGTCCCCGTCTCCAGGCTGTCCCAGTTTCTCCATGAACCTCTCGGTGAACTCTCCCAAAATTCAGGGAAGCCAAAGATTGCTCGTGACAGCTTCGGCTTCCCGATCTTTGGGGTTGCACTCCCTAGTTTATGGCCGGAATGCGAGGCCTGCGGGCCTGGCGGCTACCCATGAGCCGGGGCTTGGAATCCCGGCTTGCCTGCCTAGGGAAGCGCTGAACAAAGCCATGGTTCAGGATTTGAGGGCTGATCGTTGCCGTTGACCGGTGGCGTCGGCCTCAAAACGCGTCCGGTTGCTCCGTTTCGCTCGCTCGCGGCGGCTCGTGGGTCCGGTTTTAGCCGCCGATTCTTCGCTGGCAGGCCGCTGGCGGTTCTCACTTCACGCCGCCGGCCGCACCCGGGCTCCGATCACCACGTTCGCCAACCCAAAGAGGGTGTAGAGTTGCTGCCCGTTCTTCGCCAACCCCCGATACCTCACCTTCCGATACCCAAAGAGGTTCTTCACGATGTGGAAGGGATGCTCCACAAACGCCCGCACTGCGGCTTTGGCCTTTTCCACGGCCTTGCGCGCTTCTTTCTCCGCCCCTTCCGACAGCGCCTTGATCAAGCTGCGCTTGCATGCGATCTGCCAGTCAATCGTCCGTGCCAACGCCTCGATCTCCGCACGTTTCTCCACCCCGGTGTAGCCGGCGTCGGCATGCACTTGCGTCTCCTGCCCGTGCAGCAGTTGCGCCGTCTGCGTCACGTCGGCCACGTTCGCCGCCGTCACGACCACGGTGTGCACCAGTTTGCTGTCCCGATCCGCTCCGATGTGCGCTTTCATCCCGAAATACCACTGGTTGCCCTTCTTGGTCTGATGCATCTCCGGGTCGCGCTGCTTGGCCTGGTTCTTGGTCGAGGGCGGGGCCGCGATGAGCGTGGCGTCCACCAGTGTGCCAGCACGTAGCAGTAGGCCGCGTGCAGCGAGGTCGGCGTTGATGGCGGCGAAGAGGCCTTTGCACAGGTCGTGCGTTTCGAGCCGGTGGCGGAAGTTCAGGAGGGTGGTGGCGTCGGGCACGCCGCCGCCGGCCCAATCGATGCGGGCGAACTGCTGGAGGGCCTGGCTGTCGTAGAGCGCGTCTTCGAGGGCTTCGTCGGCCAGATCATACCACTGCTGGAGGAAGTAGACGCGCAGCATGCGTTCCAGCCCGACGGGCGGCCGACCGCGTTCGCCCTTGGGGTAGAAGGGGGCCAGAACGGCCAGCAGTTTGGTCCACGGGATGACTTCCTCCATGCGGGCGAGGAACACTTCGCGGCGAGTAGTCTTCTTTTTGGCGGCGAACTCGGCGTGGGTGAAGCTCATCTGGTGGGTCATGCCCAGAGGTTAGAAACTCCACGCTTGGCCGTCTGTAAGAAACCGACGGCGACGGGATTAAATCAGCGTTTCCCTAGGTGGAAACTCCCACTAGAAACTTCCCTCCCGTCGCGCGTCTCGTATGTTCCGTTAAGCACGCGGAAAACTCTTCGTAACGCCCGCGCGCCCAGAACGTCACTTGGCTTATGATAATGGCAGACATCCTGAAAATATTTCTCCTCATTCTTGGTGGCCTCCTCATCTTCATCGCCTATTGGCTGGCCGCCGAAGCGCTCTTCCCCGCCCTCGTCGAGCGAGCGCGCGAGCAATACCGACAGCCCTACAAACTCACCTTCGTCGGCCTCGCGATGTGCGCGCCACTCCTCGGCCTCGCGCTCGGCTGCACTAAGCTCAACAACCCGTTGATGAACATCGTTGCCCTGTTCCTCCTGGGCATCGTGCTCTTCGGCGGGCTTGTCGGTTCCGCCGGCTTCGCCAAGCGCATCGGGGCGGGCCTGCCCTCGCCCATTGACGAAGCCCAGCCGTGGCGTCGCGTCCTGCGCGGCGGCACCGTGCTCACGCTCACGTTTCTGCTCCCCTTCATCGGCTGGCTGGGCTTGAGCATCTGGACGCTGGTCACCGGTTTCGCCGCGTTGGTCTTCGCCGTGCGTGAGGCCAAGAAGGCGAACCCCGTGGTGCCGGAGCTGCCCAAGACCGAACCGCCCGCCCTCCCCGCCGCCGCATGAACCCCACCCGCCGCCACTTCCTCCAGACCAGCGCCGCCGCCTCGCTCGCCGCTGTCGCCGTCGGTTGCGACAAGCTCGAAGTCCCTCAAGGGCTGCTTGCAGGCCGACGCCCCGCAGCGCCGCCGGACGGCCCCTACGCCACGCCCGCTAGCAAGGACATTGACCTCGTCTCCCACGCGTTGAACCGGCTTACCTTCGGCGCGCGACCTTGGGACTACCAGCGCGTGCGCAAGCTCGGCGCGACCGAAGAAGTCGCCTTCGCCGCCTTCCTCGACCAGCAGCTCATGCCCGAGCGGCTGGACGACCCCAACTGCGAGAACGCCATCCGCCGCTTCGAAGTGCTCGGCGAGCCGCTCGGCGAACTCTTTGAGTATCAGGAGAAGCACCTGCTTGATGCCCTCGTTCGCAGCACCGTGCTGCGCGCCGTCTTCACCGAGCGCCAGCTCTACGAGGTGATGGTCAACTTCTGGAGCGACCACTTCAATATCGACCCCTCCAAGGGCGACGCGAAGTGGCTCAAGGTCGCCGACGACCGCGACGTCATCCGCGCCCACGCGCTCGGCAAGTTCCCCGCGATGCTCCGCGCCTCCGCGCTCAGCCCCGCGATGCTCTGGTATCTCGACGGCCGCGTGAACAAGAAGGCCAACGAAGCCGACAAGCCCAACGAAAACTACGCCCGCGAGCTGCTCGAACTCCACACCCTCGGCGTCCACGGCGGCTACTCGCAGCAGGACGTGATGGAAGTCGCCCGCTGCCTCACCGGCTGGGGCGTGCAGGAAGTGGGCCGGTCGAAACTCAACCTCGGCAGCGTCGAGTTCAAACCCTTCCAGCACGACCGTGGCGAGAAGGTCGTCCTCGGCCACGTCATCCCGCGGATTCCGAAGCAGGCCAAGCCCGAGGAAATCGAGAAGCTGGGCCGCGCCGAGCTGGACACCGTGCTCGGCATCATCGGCCTGCACCCGTCCACCGCCAAGTTCATCGCCACCAAGCTCTGCCAGCGCTTCATTGCGGACGCCCCGCCCGCCGCCGCCGTCAGCGCGGTCGCGGACAAGTTCATCGCGTCCGGCGGCGACATCCCGGCCACGCTGCGCGCGCTCTTCGCCACCGACGCGTTCCTCACCACGCGCGGCAACAAGCTCAAGCGCCCGTTCCACTACATCGTCTCCACGCTGCGCGCCACGCACGCGACCACCGACGCGGGCCCCTCGATTCAGGACTACCTCCTGCGCATGGGCCACGCGCCCTTCCACTACCCGACGCCCGACGGCTATCCCGAGGAAGCCGCGCCGTGGCTGGGCACGCTCCTCTGGCGCTGGAACTTCGCCGTCGCGCTGACCAAGAACGAACTCGGCAACGCCACCAAGCTCGACGCTGACAAACTCCGCGCCAGCTTCGCGACCGAGGAAAACCAGATGGCCCACCTGCTAGGCCGCGCGCCCTCCGCCGACGAAATCACCGCGTGCAAGGAATCCGGTGCCCCGCTCGCGCTGCTGCTGGCTTCGCCGAGTTTTCAGAAGTGCTGAATCCGCATGGACACAGGCCCGAATCACAGTGAGGACTCGAAGCACGATTCAAGCGGCGTCTTGTTTCGGGTCGGCTTTGGCCTTTTCACTGCACGGTTACTCAAGTTTGGCGCGGCTTTTGTGTTTGTCGGTTATCTGCTCTTACTTGTCCGCCAGCTCTTGTATGAGTTCGGCGTGCTCAGAGGAACGGAAGATTGGCCTGGAATGCTACTCATCCCCATACTGATGGCTCCATTCATCCTGCTGCCCGCTTGGGCGCTGTTTTCCCTCTCTTCAAAGTGGGAGCGCAGCTTGAAACTGCGGCGAGAGCTCGCACTGGTTTCAAGCGGAAACCCGGCTTCTGATGCGCCCGTGCCTTCCTCATAATTCTCCTCGCCCATGAGCACCCAAACCTCCCTCACCGGCAACGGCGACCAACTCAAAACCCTCGTCGTCGTCTTCCTGCGCGGCGGCGCGGATGGCTTGAACATGGTCGCGCCCACGCACGACGACGGCTATTACCGCGCCCGCCCCCGCATCGCCATCAAGGCCGCCGACGCCACGAAGCTCGACGGCAGTTTCGGCCTGAACCCCTTGCTCAAAGACCTCGCCGCTCCCTACCACGACGGCGCGCTCGCGGTGGTCCACGCCGCCGGCTCCGAGGACGCCACGAGGTCGCACTTCGAGGCGCAGGACTTGATGGAGCGCGCGGGCGACGTGGCCGGCGGCTGGCTCGGGCGTTACCTGCGCTTCCGCGGCGCGACGACCTCCGGCGCGCTCTCGGCCATCGCCGTGAGCCGCGCGCTGCCCGAGAGCCTGCGCGGCGCGCCGTCCGCCACGGTCATGCGCTCGCTGGATGACTTCACCCTCGGCAAGGGCGGCGGCCTGCTCCAAGCCAGCTTGGAAAAACTCTATGCGAAGGAACACGACGCCCTTGGCGCGTCCGCCCGCGACACGCTCGCGGCCTTGAACCGCATCGAGAACCTGCGCAAGACGACTTACGCCCCCGCCCACGGCGCGACCTACGAGCGCGACGACTTCGCGCAAGGCATGCAACAGGTCGCGCGGCTCATCAAGGCGCGCGTCGGTCTCGAAGCCGTCTCGCTGGACCTCGGCGGCTGGGACTCGCACATCACGCAGAGCGCCATCATGGACCCGGAGATGCGGCGCTTGAACGGCGGCCTCAGCGCGTTCTATCGCGACATGGGCAAGACGATGGCGCACGTCACCGTGGTGGTGATGACGGAGTTTGGCCGGCGGCTCGCCGAGAACTCCGCCTTTGGCACGGACCACGGTCGCGGCAGCGTGATGTTCCTGATGGGCGGCGGCGTGAAGGGTGGCCGCGTGCTGGCGAAGTGGCCCGGCCTGACCAAGGAAGTGCTCGAAGGCCCCGGCGATTTGCCCGTGACCACCAACTACCGCGACGTGCTCGCGCCCATTCTGCAACGCCACAGCCCGCAGGTGGACTTGGCCAAGGTGTTTCCGGCGTTCGAGCTGAAGCCACAGGCAGTTTACGGTTGAATCCCAGCGTGAACGCTCTTGGCCTCCCCTCAGCATCTTCGGCTGCCTGATCGTGGCGGCGATGCGTGTCAGGAACTCACACTCCTCGGACAGCGCCTCGACCTCCGGCGGCGACTTCGGAACTTGTCACCGCGATTCGCCCGCCAACTCTGACTCCGTCAGCTGCGACAGTGGTGGAACTGGCTCATCCGAGTTGGTCCGAAAATAGTCTGGCAGCGTCCGTCCGCCCCGGTAAGCTGCCACCCCTAATTCGGTTTTTACCCGACTCAACATCATGGAACCTACAGGCGACATCGCAGTCATCGGCCTGGCCGTCATGGGCCAGAACCTCATCCTTAACATGAACGACCACGGCTTCACCGTCGTGGCTTACAACCGCACCTCCTCGAAGGTGGATGACTTCCTCGCCAACGAGGCCAAGGGCACCAAAGTCGTCGGCGCGCACTCCATCCCGGAGTTGATGAGCAAGCTCAAGCGCCCTCGCCGCATCATGCTCATGGTCAAGGCTGGCAAGCCGGTGGACGAGTTCATCGAAAACCTCCTGCCCTACCTTGAGGTCGGCGATATCGTCATTGACGGCGGCAACTCCCTCTTCGGCGACACCGACCGCCGCGTGAAATATCTCGAGAGCAAAGGCTTTCAATACATCGGCACCGGCGTGTCCGGTGGCGAAGAAGGCGCGCGCCGTGGGCCTTCGATCATGCCCGGCGGCTCACCCTCCGCGTGGCCGGCAGTGAAGGCCATCTTCCAAGGCATCTCCGCCAAGGTGGACGGTGGCGCGCCCTGCTGCGATTGGGTGGGCGAAGGCGGCGCAGGCCATTACGTGAAGATGGTCCACAACGGCATCGAGTATGGCGACATGCAGCTCATCTGCGAGGCCTACAACATCATGAAGCACGGCCTGGGCATGAGTGCCGATGAGATGCACGAGGTGCTCAAGGAGTGGAACACCGGCGACCTCGACAGCTATCTGATCGAGATCAGCCGCGACATCCTCGCGAAGAAAGACGAGGACGGCTCCCCACTCGTGGACAAGATCCTCGACACCGCCGGCCAGAAGGGCACGGGCAAGTGGACCGTTATCAACTCCCAAGACCTCGGCATCCCCATCACGCTGATGGCGGAGGCGGTTTACTCCCGTTGCGTCTCGGCGCTGAAGGATGAGCGCGTGAAGGCGGCGAAGAAGCTCAAAGGCCCGCGCCCGTTTCTCACGAGCATCGCAGCGAATCCCGAGCGCAAGAAGCAGTTCATCGCCGACATCCGCGATGCGCTCTACGCCTCGAAGATCGTCAGCTACGCGCAGGGCTACATGCTCATGCGCGCCGCCGCTAAGGAATACGGTTGGAACCTCAACTACGGCGGCATCGCCCTCATGTGGCGCGGCGGCTGCATCATCCGAAGCGCCTTCCTCGGCAAGATCAAGGAGGCCTACGACAAGAACCCAAAGCTCGCGAACCTAATGCTCGACGACTACTTCCGTGGCGAGATCAAGCGCTGCCAGAAGGGCTGGCGCAAGATCGTCTCGACCGCTGCCTTGCGCGGCATTCCCGTGCCGGCCTTCAGCACCGCACTGGCGTTCTACGACCAGTATCGCAGCGCCGTCTTGCCCGCGAATCTGCTCCAAGCACAGCGCGACTACTTCGGCGCGCACACCTACGAGCGACTGGACAAACCGCGTGGCGAGTTCTTCCACACGAACTGGACCGGTCGCGGCGGCAACATCTCGTCGAGCACCTACAACGTGTAGGCTGGCTTTAACTGATTTCGACATAACGCCCGGCGGCTCACACTGCCGGGCGTTTTGCTGAGTCACGGGGGCTTCCAGCCGCCCTGCTGGGGCTTGCAAAGGTCGTTCGATGGAACTCAACGGCTCACGCCCTGGACTACTTGCTGACGCAAATCCGTTGCTGCCAACATCCGCTGTGGTGGTGGCGTTTCCACGCCGTATGTCCAGGCCGCAGGATCGTGGCTGCGGGGCGACTAGTCGGGCGCGACGGAAATCCGCGGCTGCCTGGGCGGGTGCGAGGCTGAGGGGTGGGGCACGGGCGGAGGCGTTGGTGGTGGGACGGTCTGCGGCCTACAGACCGCGCTCCGTCGGTTCAACGCATCGTTCAGGTCCGGCTGTGCCAACGAAAACGTGGTCGCCGCTGCGCTCTGCCACCGCACTTGCAGAGCGGTGCTTGGGACGCTTCGTTTATTTATTCCCTCAATCTACAAACTGCGTTTCGTTGCTGGCGAGCAGGGCTTGGGCGTATTCGGACCACGCTTTCTTGTCGGTCTCGCGGCTGGTGAGGAAACGGGTGGCCATCGCCAGTTCCTTCGTGGTCGGGGCGCGTTGGAAGAGGAGGGCGTGGGCGCGGGTGACGCGGGTGTTCACGCTCGGGCCGGCTTCCTTTTCCAAGCGCGCGGCGAAGGCGTCGGCTTGGGCGAGGAGGAAAGGGCTGTTCAGCGAGAAGAGCATTTGCAGCGCGGTGGCGGTCTCGGTGCGGGAGGCACTATGCGCGGCGGGGTCGGGGAAGTCGTGGATGCGCAGCATCGGCTCCAGCTCGTGCCGGTTCACGGTGCCGTAGAGCGTGCGGCGGAGGTTCTTGTCGGACGTGAGCGCTGTGGCGACGCCGCCGAAGCTGCGGTCCAGCGTGCCGGCGACGGCGAGCGAGGTGTCGCGCCACGCCTCAAAGTCGAGCCGACGGCGCGGCATGCGGGCGAAAAGCCGGTTCTCCGGGTCGCGCTTTTCGGAGTCGAGGGCGAGGGAGCTTTGCTGCCACGCGGCGGAGAGGAGGATTTCGCGGTGCAGCCACTTGATGGACCAGCCGTTCCGGATGAAGCGTGCGGTGAGGTCGTCGAGCAACTCGGGGTGCGAGGGCGGGTCGCCGGTGACGCCGAACTCGCTCGGCGTCTCGACAATGCCGCGGCCGAAGTGGTGTTTCCAAATGCGGTTCACGATGACGCGAGCGGTGAGTGGCGCGGCTTCTTGCACGATAGCCTGGGCGAGTTCGAGGCGGCCGCTCCCGGTGGTGAAGCGGCGCGGCTGGCCGTCCTTCGCGGCGAAGGCGGAGAGGAAACGGCGCGGGACGATGTCGCCGGTGTTGTTCGGGTCGCCGCGCTTCATCAGCTCGAGGTCGCGGGCCTGACCGGGCTTGAAGTCGAGCACGGTGCCTTTGTTGTTCGCGGCGGGGATGACGAAGAGCGCGGCGTCCTCGACGGCGGTGGCCATCGCCATGTTGAAGTGCGGCGTGGCGGACTTGAGGCCGGAAATTTTCTGCTCGATGGCGGCGACTTGGTTGGTGAGGTCGGCGGGCGCGGGCTTTCTCTTCTTCAGGTCATCGCGTTCCTTTTCGAGGGCGGCGACGGACTCGCGGGCTTTCTTCACGGGCAGCCAGAACTGGTCGCTCATCGTGGGCACCTCGGCGTGGCGCACGCTCGCGAAGACGCCAGCGATGCCGTAGTAGTCGGCGGCGGTGATGGGGTCGGACTTGTGGTCGTGGCAGCGGGCGCAGGCGAGCGTGAGGCCGAGGAAGGTGCGGCTGAGGGTGTCCACATGCTCCTCCCATTCGTCGGCGACGGTGCCCTTGATTAGGTCGGGCGGGAGCTGGAGTTCCTTCCAATAGGTCGGAGCGAGGCCGAGGAAGGCGAGCGCGTGGAGGTCGCTGCGCGACGGTTGAGAGTTGAGAGTTGAGGGTTGAGAGGGGGGCGTCGGTTGGGGACGGGCGTCGGCGTTGGACTCGGCCTCTGCGATCAGCCGGTCGGCGGCGATTTGGCGCATGACGAACTGGTCGTAGGGCAGGTCGTCGTTGAAGGCCTTGATGACCCAGTCGCGGTAGAGGTGCGCGCCGCTGGTCTTCTCGAGCCACGAGGCGGTCTCGTCCACGTAGCGGGCGAGGTCGAGCCAGTAGCGGGCGTAGCGCTCGCCGTAGTGGGGGGAGGCGAGGAGTTTGTCCACGGCATTGGCGATTGCCGATTGGCGATTGCCGATTGGGGAACAGGCGCGGACGAACGTCTCGACATCTTCTGGTGTCGGTGGGAGGCCGGTGAGGTCGAGGTGCAGTCGGCGAATCAATACGCGCGGGTCGGCAGGCGGGGCGGGCTTTAGGCCGGCCTTGTCCATCTTCGCGAGGAGGAAGTGGTCGAGGGGTGTCTGCGGCCACTTGGCGTCGCGGACCTTGGGCGTGGGGGACTCGTGGAGGGGTTTGAAGGACCAGGGGATTTGCGCGGCGGCGGGCTTGCCGGGTTTCTTAGCCTCCGCGCCGAAGCCAAGGCTCAATGTGACTGCGATGAGGGCGGTGGCGAGGAGTGGGCTGGCTGCGCGGCGAATCATGAACGCAGGAGTAGATGGCTGTCGGGCAGTAGGGATTCAGCTTTGGGGCGAGGTTTCGACGCCGGGTGACGCGTGGAGGTTGGGGCTGCTCCCGGCGGGGCATTGCGCAAGTGAGCCGGGAGGGCGGGGGCAGCCCAGCGTCATGGTTCCACCCACGTCACCAAGTCCAAGTCCTCAAATTCGCCACCACACGAACAGTTGGTGGCGGGAACCGCAATCTGGCCCTTGCCGCACTTCATGCAGACACACTGAGCAACGCTCGGCTTGCCCCGGCGGTAGAGGAGCTTGTAGGCCCAATACGCGAGAAGGCACACTAGCGAGGCCATAGCGGCTTCAGGGAGCCGCTGCCAGAATTCCTCCCGTGTCGCAAAGCGAGGTGGCCCATGAGTTTTTCGGCTGCTGATAATGCTGGCAAACAGTAAAGAGCCGATAGTCGCCACGAGGAGTGATGGGACTAACTGTTTTCTGAGTCCACGACGGCGTGCGGCGTCCCTTTCGGATTCATTCATTCGGACCCACATACTCGAAGTGACGCCACGTATGACGGCGCTCGACTCTCAACTCTCAACTCCCACACTCTCAACCTCTCCCTCAAGCCGCCACGATGTTGTTCCGCACGGCGTAGCGGACCAGCTCGCCGACGGAGTGAAAGCGCAGCTTGCGCATGATGTTCGTGCGGTGGGTCTCGACGGTCTTGACGCTGATGTTCAGGGCGCTGGCAGCTTCCTTGTTGCTCTTGCCCTCGGCGAGGAGCTGCACGATTTCCTTCTCGCGCGGCGTGAGGCGGCTGCCGATGTCCTCGGCTTCGATGGACTGTGCGCCCTCGCGCAGCGTGCTGTCGGAAACCATCTGGGAGATGCGCGAGGTGAAGTAGCTTTTGTGCGCGCTGACCGCCTTCACGGCGGCGACCAGTTCGCGGCCGGCGTCGGACTTGAGGATGTAGCCGCGCGCGCCGACCTTGAGCACCTCGGCGGCGATTTGCTCGGACTCGTGGACGGTGAGGATGAGAATTTCAGTGTTGGGCAGGAGCTTCTTGATTTGGCGCGCGGCTTCGAGGCCGTTGAGCTCGGGCATAGTCACGTCGAGGACGCAGACCTCCGGCGTGGTGGCCTTGGCCTTCTCGACGGCTTGGCGGCCCGTGCTCGCCTCGGCGACGACCAGCCAGCCGGGTTGGTCGTCGAGGAGCGCCTTCATGCCGGCGCGGACGATGTCGTGGTCATCGGCGATAAGTAGTTTGAGTGAGCTCATAATTGTTGTTCCTCCGGGAGCGGCACCACGACCATCACGGTGGTGCCGCGGCTGTTAGAGTTGATTTCCAGTGCACCGCCAAATTGTCGCACACGTTCCCAAACGCCCGCCACGCCTACGCCCAGCGCGGAAACGTTGCCGTGCACTTTCTGAAGCTTCTCCGGCGGAATGCCGGTGCCCTCGTCCCGCACTTGCAGGACGATTTCGCCGGGCTGGCGTGTGAGTTTGATGAAGGCGGTCTTGCTGCCGGAGTGCCGCGCGACGTTGGTGAGCGTCTCCTGCACGATGCGGAAGAGGGTGACTTCGATGTCGGCGGGCAGGCGCTCGAACTCGGCGGGGGCGTCGAACTCGGTCTTGATGCCGCTGCGCTGGGTGAAGCCGTTCGCCAGCCAGCCGATGGCGGCGAGCAAGCCCGCCTCTTCGAGCAACGGTGGGTGCAATAGGTAGGAGATGGTGCGGATTTCGCGCGAGGTCTGCTCGGCCATGGCGGCGGTGTCGGCGACGAGGTTGCGCATCTTCACGGGCGCGTCGGGCATGAGGTTCTCGATGCGGGACAAGTTCACGGCGATGGCGGCGAGGGTCTGGCCAGAGTTGTCGTGGAGTTCGCGCGCGATGCGGCGGCGCTCCTGGTCCTGCGCTTGCATCAAGTGGCCGGAAAGCTGGCGGAGTAATTCCTCCTTGCCCTTGCGGTCGGCGATTTCGGTCTGGAGGGAAGTGTTGGCGCGCGTGAGGTCACCGGTGCGTTCGCGTTCGCGACGTTCCATGTCAGAGAAGGCGCGTTCCAAGGTCTTTTCGCGCCGCCAGCGTTGTAACGAGAGCGCGGCGGCGAGCCAGACCATGGCGATGGACAGGACGCGGTTCGCCATCTCGGCGGTGTAGGGGCCGTTGAGCGGACCAAACATAAAGCCGAGCACCGAGAGTCCTGTCGCGGCGTAAGCGAGATTGAGCGCGTGCTGGGTGTTCTGCGACCAGAGCGCCAGCAGCACCGGCGCGACGTAGAACGCGGCGACGGGGAAGTCCTGGCGCTGGACGAGGTCCAGCGCCGCAATCACCAACAGGCACAGGATCGCGGCGGGGACTTGCCAATTCGCCACGAGCCAACATACGGCGGGGGAGGGCAGGGGAGCTTCGGCCGCCGGGAGCGCCCGGCGAGACGTGGACGGCAGCGCGCTGGAACCGGCGGGAGTGGCGGACGCGGAAGGCGAGTTCATGTGTGCTGACGGGGCGAAACTAGTTCCCGCGCTTGGGCGAAGCAAGTGCGGCTCGGTAAGGTGATTTGCGGAGAGACACGCCGAGCCGGGCACAGTGTGGGTTCGACAGGCATGCGTCCGCTCGCCTATCAAGCGGGCATGAACTTCGCTCTAGTCGCGGCCTTACTCTTGTGCACGTTAGTCGTCGCCAGCCCGGCCCAAGACTGCGACTTGCTCCTGCGTGGCGGGCGTGTGGTGGACGGCTCGGGGAACCCCGCTGTCTTTGCCGACGTGGCAGTGAAGGGCGGGCGCATCGCGGCGGTCGGGCGCGTGACGGGCACGGCGAAGCGTGTGGTGGACGTGAAAGGACTCGTGGTCGCGCCGGGCTTCGTGGACACGCACACGCATGCCGAGGGCATCGAAGACCAGCCGCTCGCCGAGAACTTCCTGCGCATGGGCGTGACGACGCTCGTGCTCGGCAACTGCGGCAGCTCGCGGCTGAACCTCGGCGAGTATTTCAAGGAACTCGAAGCCACGAACATTTCCCCCAACGTCTGCTCGCTCATCGGTCACAACACGGTGCGTCGTCAGGCGATGGGCGGCTCCTTCATGCGCCCGCCGACCGATGCCGAGCTGGCGCAGATGAAACGCGCGGTCGAACAGGCGATGCAGGACGGCGCGGTCGGGCTGGCGACGGGGTTGATTTACCTGCCCGGCTCGTTCGCGAAGACGGAGGAGATCGTGGAACTCGCCAAGGTCGTCGGCGCGCACGGCGGCGTTTACGCCAGTCACATGCGGAGCGAGGGCGAAGGCATCTTTACGGCACTTGATGAGTTGTTTCGCATCACGCGCGAAGGCGGCACGCGCGGCCACATCTCGCACCTCAAGCTCGCGGGCAAGACCGCGTGGGGCCAGACCGGCAAGGTCATCGCTGCCATCGAACAAGCCCGCGCCAGCGGCCTGGACATCACGCAGGATCAGTATGTTTATCCCGCGTCCAGCACCGGCCTTTCGCAGCTCATCCCCGACGCCGCGCGCGAGGGCGGCGCGGAGAAGTTCCGGGAGCGTATCAGCGACGCGGCGCAGAAGGCCGGCATCGTGCAGCAGATGAAAGCCAGCCTCCGCAAGCAAGGCCGCGACGACTTCGCCTACGCCGTCATCTCGAACTACTCGAAGGACAAGTCGCTCAACGGCCTAAATGTCGTCGAGGCCGCCAAGAAGAAGCGCGGCAACGACTCGCTCGACGACCAAGTGGAGCTGCTGCTGGACATCGAACGGAACGGAGGGGCTTCCGCCGTCTTTCACGGCATGAGCGAAGACGACTTGCGGGTGTTCGCGCAGCACCCGAACACGATGTTCGCCTCGGACAGCGGCGTGCGGAAGTTCGGCGAGGGCGTGCCGCACCCGCGCGGCTACGGCAACAACGCCCGCGTGCTCGGCGAGTATGTGCGCGAGCTGAAACTGCTGCGCCTGGAGGACGCCATCCGCCGCATGACCTCGCTTCCGGCCACGACGTTCAAACTGAAGGACCGAGGTGCCGTGCGCGAGGGCGCGTGGGCGGACCTCGTCGTGTTCGATCCTGTGAAGGTGACGGACAAGGCGACGTTCAAGGAGCCGCACCAATATGCCGTGGGCTTCAAGCTGGTGATCGTGAACGGCGTCGTGGTGATCGAGGACGACAAACATCTCGGCACACGGCCGGGGAAGGTGATTCGGATGAATCAGCAGTAGTCTTTACTCGCCTCCGGCTTCCGACTCGCGTGCTTGGACTCGCGCGCCGCGCCGGAGCCACGCGGTGGCGTCGGGCGGTTTGGGCTGAAAGGGATCGAGCAGGTGCAGCGACTCGGTGCCTTCCGCGTCAATCACCTCCCAGTCCACGAAGTAGCGGAAGGTCTCCTTCGCCAACGTGTGCATGAGGCTGGAGCGCGCGGCGGCGCGGGTATCGGCGGGCGGCGTGAGCAGGGCGGCGTGCTGTTCTTCAGCCGAGAAGAGCCACGGCTCCGGTGTGCGCGCGAGCGGCCAGGCGAGGTTGCGCGCGGGGTCCACGGCGTGGAACTCCAAGTCTTGAGCACGCAGCCACGGGTCGGTCCACGGGAGGTTTTCTTGCGCCAGGAACTGCGCGTAGAGCCAGCGCTTCGTCACCCAGTCCACGGTGCCGACGAGGTTGTCAACGTTCGTTTCCAAGTCCGTCAACACGCCGTTCCAGATGCCGAGCAGCGTGTCCGTCTCCGCGTCGCGCCCGCGAAACTCCTGTTGCGCAGCGGTGTGAAACCGACGCAGCACCTCGACCGCCGAGGCCTCGTGCCCGTCTGCCATCGGCACCAGCCACGGTCCGTCGGGCTGGTGCGAGAGCGTGCGGAAGGCTAGCACCGCATCCAGCAACGCAACGGTTGGCAGCTTGTCTATCTCCAGCAGGTCCAGCACGAGCGACGACGTGCCGCACTTAAGCGCGAGCGTGGCGGGCAGCACGCTGGTGTCGCCATGCAACAGGTGCAGGCGGCGGAAGCGGCGCGGGTCGGCGAGCGGTTCGTCGCGCGTGTTGATGATGGCGCGATTGAACTGCACCCACTCGAAGAGGTCATTGTTGATGTAGTCCGCGCGCTGGCTGATTTGGAAATCACTCTCGGCGGTGAGCCGAATGATGTCGCTGCGCGACTCCGCGCCCGGCGACGCCCGCACGCGGCCCGCGCCAGTGTAGAGCACGCGCAAGGTGAGGAAGGCGAGGAGCGACTGGACGTTCGCCTCGTTCAGCGGCGCGCTCCGGCGAACGAGGTAGTTTTCGTGGCAGCCGAACGTTGCGCCGGAGTAGTAGTCCACGTTGTTCCGCACAAAGCTGACGCGGTCCGCGAGGCCGAGCTCGTGCGTCGCGGCAGTGAGCAGGTCGTCACCCGCGCGGTCGAAGCGCAGCAGGTCGCGGAGGGAAAGGCACTCGGGCGTGCAGATTTCGAGGTGGCCCATGTCCACGTAGCAGCGCCCGCCGTTGAAGAGGAAGCCGCCGTTGCCCGCCGGCTCGTCCCAATCACGCTGGTGCATGTCCGCGAGGCCGAAGCGGTTCTTCTCGAACATCCAGTTGCGCACGCGCGCGACGGCGGCGGGCGGCCCGGCAGGGTCGCTGCTCAGGCAGCCGTATTCCGTTTCAAGGCCGACAATGCGGTTCATACTTCTAACAGAGCTTCCACCAAGGCTTTCTTGGCCTGAGCAGCGGAGCGTTCAAGACAAACTTCGGGCCGTCTCGTGAACCGGAGTTCCAATCGAAAATCGGAGTCTTGATCCAATCGAACTGATCGCCGTCATTGCCGACGCCCTCCGTTGGGCAGCCTTTGACGGCTTCTTCGCACGCAGCAGGTTCTTCGGGAACTGTTGGCTGCTTGAACACATACGAATAGCCCATCGCAGGGTCGCGACGGAAATTGTTCGGTGCTAGTTCACGGCAAAGGTCGCAGTCAGTGCAGTCCACATCCACGTAGTATTTCCCCGGCGCGTTTAGCGGATACCTGTGCGTGAAGCGGGCCATGAGGGGCTACTCCTTTTCGTGACTGACTTGAACGAACCTTGACGCGCGTTCGCCATTTCTCGCCAACCACCCCGCCTCCACCGTCTTCCCACTTACCGCCTTCTTCCACCCCTCCCGCCGCTCGGCCTCCGCTGGCAGCGCGTTGGTGAACGACTTGTTCTCTGTCAGCACCCACCAGGCTTGCAGCAGCAGGTCGGCGACGGCGGTGCGGTCGGTCTGGCCGGCGAGGGCGGGGGTGAGCCAGGTCTTCGCGGCGGCTTCGGCTTCGGGCGTGTTCGCGGCGACGGCGAGGCCGCCGGTCTGGAGTTGGAACGCGCCGTCGAAGTGCAGGTTCGCGAGCAGGTCTTGGCTCGGGTCGTTGCCGAGCTCGACGATGAGCAGCTCGACGAGCGTGGGCGCGGTGAAGAGTTGCTCGAAGTTCTGCTTGAGTTGCGGGCTGAGGCCGAAGCTCACGAGGCGGCGCAGGCTCACGTCCTCGGGCGCGCGGGTGAAGGCTTCGAGGTGCGCGGCGTCAATCGCGGCCTGCCGGACCTTCTCGATGTCCGCCGGGTGGCCGAGACCCGCGAGCGCGAGGCGGTCGTGCAACTCGAAGACCTTCGAGCGGCCCGCGCCCACGCCCAGCAGCAGGATGCCATCGGGCAGGCTGACGGCGAAGACGGGCGAGCCGCCGCGGAGCTGTTCGCGGACGTATTCGCGGCGGTTCGCGACCGCCTCCAGCCAACGATAGGGTTCCTCGGTCATAGGCGTTTGGTTTTGGCCGGACGGTAGCAGCGGGGCAGGGGAATGCCATGAAAAGAACGGGAAGGGATTGGCCGCGAAAGGGCGCAGAGAGCTCAAAGGGGAAACGTTCAACATCCAACTTTCAACGCTCAACGTTCGAGGACGCGCCCTCAGCCTTTGGATGTTGGACGCTGAAAGTTGAGTGTTGGACGTTTTCCCATTTCCCAACTTTGAACCCTGCCCTTAGCCTCGCGCGACATGTCGCAGATGCTCAAGTCCTCCGGCGCGATGGGCGCGGCCACGCTCGGTTCGCGTGTGCTGGGCATGGTGCGGGAGATGGCTTACGCAAAGTTCATGGGCGACGGCTGGGTGGCGGGTGCGTTCACGCTGGCCTTCACGATTCCGAACCTCTTCCGGCGCCTGCTGGGCGAGGGCGCGCTCACGGCGGCGTTCATCCCGATTTTCAAGGAGAAGGAAAAGAGCGCGACGGAAGCCGAGATGTGGCGCGCGGCCAACGCCGTCATGTCCGCCGTGCTGGTCTTCTCTGCCGTCATCATCGCGCTCGTGCTGGCGGGCTTGTCCATCGCGCTGGCGACGACGCAGTTCGATGCCAAGACGCGGCTGATGCTGGAGCTGTTGCGCGTGATGTTTCCTTACATGGGGCTGGTCTGCCTCGCGGCGGTCTTCATGGGCGTGCTGAACGCTCGCGGGCATTTCTTCATCCCGGCGCTGGGCGCGGCGCTGCTCAACGTGGTGATGATTGCCAGCGTGTTCCTGGTAGTGCCGCAGTTTGGCGCACGGCTGGATGAACAAATCTTTGCCCTCGCGTTCGGCGTGCTCGTGGCGGGCGTGGCGCAGGCGGGGTTTCAACTGCCGGCGCTCCGGCGCGAAGGCTGGCGGCTCGCGTGGGTCACGCCGTGGCGCGATGAGACGGTGCGCGCGGTCGTGACCAAGATGGGGCCGGCGATCATCGGCGTGGCGGCGTTTCAGCTCAACGTGACGCTCGTGCAGCTCGTGTCGTTCTGGGTGGACCCGGTCATCGTCGCGTCGTTCAGCTACGCGGTGCGGCTGATGGAGCTGCCGCAAGGCGTCTTTGGCATCTCCCTCGCGACGTATCTGCTCACGAGCCTGTCCGGACTGGCGGCGGAGCAGAAGTTGCCGAAGTTCCGCGCGACGCTGGGGCAAGGGCTGTCGTATCTCGTCGTCATCAACAGCCTCGCCG
The DNA here is from genome assembly GCA_039796295.1 of Verrucomicrobiota bacterium. Classification (GTDB taxonomy): domain Bacteria; phylum Verrucomicrobiota; class Verrucomicrobiia; order Limisphaerales; family SXTU01; genus SXTU01. The sequence goes on from JBDKJY010000008.1 coordinate 25,113, forward strand.
CCGTGCTGCTGCTATTCCTCGCCGAGCCGATTGTGCGGCTGCTGTTCGAGCGCGGCGCGTTCGGGCCGGAGTCCACGGCGCGGGCGGCGGTGGCCTTGCAATGCCTCGCTCCGGGGCTGCTGGCGTTCTCGATGGTGAACATCCTGGCCCGCGCTTTTTACGCGCTGGGTGACACGCGGACGCCGATGAAGGTGAGCGTCTTCTGCCTCGGCGTGAATCTGCTGCTCTCGATGCTCTTCATCACCGACCTGCGCCAAGCCGGCCTCGGCCTCGCGAACACCCTCACCTCCTGCCTGAACGTCTGGCTGCTCTTCCGCGCACTGCGCACGAAGCTCGGCACGCTGGAGCTGGCGGAGGTGAAGCGCAGCCTCAAGCCCGTCCTCGCCGCGTCCATCGTGGTCAGCATCCTGGCCTGGCCGGGCTACCACGCGTGGGACGAATGGTTTGGCCACGCCACGCTGGCGGCGCGGCTGGGCGCGGTCTTTGTTCCCGCGAGTCTCACGGCGGCGCTGTATTGGGCCGTGCTGTGGGCGGACAAGCTTCCCGCTGCGACGGAAGTGGCCGGGTTGATTGCGAAGAAGCTCCGGCGCGGGCGGGAGTGACGGCGCGTTCCGCAGTCGGCGCGGTTGCCTTGGCCGCCCGCTTCGGCTACACCCCTGCGCACGTGAAGAAACTCGCGGACCAAATCCGGCGCGTCGGGCTGGTGGCCAACGTGGAGAAAAGCTCCTGCGTCGCTGTCGTGCAGCAAGCGGTCCGGCTCATCCGCGCCAGCGGCCGCGAACCCGTCGCGGACCTCGCCACCGCGCGGCTCGCCAACCTCAAGATCCCCAGCGTCGCCGACGCCGACGCCGTGGCCCGCGAGACGGACCTCCTACTCGTCTTCGGCGGCGACGGCACGATGCTCCGGGCTGCCCGCGAGACTGCCGCCGCGGGCACGCCGCTCTTGGGAGTCAACCTCGGTGGGCTCGGTTTCCTCACCGCGATTTCCGCCGGTCATTTTGCGAAGGACCTGCGCGCTGTCTGGCAGGGGAAGTTCACCATCGAGACGCGTCCCCTCATCGAAGTGGGCGGCGCGCTCGGCGGAAAGCTGTTGTCCCGCCCCGCGCTTAACGACTTCGTGGTGAGCCGTGGCGCGGGCTCGCGGCTCATTGAACTCGAAGTGACCGTGGACGGCGAGGAACTCACCCGCTACCGCTGCGACGGACTCATCGTCAGCTCGCCGACTGGCTCGACGGCTTACTCGCTGGCGGCGGGTGGGGCGATTGTCAGCCCGAGCGCGGAGGTCTTCACCATCACGCCGATCTGCCCGCACACGCTCTCGAACCGCTCCGTGGTCGTGAGCCTAAACTCCGCCATCGGCATCCGCGCGTTGAGTGGGAAAATTGAAACGTTGCTTTCTGCCGACGGTGAGGTAGTCGGGCCGCTGGTGGCGGGCGAGACGGTGGTCATCCGCCGTAGCGAGCGCGCGGTGCGGCTGGTGCATCTGCCGGGCGATTCGTTCTTCCGCACGCTGCGGCAGAAGTTGAACTGGAGCGGGTCGAACGTGTGAAAAGAGTGTTCAGCGTTCAGCGTTCAGTGTTCAGTCTGCCCGGAGCCCACGGCCAGCCTCCACTCGCTGTCCCCTGACGGCTGAACGCTGCTAGCTGAACGCTCGAATCATGGTCCGCCTTAAAGATATCGCCTACCGCGCCGGTTGTTCCGTGATGACCGTCTCCAAGGCGTTGCGCGACGCCAAGGACATTTCCCTCGCCACCAAGGCGCGCATCAAGGACCTAGCCGAAGAGATGGGCTACGTGCCCGACGCCGCCGCCGCCGGGCTGCGCACCCGCAGCACACGGCTGCTGGGCTTGATTATCCCGACGCTCACCAATCCCATCTTCGCCCGCTTGGTCATGGCTATCGAGGAGTGGGCCTACCAGCACGGGTATGCGCTGCTGCTGCTGCACTCGCACAACGACGCCACGCGCGAGGAGCAGTGCATTCGCCGGTTGCTGTCGCGGCGGGTGGATGGCCTGTTCATCTCGCCTGCCTCACGCATGGAGACGAGCGCGAAGATTTACGAGGAGCTGCTCGCCAGTGAACAACCCGTGGTCATCCTCGGCGCACGCGCGAAGTTCTGCGCGGCCTTTCCGTGCGTCGAGAGCGATGACGTCACCGCCTCGGCGAACGTCACGCGCCATCTGTTGGAACTCGGGCATCGGCGCATTGCCTTCTTCGCGGGGTCGCAGGTTTCGCCTTGGGCTCAAGACCGTTTCGCTGGCTACAAGAAGGCGCTGCGCGAGGCCAAGGTGGAGTTCGACGACCGGCTTATTTTCCAAGCCGGCTCGACCATCGAGGAAGGGGAAAAGACGGCGGTGCAATTCCTCGGCGAAACCACCGACGCCACCGCCATTCAGGCCGTCAACGACATGGTCGCCATCGGCGCCGGGACGCTTCTGCTGCAACAGGGCTTGAAGATTCCGCAGGACTATTCGCTGGCCGGTTTTGGCAACGTGCTGGTCAGCGAGCATTTCCGCGTGCCGCTCACGACAGTGCGCCAGCCCAAGTTCCGCCTCGGCGTCGCCGCGATGGAACTGATGCTAGCGAAACTGCGTGGGGAGAAGGTCGAGTCGAAGCGCCTGCCCGCCGACCTCGTCATCCGCCAGAGCACGGCGGCCCCGAGGAAGTAGGGTTCGCTGCTGCTTCTCGTTGGAATCAAGGCTGAGGCTGCCCGTGAGCTTTCCGTTCGATCGCGCCGAATAGGTTTTTCAAAGCCGTTTCCTCACTGTGTTGAGCGGGAAACGGTTGAGGATGTGCGGACGCCGTTGCCACCCTCTTCCTCATCGGGGAGATGGAGTCAGTCGCTAGGCTGCTGCTGCCCTATCGTCCGAAACTCAACCCGGTGGGAGGCGGCCCCTCGCCAAGCTCGTCTTGCTGCACTCAACATGGGGCTCAACGGAGTCGCACTCTGCGAGACGTGACGTCGGGCCTAACCTTGGTGGTAGCGGCGGTTGAAGTCGCGGGCGAGGTAGTGCTCCACGGCTTTGAACTGATCAAGCCAGTGCTGATACTCCGCCGACTGTTCCTGACCGCGGGCCTTGAGTTCGTCGAGGAGGGCTTGGTAGCCGAATTGGTGGTCTTGGAGGTAGGTGAAGTAGAGCTTGTCGTCCCACTCGGAGACTTCGTCGGGGAGGTCGAAGATGCGGGGGAGGGTCATCGCGAAAGAATGCCCAATGTTCAATGTCCAATACCCAATGAATGACCAATGACCAACGACCGAGCATGCCTCCGTCCAGCACGGCACTGGATTCCATTAGGCATTGGGCTTTGATTGGTCGTTGGAAAGTGGTTATGGGACATTCTCTCACTCCTTCCGCTTCGGCCGCAGCAGCATCGCCTTCTTGTCAGTCCCCTCGACTTCGACGCTCTGGGTCTCGATGTCCGGGTCTTCGCGGAGGGCTTGGTGGACGATGCGGCGGTCGTAGGCGCTCATCGGTTCGAGTTCGACGACGTCGCCCCACTTGCGGACTTTGTCGGCGGCTTCGTTCGCCTTCTTGACGAGTGCTTCGCTGGCCAGGGCGCGGTAGCCGCCGACGTCCACGGTGATGCGCGGAGCGTCGGGGTTTAGATTGAAGACGATGCGGTTGGCGAGGTATTGGAGGTCGCCGAGGGTCTGGCCGGCGCGGCCGATGAGGCGGTTGGACTCGTCGGTCTTCACATCAAGGAAGAGCCCGCCGTCATCGAGGGGCCGGCTCTCAATGGTGGCGGTGAAGCCGAGGTGGGTGAGGAGTTCGGCGAGGATGGCTTGGGGTTCAGTGGACATGGCGGGGAGGTTTTAAGGGAAAAGGAAAAAGGCGGAAGGCAAAAGTGGCAGCTACTTCTTCTTGGGTTTGTCGGCGACGACTTTGATGGGGATGGCACCGCCAGCAGCGGCTTTCTTCTCGTCGTTCAACTTGGTGAGCTTGGTCTGGAGGATGGTGAGGATGTTTTGGACGGTCCAGTAGAGGGTGAGAGCGGCGCTGAAGCGGTAGAGGATGGCTACGAACATCATGGGCATATACTTCATGATCTTCTGCTGCATCGGGTCCATGCCGGGGGAGGGCGGGGTGAGGCGGGCCTGCCAGAACATGGTGACGGCCATGACGATGGGCAGGGGGTTGACGGGGAAGCCGAAGAGGTAGGCGACAGTATCTTCTTGCGAGAGGTCGTGGGCCCAGAGGAAGGACTCGCCGCGCAACTCCATGCAGCTCTGGAGCATGGTGTAGAAGCCGATGAAGACGGGGAATTGCACGACCATGGGGAGGCAGCCGGCCATCGGGTTGACCTTCTGCTCGCGCATGAACTCCATGGTCTTCTGCTGCCCTTTGGCGGGGTCGTCCTTGTATTTGTCCTGGATGGCCTTCATCTGCGGCTGCAGCTCGGACATGCGCTTCATGGAGCGCGTGGAGATGGCGGTGAGGGGCCAGAAGAGGAGCTTGATGATGACGGTGATGGCGATGATGCACCACGCGTATTGCAGGCCGAGGCTGTGTAGGCCGTTCATCGAGAGGAGTAGCGCTTTGGCGAAGAAGCCGAAGAAGCCGCCGTAGTCCATGATGAGGTCGAGCTCGTTGTTCATCTGCTTCCCGAGCTTCGCGAGGTTTTGATATTCCTTCGGCCCGACGTAGAGGGTGAACTCGCGATGCACGGCGTTGGTCCCACCGGGGTAAAGAATTTGCCCCGGATACACGAAGGCGCTCTGGAAGCCAAAGGGGCTGGGGAACGCCTTGTCGCCCTCGGGCACGTCCGCCGGGTCGTGCGCGGGCAAGGCGACGCGGTGCGTGACGAGTTGGGCGGCTGGCACCTTCGGCACCACGGCGATGGTGAAGAACTGGTTCTGCGCGGCGGCCCAGACGAACTTGCCATCGAGCTTCTGCTCCGTGCGCTTCGTGCCGGGGAAACAGCCGAGCGTGGCGTTCTCGAAATACGATTCCATCACCGAGCTGCTCGAACCGTTCTCGAACCAGCTCACCTTCATCAGCGCGCCCTTGTCGATCGGATTGATGGGCGTGGCGGTGGCGAAGACCCACTCTTGCGCCGGCAGGCCGATGGCCTCGCCTTTGGTGTTCTCCAGCCACACGCTGACCTGCATCAGGTAGTTCGTGCCGGGCGTGAACTGCTTCACGATACGCAGGCCGGTGGGGAGAAGTTTCTCCGCGCGCACGCCCTGCTCCGACTTCGCCAGCGTGAAGAGACCATCGCCCTGAATCCCCTCGCCGCCCAGCAGCGTCATCGCGGCGACGGGGGCCTTGGTGTTCAGGGTCACGACGCGGTTGGTGTCCGCGACCTTCCGGTTGCCGACGATCTTCGGGAAGCGCTTCAGCTCCGCGAGCTTCAAGCCGCCGCCGTGCGACGTGAACGTGTAGCGCACTTCCGTCGTTTCCAGCGTGAGCAACTGCTCCTCGGCCTTCGGCGCGGCCCACTGCGTGGCTCCGGGCACGGGCGCGGAGAGAGTCGGCACCGGCGAGTTGGTCCCCCCCACGTGCGCCCCAGCCTGGTTGGTGGCACTCGCCACGGCATTCGTCCCCCGCATCACCGCGCGCGGCGGCGGGGGCGGATAGAGGACTTTGACCAGCTCAAACCAACCGATGATGAGCAGGAACGAAACGAGCAGGACGAGAACGGATTTACGGTCCATGAGAGAAAGCTAGTGAGCCGCGAGCGAAACCGACGTGGTGCGTGGCGCGTGGTGCGTGAGGGAAGCCCCAGTGCTACCGAAGTCAACGACGCCTTCAACGACGCCTTCCTTTTGCCTTTTACCTTTTACCTTTTGCCTTTGATTTTCGGGCACCGGATCGCACCCGCACCCGCCCCACGGTTGGCAGCGGGCGAGGCGCTTCACCGCGAGCCAACCGCCGTGCAGTGCCCCGTGCCGGCGCACCGCCTCCATCGCATACACCGAGCACGTCGGCTCGAAGCGGCACGCCGCGCCGAAGAACAGCGTGAGCGCGGGCGACACGAACCAGCGGTAAAGCCGGAGCGCGAAGAGCAAAAGGTGTTGGGCGAGATTCACGGAGCAGCCGTCGGCGTGGGCGACGGTTCAAGTCTTGAGCAAACCAGCCACTCGCAGTGCAGCGAGATAGTCGCGTTCCACGTCCGCGAACGCCCGGTCTCGTATCGAGTCGCGGGCCACGAGGACGATTTCCGCCGGCACACGCAAATGATGCTGGTGCAGCCGAAACGCCTGGCGCAGGAGCCGCTTGGCCCGGCTGCGCACGACCGCGTTGCCGATGCGCTTCGCCGCAACAATCCCGAGTCGGGAGCGTTGGGAGCGGGGGAGTTCCGCCCAGTTCATCAGCACGCAACCGCGCGCGAGGCGACGGCCCTGCGCCTTGAGCCGCGTGAAGTCGCGCGTCTGTTTGAGGCGCTGGTCGGCCCCGAGCGTCAGCCGCGTGGACGGGCTGGCGGACATGGGATCACACCGGGGTGAGCTTTTTGCGACCCACCCGCCGGCGGTTGGCAAGAACCTTGCGACCACCACGGGTGGCCATGCGGGCACGGAAACCGTGCTGACGCTGACGACGAATCTTCGAGGGCTGATACTGGCGTTTCATAGGCTAAAGCTCGGCTGAAATCGGGTTTCGACCCGGCGCATCGCCGGATTCCCGCCTCAAGCGGAAGGCGGAGACTAGCGGAGGGAGGAATGGAGTCAAGCACCGCGCCGGGGCAGATAGGGTGTTTTTAGCCACAGATGAACACAGATGGAACACAGATGGGGAAGGCAGCAAAATGAGCGCCCGTCCCCGCCCTCCGTTCCCACCTTCCTGCTTTCAGGTCTTCATCTGTGGTGAATCTGTGTCCAGCTGTGGCTGAAAGTCAGGCACCCAGCTCACCGCAGCCACTTCGCTACATTGAAATTGAAGATCAACTGACAGCCCGTCAGGAAGGTAGTCACATACACCACCTTCAGGAACGTCTGCTCCGAAAACTTCCGGTTCAGCCACACCCCCAGCCACACCCCCACCGGAATGAACGGCAGGAATGCCGCGCTCTGCTGCAACGTCTGCGCCGTGATGATCGCGTGCGGTGCCAGCACCGGCAGGTCCACCATGCTCCGGTCCACCATGAAGAACGGCATCTTGATCCAGTTGATCCAGGTGAACACCAGCACCGTCGTCGCCACGTAAGTCTCCTTGGGCAACCGCTGCGGAATCACAAACAAACTCACCACCGGCCCCGCCCCGTGCGCGAACGTGCTCGTGATCCCCGCGCCAATGCCGCAGGGAACGCCAATCTTGTGGTTCGGCGCAAACGCCCCCTCCGCCGCGAAGATGCGCTCCTTTAGCAACTGGAAAACCACGAACGCCACCGCCAGCAACCCGATGCACACGTTCAGCTCCCGCGCCGAGAAGCGCCCGATGAGCTGCACCCCGATCACCACGCCCACCACCACGCCGGGCAAGAGGAACTTCAGATTCTTCCGCTCCCACTTCCCCCAGTAGTGATACAGGCTGAAGGCATCCCCCGCGCACAGCAGCGGCAGCAGGATGCCGATGGCGTCCTTCGGGCCGAACGCCAGCACGCACAACGGCGTCGTGAGCATCCCCAACCCGCCGCCGAAGCCGCCCTTGGACAAGCCAATGAACAGCACCGCCAACGCCGCGAGCAGTATGGAAGACCAATCTTGCACGCGGGACGTGTAAAAGCCGCGCGCCGGAAAGTCGAGTGTTCGGTGAGGTGCACACATACGCGCGCCAGCGATTTGGAGCGCGGCGACCTTCTGCCGCTCCCTCGACGGTCTGGGAAGTTCCACGCCCGGCCAAATGCGCGGCGGACTGGCGCACAAGGCCTCCCTGTCAGGCCGGTGATGCGCGCGTTCGGTTCACGCGCAAGTAGCCAAGGTTCTCGAAATAGGTGAAGAGGACATGCGTTTGCGCCGATGCGTCGGGTTGAGGAGTGCGACGACAAAAAGGCACAGCAGCCACGGACGGCGGATGGATGATGCGAGGTCGGTCACAGGCTCTTCTTCTTCGGCTTCACCGGGTGCGGCTCCTGCCGTCGAGGTTGCGAAGGTGTAGCCAGTGTCCTGTTCCTGGAGCAAGGCGCGGACGCTTGGGGGCGGCGGCGAGCACGCTTGCCCTAGGTTCCAGTGGCAATGGTCCCCGTGCCCTGAAGGGCACAGCCCAACGCGCGCGAATCCCAATTCCGCTGCCCCTTCAGGGCCGACAAATCTTCCTTCAGCTTGGCGGCGACCTCGGGCGGGATGCGGGCGAGCGTCAGGAGCTGGCTGCCCGGCCGGAACGCGTAATTCCTAGAGGAGACAGGCAGTTGCCTGACCGCCATGAGCAACCTCCTGCGGGTCGCAGCCAATTGCCTTCCCGACTCAGGCAAGTGCCCGGGTAGCTCAGGCAGTTGCCCCGGCGAGCCGGGCAACCTCCTCAGCGACTCAGGCAAGTCCCCGGGCGGCACGGGCAGTTGCCTGTCTGGTTTAGGCAACCTCCTGAGCGGTTCAGGCAGTTGCCTAAATGACTCAGGCAATTGCCTCCGCGACTTAGGCAAGCGCCAGAACGGCTGGGGCAAGTCGCTGGCTGAAGCGTGCAAGCTGCTGGAAAACAGTTGGTTACCCAATTGTGAGCCTCAATACACCAGGACCAGCACGGTGGCCTGTTCCACGGCCTTGACCACGTCCTCGAACTTGCGGTCCTTCGTGTGGGCTTCCTTCAGCTTGGCGGCGACGTCGGGGACGGATTCGAGGAAGCTCAGGAGGTAGCTGCTCTTGATGTCTCGTCTGACCATCACGAGCCGGAGGCCAACCAGTCTGCGATGAAGTCCTATTCCGAAAACAGGTTTTGATTGGAGAGAATTATCATCCCTTTGCTGTTAGCGGGAAGTGTCTCTATCCACAAATACTTCTCGACCTCTTCAACAACTCTGCGTTCCGCAAATACGACAGCAACGAACTCTTTTCCTCCCGGCAACGTGGCTCGAAACTGTCCATCCGCGTCGGTAACTGCATGCAAATGAGGTGCGGGCCATTTTGACATGGCCGTCATCACTTGGGCTGAAACGGTATTTCTCGCGTGGCCTTGCTTTATCTCAATCACTGCTCGGTCTGCGCTTATCGCCTTCTGCCTGCTTTCCTCCACCCGCTCTTCAAAAGGCTTGAGCTGCTCTTTGCGTGGGTCATATCCGAACGTCTGAACGGAACGCGGAACTGGTAGAGTCGCAAGTGACTTTTTTGCGTTCGCCTCTGCCTTGAGGCCAACCTGTAGAGCCTCGTCGGTTGCTTTTTGAATTGCCAGCGCTTCGCTCAGCCTTTTCTCAAGCCTTTCCGTTTCGACTGCACGCGCGGTGCGAGCCTCGTCCAACAGATCCTTCAAGACGTCAGGTCTATAGATGGCGACTTTAACCGCGCCCAGCTTAATGTTAGCGCCTCCTTTGGTCGCAATGAAGACCTGACCTTGAACCTCGTGCTCAACGGTGGCTTCTTTAACCGGCTCTTGGCGACTTGGGCCTTTCTCCGGTTTACATCCGATCAATAAAGACAATGCGGCGGCAAGAATGGTCGCGGGGTGCATCGGTTTCACGATGCGTAGTTGATATTCGTGCGAGCGAAAGTTGCAACACAAAAGCCCTTGTCGAGCGGCAGAGAAATCAGGCGCAGGGACAAGCAGCGATGGGATTATGTGGTCGTGCTCTGCTTTACGGCCTCGACGCAACGGGGGCAGAGGGTGGGGTGCTCGGTGTTCGCGCCAACCTCGGTTTCCCAGTGCCAGCAGCGTTCGCACTTTTGGCCGACGGCCTTATCAACCGCTGCCATGAGTGTAATCTCCTGTTCAGGTTTCACCCGCAACTGGGAGACGTTCAGGAGCTCGCGCAAATCGTCTGGAAAGCGCCGTGCACTGTTGGAATGCACGAGTTGCCCAGAGAACGACACCTGAGCCTCCAGCGCTTTGCCAATTAACTTCAACTGCCTTTCCCGTTCAATTTTCGGCAAGGCCATGTCCCGCAGGCTGAACAAGTCGGCCCAAGCGTCAACCTCCTCTTGAGACCTGTTGAACTCCTTCGGCTCCCACTCGCTCAGATGCACGCTGGGCGCGGGCTTGCCGGGGATGAATTCCCAGGCTTCGTCGGCGGTGAAGACGAGCACGGGGGCGAGCATCTGGCAGAGGCGCGTGACCATGCGGTGCAGCGCGGTCTGCGTGCTGCGGCGGCGCGCGGAGTTCGCGGGGTCGGTGTAGAGGCGGTCCTTCACCACGTCGTGGTAGATGGAACTCAGCTCCACGGCGGCGAACTGGCTGAGTTTCTGATACACGACGTGGAACTCGTAGGCGTCGTAGGCCGCCGCCACCGCCGCCTCCAGCTTCGCGAACTCGCCGAGCACCCAGCGGTCGAGGCCGGTGAGCTGGGCGTCGGGCACGGCGTGCTGGGCGGGGTCGAAGTCGTAGAGGTTCGAGAGCAGGTAGCGGAGGGCGTTGCGGATGCCGCGGTAGGTCTCGCTGACTTTCTTGAGGCGCTCTTCGCTCACGACGATGTCGTTGCGGTAGTCCTGGCTGGCGACCCACAGGCGCAGCACGTCCGCTCCGTATTCGTTGACGTAGCGGTCGGCGGTCTGGGGCTTGGTGTAAGCGCCCTGGCCCTGCTTGCTCTTGGAAATCTTCTCGCGGTCTTCGTCCACCATGAAGCCGTGGGTGAGCACGGTCTTGAAGGGCGCGGCTCCGTTGCCGGCGAGGGAGAGGAGCAAGGAGGATTGAAACCAGCCGCGATGCTGGTCGGAGCCTTCGAGGTAAACGTCGGCCTGCCACGAAGAAGTTGAGGGTTGAGAGTTGAGAGTTGAGTGGTGCAGCTCGGTGCGGCGCATCAGGACGGCGCGGCTGGAGCTGCCGGAGTCAATCCACACGTCGAGCGTGTCGCTGGACTTGGCGGTTGCTTCGGGGCCGGTCCAGTCGGCGGGGCGGCAGAGGGTCCAGAGTTCGGCGGCGGTCTTCTCGAACCACACGTTGCTGCCGTGCTGCTCGAAGAGGTCAGCGGCCTTGCGCACGATGGCGGCGTCGAGGATGGGTTCGCCCTGGGCGTCGTAGAAGGCGGGGATGGGCACGCCCCAACTGCGCTGGCGCGAGATGCACCAGTCGGGGCGGGACTTCACCGCGCCTTCAATGCGGTTCATGCCCCAGTCGGGAATCCACTTTACTTCACCGACGGTTTGAATCGCACGCGCTCGGAAAGTCGCGCACTTCTCCAGTTCCTCGGGAGATTCCTTCGCGACCATTTCCACGTCCGCGTTGTTGCGTTTGAGGAACTCCAGGAAGCCAGTCTTTGTCGTGTCATTGACGTGGTCAATCTTGATGAACCACTGGTCCATCGCGCGGAAGATGATGGGGGTCTTGCTGCGCCAGCAGTGCGGGTAGCTGTGGTGGTAGTTCTCTTGGTGCGCGAGGGCGTTGCGCACGCGCAGTTCGTGGAGGACGGCGTCGTTGGCGTCGCTCTTGCCATGCTTTTCGAGGATGGACTTGCCCAGCATCTCAGCGGGCATCTGCTGGTCGGCGGGGAGGTCGGCGGTGTGGGCGAGGCAGCCGGCGTCGTCCACGGGCGAGTAGATGGGCAAGCCCTCGCTGCGACCGAGGTTGTAGTCGTCCGCGCCGTGACCGGGCGCGATGTGGACGAAGCCCGTGCCCGTGTCGGCGGTGACGAAGGCGGCGGGGAACAACTGGCCGGTGCGCGCGCAGAAGGGATGCTCGTAGGTGAGCGTTTCGAGTTCGTCGGCGGAGACGGTGCGCTCGATTTGGTAGCCGCCCGCCCAGCCACACTTCTGCGCAACGCTTTCAAGCAGCGAGTTGCAGACGAGATAGACATTCCCGTCGGCGATGATGCGCGAGTAGAAGAGGTCGGGGTTGAAGGCGACGGCGAGGTTCGCGGGCAGCGTCCAGGGCGTCGTGGTCCAGATGAGGAGGAAGGTGTTCGGCTCGCCCGCGAGCTTGAACTTCACATAGACGGACTGGCTGACGTGGTCGGCGTATTCCACCTCGGCCTCGGCGAGCGCGGTGCGGCAGGGGATGCTCCAATACACCGGCTTCTTGCCGCGATAGACGAAGCCCTGCGCGACGAGGTCCGCGAAGAGGCGCAGCTCGTCGGCCTCGTATTCCTTGTTCAGCGTGAGGTAGGGGTTCTCCCAATCGCCGAAGACGCCGAGGCGTTTGAACTGCGTGCGCTGGAGGTCGATGTATTTGCGGGCGTAGGCGTCGCAGGCGGTGCGGATGGTGGCGGCGTCGCTCGCGGTGTCGCCGGCCTTGCGCATGTCCTGCGTGACCTTGAACTCGATGGGCAGGCCGTGGCAGTCCCAGCCGGGGATGTAGGGCGCGTCGAAGCCGCGGAGCGACTTGTATTTGACGATGATGTCCTTGAGCACCTTGTTGAGCGCAGTGCCGACGTGGACATCGCCATTGGCAAAGGGCGGGCCGTCGTGGAGGACGAACTTGGGCTTGCCGGCGCGGGCGGCGCGAATCTGCGCGTAAATGGCGTCGGCCTCCCAGCGGGCGAGGCGTTGCGGTTCGCGCGCGACGAGGTCGGCCTTCATGGCGAAGTCCGTGCGCGGCAAGTTGAGCGTGTTCTTGTAGTCCATGCGATGTGCTGGGGAGGGAGGAGGATTAAGATGAGGATTACGAGTAGGAGGCGGGCATCGGTGCCTGCTCTTTCTCTTAAGCCTAATCTCAAGCCCGCTCCCTCCCGAAGAGCGGCGACGCTAGCAGTCGGGAAAGTGGCAATCAAGCGTCCGGCCAGTCAGGTGGAGACGAAGTCCCAAGGCAAGGCCCCGAGCAGCCTCGTCAACGCTCCGGCCAAGGCCAAGAAGACAACGCCCAACAGCGGCCAAAAGGTTGCTCCTGCCACGGACTGTCGCGGCATGCGCGGCCCGTCCGCGTGAAGTTCCGCGTCTGCGCCTCTCACCTCGCTCATCGGACAGGTAATTTGCTGCTGGGTTGCGCTGTCGGCTACCCCAGCCCGTAAGGCGGAATCGGGGGCAACCGATTGGGCGCTTGCGACCTGCACTGGGTTTGCGGCATTTTAGGTCCTCCCGCGCTCTTGTGCCGGGGCAGCAACGTTTAGCTAGCAAGTCACTGTTATTACTTAATTACTGCGAACCATGAACGGATTCCCGACTCCCGCCCAACGCTCACCCGCCCTCATCTCAGTGAAGTGCGTTCTGGCCATACTGCTCGCGCTGGCCACGCTGTTGGCGAACGTTTCCCACGCTGCCCCGCTCGTCTTCCAAGGCACGGACGGCCCCGGCAAGGGCAAGCATCTCGTGTTCATTGCGGGCGACCACGAGTATCGCTCGGAGGAGTCGCTGCCGGCGCTGGCGCGCTTGCTGGCGAAGCATCACGGCTTCAAGTGCACGGTGCTCTTCGACATTGACCCCGCCACGGGCGAAATCGTCGCGGGCGACCCCTCGAACATCCCCGGCCTCGAGGCGCTGGCCACGGCGGACCTCGCGGTGGTGTTCCTCCGCTTCCAGCACTTGCCCGCCGAGCAGATGAAGCACATTGACGACTACCTGAAGCGCGGCGGGCCGGTCGTCGGCTTGCGGACGGCGACGCACGCGTTCAGCGGGACCAAGGAGCCTTACACTAAATACAATTACAACGCGAAGGAACCCGGCTACGAACTCGGCTTCGGCCATCAGGTGCTCGGGCAGACGTGGGTCGGGCACTACGGCCAGAACCATCGGCAGAGCACGCGCATCACGATTGCGCCGGAGAAGAAGGACCATCCCATCCTGCGCGGCGTGAAGGACATTTGGGTGCAGGTCGGCGGCTACGTGGGCAAGCCGGTGGATAGCGAAATCCTCACGCTGGCCCAGCCGCTCAACGGCATGACGCCCGACTCGCCCGCTGACGCCACCAAGCCCCCGCAGCCCTCCGAGTGGACGCGCACTTACAAAGGGGCGAACGGCCAGACGGGCCGCGTCTTTACCACGCTTTACGGCACCTCTGAAGACATCACGAACGAAGGCTACCGCCGCCTCGTGCTCAACGGGATTTTCTGGGCGGTCAGTTTGGAGAGTGCCATCAAGCCGGACCTGAACGTCGCGTTTGTCGGGCCGTTCAAGCCGAACACTTACAACGGCGGAGCCTACGCGCGCGGCATCAAGCCGGAGATGTATGCCGGCTTCGAGAGCCAGATTCCCGCGAACAACAACACGAAGAATCCCAACCCGCCCGCGAAGAAGAACGAGGGCAAGAAGACCGACGCGAAGAAAGCCGAAGCCACGCCCGCACCCGCGCCCGCCAAGCCCGACGCTTCGGACCCTACGTGCGGCACGAAGGCCGCCGCCGCGCCTGCGTCTGGCATCGTGGCCACGGGCAAGCCCGCCCGCTTCGTGCGCGTCGAGTTGCCCGGCGACAAACGCGTTCTCACGCTGGCGGAGGTCGAGGTCTTCTCCGGCGGCAAGAACGTCGCGCGCGCGGGCAAGGCCAAGCAGTCGAGCGATGGCCCCGGCGGAGCCGAGCGCGGCATTGACGGCAACAAGGATTCGGACTGGGGCAAGGGCGGCCAGACTCACACGCGGGACGACGGCGGCACGGTGAATCCGTGGTGGGAGCTCGACCTCGGCGCAGCGCAGGACATCGAGAAGGTTGGTATCTGGAACCGCAGCGGTTTCGAGAATCGCCTCGACGGCTTCACGCTCACGTTGCTCGACGCGGACCGGAAGGAAGTCTTCCGCGCCAGCAGCATCGCGGCTCCGCAGGCGATGGAGATTGATGTGAAGGCGGGTGGCAAGCTGGCTTACCTGAATTACGACGGCAAACCCGGCAAGCCGGTGGGCAAGGGCGTCACGCAGGTCGCCGCCGCGAAGAGCGACGGCAAGAAGGCCGCGCCCGCCGGCCCCGCGCTGGCCGACGTGCCCGCCGACTATCGCGACCCGCTGCCGTTCGCGTTCAAGCAGGGCGAGGTCGTCGCCATCCTGGGCAACGGCTTGCCTGACCGCATGCAGCACGACGGCTGGTTCGAGACGCTCTTGCAGAGCCAGCTTGGCGGCCAGCAGGTGCGCTTCCGCAACATGAGTGCCAGCGGCGACCGGCCCAATTCCTACCCGCGCAGCAGCGGCATCCCGTCCATCACGACTTACTTGCAACAGGTGAAGGCCGACGTGGTCTTCGCGTTCTTCGGCTACAACGAGTCGTTCGACGGCAAGCCAGAGGATTACCAGAAGCAGCTCGTGGACTTCGTGCGCCGCACGCGCGGCTCGAAGGCGAACGGCAAGAGCTTCCCGCGCATCGTCCTTTTCAGCCCCACTGCGCACGAGGATACACGCAACCCGAACGTGCCCGACGGCAAGGCGCACAACGTGCAGCTCGAGGCTTACACGAAGGCCACCGAGGCCGCCGCGAAGGAAGCGGGCGTCGCGTTCGTGGACTTGTTCCACCCGTCGCTCGCGCTCTTCAAAGCCGCCCGCACGCCGCTCACCATCAACGGCGTTCACCTTACCGAGGACGGTAACCGCCAGCTCGCCGAGGTCATCGCCAAGGCGTTGCTCAACAAGTCCGTCAGCGCGTCCGGCTCGCTGGAATCGCTGCGCGCCGCCGTGCTGGATAAGGAAACGCACTGGCACGCCCGCTACCGCTCCCGCGACGCCAATGACGTCTTCGGCGGCCGCTCGACGCTGTCCTTCGTGGACGGCCAGAACAACGCTGTGGTCCTCCAGCACGAGCTCGCGATGTTCGATGTGCTGACCGCGAATCGCGATGAGCGCGTGTGGGCGCGCGCGGTGGGCAAGGACAAGACCATTGACGACAGCAACGTGCCCCGGCCCGTGCCCGTCATCTCGAACGTCGGCGGCAAGAGCAAGAGCAGCAGCGCAGTGAAGGAAGGCGCGCTCCGCTACATCAGCGGCGAGGAAGGCCTCAAGCACATGGCCGTGGCGAAGGGTTTTGAGGCGAACCTCTTCGCCGACGAGGCGCGCTTCCCGCAGCTCATCAACCCCGTGCAGATGCAGGTGGACGGCAAGGGCCGGCTGTGGGCGTCCGTGTGGCCCACCTATCCGATGTGGGAGCCGCTCAAGCCGATGAACGACGCGTTGCTCATCTTCCACGACGACAACAACGACGGCAAAGCTGATCGCGTGACGGAGTTCGCCAAGGTGCAGAACCCGCTCGGCTTCGAGTTCTGGGGCGGCGGCGTGCTGGTGACGTGCCCGCCGGAAATCATCTTCCTCAAGGACACCGACGGCGACGACGTGGCCGATGTGCGCATCGTCATGCTGCAAGGTTTGGATTCCTCCGACACGCACCACGGCGCGAACAACCTCATCTTCGGCCCGGACGGCGGCATCTATTGGCAGAGCGGCGTCTTCATGCAGCACAACCACGAGCATCCGTGGGGCTCCTCGCTCCAGACCGGCGCGAGCGCGATGTATCGCTTCGACCCGCGCCGTTTCACCATCGCGATGCACGCGGGCAACTCGCCGAACCCGCACGGGATTTCCTTCGACGGCTGGGGCTATCACTTCGCCACGGACGGCACCGGCGGCCGCGCCTTCCAGGTGCGGCCTGACGCGAAGGGCTTCAAGATGACCGAACTGCTCAAGAAGGAAGTTCGCCCCGTCACCGCGAGCGAAGTGGTCTCCAGCACGCACTTCCCCGAGTCCATGCAGGGCGACTTCCTCATCTGCAACGTCATCGGCTTCCTCGGCATCAAGCACTACCACCTCACGCGTAATCCCGAGACCGGCGCGGTCTGGGGCGAACCCGCCGGCGACGAGCTGACCGTCACGAAGGACAACGGCGACGGCACGAAGACCGAGGACAAGTCGCGCGGCTTCCTCATGAGCGGCGATAAGAACTTCCGTCCCTCCGACGCCATCTTCGGGGCCGACGGCGCGCTCTACGTCGCCGACTGGCACAACGTCATCATCGGCCATATGCAGCACAACGTCCGCGACCCGAACCGCGACCATAAGCACGGCCGCATCTACCGCGTCATCGCCAAGGACCGCCCGCTCCAAAAGCCCGTCGCCATTGCCGGCCAGCCCATTCCTGCGCTGCTGGAGAATCTCAAAAATGCGGCTGACAGCGTGCGTCACCGCACGCGCGTCGAGTTGAGCGCGCGCGACACCAAGGAAGTCATCGCCGCCACGCAGAGCTGGCTGAAGCAGTTCGACGCAACCAAAGCCGAGCACGCGCATCACTTGCTCGAAGCGCTGTGGCTCCACCAGCAGCACAACGTGCAGAACGCCGCGTTGCTGGACCAAGTGCTCAAATCCCCCGAGCCGCACGCGCGCATCGCCGCGAACACGGTGAAGCACCTGTGGTTCAACGTGGAGGCCTCCACGCGCGGCGGCATCATCGCCGGCTTGCAGGAAGTCGCCGCGCAGAAGTCCGGCATCCTCTCCGACACGCCGGCGCTGACGACCATCCGCATCGCGACCATCCCCGAGCGCATGATGTATGACGTGAAACAGCTCGCCGTGAAGCCCGGCAAGAAAATCAAGCTGACCTTCGCCAACCCGGACTTCATGCCGCACAACATCCTGCTCGTGAAACCCGGCAAGGCCGACGAAATCGGCCTCAAGGCGATGGCGCTCGGCGCGCGGGGCTTCGAGGTCAACTACGTGCCCGAAAGCCCGGACATCCTCTGGGCCAGCAAACTCGTGGACCACGGCAAGGAACAGGTCATCGAGTTCACCGCGCCGACGACCGAGGGAGCTTATCCCTACATCTGCTCCTTCCCCGGCCACCACCTCATCATGCGGGGCGTGTTGATCGTGGCGAACAAACCCGCCGAGTTCCTCGCCAAGAACCCCGAGCCGGTGACCAAGATTACCGAGTGGAAAATCGCCGACTTCGCCGATGACCTGAAGCGCGTGGGTCAGCACCGCAACTTCGCGCGCGGCCAGCAGCAGTTCACCGCGCTCGCCTGCGCCCAGTGCCATCAACTCGGCAAGGAAGGCGTTGCCTTCGGCCCGAGCCTCAGCGACGTGGTGAAGAAATACGAAGGCGACGCCAAGCTGGTGTTGCAGGAAATCCTCGAACCCTCCAAGGCCATTGAAGAGAAGTATCGCAACGTGACCCTCGAACTCGGCGACGAGAACTCCCTCTCCGGCCTTATCCTCGCCGAGGACAAAGACAGCGTGACCATCCAGACCGGTCCCACCGCCGCCCAAGTGCAGAAGGTCGCCAAGAGTGCCATCAAGTCCCGCAAGCCCTCCGCGCTCTCCCTCATGCCCGCTGGCCTGCTCAACGCCTTGGACAAAGAACAAGTCCTCGACCTCCTCGCCTACTTGCTGGCCGAGGGCAAAGCCGACCACGCCGCCTTCAAGCACGCGCACTAACCCGTCGGCCCAAAGCCTACGCTGGCGTCTTCGGCATCGCTGCGCTGTATTACGCTGCGCTCGATTGAAAATTTGGTGCCGCATTCTCGGCATTCCATGAACTCGTTTCTCCTCCGCGCCGACGAGCCCACCCGCCGACGCTTCATCGCCCGCGCCGCCTGCTCGCTGCTCGGCGTGGGGCTGTTGCCGAACTTCCTTTCCCGCGATGCGCTGGCCGCAGCGACGGCGAAGGGCGGCACGGCGAAGAATGTCATCTACCTCTACATGGATGGCGGCATGAGCCATGTGGACTCGTGGGACCCGAAGTCCGGC
This sequence comes from Verrucomicrobiota bacterium, assembly GCA_039796295.1. Classification (GTDB taxonomy): domain Bacteria; phylum Verrucomicrobiota; class Verrucomicrobiia; order Limisphaerales; family SXTU01; genus SXTU01. The sequence continues at coordinate 43,708 of JBDKJY010000008.1, forward strand.
GCGGTGATGGGACCTACGAAGACCATCAAGACCAGCGCGGACGGCGTGCTGCTCGGCGAGTATCTGCCGCGCACGGCGAAGCAGATGCACCACGGCACGGTCATCCGCTCGCTCACCTCTACACAGGGCGCGCATGAGCAGGGGAACTACATGATGCACACCAGCTACCAGTTGCGCGGCACCATCAACCACCCGTCGCTGGGTGCGTGGCTGGCGCACTTCCGCGGCGCGGGCAACCCGACGCTGCCCGGCTCCGTGTATGTCGGCAATGCCAGCCGCCATCCGGGCGCGGGTTTTTTTCCGCCCGGGCTTTCCCCGCTCTTCGTGAACAACCCGGAGAACGGGCTGAAGGACATCGAGCTGCAAAAGGGCCTGACGAAGGATTCGCACGCCGGACGCATGAAGCTCGCGGGCGAGCTGGACGTGGAGTTCCTTCGCACCTTCGGCCAGCAGCGGAACGTCGCCGCGCACACGGGCGCTTATGACGGCGCGTATCGCATGATGTCGAGCGCGGACATCGTGGCTTTCGACCTCACCCAGGAGAAAGCGGAGTTGCGCGACGCCTACGGACGCGACGCGTTCGGCCAGGGCTGCCTGCTGGCGCGGCGGCTCGTGGAGCGCGGCGTGCGGTTCGTGGAGGTGAGCCTGCACGGCTGGGACACGCACTCGAACAACTTCACCGCCACGCCCGACCTGTGCGAGAAACTCGACCACGGCCTCGCGACGCTCGTGAGCGACCTGCACGGGCGCGGAATGCTTCGGGACACATTGGTCGTGGTGGCCACCGAGTTCGGTCGCTCGCCGAAAATCAACGTGAGTCTTGGGCGCGACCATTATCCGCAGGCGTTCTCGGCCTCGCTGTTCGGCGGCGGCGTGAAGGGCGGGGCTATGTATGGCGCGACGAACCCCACCGGCGAAATCGTAGCGGACCAGGAAATCACCATCCCGGATTTCAACGCGACCATCGGCCATGCGCTGGGCCTGCCGGTGGAGGAAGTCGTCGTCGCTCCCAACGGCCGCCCCTTCAAGCTCGCGGACAAGGGCAAGCCGGTCAGCGCAATCTTCGCCTGAGTTTCACTCCCCTCGTTCTTCGAACTCGCACTGCCATGAAAACGCTCCGGCTCCTGCTTGCGCTGCTTTGCCTCGCTGCTTTTCACACCCGTGCCGGGGCCGCGCTCACGCCCGGGCAGACGCAACAGGCCGCTGCGGAAATTGACTCGTTGCTCGCCTCGCACTGGAAGTCCGCTGGCGTCACTTCCAACGCGTCCATCCGCGATGAGACCTTCGTCCGCCGCATCTATCTGGACCTCGCGGGGCGCATCCCCACCGCCAGCGAGGCCCGTGCTTTTCTCGACTCGAAGCAGCCGGACAAGCGCGCGGGGCTGATTGACGACCTGCTCGCGCGCGAGAGCTATGTCTCGCACTTCTATAACTTCTGGGCGGACATCCTGCGGCTCAAGTCGCACTTCGTGAACACGGCGAACGTCGTGCCCGCCGCCTACGCGAAGTTCATCAAGGAGAGCCTCCGCACGAACAAACCTTACGACCAGTTCGTGCGCGAGCTGCTCTCGGCGCGCGGCTACGCATGGGACAACGGCGCGGTCGGCTACTACGGCCGCGACCCGGAGATGCCCCTCGACAACATGGCCATCACCACCCGCATCTTCCTCGGCACGCGCATCGAGTGCGCGCAGTGCCACGACCATCCGTTCGACAAATGGAAGCAGACGGAGTTCTACCACCTCGCGGCTTACACCTATGGCAACAAGCTGGTGCATGAGGCGTTCAGCGGCGCACGCGATGCGATTCGCGCACGGCAGGATGCCATCCAGGATGACTTCAAGAAGGAGAAGGCCGCGTCCACCGACGGCGGCAAGGCGGCGGAACAGCGCAAGCAGGAGCGGCTCGATGCGATGGAGTATCGGAAAGTTGTCGGCATCATCAAAGGCCCGGTTGGCCAGCTCTTCAGCCCTATCGGTCTCGAACGCAAGGCCGACGCCGTGCTCAAGCTGCCGTTCGACTTCCACCAGGCCGACGGCAAGCCCGGCGACGTGATGCGGCCCCGGCCCATCTTCGGCACCGCGCCGGAGCTGAAGTCCGGTGATGACGCCGCCGAAGCCTTCGCGCGCTGGATGACTTCGCCCGAAAACCCCCGCTTCACCCGCGTCATCGTGAACCGCCTGTGGCGAAAGCTCTTTGGCGTCGCGCTGACCGAGCCGCTGGACGACCTGCGCGACGGCGTAACCGCGATGGTGCCGACGGTTGAGGAACGCCTGACAAAGCTCCTCGTCGAACTGCGTTACGACCAGAAGGCGTTCCTCGCCGTCGTGGCGAACACGCGCGCCTATCAGTCCGCCGTTACGCCCGGTGAGTTCAACCGTGGCGAGGAGACGTATCACTTCACCGGCCCGGTGCTGCGCCGCATGACCGCCGAGCAGGTCTGGGATTCCCTCGTCGCGCTCGCCAGCCACGAGCCGGACGCCCGCGACCTGACCCGCGAGGCGCGCGACGACCGCCGTATCCAAGTCTCGCGCATGGCGTGCGACGCCTACCTGAACTTCGACGGCACGAAGCTCGTGGACATGGCCTACGCGCGCTTGCAGGCGGAACTGGAACTGCAAAAGCGCGACACGGCCTTGAAGGAAGCCCTCATCGTCGCCAAGCGCGCCGGCGACAAGCGGAAGGAGATTGAATTGCGCCACCAGGAAGGCGACCTCGACCGCGAGCGCGGCAATACGTTCGTGAAGGACTTCATCATGCCCATCCTCACGAACCTCGCGCAGAAGAAAGCCGGCCCCGACGCAAAAGTCGCCGTGGATGAAACCTACAAGATGAACCCCAATCCGCGCGTGCTGCCGACCGAGACCTGGAAGCGCCTGCACGTCCCCGGCTACGGCCCCGCGCCGAAGACCGCCGCGCAGCTCGCCGCCGAGGTGCAGTCGGAAAAGCAGCGCCTCGCCGCGCTGGCCTTGAAGCTCGGCTACACCGAGAAGGATAGCGCCGGGTTCGTCGCCTACTGCGAGAAGGCCGGCACCGAATGGCGGCGGGCCTCCGAACTCGACAGCCCCGCGCCGCGCGGACACTTCCTGCGCACCATGGGGCAGAGCGACCGCGACTTCGTCGAGAACGCCAATCCGAACCCGGCCATCCCTCAAGCCCTCGCGCTGATGAATGGCGAACTCATTTCCCCGCGCGGCCTGCTCTCGCCATACTCGCCCGTGATGCACGGCGTCGAACGCGCGGCCGACAAGGCGGACGCCGCCTTCCTCGCGCTGCTCTCTCGCGCGCCCACACCCGCCGAGCGCGCAAGACTCGCCGGTGCCGCGCCAGCCGATCTCCTCCACGCGTTGCTCAATACGAAGCAGTTTCTTTTTATCCAGTAACAGGCTCCCGGTCGGCATACCCCTTCGCACAGCGGCTGTCGGTTGGGTTGGCGGCGCGAGGCGTTGAAGCGAGCGGCGGACCATTGCACAAGCGTCCGCAATGATGAAACGCGCGCTTCTCTCGTTCCTCGCCGGTTGGCTGGTGCTCTCAGCCGCGCGCGCCGCGCAAACTCCGCGCCAAGCCCGGCGCCCAGACGCCAAGCACGCCGCTTTTCAGCATGTGCATTGAGGCGGAGTGTCCGCCCGCTTTGGCATAGCCCACACACGAGTTGACCGGCTGTCGGGCCAAAGAGGAGCGCGGCATTGATGCCGCTTCCGCATGGGGTGCCGGAGCGGACGTGGACGGCCTGATAGGTTCGGACCGTGAAGCGGCGTGAACGCCGCGCGTCGGACAAGACACGCATGACCGACCACGACCGCTCAACCGGGCGGCAAGAAGCGGCGCTATCTCCATCCCGCCAACGCCCCGCCAACTCCGTGGCGAAACAATCGCAATTCCGCCGAAACGAACAAAAGTAGTGCTACTCGTTCCACGTCTTTTGTATCTCAAGTGCGCAAGCCACTGAAAATTTCGTGGGGACATAGTCAGCACGAGCGCACTTCGCACTTCGCTCGATAGCCAGAGCCGACTCCCCGGCAGGGCTGACCTGTGGTCGGCCTCGTCCCACCATTCAGATTTACCAGGACGCGCGCAGCGCGTCCCTACTCCGCCGCCTGCACCACGGTAATACCACCTACCGATGGGATTCGGTGGAATGGCTGGGACCGCGACACGCTGGCGCCCTCTCCCTTCATCGGATGAGGGGAGAGGGAGAATTAATAAGCCCCGGTCTTGCGACCGGGGCTTTGGTGATTCGTTGGCCAGCGTTGGCTCAGATGATGCCGGCGAGTTCTTGGAGGACGCGCCAGTTGTCGAGGCGGTCTTGCTTGGCTTCGAGCAGGAGCGGGGAGGGGTTGCCGTCTTTGTCGAAGTGTTTCGAGAAGCGGCCCTCGGTGCCGGTGGGGTATCCGAACGTCTGACGGCGCGCTGGGGACAGCCGCGCCCGACCTCGCCGACCGTTCACGGCATCCGACACCTCACCCCGGCCCTGCTCATGAACCTGGTAGGGCTGACCGGTGGCCGGCTTCGTTCGGTTTGGTTGGACGAGGCCGCGCGCAGCGCGCCCCCGGGTTCAGGGGCTGAAATCGGGAGCCGCTGCGGCTCGTGCGTTCACTCCCCGTTCGAGCCGAAGAGGGAGGGAATGCAAGCGGCGGGTGCGGGCGGGTAAATGGAGCTTGGCGGATGCCGCTTCAGAGCTTCGGCTCTGGCGAAGTCTTGGGCGCAGGGACTGCGGGAGTTTCGCTCTTCGCCTTCGCCTTCTTCTTGTCCTTGTTCGCGTGGCGACCGGTGCCGTCGCCGTCGTCGGGGATGCCGCCGGCGGGGTTGAGCTGGGCGAGCACGGCGGCGAGGCGGGTGCGGGCGGCTTTGGCGGCGTCGGTGTCGGCGGAAGAGGCGACGAGCTTCTCCGTGAACGGCGCGTCGCCCATGTCGAAGAGTTCGCCCTTCTCGTTCAGCTTCCAGCCAGCGTCGCGGACATACCACATGGCGGCGAGTTGGTTGAAGACCCACTCGCGCGGCTTGCCGGGTTCGCCGCGTAGTTGGGGAGCAAGGCTACGGCCGTCGAAGAGGGTTTTTTCCGGCAGCTTCGCGCCGGTGAGTTCGGCGAAGGTGGGCATGAAGTCGGTCGAGTCAATCAAGTCGGCGCAGACTTTGCCGGCGGGCAGGCGGGCGGGCCAGTTGGCGATGAGCGGCACGTGGCCGCCGCCTTCGAGCATGGTGCCCTTCATGCCGGAGAGGCTGCGCCCACGAATAGTGGCGGCCGGGGCCTGCGCCTTGCCGGTGCCGTTGTCGCCCATGAAAATGAGGAGTGTGTTCTCGCGCAGTTTGAGTGCTTCGAGTCCGGCGACGAGCTTGCCGACGAGCTTGTCCATGTAGGCGATGTTGTCGGCCATGAGGTCTTGGCTGCCGGGCGCGCTGTCGGGCGTGGGCTGAAGTTCGCCGTGAACGCTCGACATGCAGTAGTAGATGTAGAAGGGCGTGGCCTGGTGCTTCCTGACGAACCCCATCAGGTGCTCGTGCAACAGGTCGGGCATGTATTCCTTGTCGCCGAGTTTCTTGTTCTGGCCGTTCACGCGGTAAGGCTCAGGCTTGCCGTCCTTCTTGTTCCAGTAAACGCCGCTGCCGTTGAAGCGCAGGAAGTCATCGAAGCCGTGGTCGCCCGGTTCGCCGGGAAGTTGCCCCCACTTGCCGATGCACGAGGTGGCGTAACCGGCGGACTTGAAGAGCTTGGGGGTGTAAATCTCCGCGGGGGCCATGCGGATGCAGGCGTCTTGATTCGAGGAGCCGTTGCGGAAGGCGTAGCGGCCCGTCATGAGCAAGGCGCGCGACGGCCCGCACAACGCCGCCGTGTAGCAGTGCGTGAAGCGCGTGCCGCCGCTGGCGAGCTTGTCAATGTGCGGCGTCTTGTAGTGGTCCGCGCCGTAGCAGCCGACGTTCCCGATGCCGAGGTCGTCGGCGAGGATGAAGATGATGTTGGGCTTGGCGGGCGCGGCGGAGGCTGAGCAGCCCGTCAGGCAAAGCAACGCGAGGAGGAGGGCAAGGTGTTTCATCGGCTTATTTCTTTCCGCCTTGGGTGAGGAACTCGTCGCGCGTGAGGAAACCGTCCTTGTTCGCATCCCACTTGTCGAAGCGCGCACCGGCTGCGTCGGCATCAGACTGGCGGCTGCTGTATTCGGCGCGCGTGAGCTTGCCGGCCTTGGCGGTGTCGAGGCGGGCGAACTTCGCGGCGCGGTCTTCGGGCGCGGTCGTGTCCGCAGCGGCGGCTTTCGCAGGCGGCGGGGGGCTGCCCTCGGCGGCTTTGCCCTTCTTGGCCTTGCCCTTGGGAGCCGGCGTGTCTGAGACGACGGGCGGCAGCTGCTTGGAGAGCGATTCGATGACGGCCTTGTGCTCGGGTTTAGTGGCGAGGTTCACGGTTTCCGTCGGGTCGTTCTGCTCGTCGTAAAGTTCAGTGGCAACAATCTTGGAGCCGGTTCGCTCGCGCCAGAAGGTGGCACGCCAGCGGTCGTCGCGAATGCTGTAGCCCATGACGGAGCCGCCGCTCGGGCCGGCGTTGCGCGGGTATTGGCTGATGGCGACTTTGGTCGTGGGGGCGGCGGGATTCTCGATGAACTTCTTCAAGCTGCTGCCATCCAGCCCAGCGGGAATGGCAAGGCCGCACACGTCGGCGAGCGTGGGGTAAACATCCACGAACTCGACGGGGGCATTGCACTTCTGCCCGGCGGTCTTCGCGTGCGGCACGCTGATGAGCAAGGGCGCGCGCGCGGCGATTTCGAAGTTCGTGTGCTTGTGCCAGAGGCCGTGCTCGCCGAGCTGCCAGCCGTGGTCGCCCCAGAGGACGATGACGGTGTTGTCGGCGAGGCCCTCCTTGTCCAGCGCGTCGAGCAGGCGGCCCACCTGCGCGTCGGTGTAACTGATGCAGGCGTAGTAGCCGTGGCGGAGCTGCTTGGCGAAGTCGGCGGGAATCGGATTCTCCTTCGGCACCCCAAGGTAGTTGTGCAACTCGCTGTTGTTGTGGCCGGCGAACTCAGGCGCACCCGCTGGCAACCTGTCGAACGCGGGGACGGGAATCTGGTTCGCGTCGTAGAGGTCCCAATACTTCTTGGGCGCGACGAAGGGCAGATGCGGCTTCAGGAAACCGACGGCGAGGAAGAACGGCTGGCCCTTCGCCTTCAAGTCGTGCAACCGCTTCACCGCCTCGGCAGCGGTCGCGCCGTCGGGCAACTGGTCATCGGCCTTCGCGCTGACTTCAAAGGCGGGGCCGGTCTTGGCGTCCTTGCCGTTCGCGCGCTTGGTGGGCGCGTCGTTGGCGGCAGGGGCGACGCGCTTGCCGTATTCCTCCACCGTCGTGGCGTGCTTCGTGACGATTTGCTTGGTCCAGTCCACCGGGTCCGTGTCCACGGATTTGCCCTGCGGATACCAATGCGGCTCGCTCCACGAGCGCCCGTCCTCGAAGCCCTTGTGATAGACCTTGCTCAAGGCGGCAGTGTGATAGCCGTTCGCCTTGAAGTGCTGCGGCAGCGTGATGGTGTCCGGCAACGCGACGCGGAAGTGCGTGACCAAATCCCAGACCTTCGTCGCGTCCGGCCGGCGGCCGGTGAGCAGCGAAGTCCGCGACGGGCTGCACACCGCCTGCTGGCAGTAGGCCCGGTTGAACACCATCCCGCGCGCCGCGAGCCGGTCCAAGTTCGGCGACTTGACCACCTTGTTCCCGTAGCAACCCAGCTCGGGCCGCAGGTCATCCACCGCGATGAAGAGGACGTTGGGTTTGCTCGCGGCGTGCAGCGCGGTGAGCGAGAGCAAGGTCGCGGCGAGGGTGAGGAAGCGGTTCATGTTGGTAATGACTTTTCGGTTGGAGTTTGGCGGGGGCGAGCTTCGACACAAGCAAATGAATGACCCTCAACGCGACGAGCGGCGTCGAGCCAGCGATGGTGAAGCTGGGGACGTAGCTGCCAGTGGGCGGGAGCAGTTCGCCGCCGAGCAGCCGATGAGCATGCCGCCCAGCGAATTCGCCCCGCCGATGATTGAGTTTCTTGCTGTCCAGTGCACCGCCGCGAACATGTGGGCACCGAGCGGGCAGGCACCGCCGGCAGGCGGGGCGGAGCCGGGAGCAAGCAGCCAAGCGTTGGGAGACACGCCCAGTGCGGTCCGCGTGATTTTCCCGTTGCAGCCCGTGCGCAGTTGCGCAGACTTCACGCTCAGCCGTAGCAGGAATCTGATTATGAAACCCAGCCCTCTCGCCAACGACGCCGTGGCCGGCTTGAACCAACCCGCCGCCGAGCTGCCTCCCGACACGCTGGAGAGCCTGAACAATCCGGCGAATCTGCTGAACGACCAGGGCGGCTTGGACAGGGTGGAGCTACTATCTCGCCGCGCGCTGGAAGCCCAAGAGCGCTCGCTGGGGCCGGAGCATCCCGAGACTCTGACGTGCCTGAACAATCTGGCCAGCCTGCTGAAGGACAAGGGCGACCTGGCCGGCGCGGAGCCGCTGTATCGCCGCGCGCTGGCAGCCCGCGAGCGCACGCTGGGGCCGGAGCATCCCGACACGCTGAGGAGCCTGAACACTCTCGCCAACCTGCTGCAGGAAAAGGGCGACTTGGGCGAGGAAAAGGGCGACTTGGGCGAGGAAAAGGACGATTTGGACGAGGAAAAGGACGACTTGGACGAGGCTGAGTCGTTGTATCGCTGCGCGCTGGAAGCCCAAGAGCGCACGCTGGGGCCGGAGCATCCCGACACGCTGGCGACCCTGAAATATCTGGGCAACCTGCTGAAGAAAATGGGCGACTGGGCCGGGTTGGAGCTGCTGTATCGCCGCGCGCTGGAAACCCGCGAACGCACGCTCGTGCCGGAGCATCCCGAAACACTGAGGATACGGGACAAGCTGGCCGGCCTGCTGGAAGAAAAGGGGGACTTGGCTGGGGCGGAGCCGCTGTATCGCCGCGCGCTGGAAGCGAGAGAGCGCACGCTGGGGCTGGGGCATCCAGACACGCTGGATAGACTGCACATTCTGGCCAACCTGCTGAAGGACAAGGGTGACTTGGCCGGGGCGAAGCCGCTGTATCGCCGCGCGCTAGCAGCCTACGAGCTCACGCTGGGGCCGGAGCATCCCGCCACGCTGACGAGCCTGGAGAATCTGGCCAACCTGCTGAAGGCCAAGGGCGACTTGGCCGGGGCGGAGCCGCTGTATCGCCGCACGCTAAAAAGGAGAGAGCGCACGCTGGGGCTGGAGCATCCCGACACGCTGGATAGCCTGCACACTCTGGCCATCCTGCTGTCGGACAAGGGCGACTTGGCCGGGGTGGAGCTGCTGTATCGCCGCGCGCTGGAAACGAGTGAGCGCACGCTGGGGCCGGAGCATCCCGCTACGCTGGATAGACTGCACATTCTGGCCGCCCTGCTGCAGGCCAATGGCGACTTGACCGGGGCGGAGCCGCTGCATCGCCGCGCGCTGGAAACCAGAGAGCGCACTCTGGGGATGGAGCATCCCGACACGCTGGCGAGCCTGAACAATCTGGCCAACCTGCTGGAGAAAAAGGGCGACTTGGCCGGGGTGGAGCTGCTGTATCGCCGCGCGCTGGAAACGAGAGAGCGCACGCTGGGGCTGGAGCATCCCGACACGCTGGATAGCCTGCACACTCTGGCAGGCCTGCTGGAGGAAAAGGGCGACTTGACCGGGGCGGAGCTGCTGTATCGCCGCGCGCTGGAAACGAGAGAGCGCACGCTGGGGCTGGAGCATCCCAAAAAGCTGAAGATACGGGACAAGCTGGTCGCCCTGCTGAAGGCCAAGGGCGACTTGGCCGGGATGGAGCCGCTGCATCGCCGCGCGCTGGAAAACAGAGAGCGCACACTAGGGCCGGAGCATCCCGACACGCTGGGGAGCCTGATCAATCTAGCCAGCCTGCTGGCGGAAAAGGGCGACTTGAGCGGAGCGGAGCCGCTGTATCGCCGCGCGTTGGAAACGAGAGAGCGCACGCTGGGGCTGAAGCATTCCGACACGCTGAATAGCCTACACACTCTGGCCGCCCTGCTGTATGGCAAGGGCGACTTGGACGGGGCGGAGCCGCTGTTGCGCCGCGTGCTGGCTACCCAGGAGCGCACGCTGGGGCCGGAGCAGCCCGACACGCTGATGAGCCTGAACAATCTAGCCCTCCGGCTGAAGGCCAAGGGCGACTTGGCCGGGGTGGAGCTACTGTATCGCCACGCGCTGGCAACCCAAGAGCAAACGCTAGGGCTGGAGCATCCCGAAACGATGAGGATCCTGCACACTCTGGCCGACCTGCTGAAGAAAATGGGCGACTGGGCCGGGGCGGAGCCGCTGTTTCGCCGCGCGCTGGAAACGAGCGAGCGCACGCTGGGGCCGGAGCATTCCACCACGCTGACGAGCCTGGAGAATCTAGCCGAACTGCTGAAGGCCAAGGGCGACTTGTCCGGGGCGGAGCTGCTGTATCGCCGCGCGCTGGCAGTCTACGAGCGCACGCTGGGGCCGGAGCACATCGACACTCTGTGGAGACTGACGAAGCTAGCCGACCTGGTGAAGGCTAAGGGCGACCTAGCCGGGGCGGAGACGCTATATCGCCGCGCGGTGGAAACGAGAGAGCGCACGCTTGGGCCGGAGGATCCCGATACGCTGTGGAGCCTGAACAATCTGGCCATCCTGCTGTCGGACAAAGGCGACTTGGCCGGGGCGGAGCCGCTGGCGGCACGGGTGGCGCGCGGGTATCTGGCCAAGTGGGGTGTGGAGCATCGTAAAACGAAGCTGGCGCAGGGCCTTCTGGCCGAGATCCACACCGGACTGGGGATTTCTTAGCCACCGATGGAACCCAGAGGAAACACAGATAAGGCAAGGGCAGCCGATGAGGAGTGAAGTTTCCACGAACCCCTACTGCGCCCGGCCATCCACCCCGTCCGATAGTTCCCGACGCGGCCTACGTGGCTCCCTCTCCCAGCGGGAGAGGGCAGGGGTGAGGGAGAAAGGCCACTGCGTTCGTTGGCAACCCCTCGCCCTTAAACTCCGCCCGTCCTCACCCTCACCCCGGCCCTCTCCCTCCAAGGGAGAGGGAGTCATCACGCCGCCCGCTCGTGAATTCACGGCGTTTTCCCATCCGTGTTTCATCTGTGTTCCATCTGTGGCTAAAAAATAGATCGGCGGTAGGGCGCGTCTGTCCCAGCGCGCCGGTTGGGAGGCCGAAAGGTCCAGCGGCGCGCTGGGGACAGGTGCGCCCGACCCGCGCTCAGGCCAACCCGGAGGGTTGCCGGAACTTAGCCGGGGGTAACACCCCCGGTCGCAGACCACATCTAGCCTCCGCCCCGGTAGGGGCGGCGGAACGGATGGCTCGTCGGGGTGAAAAGGGCGGGCGGGGAGTCTCCCGCACCCCTGCCGGGGTGCGCAGGATCGAATTGCCATTCCGGGGGCGTTGCCCCCGGCTAAGTTCCGACAACCCTCCGGGTTGGAAGGTGGGTGGTGCAGCCGATCATCAAGCTGCTACGGCGCTGGCGAAATGGGTTAAATCCTCGAAAACCGACCATAATGTGCGCAAGATAGCATTCGGATTAAATAATATCCTGCAACCAGTAACCGTGAACCATCCCTTATTAACCAGTCCAGTTCACTTGCAAACGGAAGAAGTCTGCTCAGGCGCTGATGGGCTTTCCTTTTTTACTTTGGCAATAAACTCACGCACTGATTGCCTTAACTTACGCGGTCCCTCCTTTAAAACACGCGATGCTTGCACAAAATCAGGGAATCCAGTTGACATCGCACCCTCTGACGCGCTATTCGTCTCGCATGCAGCCCGGTTCCCATTCTGAAACCATCAGACTCCGCGCCAATTTGGTGCTCCCGCACTCACATCGCCCCAATTCTTAACTCTTAATTCTTCACTCTTAACTCCTCCCTCCTATGCCGATTCAATCGAATGCCAGCTATGTCCCGGTCATCAACGAGTTTCTCGCGCACTGGGGGGATGTGAATGTGGCGCTGCCGCAGGATAAGCCGCTGATTCTGAAGTCGGCTTTGGCGCGGGCGGGGTTGATCACGCTGCGGAATGATTTGCAGACGCTGTTGGATGGGGTGCAGGAGAAGTTGAACGAGGTGGAGATCGCCAGCGGGGCTTTGTTGCTGAAGAAGGAACCGATTTTGGCGCGGCTGAATGAGTTCAATGGGGTGGTGGAGGCTTATTTCGGCGGGACGGCGCTGGCGAATGCGCGGCCCAAGGCTCCGGGCATCACGGAGGGAGAGGAGAAGTTCACGGAGCCGCTGCGGGATATGAAGTCGCTGTGGGCGAAGGTGAATGCGCAGGTGGCTCCGCCGGGGATGGTGCTGCCGTTGGTGCTGGATGGGGGGTTGGATTTGGCGGGGTTCGTGACTTTGCTCGGGCAGTTGCGAGATGCCTTCGCGGATGTGCAGCAGCGCGAGCATGATTTGTCGTTTGAGCGGAAGTTGCGGGATGCGAAGATGGGGGTGATTTATGATTCCTTGAAGCTTTACCGGTTGTCCGTGCCGGCGCGGTTGCCGAACAATGTGCCGTTGCTGGAATCCATGCCCAAGCTGACGCCGGACGCGGGGAGCACGCCGGATGCGGTGAACGCGAGCGCAGTGTTCGTGGCACCGGACCAATCTAAGACGGTGTATGACGCGAGCGAGGCACCGGATGTGGCGGCTTACGAGCTGCGCGGGAACTCGGGTCCGGTCTATAAGTCGGATGATGCGCAGGTGATCGCCTCGAACGCGCCGGATGCGCCTCGGGAGTTCGTGACGAACTTCGGTCTCACGCAGCCGGGGGCGAAAATCTCAATGGTGGTGGTGGTCAAGACGGCGTCGGGCCACGAGAAGGCGAGTGCGCCGATGACGGTGGCGAGGCCGGTCTGAAATTTCCAAGGGAATTGGGAATAGGAGATAGGGAATGGGGGAGGAGAGGGAGGGGATGGGGAATTGGGGCAGCAATGCGGCGGATATGTTCAGCCCCGAGTCTGAAATGCTCCGAGACGGGCAAACGCTGGACTGCTTCGCCGTCTGCCCCGGCCACTCCACCTCGGTGCGCGTTCCCTGACCGGGCGGGCTGATGATCCGGCGAGTTCCGCCCAACGCGGCGCGGCGCGGCTCCAGGTTGCGCAAGGCGTCGGCCAGCGCGTTGTCCGGCGCGCGCAACGTCCGCCCGTTCCCCCGGCGTGCTCGGTGGCAAGACCACGGGCGCGCGGCGTCGCCCAATCGGCTTGTGAAACCCGGGCTCAGACGTAGCATCACACCGTGTCTCCGCTCCTCAACCAAGTTGCGACGAATCTCCACCTGCGCGGGTTGCTCCCGGCGGGCGCGGGCGTGCTGGTGGCGGTGTCCGGTGGCGTGGATTCGATGGTTTTGCTGCGCGTGCTGCACGCGCTGGCACCGGAGCAGGGCTGGCGGTTGGGGGTCGCGCACTTCAACCATCGGTTGCGCGGCGCGGCCAGTGAGGGCGATGCGCGGTTCGTGAAAGAGGCGGCGCGGCGGCTGGGGTTGGAATGCGCTGTGGAGGGCGGGGACGTGCAGGCCTTGGCGCGCGAACGGGGCTGGTCCGTGGAGATGGCGGCGCGCGAGCTGCGGCATGAGTTTCTCGCGCGGATGGCGAAGCAGTCGGGGCTGTGCACCGTCGCGTTGGCGCATCACGCCGATGATCAGGTGGAACTGTTTTTCCTGCGCCTGCTGCGCGGGGCAGGGGGGGGGCTGGCAGGGATGAAGTGGCGGAGCCCTTCGCCGGCGGACAAGGCGGTGGCGCTCATTCGTCCGCTGCTCGACCAGTCGAAGGCGGCGCTGGTGGAGTTCGCGCGGGTGGAGAAGCTTCGTTACCGCGAGGACGCCTCGAACGCGTCGGTGGATATGCTGCGCAATCGCATTCGGCGCGAGTTGCTGCCGCTGCTGCGGAAGGACTACCAGCCCGGAGTGGAGCGCGCGGTTTTGCGGACGATGGAAATTGTCGGTGCGGAGGCGGAATTCGGGCAAGCGGTCGCGCAGGTTTGGCTGGAGGGGCCGGGGCAGACGGGGTTTGGGGAATTGCCCGTGTCGGTGCAGCGGCAGTGTGTGTGTCTCGAGCTCGCGCGGCTGGGGCTAGCGGCTGACTTCGAGCTGGTGGAGCGGCTCCGGCTGCAGCCGGACGTGAAGCATTCGTGGCAGGACGGTTGGTTGGTGCGGGCGGCATCGTCGGGTGTCGTGTCGTTCGAGCGCGCGGAGGCGACGGTGCCGAGCGAAGCGGCTCAAGTGGTGGAATTGCGGGGGAAGCGCGGGACCGAGTCTTTCGCCGGGGTGAACTTGGAGTGGCGAATCCAATCCCGCCGTTCGCGCACTGGGGTTCGAGCGGTGCCGAACCGCGAGCGCTTCGACGCGGACCAAGTCGGCCCGCGCGTCCTGCTCCGGCACTGGCGGCCCGGCGACCGTTTCCAACCGAGTGGGTTGCCGAAGTCGGTCAAGTTGCAAGACCTCTTTACCAACGCGAAGATTCCGGCGGCTGCCCGCCGTCGCCTAATCGTGGGGGAGACGGTAGATGGGCGGATTTTCTGGGTGGAGGGGCTGCGGATCGCCGAACCATTCAAACTGACCGAGGCCACGCGCAGTCGGTTGGAGTGGCGTTGGAGCCGGGCGCGAAAACTATTTTAGAAATTTCGGATTGGCATCGAATAGTGCCCCCGCCCGTTGCCGTCCACCCCTGCGTCGCGAATTATTTTTACCTTATGAGCAATCAGAAACCCACTTGGTGCAACTCGGCTGACCACTCCTTCTACACCTCCCGCCGCAACTTCCTACAGGTCGGCGCGCTCGGCACGCTCGGGCTGACGCTCGGCGATGCGCTGAAGGCGCAGGCTTACGAAGCGACGCCCTCCAAGGAAGGCAAGGCCAAGAACGTCATCAACATCTACCTGCCCGGTGGCATGGCACATCAGGAGTCCTTCGACCCGAAGATGTATGCCCCCATCGAGTATCGCGGACCGATGGGCACCATTAAGACCAAGCTCGACGGCGTTTACTTCTCCGAGCTGATGAAGGAGACCGCGAAGGTCGCTGACAAGATTACGGTCGTCCGCTCCATGACCCACGGCGAGGCGGCGCACGAGCGCGGCACGCACAACATGATGACCGGCGTTCGCCCCAGCCCGGCGCTGGTTTACCCTAGCTTCGGCTCCGTGGTGTCGCACGAACTCGGACCGCGCCAAAACCTGCCGCCCTACGTGGCGATTCCCTCCATGACCGCGAATGGCGGCACGGGCTACCTCGGTTCCGCGTATGCGCCCTTCAGTCTTGGCGCTGATCCGGCGAGCGCTGGCTACAAGGTCCGTGACCTGACGCTGCCCACCGGCATTGATGACAAGCGCTTCGCCACTCGCCGCTCGATGCGCGCCACGGTGGATGAGCATTTCTCCAAGCTGGAGAAGACCGACGCGCTCGACGGCATGGACACTTTCTACCAACGCGCATACAGCCTCATCTCCTCAGAGAAGGCCCGCGAGGCGTTCGACATTGAGAAGGAATCCACCAAGCTCCGCGACGAATACGGTCGCAACACCGCTGGCCAACGGATGCTGCTTGCCCGTCGCCTCGTGGAGTCCGGCGTGCGTTTCGTCTCCATGACCTACGGCGGCTGGGACCACCACGACAACATCAAGCGCGCGATGGAGAACCAGATGCCGAACTTCGATCAAGCGTTCGCCCGCCTCATCCGCGACCTCGACGAGCGTGGTATGCTCGACAATACGCTCGTTTACGTGACCTCCGAGTTCGGTCGCACGCCTAAGATTAACCAGACCGCTGGTCGTGACCACTGGCCCAAGGTTTTCTCCATCGTCATGGCGGGTGGCGGCGTCAAGCGCGGCTACGTCCACGGATCTTCCGACGCTCAGGGCGCGGAGCCGGAGAACGACCCGCTCACGGTCAGCGACTACTCGGCGACGGTTTACAGCCTCATCGGCATTGACCCGGAGCGTCGGCTCATGTCGCCGGGCAGCCGCCCGCAGGCCATTGTCCTTGATGGTCACGTCCAGAAGGACTTGCTCGCCTAAGCGCGCATGGGTTTCCGACTGACGAACTGATTACCGACGGGGCAATGTCCGGCACACGGCATTGCCCCGTTGTTCTTAAAGCAGAGACGACCGAGCGATTTCGCACGACTGGATACTGACCGCAGACTACTGAAAACTGAGCCTCCGATGAACACCCGCACCCTCGCCCTCGCCCTCCTCGCCGCCTCCGCGCTCACCGTCGGGGCGGTCGCTCCGTCACTGCAAAACACCACGCCCAACGGGGTGCAACGAGGCACGGAAGTGGAGTTGAAGTTCAACGGCTCGCGCCTCGCCGACGCCGAGGAAGTGCTGCTCTACGAGCCGGGCGTGAAGATTCTCGAACTCAAGGAGGTAAAGGATAGCTACGTTCTCGCGCGGGTGAAGCTGGAGGCTGATTGCCCGCTGGGTGAGCACAAGATTCGCATCCGCACCAAGACCGGCGTCTCCGACCTGCGCACATTCGTGGTCGGGCCGTTCCCGCAGTTGGACGAGAAAGAGCCGAACACGACCTTGGACAAGGCGCAGAAGATTCCGATGAACTCCACGGTTCTCGGCACAGTGAGCAATGAGGACGTGGACTACTACCTCGTCGAGGCCAAGAAGGGCGACCCCATCTCGGTCGAGGTCGAGGGTATGCGCTTGGGCCGCACGATGTTTGACCCCTACGTTGCCATCCTCGACAAGAGCGGCAAAGTGCTGGCGAAGGCGGACGACACCGCTCTCTTCATTCAGGACGCCTACGCCACGATCGTCGCCCCGGCGGACGGCGAGTATATCATCGAGGTCCGCGAGACCAGCTACGGCGGGTCCGGCAATCCCTATCGCGTCCACATCGGTAGCTTCCCCCGGCCCAGCGCGGTGTTTCCTCCCGGCGGCAAGGCGGGCGAGTCGCTTGAAGTGAAGTTCATTGGCGATGCTGGCGGTGACTTCACTCAAACCTTCAGCCTACCTCAGCCGAACCGCTTCAAGTCCGGCGTGGTCGCCGAGCGCAAGGGGCTGAGCGCGCCGTCCTTCAACACGGTCCGCATCTCCCCGTTCGGCAACGTGAACGAAAAGGAGCCGAACGATGACGCGAAGAGCGCGACGGTCGCTACGACAGCGCTGCCCGTCGCCTTCAACGGCATTATCAATCAGAAGGGCGATGTGGACTGGTATCGCTTCACCGGCAAGAAGGGCGAGACCTACGACATAAACGTCTATGCCCGCCGCATCCGTTCGCAGCTCGACACCGTGCTCGTCGTCGCCGACGCCGATGGCAAGACCATCACCAGCAACGACGACACCGGTGGCGCGGACAGCTATGTGCGTTTCACCATTCCACGCGACGGGGACTTCACCCTTAAGATTTCCGACCATCTCGGCTACGGCGGACCGGAATGCACCTACCGCGTCGAGTTCACGCCCGTGCTGCCGGAAGTGACCACTTTCATCGCTGACACCGCGCGTTACGACGCGCAGACCCGCAAGTCCATCGTCGTGGCGCGCGGCAACCGCTTCGCCTCGCTCCAAGGCATTCGCCGCAAGGATATGCCCAGCGAGGTTAGCGACCTGGAGTTTGCCATGGAAAACTTCCCCTCCGGCATCACGATGCAAGCCGCGACTATTCCAAAGGACCAGACCACATGGCCGGTCGTCTTCGAGGCAAAGGCCGACGCGCCCATAGCGGGCCGCGTCGCCAACCTCGCCATTCGCACGCCAGCGGACGCCAAAGTCGCGGTCAAGGGCGTGACCTGGCAGAACTACGACCTCGTGCAGGACGGCAACAACGGGGTTTACTACCAGACTTGGACGGACAAAATCGCGGTCGCCGTGGTGGACGAACTACCTTTCAAAATCACGATTGAGCCGCTGCGCGCGCCGCTGGTGCAGAGTGGTTCGTTGGACGTGAAAATCCTCGTCGAGCGCAAGGAAGGCTTCGACGAGCCCATCAAGGTCATCAACCTCTACAACCCGCCCGGCACCGGCAGCACTCCTGATATCACCATCCCGAAGGGCGAGAAGTCGGCCAACTACCAGCTCAACGCCAACCTCGGCGCGGCCACGAAGAGCTGGAAGATTGCCTTCCTCGGTTCCGCCACGGTCAGCGGCGGCACCGCTTACGCCTCCACACAGTTGGCCGACCTCGAAGTCGCACCCTCGTTCGTTGGCGGCAAAATCACCCAGACGAATACCATCGTGGGCACGCCGGTGAAGCTCCTCTGCACGCTCGACCAGAAGACGCCCTTCGAGGGCCGCGCCGAGGTGAAGCTCATGGGTTTGCCCGCCGGGACCACCGCAGAGCCAAAGTCTATCACAAAGGACGACAAGGAAATCGTCTTCGACGTGACCACCGCGACGAACGCCGTCAAGGGCATGCACCGCACGCTCTTCGTGGCGATGAACCTGAAGCTCAAGGGCCAGGACGTGACCCAAACCTTCGCTCCCGCTGGTGCGTTGCGGATTGACCCGACCCGTCAGCAATTGGCCGAGGCCAAGCCTGAAGCCAAGCCGATGCAAAAGACCCCGGCAAAGCCCGGCAAGTGAGTGGAGTAGTCAGCAACCGCTAATCATTAATTACTTTCCCATGAGAACCCTCCTCACCGCCCTCACGCTGGTGTTCCCGCTCGCCGCGTTCGCCGCCCCGAACCTTGTGGATGTCCGCGTGTATCCGCCGGACATCAACTTGTCCTCGAAGGTGGACATTCAGACCGTCGTGGTGCAAGCCGTTTACTCCGACAGCACTACGAAGGACGTGACCGGACAGGCGCAGTTCGCGCTTGCGGACAAGACCTTCGCCCGGCTCGAAAAGGCGGCGATCCACCCCGTGGCGGACGGCAAGACAGAGTTGCAGATCAAGTTCGAGGGCAAGACGCTCACTGTTCCGGTCACGGTGGAGAAGTCGGGCTTCACGCCCGCCATCAGTTTCACTCTGGATGTGATGCCCGTCTTCAGCAAAGCCGGCTGCAACACCGGCTCCTGCCACGGCTCGGCACGCGGCAAGGACGGCTTCCACCTTTCGCTCTTCGGCTACGATCCCGATGGTGACTATGGCAAAATCACCCGCCAGATGCTCGGCCGCCGCGTCAACCTCGCGCTCCCCGAGGAAAGCCTCCTGCTCACCAAGGCCACCGGCAGCGTGCTGCACACCGGGGGCAAGTCCTTCGAGACGACCGACCCGCTCTACAAGACGGTCCTCCAGTGGCTGGAAGCTGGCGCGCCCGAAGACCCCAAGAGCCTCGCCCAGGTCACCAGCATCGAGATTTTCCCCAAACAGGCGGTGTTGGAAGGCTCCGGCGCTGCCCAGCAGTTCACCGTCCGCGCCAAGTATTCTGACGGCACGGACCGCGACGTGACGAAGACGGCATCCTTTGTCAGCAATAACGATACGAGCGCCAAGGTGACGAAGAGCGGCCTCGTAACCGCCGACAAACGCGGTGAGGCCTTCGTGATGGCGCGCTTCGACGCCTTCACCGTCGGGGCGCAGATTTTGGCCATCCCGAGCGATGCCAAGTTCGCCTTCCCGAAGGTTGCCGAACTGAACTACATCGACACGCTGGTTCACAACAAGCTGAAGAAGATTCGCATCACGCCCAGTGAGGTGACGGATGACGCGACGTTCCTCCGTCGCGTGACGCTCGATATCGCCGGCATGATGCCGACGCCGGAGGAAGTCCGCTCGTTCCTCGCCGACAAAGATGCGAAGAAGCGCGAGAAGAAGGTGGACGAGCTGCTGGAGCGTCCGGAGTTCACCGAGCTGTGGGTGATGAAGTTCGCCGAGCTGCTCCAAATCCGCACCGACAACAATACCTTCCAATACAAGTCCGCGCTCCAATACTACGACTGGCTCAAGGACCAGTTCGCCCGGAACGTGCCCATCGACAAGCTCACGCAAGACTTGCTCACCGCGAAGGGCGGCACCTTCGCCAACCCGGCGGCGAACTTCTACAAAGTCGAGACCGACGTGCTGAAGCTCTCCGAGAACGTAGCGCAGGTCTTCATGGGTATGCGGATGCAGTGTGCCCAATGCCACAACCACCCCTTCGACCGCTGGACGATGAATGACTACTACGGTTTCGCCGCGTTCTTTGCCCAAGTGGGCCGCAAGACCGGCGAAGACCAGCGTGAAACCGTCGTCTTCGACCGGGGTAATGGTGGCGTCCGCCACCCGGTTGGCAACCGCGACATCCCGCCGAAGTTCCTCGGCATGGATGGCGGTAAGCCGAACGAGGGCCAGGACCGTCGCGAAGTCATGGCCAAGTGGCTCGCCTCGCCGCAGAACCCGTTCTTCGCCCGAAACCTGGCGAACATCGTCTGGGCGCACTTCTTCGGTCAGGGCATTGTCGAGCCGGTGGACGACGTGCGCATCAGCAACCCGGCTTCGAATCCCGAGCTGCTGGAGGAGTTGGGCAAGCGTTTTACTGAGTCGAACTACAACTTCAAGAAGCTCGTGCGTGACCTCTGCGCCAGCCGCACTTACCAGCTCACCCCCAAGTCCAACGAACTGAACGCGGAAGACACGCGTAACTTCGCCAAGGGTTCCATCCGCCGTCTTCGCGCGGAGATTCTCCTCGACGCTATCACTCAGGTCACTGCGACGAAGAACAAGTTCCGTGGCCTGCCCGACGGCTCGCGTGCCGTGGAAATCGTGGACGGCCGCACCACCACCTACTTCCTCACCACCTTCGGCCGCGCCAGCCGCGACACTGTCTGTGCGTGCGAAGTGAAGATGGAGCCGAACCTCTCCCAGGCGCTCCATCTTCTCAACGGCGACACGGTGAACTCGAAGATTCAAGCCGGCGGTCTCACCGGAGCGATGCTCAAGGAAGGGAAGAGCGCCGAACAAATCATCGAGGAGTTCTACTGGCGCAGCCTCTCCCGCCCGCCGACGCAAACAGAGCAGACCAAGCTGGCCGGCTACTTTGAGGAAGCCAAGACGCCTGCCGACAAGGCGGTCGTCCTGAACGACATTTTCTGGGCCGTATTGAACTCGAAGGAGTTCATCTTCAACCACTAACCTCGTGGCCACGCTCGTGAGAGCGTGGGTCACACTCCTCACCTCCATGAAGACAACCTCTCTCCTCTTGGGAGCGGGCGCTCTATTGTTGGGCGTCGCCTCTGCCTCCGCGCAAAAAGTCACTTACGACGAGCACATTCTCCCGCTCTTCAAGAACCAGTGCCTCAAGTGCCACAACGCCGACAAGCCCAAGGCCGACCTCGACCTCTCGACGTTCGGAGCCACCATGAAGGGCGGCAGCTCGGGCGTCAGCCTCATTGGCGGGGACCCGGATGGCTCTGCGCTCTATAAGAACGTCACGCACGCCGCCGAGCCGACGATGCCCCCGAAAAGCAAGCTCGCGGACAAGGAGCTTGAGCTGATTAAGAAGTGGATTGCCGGTGGTCTGCTGGAGAATTCCGGTAGTAAAGCTATTGCCTCGAACCGCCCCAAAATTGACCTCAGCCTCACCGCTGCTTCCTTCGGCAAGCCCGAGGGTGCCCCGCCTATGCCTGGGGATATGCTGCTAGAGCCGGTCGTCCGCACCGTGCGCACCAGCGCCAGCACGGGGTTGGCGGCCAGCCCATGGGCACCGCTCGTCGCGCTCGGCGGGCAGAAGCAGGTGCTCATCTATAACACAGACACCTTGCAACTCGCAGGCGTGCTCCCGTTCCCCGAGGGTTACCCGCACGACGTCAAGTTCAGCCGCAACGGCAAGCTCATCCTCGCCGGCGGCGGACGTGGCGCGAACAAAGGTTTGGTCGCCGTCTGGGACATCACTACCGGCGAGCGTATCCTCACGGCCGGGGATGAACTCGACGTCGCCCTTGCGGCCGACATCTCCTCGAATCAGAAGTGGATCGCCATCGGCGGCCCCGACCGGCTGGTGAAGATTTACGCGACCGCGACCGGCGAGCAGCTTCACAAGATGAAGAAGCACACCGATTGGGTGCTCGCCGCGGAGTTCAACCACGACAGCACCTATCTCGCGACCGGCGACCGCAACGGCGGCGTGGTCGTCTGGGACGCCGAGGCCGGCCAAGAAGTGCAGGCCTTCAACGGCCACCGCGGAGCCATCACCGCCGTCGCTTGGCGCACGCCGGACCTGCTCGTGACTTCCAGCGAGGACGGCACGGTCAAGACTTGGAGCGTCAAGGAAGGTGCGCAGGTCAAGACCGCCGCCGCCCACAACAGCGCCGTGAGCGTCCGTCTCACTGTGGACGGCCTCATGGTTACGGCCGGCCGCGACAAGACCATTTCGGTCTGGGACAAGGAAGGAACCAAGGGCAAGACCTTCACCATCACCAACGATGTGCCCGTCCGCGCCGCGCTTACCTACGACGGCAAGCGCGTCATTGCCACCGACTGGACCGGACGCGTCTATGCCTGGGACGCCGCCGACGGCAAAGAGCTTTCCGGCCTCTCGCTGAACCCGCCCACCATTGCCGAGCAGCAACAGCAGGTCGCCCAACGCATCACCGACCTCGAGGCTGGGCAGGCGAAGTTGAGCGCCACCCTCGCTGAAGCCACCACCGCCGCCATCAAGGCGAAGGCCGACCTTGAAGCCGCCAAGGACGCCAACGCCAAGCGTCCCCTCAACCTTGCCGCGGAAGTCGCTGCGAAGAAACAGGCCGACGCGCAAGCCGCCATTGAAAGTGCGGCTGCCGAACTCAAGCTCGCCAAGTCCAGCGTGGACCGACTGAAGCTCGGGGCCTTCTACGCCCAAGTCTGGCGTGCGAAGGAAGACTACGCCGCGCACAAGGACGATCAGAAGCGCTTACTCGCAGAAGCCGAATCCGCCAAGGGAGCCATCAAGCAAGCCGAAGATGACATCAAGGCCGCGAAGAAGGTCAAGACCACGACCAAGGAAGAGAAGGACAAGCTCGCCAAACGTCTCAAGGACTTGGACAAAGCCATCTCCGATAACAAGAAGCTCGCCACCAACTCCAAGTCCGCCGCAGACAAACTTACCAAGCCCCTCGCCGCCGAGGAGAAGAAGCTGCAAGCCCTCACCGCTGATTACCAGAAGCAGAAGGCCGCAGCGACGGCGACCCCGCTCAAGTCCGCGAAGCTCTGAAGCGAGTTTGAAGGGTTGGTTGCAGAGCTCAGATCCTACCGCGCTTTCGCTGTGGACCGGGTCTGTTGCCCCAAGCTCAATCCGTCGCCCGCCTTTCCCCTCGACACGTCCCTTTCAACCGGTAACTTCCGCCCCTTCCAGCCCCCACGCTGGTTCACGACATGAGCAGCAACGCCCCGGCGAACCCGAAGATTTCCGTCATCATTCCGATTTACGGCAAGGCCGGCGACCTGCCGCGCCTCATTGACGCGCTTCAGGCTCAGACCCTCCGCCCTTACGAAATCATCCTCGTGGACAGTAGCCCCAAGCCGATTGACAACCCACCGCCCGGCACGCGCCTCGTGAAGAACCCCGTGGATGTCGCCTTAAGCTGGGACTACAACCTGGGCGCAAAGGAAGCCTCCGGCGATTACGTGCTGAACATGCAGCAGGACTGCGTGCCGGAGGACAGGGGCGCATTGGAACGGATGTTCCAACAACTGCACGAAGTTCCGGGCCGCGTCTCCGTCGTCGCCTTGGTCACGCTCCCGGAAGCGAACTTCCTGCAATATAACTTCTGGGGCCAGGTCTTGATGGCGCGCTGGATTGGGCGCATCCGGCAGGGCATCAGCGGTAAATTCGATCTCCACCGCCGCGACACTTACCAAGCCATCGGCTACTACAATACGGCGCAATTCCACTTCGCCGGCGAGGACATGGACCTCTTCATGCGCTTGAGTCAGAAGGGCGAAGTCTTTGTCAGCGACGTGGAGATCATCCACTACCACTTCCAATCGCTGAAGACGAGCTGGGTGCATCTGGTGAAGAAGCACTATCAGGTCGCCGAGTCCTTCGGCGCGCTCTTCCGCACCTGGGGCTTTGGCCTCCGCCGCATCCCTTACGCGGGGCACTGGACGCATCATCTCGCCAAGTATCTCTACTGCCTCGTGCCGCTGTTGTTGCTTCCACAGTTCAACCTGCCCGCCGCGCTCGCCATCCTCGTCGGCAGTAATCTGAGCAACATGGAATCCTGGCGGGTGAAATCTTGGCGCACCTGGGCCTACCTCCCCGCCTTCAACGTCTATCTCTTCTTCGTCGGCTTCGTGGGGACCGCGCTGGGCCTGCTCACCGGCACGCAGCGGTATTCCCAGAACAAGTAGCCGTCGCTGACGGCGCGACCCTTGGGAAAACCGGCCTCGCGCCACCCCGCCTCCACCCTTGGCACCTCGCCCCACTTCCAAAAGCGCGAGTTTCCGGCCAGGCACGCCTTAGCGGTTGTTCATCAACTCCGGCTCAGGTGAAAAATCAAGTCGGGGGACGCGCGGTCCGGCTTCGCCCTACTCCCTCCGGCCCGCACCATTCCCGGAGCGGGGCAGGGGACTACTTCAGGTCTTTCCCGGTCGCGAGACCGCCCACGGTCCAGTCGAAGTTATATGGGCCGAAAGGAGCGGTCGGGTTCACGTTGATGTAGAGCGTGTAGCCAGCGTGTCCGTCGGCGAAGAGCAGCGGCACGCCTTCCGCGCCGTGGGCGATGATCTTGGCACCGAGCGGAGACGCGTCCGGTCCGGCGTAACAGGTCATCATCACTTTCTGCGAGGGAAAGCCGACCTCGGTGGTCCGGCGCTTACGGAGCGTGTTCGCCGCCGCATCGTCCCAGTAATACTGCGTAGGGTAGTAGTAGCTGGCCGGGCAGGGCAATTGGTTGGTGGTCAGGCCGCTGCCGTTGACCAGGACCCAATCGTAGTTCCACGGGAGCCCTTTGTCCGCCGAGCAACGGTGGAAGCCGCTGTTGGTTGAGACATAGCGATCCAACAATTGCCAGACGCCGATGAAGGACATCTGCGGCCACGTCGTGCCGTCGTAGGGAAGAATCTCGTCGTGATCCGAAGCGTAGAGCAGTTGCGCCATCCCGAGCTGCCGCAAGTTGGAGACACACTTGGTGGTGTTGGCCTTGACCTTCGCGCGCGACAAGGCCGGGAGGAGCATGCTGGCCAGGATGGCGATGATGGCGATGACCACGAGGAGTTCGATCAGGGTGAACGCGCGCGGTTCACGACGGGGGTGGAGCGAGGGCGAGCGGTGAGCTTGCATGGGGTGGTGGTGGGGGCCTCAGGGTTGGTGCGTTGGCCCGACGCTAGACGGGTTTTCCACGCTGTCAACTGCGCCGCCGGCTCGCCCCGACGCTCGGTTTTACCGCACGCCACGGACGGCGACTGCAAGTGCGCCGGCACGGGACGGATCATTTGGCCGCCGAGGCAGGTGGTTCCGCTGGCTGGTCCTCGGGCAGATGATTGCCCTCGCGGCGGGCGGCCCAGATCGAGGCGGCCATCGAGAGGAGGATGATGCCCAGCACGATGGCGAGGGAAACCCCGGAAGGGATGTTGATGGCCCATATGGCGAGTAGCATCTTCACGCCGATGAAGACCAGCACGGTGGACAGCCCCATCTTCAGGTAGCGGAAGAACCCGATCGCCCCGGCCAGAACGAAGTAGAGCGAGCGCAGGCCGAGGATGGCGAAGACGTTCGAGGTGAAAATGATGAAGGGCTTTTGCGTGACGGCGAAGATGGCCGGGATGGAGTCCACGGCGAAAATTAGGTCGGTGGTTTCGACCATGACCAGCACCAGAGCGAGGGGTGTGAGCGCCGTCCGTCCGTCGAGCCGCGTGACGAAGCGGTCGCCGTCGAACGCATGGGTCACGGGGAAGAGCTTCCGCGCCAGCTTGATGAACAGGTTCTGCTCGGGATGCACGCCCTCATCGTCCGCGAAGAGCATCTTGACGCCGGTATAAACGAGAAAGGCACCCATGACGTAGAGCAGCCAGTGGAACTGCTGGATGAGCGCTGCGCCTGCGCCGATCATCACGCCGCGCATGACCAGCGCGCCCATGATGCCCCAGAAGAGGACGCGGTGCTGCTGCGCCAGCGGCACGCGGAAGTAGGCAAAGATCAGCGCGATGACGAAGACGTTGTCCATCGAGAGGCTCAACTCGATGATGTAGCCGGTGATGAACTCTATGGCCTCGCCAGGGGGGCGGTTGGCTTTGATGAGGCCAGCGAAGGCCATGGCCAAGGCGAACCACAGGGCGGTCCACGCGAGGGCTTCGCGGAACTTCACCACGTGGGCTTGGCGGTGGAAGATCCCTAGGTCCAACGCAAGGAACACTAGCACGGCGGCTACGAAGCCAGCGTAGTGCCACGCGGTGATTTCGATGAGGCCGAGCATGACCGTTCAGCAATGACGAATTCCCAATGCCCAATTCCCAAGCAACGACCAATTTCCAATGCCTAACATGAGTCGGTGGAGCTTGGTCACTGGCCATTTATCGGGTATGCGCCATTGGCCACGGGTATCCCCCCCGCCATCGTCTTTCACGCCACCCGCACTTCCCCCGCCGTCTCCGCTACGCCCACGGCCACTGTGTTGCCGCCGATGTCCGGGCGCTGGCCCTTGTTCCACCACAGCACCAGCGCACTGGCGATGTAGATGGAGGAGTAGGTGCCGGTGACGACGCCGACCATGAACATGAAGGCGAAGTCGTTGATAACGCCACCGCCGAAGATGTAGAGCACCAGCGTGGCGAGGAACACCGTGCCGCTGGTGATGATGGTGCGGCTCAGGGTCTGGTTCAGCGCCTTGTTCACCAGCTCCAGGAATGTCCCGCGCACGCCCAGCTTCAGGTCTTCGCGGATGCGATCGAAGATGACGATGGTGTCGTTGATGGAGAAGCCGATGATGGTGAGAATCGCCGCGACGCTGGTCGCGTTGAACTGCCGGCCTTCGCTCCACAGCGAGGTGAGGCAGT
The DNA here is from genome assembly GCA_039796295.1 of Verrucomicrobiota bacterium. GTDB lineage: Bacteria > Verrucomicrobiota > Verrucomicrobiia > Limisphaerales > SXTU01 > SXTU01. Next base: position 70,538 of record JBDKJY010000008.1, read on the forward strand.
AGATGCCGATGGTCATAAGCACGTCGTGCAAGACGGCGAGCACCGCGCCGATGGCGAAGCTGAACTCGTAGCGCAGGGCGACGTAAATCAGGATGCCGAACAGGGAGAGAATCATGGCCCACATGGCGCTCTGCATGACTTCCTGGCCGACGACCGCACCCACTTGCCGTGATTGCTTCAGCTCGAACTTTGCCTCGGGGAACGTTTTGACCAACCCAGCCCGGACGGCTTCACCGGACTGCGCGGGGACGGTGATGCGGAGGGTCTCGGTGTTGGCGGCGTTGTTCTTCTGATACTGGATCATCGGCTCGCCGACTTTGCGCTTCACCACGGTGGAGCCGTCCTTGGATTCAAATTCCAGGTCCGCAACGGCGTGGCGGAGTTTGTCCGTCTCGATCCGCTTTGCGAAACTCAACACGATTGCATCGCCGCCGACGAGGTCCGGCCCGAAGACCTGTTTGCCGCGCGCGAAGAGGCCCCAACCGCACCCGATGACGATGATGAGCCACGAGGCGATGAACGCGGGCTTGGCCCACTGCATGAAGTCCAGGTTCGTTGCCTTAATGACGTGCAACATCTTCAGTTCGCTGATCAGGTTGCGGCTCAGGAGCCAGTCGAAGATCAGGCGGGTGATGACCAGCGCCGTGAACAAGCTCAACGCCACGCCGATGGTCAGCGTCACGCCGAAGCCCTTTACCGCACCAGTGCCGAGGTAAATCAAGATGATGGAAGAGATGAGCGTGGTGACGTGCGAGTCGAAGATGGTGCCGAACGCGCGGTCGTAGCCAGCGGCGATGGCGCCGCGCAGGGATTTGCCCTTGGCCAGTTCCTCGCGGATGCGCTCGTAGATGAGGACGTTCGCGTCCACCGCCATGCCGACGGTGAGCACGATGCCCGCGATGCCCGGCAGCGTGAGCGTGGTGCCGACGGAGCACATCACGCCAAGCAGAATGACGCTGTTGAACAGCAACGCGACGACCGCAACGACGCCCGAAACCATGTAGTAAGCCACCATGAAGACGGCCACCGCGACCGTGCCGCCGATGGCGGAGTAGAGGCCGCTTTGGATGGCGTCGCGGCCCAGCGACGGGTCCACCTCCTCGGTGTCGAGCAGGCGGACGGGGGTTTGCAGCGGGTTTTCCAAGACGTTGGCGAGCTGCCAAGCTTCCTTGAGGTCGAAATCGCCGTTGATGACGCCGCTGCCGCCGAGGATGGGTTCGTTGATGACGGGCGCGGAGTAAAGCTCGCCGTCGAGGACGATCGCCATGCGCTCGCGGGTGTGCTCGGTGGTCAGGTCACCGAAGATTTTGCCGCCCTCGGAGTTGAACTTGAAGGTGATCTGCGGGCGGTTGGAGACGGGGTCGCGGACGACGCCAGCGCGTTCGATGTATTTGCCGGTCAGGCCACGCTCGGCTTTGACCTTCACCAGCACGCGCTCCAGCGACTCCTGACCGTTGTTGCCCTTGCGCTTCTGTGTGAGCACCGCGTAACCGGGAGCCATGATGCCGCTCGCCATCATGCGGTCGCTCTCGGGATGCACCATGCGGAACTCGAGGAAGGCGGGGCGGGTGAGCGTGTCGCGCACGGCGTCGCGCTCGGCTTGGTTCAAGCCGGGCATTTGGATGATGATGCGCTCTTCGCCCTCCGCCATGATGATGGGCTCTGCCACGCCGAACTTATCCACGCGCTTGCGCAGGACTTCGATCGCTTGGTTGACGAGCGACTTCTTGTCGGTCGTGGCTTCGAGCTTCGAGGTGTCCAGCCCGACGAGGAAGGACGTGCCACCGCGCAGGTCGAGGCCGAGCTTGATCTTGCCGGAGGCCTCGCGTTGGAGGCGGTTGAGGATGGCGCGGTTGGGGTCGCGCTCGCCGGCGGTGCTGAAGCCGATGAAATTAGTCAGCGAGTTCGTGCCGATGGCGTCGCGGAGATTGGAGAAATTGCGCTCGGGGAACTGCTTATCCAACTTACGCGCCTCGGCGACGATGGCTTCGAAGTTCGCCCCTTTCTTGGTCGCGCGCTCCTCGAACACGTCAATGAGGTTGCGGTCCGTGGGCGGAGTGAGTTCGTAGAGTGCCCAGAGGGTTACGAACAGGACGAGGCTGGCGCGCCAGAAGTTATTGCGTTGCATGGGCGGGGAAAAAGCGGAGGGAAAGTGAGGTGCGGATTAGCTCTTCGCGACGGGGGCGGCGACGGCGTCGGCCTTGTCGAAGTCCTCGACGACCTGGGCGACGGCTGACTTGAGAATCTCAAACTTTGAGTCATCCGAGCGGATGCTCAGGCTCTTCTCCTTCACTCCGACGACGGTGGCGAGGATGCCGCTGGTGGTGACGATCTTGTCGCCTTTCTTCAGCGCTTTGCGCAGCTCGTCCTGCTGCTTGGCCTGCTTCTGCTGTGGGCGGATGAGCAGGAAGTAGAAGACCACGATCATCAACGCCAGCGGGACGATATTCGTCCACATGGGCGGGGGAGTCGCGCCGCTACCGGTGCCCGGAACGGCTTCGGCAGCAAACAAACCAACGAGAGCAAAGAGTGTCATAGCCACAAGAGCGGCCCAATTTAGGGAGGTGCCTCACTTTGGCAAGCACAACCTCCGCCGAATGGACTCAGAGACGCAGAAGATCCGAACAGGCGTGGCGTGAAGGCCGCTTGACAGGCCGGGAGCACAAGCAAAGTAAGGGTCACCGCTTCAGCCGCAGCCCGATCAGCCCCGCCAAGCCTACGAGGAGGACCGCTGTGACGCTGTAGGCCCCGGCATGCGGTTGGGCGGGAGCGAGGTAGAGCGCACCAGCCCCGACGGCGGGACCGAGGCAGATGCCCAGCCCGATGGCAGCTTCATGGATGCCACCGTGTTCGCCTTGTGATTCCCCCACATCCATCGAGTAGAAGAGTGATGCGTAGTAGAGGAGGCCGGTGGCGAGGCCGAAAACGATTTGAGCCGCGATCAGCGCGACGAAGGACTGGCCCAGCAACAGCACGGTGTAGCTGGTGATGAGTGCGAGGAAGGCGGCGAGCATCCAGCGGAAGCGGTAATGCCAGCCGCCCCATTGCCAGAGCAGGACGAAGGTGCACAGGCGGGCGAGGAACCACACCGCCCAGAACCACCCGCTCTGCGCGATGCTCAGGCCCAGTTCCGCCGAACGACCGGGCACCACGGCGAGGAAGGAGTGGATGGCGATGTAGGCAAAGGGATTGGCGAGCCAGGCCATTCTCAGAAAGGTCTTCGGTGAGACGGGCTGGTGAAGCGCTGCTTCCTCCGGGTGATGCGGTTCTGCAGGCGCAGACGGCGGGGCAGGGGAGTGGGGCAGATGTTCCAGCCAGAGCGTGAGCGCGAACTGCCCGGTGAGGATGCCGGCGGGAATCCAGTAGAGGCTGCGCGGTCCGAGCCATTCAAACAGCGAGCCGCCGGCGAAATACATCAGGCCCGCGCAACTGGACCACGTGATGTTGTAGATGCCGACCATGCGCTTGGTGCCCGCATCGGACTCCCCGTGGGTGGCGAAGGCTTCCAGCGCGGGCCAGGTGAAACACATCGCGATGGTCCAGCCAAAGAGCGTGAGGAAGACGCCTGCCAGCGAGTCTAACCCCGCGCCGGCGACCATCGCCACGGCCATGCCGGCGAAGCCAACCTTCATCGAGGTCGTCAATCCGCGCCGCTCGGCGAAGCGCCCTCCCAGCCAGGCTGCCGGAACGTAGAGGAGGCCGTGCAGCGCGCAGGTGAGGAGATTCTCGCGGTCGCCGAAACCGTGCTGCTGCTGGAGTAGAAAGAAGACGTAGTTGCCGAAGTAGGAGCAGGCGAGCGTGTTCAGCCCCGCGAGCACGAAGCCGGTAGTTTTGCGAAGAGGCATGGAGGCAATGCGGAGTGCGGAATGCGGGGTGACGCGCGCTGGTCAGGAGAGCGGCAAAGGCGGATTCCGCAAGCCGCAAGCCGCATTCTGAATTTCATCCAAGGCTTGCCGGCAATACCACTTCACCGCGTTGGTCATCGGCGGCTTAAGAGCGTCGAGGTCCGTGGCGCTGCACCAGCGGATGTCGTGGTGTTCTTCGGTGGCCAGGGTCACGTCGCCGCTGATGGGCCGCGCCCAGTAGATCATGCCAATGTGTTCGTGCGTCTCCGAGATGCGATGAATGTCGAGGAAGCGCGGGGCGATCAGCGCGCGGGTGCCGGGCCCCGTCGTGGGCGGGCGCTCGCCGTAGAGTTCCACGTCCAAGCCGCTCTCCTCCTTCGCCTCGCGTAAGGCGGCGATCTCGGGATCCTCGTCCAGCTCAATGTGCCCGCCGAGCGGCAGCCACTTACCGAGTTTGCGATGCAGAATGAGCAGCACCTTCGCCTCGTGGATGACGAAGATGGCAACGGTGAAGTCTATCTTTTCGTGGAGGTGAGCCATGAGGCGACAGTGTCAGTGTTCAGTGTTCAATCGGAGGCAACGACCGCGGGACTGAACACTGGTTCCGGAAAGCTGAACACTGAAAATTCTCCGTGCTCACCCTGAAAAAGATGGCGTGTGCGGAGCGTAGATTGAGCGGCGAGCAGCAGACTTGCGGGTTCAAAACTCCCACCGCTTCGGGTGGCCGTTGCACTTGAGTTCTACCCAATCCACGTCCACTGCTTGTTTCTGCGCGGGCAGATAGAGGCGGAGGATTCCAAGCGGGCCGGTGGCAGGGATGTCCACGGTGAGTTCCTGCCAGTCGCCGGGAGCGAGGGTGAAGGGCGTGGACTTCGCTTCTGCCGACGCAGCGGCACCGGGCAGCCACTCGACTTTTCCGGGGCCACCACCGGTCGAGCGCGCGCGGAACTTCACGATTGCGGGACCACTCACGCCCGCGCCGACCCCAAGAAAGGGCGCGGCTCCTTGGCCGGTCACGGTGACGACGCCTGCTTTCACCGTGGCGGTGCAACTACGGGCTTTCCAGCCTTGCAACGGGTCGGCGCTGTCGGCCTTCGCGTCAGGTTTTACACCAGTGAGAGCGGGTGCCTTCGCCCCGACCTTCTTTGCGCCTTTCGCTTTGCTCTCCGGCTTGCCTTCCAGCTCGGGCTGATACTTCGCGGGGTCGAAATTGGGATTGGCGATGGGCACAACGGCCTTCGTATCCGCGAGGAACTTCTCGATGAGCGCGGCGAGGTGCTTCACGCGGGCGGGTTCCTTGGCGGCGAGGTTGTTCCTCTCGCCGAGGTCGTCGCGCAGGTTGAAGAGCAGGTGGCGATGCGCGCCGTTCTCGCCGCCGTGGAAGATGCGGATGAGCTTCCAATCGCCGCTGTGGGCAACGACCGAGGGCGGGAGCCAGTCCGGCACGCCCGGCTCGTGCGGGAAATAGGTGAAGGTCGCTTCGCGCGTGAGCGGTTGGCCGCGCAATGCGGGGAGAATGCTGCTGCCATCGAAGCGTTGGCCGGCGGCGGGCTGTAGTCCCAGACCCTCCAGCAGCGTGGGATAGTAATCGCTGCTCTGCACGATGGCTTCGCTGCGCGAACCGGCTGTCGTGATGCCGGGCCAACGCACGATGCACGGCACGCGGATGCCGCCTTCGAAGACCGTCGCCTTGCCGCCGCGCAACGGGCGGTTGCTCGTCGGCACCTCGCCATCCACTTCGCTATACATGTTCCCGCCGTTGTCGGACGTGAAGACGATGATAGTGCGGTCGGCGAGCTTCAACCGGTCGAGCGTGTCCAGCAACGTGCCCACCGCGTCGTCCATGCTCTCGACCATCGCGGCGTAGGTCGGGCAACGCTGCGCGTCGGCGGGATTCACACGCGCGCGGTGCTTCTCGATGAGCGCCTTCTTCGCATCGAACGGCGCGTGGACGCTGAACATCCAGTAGTTGAGATAGAACGGCCGGTCCTTGTGCTGCTCCATGAACTTGACGGCTTCCTTCGCCATGCGGTCCTCGATGTGTTGGTCCGGCACAGCGGGGTCGGGGTCGAAGTCCTTGAACTTCCAGGGCGCGACGTAACTACCCGCCGGTCCCGGCCCCGGGTGATGCGGCACATCCACCTCGAAACCCTGTTGCAGCGCTGAATACGGCTCCGGCCCGAGATGCCATTTGCCGAAATGCCCGGTCGCGTAGCCCGCGTCCTTCAGCGATTCCGCGAGCGTGCGGTATTCGGTCTTCAAACGTGTCGGCGGCTTCGGCTGGATCGATTTCTTGTCCGGTGGCGCGGCGGTGCCCGGCGTGGCTTCGAGCACGACCTGCGGCAAATGGCAGTTCGGCGTGGTGATGCCCGTGCGCGCGGGACTGAGGCCCGTGAGAATCGCCGAGCGCGTGGGCGAACACAGCGGGCTGGCCGAATACCCGCGCGTGAAGAGCATTCCGCGCTGGGCGAGCCGCTGGAGGTTCGGCGTGCGGTAAAACTTCGTGTGCCCGTAAAGCGTCGTGTCCGCCCAGCCGAGGTCATCGGCGAGGATGAAGAGGACGTTGGGGCGGGCCGGTTCGGCGGCTGGCAAGGTGGCTGGTGCTACCAGCAGGAGGGCGGTGAGGAGTGTGAATGTGTGCTTCATGGTGGGGCGCTACTGCTGGTTCTGCGGGCAATGGAGACACACTGGAATCATCGGTTCAGAATGGGCTGCGGTGCCAATACGGCAACCGTGCACTTCATGTTGTTGCGCGTCCAGAATCTCCAACGCACAGCCCGTGCTCGCCGTATCCGATGGGCACCGCAGCGGCGGTATGCGACAGCGGTCCACAGCGCTACCGCGCACCCAAAAAGCTGCACGACACGCTTTTGATTATGAGCCAAAGTGAGCCCCGCCGACTTGCCACCACTCCAATGCACACAATCCTTCCACCACGCCTTCGGGGAATTTGCCTCGCCGCGTTCATGGCCAGTTCGATGATGGCTGCCGCGCCCGCAGCGGATCCGATCCCCAGCGGCGCCGCCTCCGGTGCGGGTGACGCCGCGGCGAATAGGCAGGTATCTTCAAACGCCGCGATCACGGTCGCTGCCGGTGGGCTGCCGATCATCCTTACCGCACCGCACGGGGGCAGCGCGGCGCTCCCGGGCGTGGCGGAGCGCAAGGGCGATGGCGTATCCAGATTTAATCCCCGGTCCGATGCGAACACGGATGCGCTCACCGAGAAGCTGGCCGACGCCTTGGAGCAGAAGCTGGGCAAGCGGCCTTACGTGGTGATTGCGCGCTTTCATCGGAAATACATCGACGCCAATCGCCGCCCTCAGGATGCCTTTGAATCGGCGGCGGCCAAGGCGACTTACGAGGCCTACCATGCGGCGATCGCCACGGCCTGCAAGGAAGTGACTTCGCGCTGGGGGCGCGGTGTCGTGCTCGACATTCACGGGCAGGCCACTCAGCCGGGCGTTGTGTTCCGTGGCACACAGAATGGCAAAACCGTCTCGCATCTGCTCAACCGGTCCGGTCGGGAGGCGGTCTTCGGTGAGCCGAGCCTGTTTGGGCAACTGGCCAAACAGGGCTTCGCTGTGTTTCCACCCGTCGGCTCGAGCGATCCCGAAAGTCCAAACTACTCCGGCGGTCACACCGTCGGCCTCCACGGCAGCAGTTCCGGCGGAACCATCGACGCGATTCAACTGGAACTGGGAACGAACTATCGCGACTCGCAGGCCATCGGAGCCGTGGCGGATAAACTGGCCAACGCCATCACCGCATTTGCGAAAAGCTACCTCCCTACCGAAGCGAACCGGAAAGATTGAAGTCGGCCTCTAGGGAAACGCTGAACAAATCCTTTCACCACGAATGGACACGAATAAACACCAATGAAAGCTAGGTTCTGCCCTGCCTATTCGTGTCTATTTGTGTCCATTCGTGGTTAAATCAGCGTTTCCCTAGTTGGCAACGATTTCACTGCGCCCCTTGCTTCCCGCGCTTGCAAGAAACTGAGATGGCCCGCATCCCGCTCACTTCTTCACCACCACCAGCAGCACCAGATCGAGGACGAAGAGCAGCACGATGGTCACTTCCAGTATCAGCATCCAACGGTTGTTCTGGTCCGCCTTCAGCAGTTGATACAGCCCGTCCAGCGTGCGGAGCTTCTCGTCAATCGTCCGGTGCCATTCGCCTAGGTGGAAGCGCGCGGAGAGGGTCGAGTAGATGCGTGAGAGATGCCAGTCGCCGAAGAACTTCGAGATGTTCGACAGCTCATCGCTCAAACGCGCCATGTCCACGCGGATTTCCCGCAGCTCTTGCATGACGACCTGAGCGCGGCGCTGGGCGGGCTGGTTGGAGAGGTCGCGGTAGGAGCGCTCGAGCGCGTCGTCGAGCAGACGGTCGTAAGCTTCCAGCTCGGCGAGCTGCACGTTCGCCAGCTCCATGATGTAGAGCGTCTCCTCGAAGTTCCGCGAGTCATCCAGCAACAGCGCCGCGTCCCAATCCACCACCGCCAGGTCGCCGCGATAGTAGCTGAGGAAACGCCCCGTGGATTCCTCCACCTCCTGGTCGGAGAGCAGTTGCACGTCGTGCTCCTGCGTGAGCATGGACGCCACCTCGCGCCGGTGACACGCCAACCAATCCTCTGCGCGGAACTCCGGCACCGTAGCCGCCGGTGAGTGCAGGCAAAAGACCGTGTAAGCCTCCTCCTCGCTCAACGGTTCCACTGGCCGGATGTAGTAGGGGCGAAGTTCATTGCGCACCTGCTCGGCGAGTCGCTTCACCTCATCGTGCAGCGAGCCGTTGCTGAACTGGAGGTCATGGAACACCACCAGTTCCGTCAGGCTCTTCACCTCGAACGGCACGTGGACCGTGATGCTGATAGCCCCGATGGGCAGGAGCTTCACCGTCCGGTGCAAGCGCACGGGGCCGAGCGGGCCGATGCGCTCCTGCGGCGGCAAGCGCACCATCTGCGGGCGGTAGAAGGAGAGCTGGCGAGGGCTGCGTTTATTGGTATCCACGCTGAACTGCGCGACTGGCTGGCCAAGGAGCTCCTTGACCGGTTGCCGCACCATGTCGTAGGCCACGTCGAAGGCGTAGATGAAGACCACTTCGCCGGTATAACGCTCGGGTTGCATGCCGAAGCAGACTAAGCCCGATCAACCCTGCTGAACAACCCCTCCCTGCGGAAAGCGCCCCCGATTTTGCACCCCACCCGCCTCGGCTGCTGATCCCAATTTAGAACCTGTAGTTCAAAGCCGAGGCCTCGCGCGAAGGGCGCTAAGCCGGAATCCAGGTTAAAGGGATGGATTCCCATTCACTGGCGACCACCTTGGCCTCGACTTCATCAGCTCCGATCCAAAGGCGGCAATAATTGCCCACAAAGACCTGCCAAGTGGTCAAAAAGCCACAAGTTAGCGCAGAAAAGGTTCCGGTTAGTGCTCCAAAGGTCAAAGTTAGTGCTTCAGAGGTCAAAGTTAGTGCTTCAGAGGTCAAAGTTAGCGCTCCAAAGGTTCAGGTTAGTGGTTCAAAGGCCGCCGGCAGCCCAACCAATCTCTGGGTTTAGGCGGCAAACCGTCGGGTTTCAGCTCCCAAGCTGGCGGTTTGCCTCGCCCAAGCTCCCGCCCCTTTGCTCAGGCCCGGCCCGCTGCGGCGGCAAAGGGTTTCAAGTCCTGCATCAGCTTCGCGAAGCCTTCGAGGGTGAGCTGTTGCGCGCCGTCGCTCCAAGCTTCCTTTGGGTTGGGATGCACCTCGATGAGCAACGCGTCCGCGCCCATGGCCACCGCGCCCTTGCTCATGGCTACCACGAGGTCCGCGCGGCCCGCGCCCTGGCTGGGGTCGATCACGATGGGGCAATGCGACTCCTGCTTGATGATGGGGATGGTGGAGAGATCCAGCGTGTTGCGCGTGTAGGTCTCGAAAGTGCGGATGCCGCGCTCGCAGAAGAGCAGGTTGGGGTTGGCGTTGGAGAGGATGTATTCGCCGGCGAGGAGCCATTCCTCGATCTTCATGGCGAGGCCGCGTTTGAGCAGCACGGGCTTGCCGGTCTTCGCGGCGGCGATGAGGAGCTGGAAGTTCTGCGCGTTGCGCGCGCCGATCTGGAGGATGTCGGCGTATTCCGCGACCAGCTCGGCGTGGGCTTCGGAAAGGAGTTCGGTGATGACGGCGAGGCCGGTTTGCTTGCGCGCCTTGGCGAGGAGTTTAAGGCCCTTCAAGCCCAGCCCTTGGAATTCGTAGGGCGAGGTGCGGGGTTTGAACGCGCCGCCGCGCAACACCTTCGCGCCGGCCTTCGCCACGGCCTCCGCAGTGGTCATTAACTGCGTCTCGCTCTCCACCGAGCACGGACCGGCCATCACCACGAGTTCCTTGCCGCCGATGACGCAACCGTTGGGCAGCGTGATGGTGGAGCTGGTCGGGTGCGCCTCGCGGCTGACGAGTTTGAAGCGCTTCTGAATCGGCATGACGCTCTCGACCTGCGGCAACGTGGTGAGCGCTTCGAGCGTGTGATGCGTGCGCTCGTCGCCAATGGCCCCAATGACAGTGCGGGCGACGCCGCGCATGACGTGCGGGCGGTAGCCAAGCCGGCGGATTTCGGCGAGCACGGCGGTCTCTTCGCGTTTCGAGGATTTGGGGCGGAGGACGATGATCATAAGGTGGGTTGGCGGCTCGGCGCGCGATGGGTTGTATTGAGTTGCTGCGCTGGAGCCTCCCGCAAAGGGCGCGAAGGCTGCAAAGGAATTTCCGAAGTATCACATCTTTCGCGGGGCAGTTGCCTCGGGGCCACTGAACGGCGGGGGAACGTCGTGCCGGGCTGTTGGGTGTCATTTTTTCACTCCTGTTTCAGCGCGTCGTCGCTATGCTCCGCCCACACCTATGGCAACCATCGCAGTGCTGGGCACAATGGACACGAAGGGCGAGGAACACGCCTTCGTCGCGAACCTCATCAAGCAACGTGGGCATCAAGTGCTGGTCATCGACACCGGCACGCTCGACGCCCCGAAGCTCGCGCCGGACATCACGCGGCAAGAAGTCGCGGCAGCCGCCGGTGCGGACTTGACCGCGCTCGTGGTCAAGAAGGACCGGGGCGAAGCCGTCGCCGCAATGTCGCGGGGTGCGCCCGTCGTGCTCGCGAAACTCGTGGCGGAGCGGCGCATTGACGGCGTCATCTCGCTCGGTGGCGGCGGCGGCACCGCTATCAGCACGGCGGCGATGCGTGCGTTGCCGCTGGGTTTCCCCAAGCTGATGGTCTCCACGCTCGCCAGCGGCAACACGGCGCAATACGTCGGCGTGAAGGACATCGTCATGTTCCCTGCCGTCGTGGATGTCGCAGGCATCAACCGCATCTCTCGCCAAATCCTTACGCGCGCCGCCGGGGCCATCTGCGGCATGGTCGAGAGCATCCCGCCGCCCGGCGAGGACAAGCCCATTATCGTCGCCTCTATGTTCGGCAACACCACCGACTGCGTGCAGGCCGCGAAGAAGCTTCTCGAAGCCGCTGGCTACGAAGTCCTCGTCTTCCACGCCACTGGCACGGGTGGCCGCGCAATGGAGTCGCTCATCGAATCCGGCATGGTCGCTGGCGTGCTCGACATCACGACCACCGAGTGGGCGGACGAATTGGTTGGTGGCATCCTCGGAGCTGGCCCCACGCGCTGCGAAGCCGCCGCGCGCCACGGCGTGCCCGCCATCGTCACGCCCGGCTGCCTCGACATGGTCAACTTCGGCGGACCCGAGACAGTTCCGGCGAAGTTCAAGGACCGCACCTTCTACCAGCACAACCCGCAGGTGACGCTCATGCGCACCTCGCCCGAGGAATGCGCCGACTTGGGCCGCATCCTCGCCGAGAAGGTGAACCTCTCCACCGCACCCGTCACCGTGCTGTTGCCGCTCACAGCCATCAGCGTCATCAGCGCTGCTGGCCAGAAGTTCCACGACCCCATCGCCGACCGCATCCTGTTCACCGCGTTGAAAGCGTTCCTCCGAAAGGACATTGAACTGGTGGAACTGGACTGCGCCATCAACGCGCCTGAGTTCGCGAAGGCCTGTGCGGAGAAGTTGCTGGAGAACCTGGCGCAGCGGAAGACCGGGTAGCCGCTGAGGCGAGGAGGCGGAACGGGGGAAGTAGTCAGTGTTCAGTATTCAGAAAGCTCGCCGACCACTCACCGCCGACTGAACACTGAACACTGAATACTTCCTCTAAACGACCAAACTCACATGCTTCGTTTCCAGAAACGCCTCCATCCCCTCGACGCCCAGCTCCCGCCCCCACCCGCTTTGCTTCACGCCGCCGAAGGGCGCGTTGCTCGTGGTGGGCACGCCGTCGTTGATGCCAATCATCCCGGCCTCCAGCGACTCCATCAGGCGGAAGGCGCGGCTCAGGTCGCGTGTGAAGAGGTAGGCGGCGAGGCCGTAGGTGGAATCATTCGCAAGCGCAGTGGCTTCGGTCTCCGTGTCGAAGACGTTCACGTAGGCGACGGGCGCGAAAGTCTCTTCGCACATGCCGAGCGAGGCACCGGGCACGCCGGTGAGCAGAGTTGGTTCGAGGAAGGCGTTGCCCGCACTGCCGTGACGCTTCCCGCCGCAGAGCAGTTGCGCGCCCTTGGCCTGCGCGTCGGCAATGTGCCGCAGCGCGAGGTCCACGGCGGCGGGATTGATGAGCGGGCCGATGTCCACGCCGGGTTCGAGGCCGTTGCCGACCTTGAGGGCCTGCACGCGTGCGGCGAATGCCGGGATGAACTGTGCCGCGAGGCCGCGCTGCACGTAGATGCGGTTCGCCGCGATGCACGACTGCCCGGTGTTGCGGAACTTGGCGACCATCGTTTGTTCGACCGCGCGGTCGAGGTCCGCGTCGTCGAAAACCAGCACGGGCGAATGGCCACCGAGTTCGAGCGAGAGCGGCTTCACCTGCGCGGCGGCTCCGGCGATGAGTTTCTTCCCCACCTCGGTCGAGCCGGTGAAGGTGATTTTGCGGCAGAGCGGGTTCTCCAGAAACTCCGCCGCAATCTCCGCCGCCGGACCAGCGACAAGCTGGAAGACGCCCTTCGGCAAGCCCGCCGCGTGGACGCACTCGGCGAACAGCACCGCGCAGAGCGGCGTGGCGCTGGCGGGCTTGAGCACGACCGTGCAACCAGCGGCGAGCGCGGCAGCAACCTTCCGCACCGCGAGCACGAGCGGGAAGTTCCACGGGCTGATGGCCGCGACCACGCCAATCGGCGACTTGATGACCAGATGCCGCTTGCCCTCGGCCTGCGGCGGGATGACGCGCCCGTAACCGCGCCGCGCCTCCTCAGCGAACCAACGCAGATGGTCCATCGTCATCGCTACCTCGCCCACGCTCTGCACGAGTGGCTTGCCGTTTTCGAGCGTGATGGTGCGGGCAAACTCGTCCTTCCGCCGCTCCACCTCGGCGGCAATCTTCAGCAGGAAATCCCCGCGCGTCCGCCCCACGACGTTGCGCCAAAACTGAAACGCCGCATGCGCATCCGCCAACGCCTGCGACACGCGGTCCCGCCCACAAGTGGACATTTGCGCGAAGGTTTCACCGGTGGCGGGGTTGCGGACGGGCAGGTGCGTGCCGGTCGTGACGCACTCGCCGTTGAGGTAGAGCGGTGCAGTCTTCAAGGCGGTCCCCACAGCGGATTCGGCCGGTAGAGCGGCTGTGCCCAAGGGGTTTGCTTGCCCGCATCAAGGCCGGGATCGGACGGCGGCTGGGTGGCGGCGAGGTAGTCGAGGAGCTGCGTGCGGATGGTGGGGACGAGGGGCCAGAGGCCATGCTTCTGCTGCATCATGGTGATGAGTTCGTCCCAGCGCGCACGGGTGGCGTGCGTGGCGGTGATGATGGCGGTCGAGTGGCAGGGGATGCAGTTGATTTGAACCTGCTCGCGGCCCTTGTCGGGTTTGAGGGATTGGATGGCGCTGGTATTCTGCGGCTCGGCGGCGGGGAGCGGGAGAATTGTGAACAGGCAAAGGAGAAGAGCGGCCGAGGTGAATAATCGAACCGCATCGCTGCTGCATCCCTTCCCCCTCACCCCGGCCCTCTCCCCCGAGGAGAGGGAGGAACGCAGTCCACTTCCTGTCGGCAGGGGCACCAAGGCACTTCGAGCGCTGGCTGACTTTCTCCCTCTCCCGGCGGGAGAGGGCCGGGGTGAGGGGGAACGGCGTGGAACACCCAAATCCAGATTTAGCCAAGTGATGGCGAGGAGGTGTTTCATACGGCCTTGAGCGCGATGCGGTGCATGGCGTTGTTTGCGTAGCCTTCGGGATTCCAGCCGGGGACGAGCATGGGCTGTTGAAAACCTTTCTCGTCCGTGGCGCGCGCCCAGATTTCGTAATAACCCTTGGTCGGCAGTTTCAAGGCGAGCTCCCAGCGCTGCCAGGCGAAGCGATTGCGCGGCGGGCTGAGTTTGGCGGGCAGCCACGTCGCGCCGAAGTCGTAGCTGACGTGCATGGCCTTCACGTCGCCCCAGCCGCTCCACGCTTGGCCGCGCAAGAGGGCGGGCTGGGCGACGGGGACTTCCGCGCCCGAGGCGGGCAGCGTGATGAGGGATTTCACCGGCAGTTCCTCCAGGATGGCCATGTCCGCCGCCTCGACCTTCGTGCCGGGCGCGACGGGGAACTTCGGCATCCGATATGAATGACCGGTCATCTTCTCGCCGTCGTGCTCGCGGTCGCGGACCCAGATGCGCGTGAGCCACTTGCCGGAAGTCGAGGCGGGCCAGCCGGGGCAGACAATGCGCAGCGGCCAGCCATGCAGCGTGGGCAGCGGCTGGCCGTTCATCTCCCACGCGAGGATTGTGTGCTCGTCGAGCGCTTTGGCGATGGGCACGCCGCGCGAGATGGCGTGTTTGCCGGGCGCGCGGCTCAGGTGCGCGTCCTCGCTCTGGTAGCCGATGTAAACGGCCGACTTCTTCACGCCCGCGCGGCGCAACACGTCGCCGAGGCGCACGCCGGTGTAGCTCGCACAGCCGACGCCGCCGAGGGTCCACTGGTTGCCGGAGGCGGGCGGGTTGAAGGCGGCGCGGCCGTTGCCGGCGCATTCGAGGACGAGCGCGCGGGTGATTTTCGGGAACTGGCTTTGCAGTTCGGCCAACGTGAGCTTCAGCGGCTTCTCCACATCGCCATCTATGGTCAGCGTCCAGCCGGTGAGGTCGCGCTTCTCAGCGCGCTCAGGCACATGGCCATTGTTGCGAACGAAGTGGCGCTCCGTGGGGGTGACCTCGTCGTCGAGCAGCGTGACCGGCGTCTCGGCGACGATGGGCCGGTCACTGAGGATGCGCAGGCCGCGCTTGTCGGGCAGCAGGTCGGCGACGGTCTGTGCGAGCGCGTCGGGGAACAGGCCGGGGGCGAGGTTGCGCGCGAAGGGGATGGGGCCGCCGAGTGCGGCGGCGAGGGTGGCGAGCGTGGAGCCGCGCAGAAAGTTGCGGCGAGAAGCGGTGGAGCGGTTCATGTGCGTTGGACGGATGTTCATCGCGAAGGCATCGGGCGGCAAGCTTGGAGCGCGGGCAGGGGCGGAAGTGATTAGTGATTAGTAATTAGTCGTGCGCACCTTTTCCGCGCTGGCCATCATCCCGCGTTCACTAATGACTAATTACTAATCACTCCTCCCTTTCCCCATGCCTCGCTCTGCCTCACTCTGTTCCGCGCTGGCCGCCGGAATCGCACTCTTCCTCGCTGCCAGTCCGCTCATGGCCCAGACCAACTTGTCCAACGCCGAGGCGTGGCTCGCCGCCGCGCCGGTCGCACCGGAGTTCAGCGTGCCGACGACCAAAGCCGCGTGGGACAAGCAACGCCCCGAGGTCCGCGCGACATTGTGGCAATTGCTCGGCAAGTTGCCGCCGCGCCCCAAGGTGCCCAAGGTCACGACCGTCTCGCGCGAGGACCGGGGCGATTACGTCTTCGAGAAGTTCTCTTTCGACAACGGCGCGGGCGCGACCGTGCCGGGCTACGTGTTCCTGCCCAAGGGAGTTTCTGGCAAGTCGCCCGCCATCCTTTACTGCCACTGGCACGGCGGCCAATACGACATCGGCAAGGACGAGTTGCTGCGCACGAACGCCACTCCGGTGCTGCCCGGCCCGACGCTCGCCAAGCGCGGCTACGTGGTGCTGGGCGTGGACGCGTATTGCTTCGGCGAGCGGAACGGCCAGGGCCCGGGCGGACTGGCGGAGAAGGGCGGGGCAGGGGAGATGACGGCGTCGAAGTTCAACCTCTGGGTCGGGCGCTCGCTGTGGGGAATGATTCTGCGCGACGACTTGATGGCGCTGGATTACCTCGCGTCGCGCAAGGAAGTGGACGCTTCGCGCATCGGCGTCACCGGTATCAGCATGGGCGCGACGCGCGCGTGGTGGCTCATGGCGCTTGATGAGCGACTGCGCGCGGGCGTGCCGGTCGCGTGCATGACGCGCTACACAGACCTCATCCGCATTGAGGGTCTTAAATACCACGGCATCTATTACTTCGTGCCGGGGATGCTGAACCACTTCGACAGCGAAGCCATCATGGCCCTCGCCTCGCCGCGCCCGATGCTCTTCATGACCGGCGACAAGGACTACGGCTCGCCCATCGAAGGCATCCGCAAACTGGAGGTGAAGGTTCGCCCGGCCTACGGCCTGTATCGCGCCGAGGCGAACTTCGAGAACGTCGTCTATCCCGGCCTCGGCCACGTTTACCTGCCGGAGATGTGGGACAAGATGGTGGGGTGGATGGACAAGCACGTGCGGGATGCAAAGTGAGGTGTGGCCCACCGACGGCGACTGCAAGGTGCCGGCACGGGGTGGCCGCCGCTCCCCTTGAACACCCTTTTCACCCAACTCGTCGGCTTTCCATCGCTTGCGGGTTTGAGTTGTGGCTAGTGCCGCGCAGTGGGTTCCGCTCGCAATCGCCAGCACATGATTTCCATGCGGATGAAGTTGGTCGCCACCGGCCTGACGGGTGTCCTGCTGTGCGGCTCTGCACTCGACGGCGCGGCGCAAAGCCCGGCTGGCTCCGTGACCTTCTTCGAGGAGAAGATTCGCCCCGCGCTGGCCGAGCACTGCTACAAATGCCACTCCGCCAAAGCCGTGAAGGTCAAAGGCGGCCTGCGCCTCGACCACCGCGAGGGCCTGCTCAAGGGCGGCGACACTGGCCCGGCCATCTCCACCGCGAAGCCTGATGACAGCCTCCTGCTCAAGTCCCTCCGCCACCCGGCCAAGGACCAGCTCATGCCGCCGGATGGGAAACTGCCTGACGAGGTCATCGCCAATTTCGAGAAGTGGGTGAAGGCCGGTGCGCCTTTCCCGGAGGCCACGGCCACGGCTGCGAAGGATGCCAAGCCTTGGTGGGATAAGGTCACGGAGAAAGACCTGCTCCCCGCCGCGCGACCCATTCACGAGGTCGTGGACCACTACGTCGCCGCGAAGCTCACGCAATCCAAGGTCAAGCCTGCGCCTGCCGCGAGCGATGCGAACTTCATCCGTCGCCTGACGCTCGACCTCGCCGGCCGCATCCCAACGACGGCAGAAGTGCGCGCGTATGTCGCGGCCACCGAGCCGGACAAGGCCGCCCGGCTCGTGGAGCGGTTGATGGCCGCGCCCGGCTTCGTGCGCCATCAGGTGACGGAGTTCGAGTGGCTGCTGACCGAGGGGCAGGGCAGCGGTTTCCGCGATTACCTCACGCGGGCCATTTCCGAAGGCCGCCGCTGGGACCGCGTCTTCAAGGAAGTCATCACGGGCGACACGGCCACGCCGGAGACGAAGGGCGCGGACGCCTTCCTCCGCTCGCGCGCCAAGGACCTCGACAAGCTCGTCACCGACGTGAGCGTGCGCTTCTTCGGCGTGAACATCAGTTGCGCCCAGTGCCACGACCATCCGCTCGTGCCCGCGTGGAAGCAGGACCATTACTACGGCATGAAGTCGTTCTTCAGCCGCACGTTCGAGCACGGCGACTTCGTGGCCGAGCGCGACTACGGCACCATCAGCTTCAAGACCACGGCGGGCGACACCAAGCAGGCCCGCCTGATGTTCCTGAGCGGTGACGCCGTCGAGGAACCCGCTGCGCCCGAGCCGACCGAGTCGCAGAAGAAGGAGGAAAAACGGCTCCTCGAAGAATCGAAGAAGAACAAGCAGCCCGCGCCCGCGCCCAAGTTCAGCCGTCGAGCGCTGCTCGCCGAGGCCAGCCTGAAGTCCGGCCACGAAGGCTTCTTCGCCCGCGCCGTGGTCAACCAGGTCTGGCAACGCCTGTTCGGCCACGGCCTGGTGATGCCGGTGGACCAGATGCACGGGCAGAACCCGCCGAGCCATCCCGCGCTGCTCCAGTGGCTTGCGCGCGACTTGGTGCAGCACGATTACGATGTGCGCCGGCTCGTGCGCGGACTGGTGCAGAGCGCGGCCTACGCGCGCAGCAGTCGGTGGGATGGCGCGCGGCCGGAGCCTGGACTCTTCGCCGTGGCGCAGCCGCGCGCGCTCACGCCGCAGCAGGTCGGGGCGTCGCTGCAATTCGCCGTCACCAGCCCGGACGCCTTCAAGCCGGATGCGAAGCCGGAGGAGCGGGAGAAGTTCATCGAGCAGGTGGAACGCGCCGGCCAGGGCTGGGCCAGCTCGCTCGAACGCCCCGGCGATGATTTCCAAGTGGGCGTGGACGAGGCGCTGCTCTTCAGCAACAGCGACCGCGTCCAGCGCGAGCTGCTGGCCCTCTCGAACGACCGCCTGCTCAAAGGCCTGCTGGACCTCAAGGACAACCGCGAGCTGGCCACCGCCGCCGTGTGGAACGTCCTCTCCCGTCCGCCCGAGCCGCGCGAGTTGCAAGTCCTCGCTGACTACCTCGACAAGCGCAGCGACCGCCCGACCGAAGCGGTGCGGCAGGTGGTGTGGTCGCTGCTGACCAGCACGGAGTTTCGGTTTAATCACTAAGCTAGCTGTCTATCCCAACCGTGGTATGATGTCGGCAAGCGTGAAAGAGAAAGGCACAAAGTGAAACCTTACTGTCGGCGGATTCTAGTGGTTCTTTTCCTTTCGGTCGCGGCGTCTGCATTCGCCGCTGGTCGAGTTTCCGTTCGAGGTTACGTCCGCAAGGATGGCACTTACGTTCAGCCGCACTACCGGACTGCTCCGGACACCAGCTTCTACAACAACTGGAGCACGAAAGGGAATTTCAACCCCTACACCGGAGAGGACGGCAAAGTTGTCAACCCGCCTATGAGCGGCAGCGTTGGCAGCTACGGACTGTCTGCGACGCCGACCCATACACCCTATCTGCCGGGTCCATACTACCCGGCTCCATCTCTTCTCGTCGCCCCTTCTGCACCGACGCCAGGTGTTTCTCCGACACCCGTCGAATCGCCTTCAGAAGTTCTATCTCGCTACGACCGCGAGAGCCGTGTTCGGGTGGCTCGACGTTTGCAGGAGCTTGGCGTTCCCTCAGACCCGGAGCGTGAAAGCTTTCTCGCGATGACGGACAAGGAGTCCCGCGTGCGAGTAGCAGGCCGACTGCGCGATTTGGGTCACGAAGTCGATTGGCAAAAAACAAGCTTCCTCGACATGACTGACATGGAGAGCCGCATACGGGTTTCGAGGCGACTTAAGGACTTGGGGCATTTGGTAGATTGGAAGACCCATTCATTTCTCGACCTCACTGACATGGAGAGCCGTATTCGCATTGCGCGCCGACTCGCAGATAAGGGTGTGGACATAGATTGGCAGAAGCATTCGTTCATGCAGTTGATTGACATGGAAAGTCAGGCCCGACGGAAGAAGTGATGGGAACCGACAAGAGCCAGACCGCATTGCGGCAGCATTGAACACACGCCTTAGCCCACCCCAGAAAACATTTTTATGAACTCCCACTTCTGCGGTTCCTCTGAACACGACGTCAGCCGCCGCGCCTTTCTCCGCACGCTCGGCGCTGGCACGGGCTTGGCCGCCAGCGGCATTGGCGCGATGCATTCCTTCGCCACGCCGTCGCTAAACGACACGCTCAAGGCCAGCGGCAAGAGCGTCATCCTGCTCTGGCTGGCGGGCGGTGCGAGCCAGTTGGAGACGTGGGACCCGAAGCCGGGCCGGCCCACGGGCGGGCCGTTCGCGGCCATCCCCACCTCCGTGCCGGGCGTGCACATCAGCGAGCTGATGCCGCAGATGGCGAAGCGCATGAAGGACATCTGCGTCATCCGCGGGCTGAACACCAAGAACGGCGACCACGGCGGGGCCGCGCAGCTCATGATGCGCGGTCGCGCGGACGAGCCGAGCCTACGCTACCCCGACATGGGCGCGGTGCTCGCGCGCGAACTGGGCCGCGCGGACAGCAAGGTGCCGGACTACGTCTCCTTCTACGCCGCGACCGAGGGGCGCGACTTCTCGCGACAAGGCTCCAGCTTCCTCGGCGCGCGTTACGCCCCGATGAAGCTGGCCGAGAGCATGGTGCCGCCGAACTTGAAGCGGCTGGAATCCATCACCGAGCTGGACCACCACGCGCGGGCGGAGTTGCAGCAGCTCATCAACAACCAGTTCATCGCCGGACACGGCACCGGGCCGGTGAAGAGCCACGCGAACGCCTACGCGCGCGTCCACGGCCTGATGAGCAGCGAAACGCTCTTCGACTTGTCGCAGGAGCCGGCGAAGGCGCGCGAGCCGTATGGCCCGACGCTCTTCGGCGAGCAGGCGCTGATGGCGCGGCGCATGGTCGAGGCGGGCGTGCCCTTCGTGCGCGTGAGCCGCGCGTGGTGGGACAGCCACGGGCAGAACTTCGAGACGCATCAGGAGATGGTGCCGGAGCTGGACCGCGTGATGTCCGCGCTGCACGACGACCTGAAGCAGCGCGGGCTGCTGGAGCGCACGCTGGTGCTGGCCGTGGGGGAGTTCGGCCGCACACCGGCCATCAACGCCAGCCTCGGTCGCGACCACTTCGCCGCAGCTTGGAGCGCGGCGATGTTCGGCTGCGGCCTCAAGGGCGGCGCGGTCTTCGGCAAGACGGACAAGGACGGCCAGACGGTCATCGAAGACCAGGTGGGCGCGGGCGAACTCTTCGCCACGGTGCTCGCCGCCATCGGCGTGAACCCGAAGAAGGAATACCACGTCGGCGCACGCCCCATCCCGCTGGTGAACCCCGGCATCAAGCCGATTGCCCAAGTGCTGGCGTAAGGAGTGCCTCTCAACTCTCAACCTTCATCTCTCAACTCCCGCCCCCATGCCCACCGACCCCGCCAAGTTCAAAGTCGCGATGGAGATTTCGCGGAAGGACATCCTGCTCTGCCTCGCGCGCGTGCCGGAGACGAAGCGCCTCTTCGCCGGCAGCTCGGACGGCTGCGTGTATCACTTCGACCTCGCGGAGGAGAAGCCCGAGGGCGTCGCGATGGAAGGCCACACCGGCTACGTCACCGGCGTCGCGGTCGCAGGCAAGCAGGTCGTCTCCGGCGCTTACGATGGCCAGCTCATCTGGTGGGACGCGGAATCGCGGCAGAAGGTGCGCGGCTTCAAGGCGCATGACCGCTGGATTCGCAACGTGGTCGCGACGCGTGACGGCAAGCTCATCGCCAGCACGGCCGATGACATGGTCTGCCGCGTCTGGGACGCCGCGACCGGGAAGCCAAAGCACGAACTGCGCGGCCACGCGAACCTGACGCCGAGCCACTTCAGTTCGATGCTCTACGCCTGCGCCTTCTCCGCCGACGGCACGCTGCTCGCCACCGGCGACAAAATCGGCCATGTGGTCGTGTGGGACGTGGCATCCGGCAAGCCGTTGGGGACGCTCGAAGTGCCGGAGGTTTACACCTGGGACCCGAAGGCGCGCATCCACTCCATCGGCGGCATCCGCTCGCTGGCCTTTTCGCCGGACGGCACGCAACTCGCGGTCGGCGGCATGGGGAAGGTCGGGAACATTGACCACCTCGAAGGCAAGGCGCACGTCGAGGTCTTCGACTGGCGGAAGCAGGAGCGCGTGGCGAAGTTTTCGAGCGACAAAGCCAAGGGCCTCATCACGCACCTGGCCTTTCATCCGCAGGGTGAATGGCTCGTGGGCGCGGGCGGCGACGGCAAGGGACTGTTCCTGTTCCTCGACGTGGTGTCCGGCAAGGTGTGGCGCGAGGAAGCCGTGTCGAACCACTTCCACAAGTTCACGCTCGATGAGGCGGGCACGCGCATCGTCACCGCCGGGCACAACAAGCTGACAGTCTGGGAAGCGATGGCTTGAGCGCTCGGCCACCGCACTCCAAAGCGGTGCCACTTCAAGATGCAAGCGCCGTTCAGTAGCCGCGCTCTGGCGGCGACCGCGGCGGTTTTAACTGGGAAATCGGCTGGCATTTCCTCTGAACTTCGCGAAGCTGGGGGCATGAAACTCCGCCTTCCTGCCAACGATCCCAAGCTCATCAGCCGTCGTGAAGTGATCCGCGCGTTCGGGGCGACCGCCGCGCTCATGGCGTTGCCCAAGCTGCGGGCGGCCACGGCGGACAAGGATTCCTTGCCGATGCAGTTTTACAAAAGCCTGAGCGAGGAGCAGCGGGGAAAGATCTGTCTGCCGGTGGATCACCCCAAGCGCCAATACGTCAGCAACTGGTGGTATATCTGCCCGGAGCAGCGGCTCCACACGTTCTACACCAAGGACCAGCAGGATCTCGTGCGGCAGATCTTCGAGTCGTTGCACCACCCGGAGCACCGCGCGAAGATGAACTGGCAGGTGGAGAAGGATCTCATGGGCCAGATCAAGAACACGCCCTCGGTCGGGTTCTTCGGCACACCCAAGGACAAGGGTTTTGAGTTCATCTACACCGGGCACCATGTGACGCGGCGTTGCAGTGCGCACACGGATCAGGGGCTGGGCTTCGGCGGCGCGCCGATCTTCTACGGGAATTTCGCCAAGGCGTTCAACGAGTCGAAGGACCACGAGGGGAACCCTTTTTGGTATCAGGGGCTGATCTTCAACGAGTTCTTCAGCGCTCTGGATGGCAAACAGCAGGAGAAAATCCTCGTCGTTCGCGAGCCTCGGGGCGAAAGCCCGGCGACGGTCATCCAGAAGCGCAAGACGGATCTGCCCGGCCTCAGCGGCGCGGACCTGAGCAAAGACCAGCAGGCCAAGTTGCTGGAAACCATGCGGCGCATGCTGGCGTGTTTCCGGGCGGACGATGTGGCCGCCACCATGAAGACCATCGCGGACAAGAAGCTGGTCGAGCGGCTGTTTGTCTCCTGCTACGGCGGGGCTCACGACATCGGCAGCGACCGGGTCTGGGATACGTGGCAGATCGAAGGGCCGGACATGGTCTGGTATTTCCGCGGCGATCCCCACATCCACGGCTATTTCCACCTGGCGGCTTGAGTGGGTTGGAATTCGGACGAGGTCCGGGGTCGGCCTGTCTTGAAGGACCAACGGTCAAACCGAGTTATACCCGCCGGGCGAAACCAGCGCTTGCGCAGCGCGGCGGGGTTCTGAAATAGTCCGCACACGTAATAAACATGAGCACTGTCCCGCACCTCCCCGTCCTCCGCCTCGGCCGCAACTACGACTCCCTCGACAAGTTCGAGGTCAAGGACCACAAGACCGGCGAGGTCAAGGCCCTCGTCTCCAACGTCAACGCGGGCATCGTCCGCCGCGACCTCGCGAAGATTGGTTCCGCCCGCGCGGCCTTGAAGAAGTTCACCTGCGCCGAACTCATGGAGATGTCCGCCAAGGCCGGTGAGTTCTTCCTCAACGGCACGCTCCCGCTCGGCGACCAAGGGCACACGCAGTCCGCGCAGCAATACATCGAGACCCTGAGCTGCACCAGCGGCCTGCCGTGGAACATGGTCCAGCGCAACATGGCCAAGGTCCACTTCGCCCTGACCAACATGAAGTTCGTCCTCAACGGCCTCTCGCGCGGACTGGACTTGAGCATCCTCGACAAGGGCACGGGCGAGCAGTTCGGCACCAAGCTGAGTTACTTCCCCACCTGCAACGCGCTCGGGCTCGTGATGCCCAGCAACTCGCCGGCGGTGAACTCGCTGTGGATTCCCGCCATCTCGCTGAAGACGCCCGTCGTCATCAAGCCCGGCAAGGAGGAGCCGTGGACGCCTTACCGGCTCATCCAGGCATTCATCGCGGCGGGCGTGCCGGCCGAGGCGTTTGGTTTCTACCCGACCGACCACGAGGGCTCGGGCGAGATTCTCAAGAGCACCGGCCGCGCGCTCATCTTCGGCGACAAGAACACGATGGCCCAATACGCCAACAACCCCGCCATCCAGCTCCACGGGCCGGGCTGGAGCAAGTTCCTCATCGGCGACGACTGCATCGAGAACTGGCCCGACTACATTGATGTCATCGCCGGGGCCATCTCCGACAATGGCGGTCGCTCCTGCATCAACGCCTCCGCCGTGGTCGTGCCGAAATACGCCGCTGAAATCGCCGACGCGCTCGCGCAGAAGCTCGGGCCGTTCGCGCCCACGCGCAGCGACGACCCGAACGCCCGCCTCTCCGGCTTCGCGAACATCAAGATGGCGGACTTCATCGACGCGCAGATTGACGACGGCTTGAAGACGCCCGGCGCGACCGACGTGACGGCCAAGTATCGCAACGGCCCGCGCAAGACGGTCTTCGAGGGCGGCACCTACATGCGGCCCACTATCGTGCTGTGCGACAACTTCGCGCACCCGCTGGCCAACAAGGAATTCCTCTGCCCCTACGCCAGCGTCGTGACCTGCCCGCAGTCGGAGATGCTGCACAAGATTGGCTACACACTGGCCGCGAGCGTGATCACGAAGGACCAAGCGTTCATCGAGGCGGTGACGGACTTCGCGGAGATTGACCGGCTGAACATCGGCCCGGTCTCGACGATGAAGATTTCGTGGGACCAGCCGCACGAGGGGAACATGTTCGAGTTCCTCTGGCAGCGCCGGAGCATCGAGCGGGCGTGGTAGGACGGAACCTCCCGCTCCTCATGCACGAGGAAGCCCAGCGCCACTTGTCCCAGGCCGACCGCGTGCTCGCTCGCGTCATCCGGGAGGTTGGCCCCTGCACCATCCGACCGCGTCGGAACTGCCCGCCGTTTCAATCCCTCGTGCAGGCCGTCGCGCACCAGCAGCTCAACGGCACCGCGGCCCAGACCATCTTGAAGCGCTTCATCGCGCTCTTCCCCGACACGAAATTTCCGCAGCCGGAGCAAATCCTCGCGGCCTCGGATGACCAACTCCGCAGCGCCGGCCTTTCCCGCGCCAAGGCCGCCGCCATCCGCGACATCGCGCTGAAGACCACCACCGGCCATGTGCCCACGCGCCGAGACGCCGCGCGTTTGAGCGACGAGGAGTTGGTCGCCAGCCTCACGGAGATTCGCGGCGTCGGGCCGTGGACCGTCGAGATGTTCCTCATCTTCACGCTGGGTAGGCGCGACGTGTTGCCGGTCGGGGACTACGGTGTGCGCTGCGGCTTCGCCAAGGCCTACGGCTGGAAGGAGCTGCCCACGCCCAAGGAACTGCTGACCGAAGGCGAACGCTGGCGCCCATATCGCTCCATTGCGGCCTGGTATATGTGGCGCGTGCTGGACTCGAAGTAGCGGGGTCGGGTCGGCCCAGTTTCCAGTTGTCCGCCTTGCCCTTCTCCCCAACTCTTCCGCGCGAACAACAACCGAACTTCATCATGTCGCTGCTTCCCCTCCGCCCCGCCGACCAGTGTGTCTTTGATCAGATTTCCCTCGGGGAAATCATGCTGCGCCTCGACCCCGGCGAAGGCCGCGTGCGCACGGCGCGCGGGTTTCAGGTCTGGGAGGGCGGCGGGGAATACAACGTGGCGCGCGGGCTGCGCCGGTGCTTCGGCCAACGCACGGCAGTGGTCACGGCCTTCCCGGAGAATGACGTGGGCCGGCTGGTCGAGGATTTCATTCTGCAAGGGGGCGTGGACACGCGGTTCATCCAGTGGGTGCCGTTCGATGGCATCGGGCGCAACGTGCGCGTGGGGCTGAACTTCACCGAGCGCGGTTACGGCGTGCGCGGGGCGGTGGGCATCTCCGACCGCGCCAATTCCGCCGCCAGCCAGATGCGGCCGGGGCAGGTGGATTGGGAGCACATCTTCGGCAAGCTCGGCGTGCGCTGGCTGCACACCGGCGGCATCTACGCCGCGCTGTCCGAGACGACGGCGGCAGTTGTCCTCGAAGCCGTGCAAGCGGCCAAACGCCACGGCACCATCGTCAGCTACGACCTGAACTACCGGCCCTCGCTGTGGAAATCCATCGGCGGGCAGCGGAAAGCGCAGGAAGTAAACCGCGCCCTCGCGCCGTTCATCGACGTGATGATCGGCAACGAGGAGGATTTCACCGCGTGCCTCGGCTTCGAGGTCAAGGGCGTGGACCACAACCTCGCGAGTCTGGACACGGAGGCGTTCAAGCAGATGATCGCGCAGGCGGTGGGGGAGTTTCCGAACTTCAAAGTCGTCGCCACCACGCTGCGCACGGTGAAGTCCGCGAGCGTGAACGACTGGGGCGCGATCTGCTGGGCGGGCGGACAATTCTTCGAGGCGGAGATGCGGAAGGACTTGTGGATTCTCGACCGTGTGGGCGGCGGGGACAGTTTCGCGAGCGGGCTCATCTACGGCTTCCTCCAGTTCAATGACGCGCAAAAGGCCGTGGATTACGGCGCGGCGCACGGAGCCCTCGCGATGACCACGCCCGGCGACACCAGCATGGCCTCGCTGAAGGAAGTCGAGGCGCTCGTGGGCGGCGGCAGCGCGCGGGTGCAGCGGTGACGGGCGGGCGACTGCAAGTCGCCGGCACGGGTCACACCCGCTTCGTCAGCCCCACGCCGAGCTTCAGGAGCTTCTGCGCGTCGGCGTCGGACTTGGCCTCGGCGTAGATGCGGAGGATCGGTTCGGTGCCGGAGCCGCGCAGCATGAGCCAGGAGCCGTCCTCGGCGCAGAACTTCACGCCGTCGTAGGACTTCACGTCTTTGAGCTTGGAGGTGAGGAGTTTCGCGGGCGGGTTGTTCTTACAGAACTCCATGAGAGCGGCGCGTTTCTCCAGAGGGAAGTGCGTGTCAATGCGGCCGTAGCGGTGCGGGCCGTAGTCCTTTTCGAGTTGGGCCAGGAGCTTGGTCAGGGGCTTGCGCTCGGTGGCGAGCATTTCGAGGAGCATGAGGCCGGCGAGAATGCCGTCGCGCTCCGGGACGTGGCCGGGGAAGCCGATGCCGCCGCTCTCCTCGAAGCCAAGCATCACGCCGCCTTTAATCATCTCGGCAGCGATGTATTTGAAGCCCACGCCGGTCTCGACCAGTTCCAGACCGAACGCGGCGCACATCTTGTCCACCATGCTCGTCGTGGTGAGGGCTTTCACCACGCGGCCCTTCTGGCCTTTGTTGACGATGTAATGGCGGAGCAGCAAGCAGATGAGCTGGTGCGTGGAGAGCGGGTTGCCGCGCCCGTCCATGCCGCCGACGCGGTCGGCGTCGCCATCGGTGACGAGGCAGAGGTCGTGCGGGTGCTTCGCGAGGTAGGCCATGCTGCGGCCGTAGTTCTTGGCGATGGGCTCGGGGTTGATGCCGCCGAAGAAGGGGTCGTGCGCGGCGTTCAGCGTGGTGACTTGGCAAGTCGTGTTGGCGAGCAAGCGGTCGAAGCAGCCCGCGCCGACGCCGAAGAGGGCTTCGTGGGCGAACTTGAGCTTCGAGGCGGCGATGAGCTTGAAGTCCACGAGCTTCTTGAGGGCGGCGTAGTAGGGCGGGCAGATGTCCTTCACCGTGATGTGGCCGGACTCGATGGCTTCCGCGAATGGCATGGCCTGGACCGGGGATTTGTCCAGCAAGGCCTCGACGGCCGAGCAGACTTCGGGGGGCGCGGAACCGCCGAACCAGGCCTTGAGCTTAAAGCCGTTGAAGATGGGCGGGTTGTGGCTGGCGGTAATCATGACGCCGCCGATGCCGCCCTGCTTCTTCACGGTCCAGGAGACGGCGGGCGTGGGCGTGGGGCGGTCGGTGAGGGTGACGATGAAGCCATTGGCGGCGAGAATCTCGGCGGTGCGCAGGGCGAACTGGTCGGAGAGGAAGCGGCGGTCGTAGCCGACGACGACGTGGTTGGTGACGCCGGCGACGGAGTTGGCGTTCCAGTAGTCAGCGGTGGCTTGGGCGACGCGGCTGAGGTTTTCGAAGGTGAAGTCTTCCGCGATGACGGCGCGCCAGCCGTCGGTTCCGAATTTGATTTTTGCCATATAGTTGGTGCGCGCAGTGAAGCATGGCGGGGTGGGGTTGGGCAGGAAGAAATGGCGCGCTTGGCCCCGCGCGTGCGCCTCCTCAAACTGGGCGGTTGACGCGGGGCGCTCGCCGCCTAACCTCTGCGGCTCGTCGCCGCCGACAGTCCCGAGGCTCCGGTTCCCGTGGAGTGCAGTTCCTCTCCCCCGTGCAGCAACTGGCTTCCGTTGGCGACCCACTAGTCCATGCTGACCATTCGCGATTTGAAGATGACCCTGGGCGGACGCGTGCTGTTTGAAGGCGCGTCCTTCGGGGTGAATTACGGCGACCGCGTTGCGCTCGTTGGGCCGAACGGTGCGGGCAAGACCACGTTGTTCTCCATCATCCTTAAGCAGAAGGAGCCGGACTCCGGCACGGTGGCGCGCGATGAATGGACCATGGTCGGGCACCTGCCGCAGGAGGCGGAGGCGCACGGCGACGAGACGATTCTGGACGTGGCGACGGGTCGCGTGGAGGAACTGCCGCGCCTCGAAGCGCGGTTGCACGAACTGGAGAAGGCGGGCGATGTCTCCAGTCCCGAGTATCTGGAGACGCACGCCAAGCATGACGCGTTGAACGACCCGCAAGTTGAGTCCAAGGCCAAGAAGATGTTGCGCGGACTGGGTTATCGCGAGACGGACTTCGACCGGAAGGCGCGCGAGATGAGCGGCGGCTGGATCATGCGCGCACGACTGGCGCGGTTGCTGGTCATGGAGCCGGACCTCCTGCTGCTGGACGAGCCGACGAACCATCTCGACCTGCTCTCGCTGCTCTGGCTCCAGAACTACCTGAAGAACTACTCCGGCGCGCTGCTGCTCATTTCGCACGACCGGCAGTTCATGGACGAGGTGGTGACGCAGGTGCATGAGATCTCGGAGAAGAAGCTGATTGACTACACCGGCAACTACACTGACTTCCTGCGCCAGCGCGAGGAACGTTACGAGCAGCAGTTGTCCGCCTACAAAAATCAGCAGAAGGAAATCGCGGCGCTCCAGGAGTTCGCGGACCGGTTCCGCGCGGTGCCGTCCAAGGCCTCGCAGGCGATGAGCAAGCTCAAGCAGATCGAGCGGCTGGAGTTGATTGAGAAGCCGCTGGCACCCCGCAAGCCGTTCCGATTTCAAATCCCGCCGCCACCGCGTGGCGGGCAGCGCGCCGTGTCGCTGGAGAGCATCCACATGGCCTACGGGGCGAACCACGTCTATCGCGGCCTCGACCTGACCATCGAGCGCGGCGAGCGCACGGTGTTGGTCGGACCGAACGGCGCGGGCAAGTCCACGTTGCTCAAGATTCTGGCGGGCGTGGTGGAGTTTCAGAAGGGCGAGCGCGACCTTGGGCACAACGCGAAGCTCGGTTACTTCAGCCAGCATCGCGCCGACACGCTCGATCCCGAGAAGACGGTGCTCGACGAGGTGCTGGCCAGCGCGCCGCTCCTGCGCGAGGACGAGGCGCGCGGCGTCCTTGGCTCCTTCATGTTCCGCAAGGACGACATCTTCAAGAAGACGGCGGTCCTCAGCGGCGGCGAGAAGAGTCGGCTGAACTTGGTGAAGTTCCTCGTGGATCCGCCGAACCTGCTGCTCATGGACGAGCCGACGACGCATCTGGACATCCACACCGTTGAGTCGCTCACGCTGGCGCTGGAGCGCTACGAGGGCACGCTGGTGTTCATCTCGCACGACGTGCATTTCATCCGCCACCTCGCGACCAAGGTGCTCCATGTGAACGCCGGCCAGGTGACGCCCTACGTGGGCGGCTACGAGTATTTCTTGGAGAAGACCGGGACGGCGGATGACGCCCGGGCGGCGCTGACGGCAGGGTGAAACCGGGGAAGGAGTTTGCCGCAAAAGGGCGCAGAGGACACAAAGAAAGCCGCTCGGGAAACCAGCGTGTGCAAAGCCCCGCGCCGGTGGCGAGCGACCACGAATGCTTTCTTCACTTTGCGTTCTCGACGCCCTTACGCGGCAAATCCCGCCGCACTACTTCTTCAACCCCGCCGGCATCGGGATAAAGGTCTTGAAGCTGATGCCGTCGGGCGTGCCGGTGGAGGTCTGGACGGTGAACCCGAAATACTTGCTGATCGCCGCGAAGGGCGGCAGCAGCGAGAAATCCACGAACTCAGTCACCTGTTTGAGTGCCGGCACGTTCGCACCGGGGGCCGCCATCGGTAGCGTGAACAGCGTTTCGAGCGCCTGCGGGTCCTTCTTCACCGTCTCCAGCAACCGCCGCAGCGTCTCGCTCTGGTTCTCGTAGGCGAACCAGCCGGTATTGAAGCCGCCAATCTTCTGCGCCGCGTCGGCGAGGCCGGGCACGGCGCTCAAGGGCTTGCCCTGGCCCTCCGCGCCGCGCAGCACTTCCTCCAGCATCCCAGCGTCGGTCGAGGCGGCGAGGTAGCCGCCGGTGGTCGAGAGGCTCAACTGCGCCTTCTGTCCCGGAGCCGCGCCCATCCCCGGCAACAGCGTCAGCGTGTAAATTTTCCGGCCGAGAAACTCCCGCTCCGTCGGCGGCAGCGGGCTGACAGTGCGCAACGCCTGCAACAGCGCCTCCGGCTTCGGCGAGCCGACGAGGTAAAGCGTCGGCGGCGACTTCAAGTCCGCCAGCGCCGTGCCGCGCGGGGCCTTCTGCACGGTGACGAAGTCCGCGCCGAGGTTGCCGATGACCTGCTTGCGCAAGTCGAAGTTTGGGTCCTTGTCCTTGCCCACGGTCTCCAACATGAGCGCCGCCACGCCCGCCAGTTGCGGGTTGAGGTCGGTGAGGATGCGTTCCACCGAGGCGAACGCCTTCTGACCGTCGAGCCGGACGCGCGTGAACTTCGTCACGTCGCCGCTCACGACCGGCAGCGGCCCCGCCTCTTTCGGTTCCGGCGCGAGAAGCGCGAGCAAGCCTTTGCGTTTCGCCTGCGGGGCCTGAAGGAACGCCTCGACGTGCGTGCCCTCGCCCGTCTGGCGCGCGGCGAACGCAAGGCCTTCCACGCTGGCCAGGCCGACGGCGTCGAGGATGCGACCGGGAGCCATCGCCAACGGATTGTCAGCCCCACCCAGCGCGGGGAGCTTCGCCAGCACGCCGCTGAAGGCCTTCACGTTCACCCAACCGAACGCCTGCGCGTCGCGGCCCAGCGTGGTGCGGGCGCGCTCGAAAGCTGGGTCCGCGTCCAGCCCCGCGCCGGCGCCGTCCAACCGCGCGAGCACCTGCTCCAGCGATTTCGTGCTCTCGCTGATGAGCAGCAGCGATCCGGACTGGCCGACGTAAGGCTGGGGCTTCTTCTCGCCGCCCTTGGCTGCCAAGCGGAGGAACTTCACGCCGCGCAGCGTCTCGCGCTGGAAGGTCTTGCCCGCGTCAGCGTCGCGCTTCTCGCAGCGGTCGAGGAAGGCCCGGAGCGCCTTGGTCTTGTCCTTCACGTCGAGGAACACCACCACGTCTGGCCCGGTGTTGGGCTCGCCCTGCCAGTCGCCGCGGATGACCGCGAGCGTGACCTGCCCGCCGACGAGCGGCTGGAACTCGGCCCAGTCGCCCGCGAAGTTTTTGTCCTCCTGTCCGATGACGTCGCGGAGCTTGCCGGTGAGCTTGTCGGCGAACGGCTTCATCGCCGGGTCGCGCCAGAGTTGGGCGAGGGAGAAGTCCTTCGCGGCAGCAGCGGCCTGGTCCCAGTCGGAAACGGTCAAGACCGCGAGCGTGTCGGCGGGCAGGAGTTTCTCAGCGGGTGGGATGGCGGCGAAGGTCGTGCGCGCCAGTGCGGTGGCGACGAAGAGACAGGCGAGGAAACGAATGGGATTCATGAGACGAGTGGTTGCTGACGAGCCAGCGCTGGCGGGCGTGAACCCGCGAGCTGGGAGTTGGTGGTTCGGGTTGTTCTGCGTGCCGGGTTTGTAGGGGGAACGCCGTTCCTTAGCAAGCCACACGGCGGGGGCCGGTAGCTGCGCCACGTAGCTCCGATGGGGCTTAATGGCTGTCGTGGTGCGATCAAAAGGAGAATAGTGTTCGAGCTGCTTGTCTCCAAGCCGGGGACCTGTCGCCTCTTGGGTGGCTTCAGCGGGTGCTTCGCTGTTTTGAGTGGGTGAAGCATGCCGAGGGCGGTGCGGGGGAGGGGCACGAGCGGGGGAGACGGTGGCAGCCGGTGTCCGCCCCGCCTCAGCCATTACCCACTTAAAACACGGGGAAACAAGTTACACGACCCGCAGCCACGATTTCCTCGCCTTAGCCGCCGGTCTGGCGTATCCCCGCCGCCATGCGCCGCTGCCTCCGCACCATTGTTGCTCTACTCCTCGCCGCCTGCCCGCTGCCCGCTGCCGACTGGCCGCAGTTCCTCGGCCCGACGCGCAACGCCGCCTACGCCGGCAACGACCTCGCCGACGCGTGGGCGAAGGAAGGCCCGGCCATCGCGTGGCAGCGGAAGGTCGGCACGGGTTGGGCGGGGCCGGTGGTCGCGGGCGGCAAGGTCATTCTCTTCCACCGCGTCGCGGGGCAGGAAGTCGTCGAGTGCCTGGACGCAAAAACCGGCAAGGAGCTGTGGAAGCAGCCGTTCGCCACCGCCTACGTGGACGGCTTCGGCTTCGACAACGGCCCGCGAGCCACGCCCTGCATCGCGGACGGACGCGTCTTCGTCTTCGGTGCGAACGGGAACTTGCACGCGCTGGACTTCGCCACCGGCAAGCCGCTCTGGAGCGTGGACGCCCGCCAAGACTTCGGTGCGGACAAGGGCTTCTTCGGCTTCGCGAGCTCGCCGCTGGTCGAGGGCAAGGCGCTGCTGGTGAACCTCGGCGGCAAGGATGGCAAGGGCATCGCGGCCTTCGACACCGCGACGGGCAAGGTGCTCTGGACCGCGCACGATGAAGAGGCGAGTTACTCCTCGCCCATCGCCGCGACCATCGGCGGACAACGGCACGCGCTCTTCTTCGCGCGGCACAAGCTCATCTCGCTCGACCCGGCGAACGGCAAGGTGCGCTTCGCTTTCCCGTGGGGGCCGAAGATGCACGCGTCCGTCAGCGCGGCGGTGCCGGTGGTGAGCGGTGACCTCGTGTTCATCGCGGCTGGATACGGCGCGGGCGCGGCGGCGTTGCGCGTGAAGGCCGACGGCGTGGAAAAGCTCTGGTCTGGTGAGGAACAACTCACCGCGCAATACGTCACGCCGGTGCTGCGCGATGGCTTCCTCTACGGCTTTGAAGGTCGTGTGGACACGGGGCCGACGCCTGAGTTGCGCTGCGTGGAACTGGCCACCGGCAAGGTGCGTTGGAGCACGGACAAGGTGGCGCACGGGGCCATCATCCTCGCCGGCGGCGACCTGTTCATCGCGACCGACCGGGGCGAACTCGTGCGCGTGGCCGCCGAGCCGAAGGGGTTTGTGGAAAAGGCCCGCGCGCAAATCCTCGGCTTCGAGGGCCGCGCCCATCCCGCGCTCGCGGACGGCCTGCTCTTGGCCCGTGACAAGGGCAAACTGGTGGCAGTGGACCTGCGGAGGAAGTAGCGGCGAGCGAGGCAGGCGCTGGTAGGGTGAGACTCTGTCGAACCCCATTTGCCGACGAAGGAGGCGCGAGCGAAGCGAGCTTCTCGGCTGGGGGTGTGGTTCTGCCCGAGATGCTCGCTACGCTCGCCTCGCTGCGCTCGAGATGGGGTTCGACGGAGTCTCACCCTACCGGGAATTGAATCCGCCTCCTGACCTCGGCGGCTGGGAGCAAAGGCTGGCTTCAGCCCCGCTTCACCTTCGCCACGAAGCGCGCGATGCGGTCGGCGGCGACTTGAATCTGGTCAATAGCCGTGGCGAAGCAGCAGCGCAGGTAGCCCTCACCACTCGGGCCGAACGCGCCGCCGGGCACACACGCGACCTTCTCCTCTTGCAGCAGCCGGAAGGCAAACTCCTTCGAGGTGAGGCCGGTGCTGCGGATGCAGGGGAAAGCGTAGAAGCTGCCGCGCGGCAGGTGACACGGGAGGCCGATGTCGTTGAACGCCTTCACGATGAAGTTGCGCCGCAGCTTGTATTGATCGCGCATCTCGGTCGTGTCCGCCTCACCGTGCTCGATGGCTTCGAGGGCGGCTTCCTGGCCGATGATGCTGGCGCAGAGCATCGAGTATTGGTGGATCTTCATCATCGCCTCGATGAGTTCCGCCGGGCCGCAGGCGTAGCCGATGCGGAAGCCGGTCATCGCGTAGGCCTTCGAGAAGCCGTGCAGGAAGATGGTGCGCTCAATCATCCCCGGCAGCGACGCGATGGAGACGTGTTCGCCCTCGAAGGTCAGCTCGCTGTAAATCTCGTCGGTGAGCACGACGAGGTTGTGCCGCTGCACCACGGCGGCGATACGCTCCAACTCGGCGCGGGTCATGGTGCCGCCGGTTGGGTTCGTGGGGAAGTTGAGCATCAACGCCTTGGTCTTGGGCGTGATGGCCTTTTCAATCGCCTCGGCGCGGACGGCGAAGTTGTCTTCGGCCTTGCAACTCACGGCGACGGGGATGCCGTGGGCCATCGAGATGCTCGGCGCGTAGCTGACGTAGCACGGCTCGTGGTAGATGACTTCGTCGCCGGGGTTGACGAGGGCGCGCAGAGCGAGGTCGAGCGCCTCGCTGACGCCGACGGCGATGAGGATTTCCGTCTTCGGGTCGTAGCGGACGCCGAAGCGCGGCGCGAGGTGGGCGGCGATGGCCTCGCGGAGTTTGAGCAGGCCGAGGTTCGAGGTGTAGGTGGTCTTGCCGCGCTCCAAGGCGTAAATGGCGGCCTCGCGGATGTGCCAAGGCGTGACGAAGTCCGGCTCGCCGACGCCGAGGGAAATCACGTCCTTCTGGCTCTGGACGATGTCGAAAAACTCGCGGATGCCCGAGCGGGGGAGGTCGGCCACGCTACGGGCGATACAGGATTGGGGTTGAAAGGGAGTCGCCATGACAATCGAGGCGCGAGACTGAAGCGGAAGGCCGGGAGTTTGGAAATACTAAATGCGGCGGCGGGCTGGTTCCTGCGGCTCCTGCTCGCAATCTGTCGTGGTGCGATCAGAGGGAGAATCGTGTTCGAGCTGCCTATCTCCCAGCCGGGGACAGGTCACCACCCCGGACTTCAGATACTTCGGCGCCGTCTTTGGATCCATCCCCGCCTACATCGCACTCATAGTCGGGTTCTTTTCCCGTTTGAACTCGGTGACGAGCCGAGTCAGCTGTTGCTGGTTGATCATGCGCCAGCAGAGTGCGCCAGCGGTTTTCCAAACCGCACGGCCCGCCCCCCACGCGCTTCCCTCGACGAGGAAAATTTAGCCGGAACGCTGCTGTTGGATTGAACCGCAAAGACACGAAGCACAGGCGCGGCAGCGGGGTTGCTTAACCAGGTCAGCCTCACCGGTTGGGGCAGCTTCCCCCTTCGCCCAACCTCAGCTTCCCTTGCCTGGCCTTCGTGTTCTTGGTGCCTTGGTGGATTCAATGGAATTGTTTCGGTTTAGTTGCCGACGAGAAGAGGGGTGATTGTCGTTTTTCGTGTTACATCTCAAGACCGGCATCCTCGTTTCCGTGGAAATTGTCACCCGGGCCGGCCCCGGCATCCTGACGCGGCGCGTGGGCACTTTCCGGCTGAATGGCTGTGATCGCGTGCTCCATGTGCATGAAGTGCCGGGGCTGGCCGAGCGCGGTGCGTCGGCTGCGCCGTGGCTTGAACCTTCCAGGAGTGGCTCCGCCGGTTCTGGCGGCGGGAGTTCGTGGAAGCCGAACGGGCGATTCAGCAGATCCTCGCGGTGCGGCCACAGGACAGACCCAGTCAGTTCTACCTTGGCCAGTTACGCGTGCTGGATGGTGCCTCGCAATCGGATACCTAGTTCGGAGAAGTGGTCATGCTGGAGAAGTGAAAGTGCGGCTCCGTCGCGTGGAACTTCGAAGAAATAGTTGAGCTTGGAGCCGCGCGGTCCGTTTCCTACTTTGTGCGCACTATGAACCTGTTCCGCCCCGCCGCGCTTGCGCTCGTGTTTGCGCTCGCGTCCGTCTTCACCTTGGTCCTGCCGCTCGCCGCCGCTGACTACAAAGTGCCACAGAAGGACCTGGGCTTCCCCACTTACAAGAACGCGCCACCCGGCAAACAGATGTCCGGCCAGCACGCGCCGGCCAGCACGCCGGCGCTTTCACCGGAGGCGGCGCAAGCCAAGTTCACGCTGCCGCCGGGCTTTGAAATCCGCCTCTTCGCCAGCGAGCCCGAGGTGGTGAACCCCGTCGCGATGACGTGGGACGAGCGCGGGCGGCTCTGGGTGGTGGAGCTTTACGAGTATCCGCTCGGCGCGAAGCCCGGCGAGAAGGGTCGCGACCGTATCAAGATTCTCGAAGACACGGACGGCGACGGGCGCGCGGACAAGGTCACGGTCTTCGCCGACGGTTTTAGTTTGGCGACGGGCATTCTGCTCGGGCACGGCGGCGTTTTCCTCGGGCAAGCTCCGAACGTCCTGTTCCTGCAAGACACAAACGCCCCGGCGGGCGCGGGCATCGGCGCGTTTCAAAAGGCGAACAAACAGACGGTGCTGCTCACCGGCTTCGGCCTCGAAGACCGGCACGAGCTGCTCAACGGCTTCACCTGGGGCCCCGACGGCCAGCTCTACATGACCCACGGCGTCTTCACCCGCGCGGATGTGAAGGACGCGCAAAACCCAACCGCGCCCAGCGTGCGCATGGACGCCGCCGTCGCGCGCTACAACGTCCAGACGCGCAAGTTCGAGGTCTATGCCGACGGCACGAGCAACCCGTGGGGTGTGGACTTCGACCGCGCGGGCAACGCCTTCCTCAGCGCGTGCGTGATTGACCACATGTTCCACATGGCCCCCGGCGGCATCTACGTGCGGCAGGGCGGGCAGCCGATATTTCCCTACGCCTACCAGTTGCTGCCGAGCATCGTGGACCATCGCCACAAGATGGCGGCCTACGCGGGCATTCAGGTCTATCTCGGCGACCAATGGCCGGCGGAGCATTACGGCACCATTTTCTGCGGCAACCTCCACGACAACGCGGTGCATCAGGACACGCTCACGCCCAACGGCAGCACGTTCAAAAGCTCCTTCAAGCAGGACTTTATCCGCGCGAACGACGGCTGGTTCATGCCCGTGAGCCAGCAAGTCGGCCCCGACGGCGCGCTGTGGGTGATGGATTGGTATGACAAGTATCCCTGCTACCAAAACGCCCGCGCCGACCCCGACGGCGTGGACCGCGAGCACGGCCGCATCTGGCGCGTGGTCCACACCGGCACCGAGAAGGGAAAGAAAGTTCCGTCGCGCCCCGAGGTGAACATGGACTTCGGCAAGCTCACCTCCGCCCAACTCGTCGAGCGCCTCGCGCACGCGAACATCTGGCAACGCAAGATGGCGCAGCGCGTCCTCAATGACCGCCGCGACGACACGGTGATGGGCCTGCTGCAAAAGCAATTCGCCGCTGGCCCGACGCTCGAAACCCGCCTCGCCTCGCTCTGGACACTCCACAGCTCCGGCTACCTTGCGGACGACCAACTTCCCAAAGCCGCCGCCGACAAGGAGCCCACCATCCGCGCCTGGGCCGCGCGGCTCATCGGTGAACGCCAGCTCGGCATCGCGAGTGACCTCGCGCTCTTGCGCAAGCTCGCCACCGACAGCGAACCCACCGTGCGCGTCGCCGTCGCGACCGCCTGTCGCCAGCTCACCTCGGGTTCGCTCACCGTGAACACCAAGCCGCAGCGCGAGCCGAACGCGCCGGAACTCGCCGAGATTCTCGCCACCGTCATCGCCGCCACGCCGAACGCGAATGACCTCACGTTGAACCACCTCGCCTGGATGGCCGCCGAGCCGCTCATCGCGCGTGACCCGAAGTTCGCCTTCGCCCTGTTGAACAAAGTTCGCACCGCACCGCTCGCCGGCACGCTGGCTTTCAAAACCATGCGCCGTGTCTGCGACCTGCAAAACCCCGCGCAGCTCGACGCCGCGCTGGACTTCCTCGGCAGCCTGCCCGCAGCCGACCCGCTGCTGGCCTTTGCACTCAACGGGCTCGTGGACGGCCAGAAAGGCAAAGCGCTCAAGCCCGCCAAGCCCACCGAAGCCGTGCTCCAGCCGCTCCTCGCCAGCCCGCGCGAAGATGTCGCGCGCTTCGCCCGCCAGCTCGGCGCGCTCTGGGGCGACGCCGGCGCGATGCAAGCCAGCCTCGCGCTCGTCAACGACGCGAAGGCCCCGCTCGACGAGCGCCTCAAGGCCGCGCAGACCGCCCGCCAGCTCAAGAACGATGCTTCCCGCGACGCGCTGCTCAAGGCCATCACGCCCGGCAACCCGGAACCGCTCGTGCTCGAAGCCATCGCCGGCCTCAGCCAACTCGGCGGGCAGACGACTGCGGAAGCGCTCTTTGCGCAGTGGAAAGGCTTTAGCCCCGCCGCCCGCCGCACCGCCGCCGAGACCTTGGCCTCGCGCGGCAATTGGGCGTCGCAACTCCTCAGTGAGCTGGAGCAGAAGCGCATTCTCGCCAGCGACATTCCCGCCGCCACCATCCGCACACTCACCCGCAGCGAGGCGGATTACGGGATGCTCGCCAAGCGCGCCACCGCCATCTTTGGCCGCGTTCGCGATGCAAACGCGGACAAGCTCAAGCTCATCGCCGCGAAGAAGGAGATGATTCTCAGCGCGAAGGGTCAGCCGGATTTGAAGGCCGGGCACGAGGTCGCGAAGAAGATTTGTTTCACCTGCCACAAGCTCCACGGCGAGGGCGCGGACATCGGTCCCGACCTGACGGGCGTGGGCCGCAGCAGCCTCGACGCGCTGCTGGCGAACATAATTGACCCGAACCAAATCATCGGCGCGGGCTACGAGATGGTGGAAGTCACGACCAAGGACGACCGCAGCGTGAGCGGCCGGATGGTCGAGAACACCGACACGCGCGTGCGCCTCCTGAGCGCCGGGCCGAAGGAGGACGTGGTGGCCAAGAGCGACATCGCCAAGCTGCGCGTGAGCGAGTTGAGCGTGATGCCCGAGGGCCTGGAGCAGATGCCCGACGCCGACTTCCGCAACCTCATCGCCTACCTCCTGAACCCGCCGGGCGACAAAGCGCCGTTCAGTTGGAAGAATGACGCCGGCCACGGAGCCGACGCTCCGAAGCCGACCGGGAAGAAGGCCGCCGCCATTGACCACGAGTCGGTCGCATTGTGGAACCCGGAATGGCGCGTCCTGGCCCCGGACTTCGAGGGCACGCCCGCGAAGCTGGTTGAGTTCGCCGGCCATCGAAACGTCCTGCTCACGCACCCCTTCGACCGCGAGAAGCCCGCCGCCCTCGAGCGCGAGCTGACCGTCCCCGCCAGCCAGAAGACCACGCTGAAGTTCAGCGTCGCCGCCCACGCGAAAGGCGACTGGGAACTCCGCGTCCTCGCCAACGGCAAGCCGCTGCACAAGCAGCTCATCGCCCGCCATGGCAGCGAAGTTTGGCACCCCGTGACCGTGGACCTCACCTCGCTCGCCGGGCAGAAAGTCACGCTGCGGCTGGAGAACGCGGCGAATGGCTGGAGCTGGGAGTTCGCCCATTGGGCCGGGCTGGAAGTGAAGTCGGAGCGGGTGACGGCGGCGCGATGAGTGGAAAACCCATCAGCAAGTGCGGGCGCTGCGTCGTCCTGCTGGCGCTGCTCTTCGTCTGCGGCTGGAGGCGGTTCGATCCTGGATATCCCCGGTTCGATGCGTGGGGGGGCGAGTTAGTGAGGGTCACGGCGAAGGTGGAATCCCTTGAAGCGAGACTACAGAGCGGCGAGCTGCCGGCGACGGATGCAACTTGGCAGGAGATCAAGCATGGAAGGCAGTTGTGTCGTGTAACTTTCAAAAGGAGACTTTCGTGTGCGATCAAAAGGAGACACCGGGTTAGAAGACCGGACAGTGGAGCAGGACGATGGGTTTGGCCGCTGGGTCTGGGGCGTGGCGCAGGTAGTAGATGTCGCCGTCCGGGCGCAGGCAGCGGATGACGGTGGCGCGGGGCGGGGCGTCCACCGCTTGTCGCTGGGCTCCGACGGGAACCTTGCCGTCGTCACCGACGCGCACGGCGGTTTGCTGGCTCCAGACGAAGGGCCACCACGGGCAGGCGGGCACGGGGCGCAGGACGGAGCGTTTTTCGGCCAGGGCCTGCTGCCGGGCGGCGTGCGGGGTGATCCCCAGTTCGCGGTGGATTTCGTGCTCGTTGGCGTGGGGCAGGAGCTGGTCGAGCAGGTGATTGGCCCCTTCTAGTTCGAGGATTTTATCGGCGACCAGGAGGGGTGGAAGGCGTTTCTGCCAGTAGTCGTGGCGGCGTTCGATTTTGCCTTTGGCCTGCGGGGTGGGGGCGTAGCGCAGGGCGACGCCGTAGAAGTGGAGCGTGGCCCCGAGCTGGGTGTAGGCCTCGGGGGTGTGGGTGAAGAAGAAGGAGTGGTAGTCCACGTAGAGCACCAGAGGCAGGCCGTGGGCTTGGAAGGCGCGGGCTAGGAAGTCGAGGTGGGCCAGGAGGGTTTCGCTTTCGTAGAGGCGAGCCCCGGTGTTGTAGCGCGTGGCATCGTCGAGCAGGTCGAGCAGGGCTTGTTTGGCGGGGTTACCGGGCAGCCAGGCGTGGGGGCTGGCGTCGTATTGCCAGAGGGCTCCGAGGTCGCGGGCCTGCCAACGTTTGAC
Organism: Verrucomicrobiota bacterium; assembly: GCA_039796295.1. Lineage (GTDB taxonomy): Bacteria > Verrucomicrobiota > Verrucomicrobiia > Limisphaerales > SXTU01 > SXTU01. The sequence goes on from JBDKJY010000008.1 coordinate 111,065, forward strand.
AGGTTTGGGCGGAGCTTTGTAGCGGGTGTCGGGAGCCAGTTGATGTTCCTTGGCCCAGCGGCGGACGCTGGCGCGGTCGGTTTCAAACTGGAGGCGGCGGTGGAGTTCGCTGGCGGTGGCGCTGTAGGAGGAGGGCGGCTTGGAGGAAAGGAGCTTGGTCAGGAGTGCGGTGACATTATCCGGCCAAGCGGGGTGGTGGTCGCCACCAGAGCGACCAGGGGACCAGGTCTCGGCCTGGCCTTGGGCACCGGCGCGCAGATAGTGGCTGTAGAGCTTGTAGAAGCGGGCGCGGGAGAGGCCCAGTTCGCGGGCCGCGTCGGCGGCGGGGAGGTCGCCGCAGCGATGGCGGGCCAGGAGATGGCGGATGAGGGGAGCGGGGAGTCGGTGGATCAGTTGGAGTTTTTCATGACCGCAAGGCTGAAGGGGAGGCCGGGATTTTGCGCTTTGAAACTGAACCCGGCAGAGAAGCCGGGCCACCACGTTGGTGATGACCCGGCCTGCCGTTGGTCAGGCTTCAGGCGGCGCTCAGGTTGCGTCCCCGCAGAGCCCTATCCTCCGCTGAAGCAACCCGAGAGACTACACGGCCCTGCGTTGGGGACAAGCGACTCGATCATTATTCTCCTTTTGATCGCACAGCGCTGTCTCCTTTTGATCGCACCACGACAGCATGGAAGGCAGTTGATGGCGGTTCTGGGGCCACCTCTGCCCGACCTGCGGCGCTACTGGTCTGAGCAGGGACGCATTCACGCACAGAACGACATCGGCAGGCGACGACTGCGCTTATTCTTCGTCATACCGCCTCCCGAGCTGATCATCGATGGCCAGTATCCACGACGAGCAGCTCCGTTGGCTGAGTTTGAGTCGCTGCTGATCAGCCGACAATTGGGCGTCACCCTTATGCGGGTGGCTGGCCAAGGCCACATAGGCCCCAACTACGTCGCCATGCACACCCGGTGCGACTTCTATAACGCGGAGGTGGAGCTCCACCTCCGGGAGCAGCACGGGTTCGACATCGTGTCCATGCTCTGGCGAATGGCAGAGCGAGAAGCGCGGAGCCCAAAGCATCCGGCGCCGAATCTGCGGGAATTCTGGCTCCCGTTCGCAGCCAGTGGCACCTCGTGCTGCCTGCTCGTCGGGTTGGTAGTGCTTCGCCGTAGACGCGAACGCCGTTTGGTCAACTGCTGATGGCTCGGGGTGGTCGGTCGCGCCGCTCTTCCGTAGGGGACGACGTGTGGAGGGCGCTTGTTTCGAGCAGAGAAGACAGAGACTCCTTACGTCGTCTCCTACGCCGCCGGGAGCTCCGACCGCAGGGTTGAGGCAGGCGGCTAGCGCTTGCGCTTCTTGGCTGCTGCGGCCGGCGCAGCCGCGGACTTGGGAGGCGGGGCGGGGGCGTCTGCCTCTTTTACCAGCACGGCTTTCTTCGTCTTGAGGTGCTTGGTCAAAGCCTCTTTGTTGCCCAGCGAGGAGGGGGCACGGACGGTGTCGCCTTTGAGCAGCTTGTAGTGGACGAGGGTTTTGCCGACCTGCCCGATGTGGCAGGCCACACCTTCCATCTGCCAGATTTGACCGGCGGCGATGTCGGGTTGGGGAACGCTCTTGGCGAGCGGCTTTGATTTCATGGCGCTTATGGACGTAACACGGGGCCGTCTGTTCAATGTCCGTCTGGGGTTGAACAAGGAATGTCCACACCGGACTGGCTCATACACGGCCGATGCACGGGAGCCTAGCAGAAGCGTTTACCCACCGTCCAGCCCGCGCATATAGGCGAGGATAAGTTCGGGCAAGTCGTTGCTGTAGCCGCCTTCCAGGACGCTGACGAGGGGCACGCCGAGGGCGCGGAAGGATTGGCCGAGCCAGTGGAAGTCCTCGGCCTCCAGCGTCTCCTGCGCGAGCGGGTCGCGCGCGTAGGCGTCGAAGCCAGCGCTGACGACGACGACTTCGGGCTTCTGCGCCTTGAGGGCATCAAGGGCGCGGGTGAGCACCTTGCGGTAGTCGGCGCGCGGGGTGCGCGGAGCGACAGGGTAGTTGAAGCAGTTGTCGCCGACGTTCTGCGTGCCGGTGCCGGGGTAGCAGGGGTGCTGGTGGATGGAGTGGAAGAACGCGCCGGGTTTGCCGAGCAGGATGGCTTCGGTGCCGTTGCCGTGGTGGACATCGAAGTCGAACACGGCGACGCGTTTCGCGCCGGTGGCGAGGGCTTCGAGCGTGGTGATGGCGACTTGGTTCAGGTAGCAGAAGCCCATTGCGCGGTTGCCGGTGGCGTGGTGGCCAGGAGGACGCAGGAGGCTGAACGGCATTTTCCCCTGGCGCGCCAAGGCCAGCGCGCGAAGCCCGCCGCCGACGGAGCGGAGCGCGTGGTCGTAGATGCCAGAATGTGCCGGGGTGTCGGCGTCGAAGGCGTCGGTGGCGGCCTTGATGCGGGCGAGGTGGTCCGGCGTGTGCGCGCGGAGGAGGGCGGCCTCGGGCACGGCAGCGGGTTGGTCCCATGCGAGTTTGAGTTCCTGCTGGGTGCGAAGTTTCTCCAGGGTGCGGATGATGCGCTGGGGTCGCTCGGGGTGGCCGGGCGAGTGGTAGTTCACGCAGCGTTCGTCGGTGATGAGGTGCAACGGCATGGGGATGGAGATACGGGAGGGGCGGTGGGTTTGCAACCGGCTCGTGGCGCGGGGCAAGGCTGCCGTCCGACTGAAACCTCCTACCCGCCACCGCCGTCCTCCAACCGTTGCGAACCCGAGCCGTTGCGCCCATTTGAAATTACACCCCGCCATCTCCATCCCCGCATGGCTGGTGCTGCTGCTCCTCGCGGCGCTCCAAGTCTCCGCTGCGAACAAGAGCACTCCCGCCAAGCCCGCCAAGGCCGACGATGGTTTCAAGCCCTTCGCCAGCATTGCGCAGCAAAACGTCTTCAACACCCACCGAGGTTCGGCCTCGCCCGTTGTGGCCGCCCCCAAGTCACCCAAGCCCGCGAAGCCGCTGCCGCTCGAAGCGTTTGCCCTCCTCGGCACGCTGCGTTCCGAACGCGGGGCGGTGGCCTTCTTCGACGGCACCAGCCCGGTGTATCGCAAGGCGGTGGCGACAGGGGAGCAGCTCGGCCCCTACACGGTGACTGTCATCGAGCACGACCGCGTGACCTTGAAGGCCGGTGACCGCGAGCTGTGTCTGCCGCTCAAGATGCAGTTCCGCCGCGAGGGTGAGGGCGAGTGGTTGCTCGCGGAGTTGCCCGACGACTTCCAGCCCACCGAACCACCGCCGGGGCAACCCTTGATGACCCGCAGCTCGGAGGGGCAAGGGCCGGCGCGTGAGCAAGCCCGCGATTACGTTGCCAGCAAGTATCAGCGCAAGCTGGAGCAACTCGCGAACGACCCGGTGAAGGCCGAGAAACTCCTCCGGGCGATGAACGGCGAAGTCGAAGCGCGCGTGAAGAAACTGGAGAAGTTGGAGCGTCGGCAGCCGTAGGGTGCTGCGGGGGAAAGTGTTCAGTGTTCAGTCGGCGAGGCTCGATTGCACTAACCGCATCGGATCGACCTCGGTCCGGCTCCGCTCGTGACTCAACGTCCGGCAAACACTTGCCCCACTGAACACTGAACACTTCCCCCTTCACTCCCGCAGCGTCAGCGTCACCTGCCGCACATCCATCACGCTCGCGCCGGGGATAGCCAGCGCGCGCAAGGTGAGAGGGCCACGACCCTTTTCCAGCCGCAGCGTGCCGAGCGACAAAGGCCGGAACTCCTTCATCTGCGACTCGGCGGGCGGGCGGGGGATCGTGTCTTGGTTCGTGTAGAGCGGAGGGTTCCACGCGGGCGTGACCGGGCCGGCGAGCTTGCTGCCGTTGAAGCTGAGTTCAACCGTCGCCCCTGCCTCGGCGGTGGTGTAGTGGAGCGTCACGTCGTAGTTGCCCGTCGTGTTCACGGCGATGTCCCACGTCATGCGGTCCTCGGTGGATTTCCAGTTCACGAAGTAGGAGGAGTTCGGTGCCGGGGCGCTGCGCTTGATACCGCCGTGCGCCACGCCGTCGCGCGCGGGCAGCGGGGTGATGGGGAACTCGCGGTAGCCGACCGGGTAGGGGCGTTCGTCCGGCGGCAGCCCCCCGCCCTTGGACTTGCCCTTCGCGTTGGGCGCAACGGGCGCGGTCTGGCCGAGGACATCCTTGCGCCAGTCGGCCACGGCGGCGGCGAACTTCGCGGCCACCGCGGGTTGCTCCGCCGCGATGTTCTTCTGCTGGCCGGGATCGGCGACCATGTCGAAGAGCGCGCCGGTGTTGTCGTAGCGGTATTGCTGCGAGCGCGCGCTGACGTTGCCGTTTTGGTGGGAGAAGAGCGTGCGGTCGGGCCAGAACACCGACTTGCCCAGTAGGAACGGGGACAGGTCGCGCCCGTCGAGTGGCTTGTCCCCGACGCGCTTCACACCGGCCAGCGCGGCGAGCGTCGGCAGCAGGTCAATCGCGCCGGCAACCTCCTTCACCAAGGTGCCGGGTGGGATGCCGCCGGCCGGCCAGCGGAGGAAACACGTCGAGCGCACGCCGCCTTCGTCCGTCGAACCTTTGCGGCCCTTCATGCCGCCGTTCCAACGCCACGAGTTCGGGCCGTTGTCGGAGAAGTAGAGGACGATGGTGTTGTCCGCGAGTTTGAGTTCGTCGATGCGCTTGAGCACGCGGCCCACGTTCCAGTCGAGGTTCTCGACCATTGCGAGTGCGCAGCGGGTTTGGTCCAAGTCCTCCGCGTCGCCGGGCCGGGCGCGGAGCTTGATGGGATCATTCTTGAAGCGCTGCCAATAGTCCTGCGGCACGGCCCACGGCGAGTGCGGTGTGTTGTAGGGCACGTAGCAGAAGAACGGTTTCGACCTGTTCCCCTCGATGAACCCGAGTGCTTTTTCGGTGAGGTCGTCCGCGATGAAGCCCTTGCCGCGCACCAGCTTGCCGTTGTGCTCCAGCGGCGGGTCGAAGTATTCGCCCCAGTGGCCGGAGGTGAACCCGTAGTAGGTGTCGAAGCCGCGCGCGTTCGGGTGATACGGCCACTGGCTGCCGTTGTGCCACTTGCCGAAAGCGCCGGTCGCGTAGCCAGCGGCCTTGAAGGCGTCGGCGATGGTTCGCTCATCCGTGTTGAGGCGCTCCAGTCCGGTCGAGACGCCGCGCACACCGCCGCGCGGATGGTAACGGCCCGTGAGCATCTCGGCCCGCGTCGGTGCGCAGACGGAGCAGACGTAGAAGCGGTCCAACACCGCGCCATTGCGCGCGAGGGAGTCGATGTGCGGCGTGCGGAGGTTTGTGTTCCCGTTGAAGCTGTAGTCGCCCCACCCGGAGTCGTCGGCGAGGAAAATGAGGACGTTCGGACGCTTCTGACTCTCCGCCGCGTTCAGCGGCGCGAGGGCGATGAGGAAGACGGCGAAGATGCGGAGGCTGGTTTTCATTGGTTCTGCTTCTTCTTACCGGGGCCTTTGGGTGCGTCAGCCGGCGGCGCGTCTTTGCGGGCGAGGGCGGTGTAGGCATCCGTCTCGCGCGTCCACTGCGCGGCCAGCTCGCGGACCTTCTCCGGCATGGTAGCCGCGAGGTTCTTCGATTCGGAACGGTCGTCCTTCAGGTTGTAGAGCTCCCATGCGCTGTCCTTGCCGGCGGCGACGATTTTCCAATCGCCCACGCGCAAGGCGCGATTGCCTTCGTGCATCCACCAGAGCGAATCGCGCGCGACCTTGGCATCGCTGGCGAAGGCGGGCTGAAGGCTCTTGCCCGGCGCGGGCGGCACCGGCTGGTCGTTCCACTTCTCCAAAGGCTTGCCGCCGGCGACCGCGAGGAACGTCGGCACCAGGTCAACGAGGTGGCCCGGCGTGTGGCGCAGCTCGCCGCGCGCCGCGATGCCTTTGGGCCAGCTCACGATGAGTGGCGTCGCGATGCCGCCTTCGTGGACCCACGTCTTGTGCCGGCGGAACGGCGTGTTCGCCAAGCTCGACCAACCGGGGCCGATGCTCAGGAAGGTCGCGCCTGTGCCGCACACCGCATCGAGGTCGTGACCGTCGCCGCGCACCATGATTTCGGCGCTCGCGCCGTTGTCGGAGAGGAAGCACACCAACGTGTTCTCCTGCGCGCCCATCGCGCGGAGTTGCGCCAGCACGCGGCCAATCTCGCGGTCCATCCGGTCCACCATCGCGGCGTGGACGGCCATCTTGTCCGCCTGAAACTTCCGTTGCGCCTCGATCAATTCGCTCCACGGAAGCGGGCGGTTCAGCTCATTCGGACCGAGCTTCAGCAGCGCCTCCGGGAACGCATACGGCGGCCCAACCTCGCGTTCGATAGGCGCCAGCACGCCGCCGCCGATGCCCAGCGCCTGCATCCGCCGCCAGCGCTCGTCGCGCAACGCATCCCAACCGGCAAGATACTTGGTGCGGTAGCGGGCGATGTCCTCCGCCGGAGCCTGCACGGGAAAGTGCGGCGCGGTGAAGGCGATGAACGAGAAGAACGGCTTCGTGGAAAACTGCGTCCCGTGCTCCTTCAGACACTTGATGGCGTGGTCGGAAATCGCGGTGCTCGTGTAGTAACCGCTGCCCGCCACGACTGGCGGCAAGGGCTGGTCATCCTCCGTGTGCCGACGCGGCGCGAAATGCCGGTCGTGGTCCTCGATGCTGTAGGAGTGGTCGAAGCCATTGGCCAACGGCTTGCCATCCACATGCCACTTGCCGGAGTGATACGCGCGGTAGCCGAGCGGTTTCAGCAAGTCCGGCAGGAGCCGTGCCCAAGCCGGACGCGTTCCCTGCCCACCGCTCTTCACGCCCGGCACCGCGTCCCGCCGCACCTGCTGCGCGTAATAGCCGGTGAGGATGGCGGCGCGCGAAGGCCAGCACCGCGCGGTGTTGTAGAACTGAGTGAAGCGCAAGCCGCCCTGTGCCAGCGCGTCCAGATTCGGCGTGGCGATTTCCCCACCGTGGCAACCGAGGTCTGAGAAGCCCAAGTCGTCGGCGAGGATGAGCACGATGTTCGGCGGCGCGGGAGCGGCGGCGGAGCTTTGGAATCCAGCCAAGAGCGCGAGGAGGAACAGCAGCAGCGGGCAGCGATTGATCATGGCGAAGAAGGTGAACTGAGGAGTAAAAACTGAAAACACCTTACTTCGCCGACTTCGCCGCCGGCTTACCTTTGCCTGCCGGGCGGTCGCGGAGCGGCCAGTCAGCGTGCTCAGTCCGCGCGGACTTGAAGAGCGCCTCGGCATTCGCGACCAGCTCCGGTTTGTCGGTGGCGAGGTTGGTTTTTTCCCCCGCGTCGGCCTTGAGGTCGTAGAGTTCGGTCTTCGCGCTGAGGCCGCTCTTCACGGCCTTCCAGTCGCCGAAGCGCACGGCCTGGAGCGACGCGCCTTCGTGCAGTTCCCAGTAGAAGTAATCGCGCTGCGGAGCCGCGCCGCCCTTGAGGAAACTCACGAGCGAATGACCGTCAGGCTTGAAGCCAGCGGGCAGCTTCGCGCCGCCGAGTTCAGCGGCAGTCGGGAGAAAATCCCAGAACGCCCACGGCTCGTGGCTCACGCGTCCGGCGGGAACCTGGCCCGGCCAGCGCGCGAGACTCGCCTGCCGCAGCCCACCTTCATACAGCTCGCGTTTGAACCCGCGCAGTCCGTTCGCGGCTTGCTCGAAGAGTTTCCCAATCTCCGAGTTCGGCGCGAAGGACGACCCGTTGTCGCCGCTCACCATCACCAGGGTTTTCTCGTCGAGGTTCAGCTCCTTCAGCAGCGCGAGCAGCCGCCCGACATCCGCATCGAGCCGTGTGACCTGTGCCGCGTAAGCCTTTTGCTGCGGCGTCCACGGCTTGTCCGCGTAAATCCCGAAGTCATCAATCTCGTGCCGTCCGTGCGGGAGCGTGATGGAGTAGTAGAGGAAGAACGGCTTGGCTCGGTTCGCCTTCACGAACTTCAGCGTCTCGTCGGCGATGAGGTTTTGCGCGTAAGTCTTGCCCACGCCTTTGCCATCGTTGCCCGGCAACTCGATGCGCTGGTCGTCGTTGTAGAGGTAAGTCGGGAAGTAGCTGTGCGCGTGGCGCTGGCAGTTGTAGCCGAAGAAGTGGTCGAAGCCGTTCTTCAGCGGGCTGCCCGTGGTGTCGAACATTCCCATGCCCCACTTGCCGATGCACGCGGTCGCGTAGCCGGCGGACTTGAGCACCTGCGCCACCGTCACCGTGCCGGCGGGCAACGGCTTCTGGCCCTCGGGCTGAACCTCGCGATTCGCGCGCACGGGCGAGTGGCCCATGTGCAATCCCGTCATCAACGATGTGCGGCTCGGCGCACAAACCGTCGTGCCGCAATACGCCTGCGTGAAACGCGTGCCCTCGCGTGCCATCCGGTCGAGGTGTGGCGTCGCAATGAGCTTTTGCCCGTAGCAACCGAGGTCGCCCTGCGCGAGGTCGTCGCTGAGGATGAAAATGAGGTTGGGCTGGGTGGCGGCGGGGAGTTGGCCGCCCAGAGCGCACAGGGTGGCAATGAACGTGAGGATTCTTTTCATGGGAGAGATTTGCGCCAAGCCAGCGCGGTGGCTTTCAGTCGCGCCGCCGTCGCAGCTTCCGACGCTGCAAGGTTCATGGCTTCGTTCGGGTCGGTGGCGAGATTGTAAAGCTCGGTGCCGGTGCCGTCGGCGTTCACGAGGAGCTTCCACGCACCGTCGCGCACAGCGACGTTCGGCGACTTGGAGTCCGGCTCGCCGGGATACGGGAAGGCGCGAAGGGTGGACTTCCCCTCGGGCGCGGGCTTGCGTCCGTATTCCCAGAAGAGCGGTTGGGTGCGCGGCTGCGTGCCGCCCTTGAACGCAGCGGACAAGTTCTCGCCATCGAACTTCACCCCCGTAGGCGTGCGCACGCTGGCCAGTGCGCAGAGTGTGGGGAAGAGGTCCACCGCGCTCACGACCGTCGTGAAGTTCACCGCGCCTGCGGGGATGACACCCGGCCAGCGCGCGACCAGCGGCGTGCGGAGGCCGCCTTCGTAGAGACCCCACTTCATCCCGCGCATCCCGGCGGTGCGTTTGCGGTCGAAGCTCGGCTGTGGGCCGTTGTCGCCGGCGAGGAGCACGAGCGTGTTCGTGTCGAGCTGAAGGCCGCGCAAGCCGTCCAGCAAGCGGCCCATCTGCCGGTCCGTCTCGCGCAACACGGCGCGATATTCGGCGGTGCCGGTGCCCTCGCCCGCGACGGCTTTCTGCTCGGCCGACGGCGCGAACGGCGTGTGCGTGTCGTCGAGCCAGAGGTTCACCAGCCACGGCTGCGCGCCGCTCTGCTTCGCGAAGGCCAGCGTCTCGTCCACCATCCAGCGCGTGCGGTCGTGCCGCGCGACTTGTTGCGGCTCGCGCTCCTTGCTCCACGGGACGCTCTTAAGGCCGAGCGGCGCGGCGGGCTCGGGGCTTTCGTAAGTGCCGAGCCCAACGTCGTAGCCGTAAGCCGCGAACTTCGGCGCGTCCGTCACGTCGCGCCCGCCGCCCAAGTGCCACTTGCCGATGTGCGCGGTGGCGTAGCCCGCTTGCTTGCACGCGCGCACGAAGGACGGCGCTTGCGGGTCGAGGAAGTCCGCTTGCCCGCACTCCGCATTGCCCGCACGACTCTGAAGAAAGCTCGTGATGCGCCAGCGCGCCGGGAACTGCCCGGTGATCAGCCCGCAACGCGACGGCGAGCAAATCGGCGACGCGACATAGAACTGCGTGAAGCGCGTGCCCTCGCGCGCGAGTTGATCCATGCGCGGCGTGGGCACGCCCGCGCCGCCGTTCGCCCCGAGGTCCCCCCAGCCGAAGTCGTCCACGAGGATGACGAGGAGGTTCGGTCGCGCGGGTGATGGTGCAGCGACGGCGCGCAAGCCGAACGCGACTACCAGCAGCAGGAGCGGGAGCGCATTGTTCACGGCAAAGACGTTGTCAGACGCGCAAGCCGGATGCTACTTCGCCGCCGTCGTCTGCTCCGCCTGCCAGACCTTCACGTCTGACAGCCGCAGCGACTCGCCACGCATCACGAAGCGGTAGCCGGTCTTGTCCACCTCCAGCTCGGGATGGCTGCCCTCGACCTTCGCGCCGTTGTCCGCCTGCACGGAGACCTTGCCGCCCTTGGTCTCCAGCAACAGCGTGTGCCACTTGCCCGCCTCGAACTTCCCCGACGCCTTGCCGAGCTGGACCACCTTCGACTTCGGGTCCTTCTTGTCCTTGTCCTTGCTCAAGCTCAGGCCGTCCTCGGCCACGGTCACGCGGAAGAGGTGGCCCTTGGGATGGTTGAGACTCAGGTTGAAACTCTTCGCGCCATCCAGCTTGAAGGAAAAGCGCACGATGGCGTCGCGGTGCGGCTGGTTCAGGAACAGCACGGCGGGATGCTCATCCGACGCCTTCTCCTTGCCGACAACTGCGCCGTCTCGCACCTGCCAGTCGCCCTGCACGCCGCCCCACGAGCTGGGCAACGCGCCGCCAGCGAACTTCTCGTCCACGACGAGCTTGCCGGGCTGGTTCAAGAGCGGCTTGAGGTCAGCGGCCTGCTCGGCGAGGCAGAGGGAGGTGGAGGTGGCGAAGACTGTGAGAGCGGCGAGGAACTGGGAGCGCATGGTGCAGTTGAGTTGTTCGGATGTTGTGCGAGCAGACAGACGACGCAACCCGCGTGAAGGTTGCCAGACTCTGCGGCCACCGTAGGTGCCCCACCTGCCCATCCGCCAGCCGAATTCAACGCAAGGGCGCAGAGGCGCAAAGACGCGGAGGCAAAATACATCGGGCGGCGGGTAGGGCGCGTCTGTCCCAGCGCGCCGCTGAAACATTCGGACACCCAACCGGCGCGCTGAGGACAGCGCTTCCTACCGCTCCGGCTCCCTCTACCCTCTTCCGAGGAAGGGAGAAGACCCGGGCCTGGCGTCAGGTTACTTTGCGCCTCTGCGTCTTGGCGTCCTTGCGTTAAATGCCAGAACCCGAAATGCCTGTCCCCGCACTGCTATCGCCTGTCTCGGCACTGTTACGGCTTGCCCGGCCGGTGTTATCGGCTGGGAGGGCACTGTTGCCGCTTGGGACGGCGGTGCTGCAGCTTGGGAGGCCGGTGTTGCCGCCTCGGGGTGGACTGCTACCGGCTGGGAGGACGGTGTTATGCCTTGGGGAGCCGCTGTTACGGCTTGGGAGGCCACTGTTACGGCTTGGGAGGCCACTGTTACGGCTTGGGAGGCCACTGTTACGCTTTGGGGCACCACTGTTACCGCCTGGGTGGGCACTGTTATGGCTTGGGAGGGCACTGTTATGGTCTCCAAGTGGCTTCCCAGACGGTTTTTACGTGGTTTCAGCCGATCCGGGGCAAAACTCAGCCCGTCCGTGGTCAAAAATAGACAGTTTCACTCCCTCCACACGCCATCGGGATGCCTCAATGGGGCTTCGGCCTCCCGCCCAAGGTGGCCGAGGTGGTCAAGGCTACCTAGGGTGCGTAGAGAGAGACGGCCCCACCCAGAACGGGGTGCGTCCGGGCGACCCGACAGGCCGGAATCCCTACAGGATTCGGCATTCGCCTAACGCGTGACCCAAGATAGGCGTCGCGGTGGTCCGCCAACCTTGGGCTGAGGGGCGCAATCCCGATGGGATTGGAGAGAGATGTGGAGTGCGGCTGTGTCGCAGACCAGCCGCAGCGCGTGCGAACGCCGTGACCGCCTGTGGCTGGTGCTTCCGCATACACCCGCGCTCCGGGGAAAGGGACTAGAGCAACGCCTGCTGCTTGCTCTGCGACTCCGCCTTGGCCTTCTTGAAGTTCAAGTCCGGTTGGTGGTCGGGATGCTCGGCGCGGTGGGTGCCGGAGAGCAGGCCCGCAATGGTGAGGAGCTGCACGCGCGGAAACTTCTTGCCGGTGGCGCTGTCGTAAAAGCCGGCGGACGCAGCGTCGGCAATCATGCCGCGCGTTGGCTCTTCTAGTGAAATGAACAAGGCAATCTCCGCGCCTTCCCTATCGCGCACCGCCATGATGGAGCGGATGTCATCCGCCTTGAGATTGCCGCCACTTTTCACGCTCACGACAATCTTGCGCGCCCCGGCCTTGTCCACGTCATGGAAGAATTTCAGGCCGTCAATGCCGCCGTCCGCGCCCTTCTTCTTGCCTTGGAAGGGCTGCGCCTCCACGAGCGACACCGCCCACCACTGGAACTGGTATTTGTCCCGCGTGGCGAGGTCGCGTGCGGCGTCGAGGTCTTTGGGCGTGCCGTGAACGTCATAGTCACATCGCTTGCCGAAAGCATCCTTGAGCCGCTTCTCAATGAGCGAGATGGCAAGATGCGTGATGTCGATGCCAATCCAGTTGCGCTTCAACTTCTGCGCGGCGTGAACGGCGGTTCCACAACCGCAAAATGGATCGAGCATCACGTCGCCTTCGTTGCTACTGGCGGAAATGATGCGCTCCAACAAGGCCAGCGGCTTTTGCGTCGGGTAGCCGAGCCGTTCTGCGGCTTGCATATTGATGGGCGGAATGTCGCTCCAGATGTCTCCAATCACGCGCCCTTTGCTGTCTTCCAAGTAGCGGATTAACCGCGGCCAAGTTCCATTGTCCGGCAAATAGATGAGTCCTTGAGCATGGAGCTTGTCGAGTTTCTCCACGGTCGTCATCCAGTGTCGCCCAATGGCGGTTACGTCGAATCCTCGCCAAATCTCGCCACTGCGGCCACGCCGGACACCCGGCGCGGTGAGTTCACCATGCGTGTAAGGACGGCCTTGTTCGTCAACGTGCCGATAGTGGCGGGCCTTGTGGGCTTCTTCGAGGGGGATGTAGTGCTGGCTCCAGGTGAACTCCTCGGATTTGGAGTAAAAGAGAATCACGTCGTGAACCGGACCCCAGCGTTTGGCTGAAGAGTGAGTGCCTGTGCGTTTCCAGATGACCTCGCTGCGAAACAGCTCTTTCCCAAACACGGCATCGAGCACGAGCCGCAGGTAGTGCGCGGCGGTGGGGTCACAATGGAGGTAAAGTGAACCGGTGCTTTTGAGGACGCGGTGCATCTCCAGCAGGCGATTGGTCATCATGACGAGGTAGGCCATAATGTCATTGCGCCCGAGGAAAGAGACCAGCGCATTCATCATGAGCGCCACGTCCGTATTCTTCTGCTTGAGAAGCTCGTTGAGTTCCGTTTCGGCCTGCCTGCCCCAGGACCATGAATCTTTGAACGCCTCAATCTGCGCTTCGCTCTGGTGGCCCTTGGGCGACTTGAAGAGGAGGTTGTAGTCGCGCTTGGAGTTGAACGGCGGGTCAAGGTAGATGAGGTCAACCGACTCGTTCGCGAGGTGTTCGCGGAGGACGTTGAGGTTGTCGCCGTAGAAGAGCTGGTTCATCCGCCCTTGGGTTTAGCAACCGGGGCGGGAAGGCGCGAGGAAGAAGTATTCAGACTTAGTTGGCCTGCTTCTTCTTGCCCTTCTTCACTGGTGTGCCGGGTTCGGGGCCGTCGTTGTCGGCGCGACCGCCGCCCCAGAGCGGCTTCACGTTGGCGGTGTTCCAGGTGTTCCAGAGGGCTTGCAGTTCCTTCACCTTGTCCGGCTGCGCGGCGGCGAGGTCTTTGGTTTCGCCGAGGTCGTCGCGGAGGTTGTCGAGCTTGAGGGGCGAGGCGCCGGCTTTGCGCCCGCCGGCCAGCCCGTCGGCGGTGGTGTCGTAGCGGACGAGCTTGAAATCTCCGGAGCGCACGGCCATCTGCTCGCCGAAGCGCCAATAGAGCGCGGCGTGCGGCGCGCCGGTCTGCGCGCCGGTGAGGAAGGGCAGGAGGTTCACGCCGTCGAGCTTCCACTCGGGCTTCGTCGCCACGCCGGCGGCGGCGAGCGCGGTGGCGTGGAGGTCGAGCTGGATGGCGGGCGGCGCGAAGACGCCGGGCTTGAGCTTCGCCGGCCATGACACGATGAAGGGCACGCGCACGCCGCCTTCGAGCGTGGTGCGCTTGGAGCCGCGCAAGGGCAGGTTCACCGAGCCGTTGACCGTGACGCCCTGCATGGTCGGCCCGCCGTTGTCGCTGATGAAGGTGATGAGGGTGTTCTCGGCCTGGCCGGTCGCGGCGAGCTTGGCGCGCACTTGGCCGATGGCGTCGTCCATCGCGAGCATCATGGCGGCGTAGGTGCGGCGGGTCTTGTCGGCGACGTTGGGGAACTTGGCGAGGCGGTCGTCGGTGGCGTGCATGGGCGTGTGGACGGCGTTGAAGGCGAGGTAGAGGAACCACGGCTGTCGGCGTAACGCCAGGCAATGCCGCGCTGACTGTCCAAGCCTTCGAAGTAGCCGATGAAGAGCATCCGAAAGTAAGTGCCCGGGGGGAATGCCGGTGCGCCCGCCCGTCTTGTAATAGGGTGCGCAGAGGTCTTCGACAAACACATCAAACTGGGCCTCGGCCAGCACGGCGTTGAGTTTGGTGTAGAACGGGTGGCCCAGACCGCGGGCAGCTCCGCCGTGGCGATGAAGAGTTCCTCCTGCCGAAGTTCGTCCCAGTGCCATGCTCACAGAGGGCGCGCATGATGGTTCACACGTTACGCAAGGAGGCTTTTTTAACGGGCTGTTAGACGAATTTGCGCTGTAGACATCTGTGCCGTGCCGTCCAAGCTCCCACATGACTTTGCTTCACCGCGTTGTTGTCTTGCTCGCACTGGTGTCGAACTCGATCGCCGCTGACAACCATTTGCCGGTCGCCAGCGGGGAACGCCAATGGCCCCAGGCCGGGGGGCCGCATGCGACTTGGGCTGTGGAGGCTGACTCCGTGCCGCTCAAGTGGAGCGTCGCACGGGGCGAGGGCGTCCTCTGGCGCACCACCTTGCCCGAGACCGGTCAGGGCGGCATCGCGGTCTGGGGCAACCGCGTGTTCCTCACGACGCTCAAGCCCGAGGAGGGCAAGCTCCCGCTGGGCAGGGACGTCATCGGCCATTGCCTCGACGCGAAAACAGGAAAAATCCTCTGGACCGTGCCATTGCCGGGCCGGGAGACCAGTGTGCCTGCGTATTTCTTCAGCGACGCGACCTCGCCCTCGCCCGTCACGGACGGGCAACACGTCTGGTTCTTCAACGCCTGTGGGTCGGTGGGCTGTTACGACTTTGCGGGAAAGCAGGTCTGGCTGCGTGCATGGCAGCCCACGGGAGGCCGGCCCTTCAACAAGCAGTTTGAACCTATCCTGTTCAACGACGCGTTGCTCAACATGGAGCCGCGGGACGCGGACGATCCGAAGAGGGAGGGCAAGGATCCGTGGAATTACCTTCGCGCCTTGGACAAGCGCACGGGCCGCACGCTGTGGGTCGCCGACGACGCGATGACGCACTACAACACGCCCGTGTTCGGCCGTCTCGCTGATGGCACACCGGCGGTGCTGCAAGGCCGTGGCGCGTATCATGGTGTTCCCGAATTGCCCATCGGCCTGAGCCTCACAAGCCTCGCAGCGGGCAAGGAGGGGAAGACCCTTTGGCGCTACGAGACCAACCGCAGCAAGGCGTGCTACACGATGCACTGGAATGCCAAATACGCCGCATGGTTTGACATGGATGCCTCGGAGCATCAGGTGCTCGATGCCGCGACGGGCAAACTGCTGCGCACGCAGTCGCTCGTAAAGCAAGTGGACTGGCGGCGCTTCAACCCCACCACCGGCAAGCACGAGCTGCTGGCGGGTGTGGACCTAACGAAGCAAACACCCCCGTTGAAAGTCTTCCCCGCGCAGTTCTGCAACATCCTGATCGGCGACTGGCATTACTTCCTGTGCTACACCGAGGCGAGCAAACACCTTGGCCCGCCCTACTGCGTGGGCCGCGTGCATCTGCAGACCGGCCAAGTGGAATACCTCGAAGTCCCCGTGTCCGTCGTGCGCGAAGCCGGTCGGCCTGACCAGTTCATCTGGAATCAGCCGCAGAAGTCCTCGACCGTCAACTCGCGGGGCATTGAGGTCGCCACGGACAAGCGGTCGCAGGGCGACGGCTGGTGGTGGGGTTATCTCGGCAGCCCGACGGCGGTCGGCGGCAAGGTCTTCTTCACCACTATGCTTGGCATCACCTACGTGATTGACGGTCGCGCAACAGTGCTCGACGAGCGGGCGCTGCTGGCGCTCAACGACCTCGGCCAACCCGGCCAGACCTGGAGTCTCAACTCGCTTTCTTTCGCCCAGGGACGGGTTTACCACCGTAGCATGAAGGAGGCGGTTTGCCTCGGGCCGAAATGACTTCGCGGGGTAGACGGATCGCAGACGCTCCGTTGGCAGCGGGCAGAGCAATGGTCGCCGCGAGGTGGAGTTCTGTGGTAGACGCGTGTAGGTTTGGGCGCATGCCTTGCCGTGTCACCTGGCCCACCGCACTCCTCTCCATACTGCTCTGCAACACCCAGATTTCGGATGGAGCGGAGGCGCCACGCGAGGCGCGCATCGCCGTCATCGGCGACTCAACCGTGTGCGAGTATCCAGCCACCTCGAACATCCGGGGCTGGGGACACTTCCTCGCGCCGGCATTTCAAGCGCATGTGCGCGTCACCAACCTGGCGAAGAGTGGGCGCAGCACGAAGACCTTCATCAAGGAGGGACTCTGGACCAAGACCCTTGCGGAAAAGCCGGACTTCGTGCTGATCCAGTTCGGTCATAACGATTCGCACGCCAAGGAGCGTCCGGAGTCAACCGATGCCGCGACCAATTACCGCGACTTCCTGCGCCGCTACGTGGACGAGGCGCGGGCGGGCGGCGCAACGCCCGTGCTGGTCACGCCGATGCACCGGCGAAGCTTCGACCAAGAGGGCAAGGTGACTCAGGAACTGCTGCCCTACGCGGACGCGATGAAGGCTGTGGCGAAGGAGAAGCAGGTCGCGCTGGTGGACCTTCATGCCGCGAGCGGGGAACTCTTCCAGAAGCTCGGTGACGCCGGCAGCGCGGATCTGAGCTGTTCCGCGACGGATCGGACGCACTTCTCAGAGAAGGGTGCCAAGGCAATGGCTGAACTGGTTTTGAAAGGTCTGCCCGGTGCCGAACCTCGCCTGGCGATCTTGCTCAAGTTGTGAGTCGCTGCCGCTTTCCAAGTCACTGGCTTGCGGGGCTGCGCACCGCTGCTCTCTGGCTGTTGGCGGTGTTCTTCACCCTGGCCGGGCTCAACCACTTTCTGAATCCCGGAGCTTACCACGGCATGATGCCCGCATATCTGCCGTGGCACCGGGAGTTGATCTTGGTCAGCGGTGCGGCAGAAACGGCCGGAGGGTTGGCTATCCTGATCCCCAAACTACGCAGCACAGCCGGTTGGGGCCTGATCCTCCTCTTGGTGGCGGTGTTCCCGGCGAATCTGCACGTGGCGCTGCACGGCTGGGAAGGAGTTCACATCCCGGCGCCGGTTCTCTGGGCACGCCTGCCCGTGCAAGGATTGCTCATCGCCTGGGTCTGGTGGGTCTGCATCGCCCGGGACGCCACGCGATGATTCATGCCAGCGGTCTCTGTTGACAGTGCCCCTCCGAGAAGTATGTCGCCGGCCTCGCCGCGCAGGTGCCCGACGACTTCCAGTTCACGTTCAAGGTCACGGACGACATCACGCTCAAACGGTTTCCAAATCTGCTCCGGTTCGGAATGAGGGCCGGCCAGCCCAACCAGCATTTCCTCGACGCGGACCTGTTCCAGCGAGCTTTCCTCGGGTCCTGCGAGACGGTGCGGCCCAAGGTCGCCCTGCTCATCTTCGAGTTCTCCCGGTTTTACCCGGCCGGCTACGAGCATGGCCGGGACTTCACGGCGGACCTGGATACGTTTCTGGACAAGCTGCCCACCGGCTGGCGCCGCGGCGTTGAACTGCGGAACCGTCACTGGTTGCAGCCCGAATACTTCGCCATGCTGCGCCGACACGGGGTTGCGCACGTCTTCAACTCATGGGATGCGATGCCGGCGGTGAGTGAGCAAATGGCGATGCCGGGCAGCGAGACGAGTGACGCCTTCCTCGCCGCCCGGTTTCTCCTGAAGCCGGGTCGTAAATACGAAGACGCGGTCAAGGAGTTCAGCCCCTACAAGGCGGTGAAGGAAGTGAACGCGTAGGCCCGGAGCGCCGGGGCCGCGCTGGTGAAGCAGGCGAAGCAGAAGTCCAAACAGGCGTTCATCTACGTCAACAACCGGCTGGAAGGAAACGCCCTGAAGACGATTGGCGCGATGGTGGAGACGGGCGACCCGTCCCGCGATGCAGTCAGCGCAGACCTCAGCGGAGCAAGCAGTTGAACCTCCAGCGTTGGGCGACAGGCCGGTTCTCGGCGCGGAACTGGGGTATGCCATCGAGTATATCGTCGCCAGTCTCCAGAGCGGCTACTCGGACAACGGCTGGATGGTCTATGGCCAGCACCCGGCGTGGATGGTGGTGACGCTGATGGGCGCGGCAACGCCGGCCATGCCCGCGTCACCTTCGCCGATCGCATGCCCGCCGACATCTGGTATGGCCATCACTACGAAATGTTCCGCATGGCCGCGACCATATGTTCGGGGTGCGGACCAGTTTAAGTCCAGCCGCCGTTAACCCGCCAGCAGCGCTTCGGTGCGTCGCCACCCGACGGACAAGAACAACACGGGCGGGAACGGCACACGAATGCCAACGCTCCCGCCCGCAGCCTATCCACATGGACAGGCAAAAGGTTACTTCTCGATCACCCCGGCCGGTGCGCCGGGAAACCGCGCTAGAGATCTGTTCTTCAAACAGGAATCGTCCGGTGCTGGTGCGGCCCCCGCCAAACGTGAGCACTTCGCTTGCAAGCAACACATGTTGGATGTCTTGAGGGAGACGTTTAGACTATCGTGCAATGACCCGGTAGAAGCGGCGGGGCAAGCCGGGGCTGTCTGTGTCGTCCACCTGCACCTGCCCGTTCTGCAAGCTAATCCCGGTGGTGATGCGCACCCAGGCGTTGGGGTCTGCCAGATTGGTGCTGCCCCATATTTCAAGTCCGGCGAGATCGCTGGGGAGAAGGTAACTGCCATCCTGCGAGCCGAAGCGCAACCGGATGGTGCCGTCAGGGAGTCGCTGCGGCGGTGGCGCGAAGTGCTGCGGAACTTGCACCTGCAATATGGCCGGGCTGCTGGTCACACTGCCACCGCCGTTCGCCACGATGGCGAAGTAGCCGCCGGCGTCCAACGCCCGGACGGCTGCGAGGGTGAGCGTCGCGCTGGTCTGATTGGCCAGCAGTTGCGGAGTGGCAGTGCTGGGGGGGATCGATGACGATCTGGGCACCGGCCGAGTAGCCTGAACCCGGGGTGAGGATGTTCACTGCGGTCACGGCTCCGGCCGTGACCACCGCTGTCGCGGCGGCCCCGTTGCCGACGCTGTCCACGATGCGCACAGTCGGGACGGTCAGGTAGTAACCGCCGCCTTGGAGGACCGTGGTGCCCACGACGAAGCCATTTCTGACATCGGGCGCTGCCACCGCAGCCCGGCCCGCAGCCGGCTGCCAATACCACTGGAAGTTCATCGGCAAGGTGCCACCGACTCCGAGCGTGAAGCTCACGTTGCTCCCAAAGGAGGCGATGAGGTTGGTCGGGGATTGGGTGAGAAAGGGTGGGATGCTGACCGTCAGCGTGGCGACACTGCTCGTGATGCTGCCCCAGGCATTGGTGACGACTGCGAAGTAGCTGCCGGTGTCGTTGGTCCCGACATTGGAGATTGTGAGTGAAGCATTGGTCTGGTCGGGCAGCAGGCCGCTGGGCGGGTCGATGATCACCGTGGGAGCCGTGGTGTAACCGAAGCCGGGGTTGGTAATCGTAATCGTCGCCACCACCCCGTTCATCAGGCCAGTGCAAAGGAGCGCCCGTTACCGCGCGGTCGGGGATACTTCTCAAACATCTCCTCGATCAGCCCGGAGGCGTCGAGGGTGTTGAGCTGCTTGACGCCCTTGCCGAAGCGCTCCTGGGCGAGCTGCTCGATGTCGTTCTTGTCGAGGCGCTGTTCGTCCACGATGCGGAGGATGAGCGCCTGCTGCTTGGGTGAGCAGTGCCACCGCTCAGGCTGGCTGTGACCGTTGCCCGGCGGGAGCCAGCCGGGCTGCTGGAGTTCGCGGTCCACGCTGGCCTGCAACAGGCCGTGGAGCCGCTGGCTCTCCGCGCTAACCTGCGTGAGGTCCGTCAGCTCGGCGCGGAGGGTGAGCATGTATTGATGGCTGCTGTAGCCGGGGAGACCGATTTTCTTGCTGTAGTTGGCTTCGATGATGACTGATTTGATTGGACTGCAAACTGTTTCAGGCAGGGATGAGGAACAGACAGCGCGTGGGCTGCGGCGGCGGTAACGCCTCGCCACCGAGACGAACACTGATGGCGGTGAACGAGCGCGGCCCCCAGCGGGTCTCGCCTTCCAGCCAGCGGCGTATGAACTCGGCCACTTGCAGGCGGGCGGTTTCGCGCACCAGGCCGAGGTGCTGCTCGTTGCCGGCCCACTGCGAGATGAGTGGGGTGACTTCGCGATGCAACTCCCGGAGCAAGTCCTCCGGCGCGCCGCGGCACCAACCACGCTCGGTATGGGCCTCCATCTCGTCCGTGTGAATGGCCGGCGGCAGCGACGCGCGCAGCAACGGCGCATGGACGATGAGGTGGCTGCCTTGCACCTCCAGCCGCCACGGGTCGGCAAGGCGCAGGTGGTAGCGGTAGGTGACGGGCAGTCGAAGCTGCGCGGTGTTGGTGCCCAAGTCGAGCAAGCCCCAGAGTGTGGACTTCTGGTCCGGCGCTCGAAGAACTCGACCTTACGCGACGTGGCGACTTCCAAGTTCAGTTCCCGGGTGAGGCTGGGCAGCGCGGCAACAAAGGTGCGGGTGATGTGCTGCGCACTGAACGGATCAGGCGGCGGCACGATGCAAGCGGGCGACATGCGCGGTGCGGATGAATCTCTCGGCGGCTCGCTACGCTGCCGAACCAGGAACCAGATGAGCACGGCGGCCAGAATCCAGCCGGCGTGGTCCGTCCAGACGGCGAAGAGGATGGGCGGCATTTGCAGGGTGGATGAAACGGCGAAGAACCAAGAGTTGATGGACATGGGGCAGACTCCTTTCTGAAGACCCCACCCGGCTGGTAGCCGGGTGGGGCGGTTGGGTTTGGGGTGGGAGAAACGGCGGCCGAGGATGGCTGGCCACCGACGAGACCGAACAGCATGGTTGATCTCAAAGGCTTATAGCCCCGGATGGAAGGCTATTGCGGGGTCGCGCCTACGCGCCCGCCACCCGTCGTTCCAGCCAGCGGGTGAGCTGTTCCCGGAACGACCGGCACTCCAACGGTCAATGCTTGTAGCAAACCAGTTTCAATCACGGTAACAAGCTAGGCGTCACACGTTGCCAACCGACATGAAGCACACCCTCACCGCCCTCTCCATCCTGCTGCTACCCGTCATGGCGGCGCAGGCGCAGGAGCTGGTGAGCTTCAGCCGGGAGATCCGGCCCATCCTGTCGGACAACTGTTTCAGTTGCCACGGACCGGATGAGCAGCAGCGCAAAGCCGGGCTGCGTCTTGATGTGCGTGAGGAAGCGCTCAAGGCGGCGAAGTCCGGTGCCTTCGCCATCGTGCCCGGTGATTTGAAGAAGTCAGTGCTGCTCAAGCGGATCAACAGCGGTGATCCCGGCGAAGTGATGCCGCCGCCCAAGTCGCACAAGGTGCTGACCTCGGCGCAAAAGTTGAAGCTGCGCCAGTGGATCGCGCAGGGGGCCAAGTATGAGGAGCATTGGTCCTTCGTGGCATTCGCCCCGGTGAAGCTGCCAGCCGTGCGGCGCAAGGACTGGCCGCGCAATCCGCTTGATCACTTCGTGCTGTCGCGCCTGGAGTCCGCCGCGCTCGCCCCATCCACCGAGGCGGCCAAGGCGGTGCTCATCCGGCGCGTCACCCTGGATTTGACCGGCCTGCCTCCGACGCTCGCCGAAGTGGATGCCTTTGTCGCGGACACCTCGGCGCAGGCCTATGAGAAGGTCGTGGACCGCCTGCTGAAGTCGCCGCGTTATGGCGAGCGCATGGCCATTGACTGGCTGGACGCGGCGCGCTATGCGGACTCGAACGGCTACCAGGTGGATCGCGACCGAGAACTCTGGCCTTGGCGGGACTGGGTGATTCGCGCCTTCAATGCCAACCAGCCGTTCGATCAGTTCACCGTCGAGCAACTGGCGGGTGATCTGCTCCCCAATGCGACGCTGGAACAGAAGGTGGCCACGGGCTTCCATCGCAACCACATGCTGAACGAGGAAGGCGGCATCATCGCGGAGGAGTTCCTCGCCGAATACACGGCTGACCGCGTGGAGACGACCGCGGCGGTGTGGCTGGGGCAGACCTTCAACTGCTGCCGGTGCCACGATCACAAGTTCGACCCGTTCACGCAGCGCGACTTCTACTCGCTGAAAGCCTTCTTCCACAACGTGCCGGAAAAGGGCGTGGGCATTTATGCGAATCCCATCCGTCAAAACGCCCCGCCCTTCTTGAAACTGCCCTCCCCGGAAACGGAGGCGAAACTCGCCGCCCTGAACGGAAAATTGAAAGCGGTGACCGGCCAGCTCACCACCCTCACCAACCGCTCCGTGAGCGGCATTGAGGAATGGGCGCAGCGGGTGTCCTCGGTAGTGGTGAAGTGGGAGCCGGTGCAACTGCTTGCGGCCAGCGGCGGAGATCAGCCGCCGGTGATTGATGCCACCGCCACCACCTTGGAAGTCGGCCCGCAAGAGACGCGGCCGAACACCCTCAAGCTCACCGCGCGCCTGCCTGCCGGGCGCGTCACGGCAGTGCGCCTCGAATGTGGGACCACGGCGACCTCGGCCAGTTTTCAGTGGAGTGAGTTCAAGGTGGGGCAGCACAAGCTGCGCGCCACGGCCTGGGGAGATTCGTTGGCCGGCACGGAAACTGAAAAGGTGCTGGATAATGACCGCAAGACCCGGACGGTCCTTTCCCTGAAGCCAGAACGACCGGTGCAAGCCGTGTTTGAATTTGAGCCGGCGCTGGGAGCCACGAACACCAGCCGCGAGGTCCAAATCGAGATCGGTGTGGAGAATGCCGGCGGGCCTTCGCGCTGGCGGCTGTTCGTCACGGAGGCACAGCCGGAGGTGCTGACCCCGGCCGCCGTGGAGGCGATCACCAAGAAGGAACCGGCGAGCCGCTCGGCGGCGGAGAACAAGCAGCTTGCGGCATTCCGCATCTCGCAGCAGCCGGAACATCGCACCCTGAACGATGAGTTTGGCAGCCTGAAGAAGCAGATCGCGACGGCCGAAAACGAGATTCCCACCACCCTCGTCATGGAGGAGCAAAAGGAGCCGCGCCCCACGTTTATCCTGATGCGCGGGGCGTATGACAAGCCGGGGGCATCCGTCACGGCGGCGACTCCGGCCGTGCTGCCCGCGCTGGCTGCGGAACTGCCCCACAACCGCCTCGGGCTTGCGAAGTGGCTTGTCAGTTCGCAAAACCCGCTCACGGCCCGCGTCACCGTGAACCGTTTCTGGCAGCAGGTGTTCGGCACCGGCCTGGTGAAGACCAGCGAGGACTTCGGTTCGCAGGGCGCGCTCCCGAGCCATCCCGAACTTCTCGACTGGCTGGCGCAGGAGTTCATCCGCAGCGGCTGGGATGTGCAGCAGTTGATGCGGCTCATGGTCACCAGCGCGACCTATCGGCAGGCCTCCCGCCTCACGCCGGCGCTGCGCGAGCGCGATCTGGAAAATCGTCTGCTCGCCCGGGGTCCGCGCCACCGGCTCATGGGCGAATTCATCCGGGACCAGGCACTCTCCGCCAGTGGGCTGCTGCTCGACCAGCTCGGCGGGCCATCGGTGAAGCCTTACCATCCGCCCGGGCTTTATGAGCAGATCACCGCTGGCAACGGCTACAACACCTATGTGCCCGGCAAAGGAGATGAGTTGCGCCGGCGCAGCCTTTACACCTACTGGAAGCGCTCCGTCCCGCACCCCGCAATGCTGCTCTTTGATGCACCGTTCCGCGAGAGCTGCACCCTGCGCCGACCGCGCACGAACACGCCCTTGCAGGCCTTGAATCTCATGAACGACCCGACGTATGTGGAGGCCGCGCGCTTCCTCGCGCAACGCATGATGAAGGAAGGCGGCGCCACGGAGGAGACGCGGCTCATCGCGGGCTTCCGGCTGCTGCTCACGCGCCTGCCCTTACCGGCGGAATTGAAGGTCCTGCGCGCGGCGTATGCCCGCGCCCACGCGGACTTTACCAAGGATGCGGAGGCGGCCAAATCATTCCTGGCCGTCGGCTCGGCAGGTTACGATGCGAAGCTGAATCTCGCCGAACTGGCCGCCTACACCACGGTCGCCAGCACGTTGCTCAACTTGGACGAAGCGGTCACGAAGGAGTGAACTCATGAGCTTGCCACCATTCCACAACGAACTCTCCCGTCGCCATTTTCTGGGCCGTTCGGCTACGGGC
The DNA here is from genome assembly GCA_039796295.1 of Verrucomicrobiota bacterium. Lineage (GTDB taxonomy): Bacteria > Verrucomicrobiota > Verrucomicrobiia > Limisphaerales > SXTU01 > SXTU01. Next base: position 135,322 of record JBDKJY010000008.1, read on the forward strand.
ATCGGTGCCGCTGTGCTGGCGTCCCTGCTCAGCCCTCGACTGTTCGCCGCACCGCAACCACCGCAGTTTGTCCCCAAGGCGAAACGCGTCATCTGGCTTACGCAAGCCGGTGCGCCCTCGCAGTTGGACCTGTTTGACTACAAGCCCGGCCTCTCATCCCAGTTCGACAAGGATTTGCCCGCCTCGGTGCGCGGCGAGCAACGGCTCACGGGCATGACGGCCGGGCAGAAGCGCTTCCCGGTGGCACCGTCGGTGTTCAAGTTTCACCAGCATGGCCAGTCGGGCTTGTGGCTGACGGAAGCGCTGCCCCACACGGCGAAATTCGCGGATGACATCTGCGTTATCCGTTCGCTCCACACCGAGGCGATCAATCACGATCCGGCGATGACGCTGCTACAGACCGGCCACCAAATCGGAGGCCGGCCCGCGTTCGGGGCCTGGGTGTCGTATGGCCTGGGTTCGGAGAACTCCGATCTGCCGGCCTTCGTCGCCCTGATCTCCCGCCCCAGCGGCCCGACGAATGCGCAGCCGCTGCACGAGCGCATGTGGGGCTCCGGGTTTCTCCCGTCCCGCCACCAGGGCGTGCGCTTCAGTTCCGGCAAGGACCCGGTGCTGTTCCTTTCCAACCCGCCCGGCATCACCCCTGAGCGCCGGCGTGCGATGCTGGATGACGCCGCCGCCCTGAATCGCCTGCAGTTCGCCGAGTATCAGGACCCAGAGACGCAGGCGCGCATTGACCAGTATGAACTCGCGTTCCGCATGCAGTCAGCCGTTCCGGACCTCGCGGATCTGTCCAAGGAACCGGCGGACATCTTCGACCGTTATGGCCCCGAATCGAGGAAGCCGGGCACCTATGCGGCGAACTGCATCCTGGCCCGCCGTCTCGCCGAGCGCGGCGTGCGTTTCATCCAGCTCTATCATCGGGGCTGGGACCAGCACAACAACCTGCCCAGCGGCGTCAAGAGCCAGTGCCACGACACGGATCAACCCACCGCCGCCCTGCTGGCCGAGTTGAAGGGGCGCGGGATGCTGGAGGACACGCTCGTCATCTGGGGCGGTGAGTTTGGGCGCACCGTCTATTCCCAAGGCGTGCTGACGAAGGACAATTACGGCCGGGATCATCACCCTCGCTGCTACAGCATCTGGCTGGCGGGTGCGGGCATCAAGGGTGGGCAGGCCTACGGTGAGACGGATGACTTCAGCTATAACATCGTCAAGGACCCGGTGCACATCCACGACCTCAACGCGACCGCCCTGCACCTCCTCGGTCTCGACCACACGAAGCTGACCTATCGCTTCCAAGGCCGAGACTACCGGCTCACGGATGTGCATGGCGAAGTCGTGAAACCAATTCTCGCCTGAGGATAGGGACCGCTTGGCGGCGTAGGCATCCATCCGTGCGGAAGTTGAACCCCGCTGGCGGAGTCCAACCCCGCACGACCCAACTCAATTCTGACGCCCCCCTCGTTGCCGACTCCATTGAACCAGTTCAGGCAGCAACACAGCCGCCAGCCATCAGCTGCTGAAGCTACGCAGCCTCGCTTGTCGGGCGAAGCTCCTGGAAAAGCTGTGAGACCTCGCCCCGCATTTCCTGGTTCAACGGTCGTGGCGGCGGGGCGTTGCGACGGCCCGCGCCAGTTTCTCCCGTAGGAAGGCCGAGCACTTGGGCACCTGCGCCTCGCTCAGGCCGTGGAGAAAGATTGGCCCCCTGAACCCGTGGTGGTGCAGCAGGGAAAGATACCGGTCGTAGTCGAGCTTGCCTTCGCCGGCGGCCTTGTGGCCCGCATCGCCGTCCCGGTCGAGATCCTTGGCGTGCGCCATTACGATGTCCTTGCCCACCAAGGCAAATGCCTGATCGAGAATTTCGCTCATCTGGGGCAGTTCGCCCGCGTGAAACAAATTGGCCGCGTCCATCGTGACCTTCAGGTGCGGGGAGCCGATCTCGTCCAGCAGTCGTCGCGCCTTCAGGGCCGAATCGACCACGTTGTTGACCTCCGGCTCGAAGGCCACGACCACGCTCGCCTGCCGGGCGATGTCCACCGCCGTGCGCATGGCCGCGACCATGTCCTTCCAAGCTGCGGGTGAATCGTTGTCCGGATGAGGACGCCACATGCTGGCGGCGTTGCGGGTGCCGCTGCACAGGTGAATCCTCGGCACGCCTAATTCCTGGGCCAGCCCGGCGAGGACGCCGAGCCGCCGCAGCCCTGAAGCGCGGTGTTCCGCGTCGGGGTGACACATATTGAAGGTGCCTTGGAGGGACGCGATGGTGATCCCTCGGGCCGCCGCCTCCCGGTGGATGCGGGCAGCCAGGTCCGGCGGGAGCTTATCCGGCATCGCGGGCAGGCCGACGCAATCCAAGGCCAGTTGGATGTCCACCAGTCCGGCGGCCTTGGCCGCGTCCAGCCGGCCTTCCAGCGGCGGACGGACAAACGTGGAAAGCAGGATGCCGATCTGCATGAGCGCGGGCGGCTTCCCGGTAGGGTCGGTAATGGTTGGAGTCTTGGGCTCGGCGGCCCTCAACGAACCTGGCCCGCCGGTGCCGCCGAGGGCAAGGGCGCTGACGGCCTGCAAGAATTGGCGCCGGGTCGAACGAGAGGCGTTTTCGGAGCGGGGTTGATTCATACGATGGTTTTCCTGCTGGCACTTGGTGTTCGCAGCGGTCGTTCCGTTTCTGATGACTGATAGGAACTGCTTGTCCCTAGGGCACCGCCTTCCAGCGGGCATCGTTCAGGCGACGATCAAAGCGGAACGGTTCCTTCGCCTCGCCGGTCACGGTCACTTGGACGGGCGGGAACTTGGTGCTGACCACATCGGTCTGGACGTGCCAGATGTTCGGCGCCCATTCGTTGGTCTTTACAAACCACTTGTGTCCGTCGGCATGGAGCCAGAGCACGGGCTTGGTAAACTTGATGGCGCTGGCGCGAAAACTCCTCAGCAAATCCTGGTCCGGCTTCTCCGGCCCATCCTGGGCGAGAATGACGGCGGAGTGAACCGCCGCGTGAGACTGCTCCATCTGCGTGCTGATCCACTGCGCGTTGTCCCGGTGGCGACGATGCCATTCGCCGGCGTCGTGGACGCGGCCACCGACTTTGTTGAGGCCCAGGAAAAGGACTTCGCGCAGCACGAAGGCGAAGTTCTCCGTCCGTTCCGGCTGGCGGGCGACCGGGGTGGCAAACTTCCACTGTTGGTCGAAGTGAAGAAAGTTGTTCGACCACATCTTCCACGCGGCGGCGGGATCATCCATGTCGTTCCATTCGTTGTCGCCGGGGACGACGAAGGTGGGCAGGCGGTTGCCGTCTCGAAGCAGGCTGGCGATTTTCTTATACTGCGCCGCCTCCCAATCCTTGCGCCGGCCGGAGACGATGTCGCCAAGATGAACGACGAACTCGCTGGTGGGCTGCTGGTTCTCCAGCTTGATGTAGCGGGCCAGGGCCGGCTCGTCCTCGGGCAAATAAGGCCCGCAGCCCATCGCGGTGAAGCGAACGGCCCGGCCTTCAGCCGCCAGCGCGGCGGATGCCAGGAGGATGCATGACGCGAGGCCGACCACCATGCCAACGAATCGGAATCTTCCTTCGACGCTCCGCAGTTCGAGGGAGGTTTGCTTTTGCGTGGAATTCACTGGCGGTGAGCTTACGACCTCAAGGGCAGGGGCCAAGCGTCATTTGGCCGGGGAGTGCCTGAGATGCAGCGGAGGAAGGTGAGTATCCCCACGGGCATCCGCACATGACGAAGAGTCATGCCTTGGCCACGCCGCCTCACATGAAGGTGGTGCCGCAACTCGTTGCTGGCCCCGACACGGAACGACAGCCGAAGTGCTGGACCGAACAGCTAAAAAGGAGCCACCCCTCGCGGGATAGCTCGTTTCGTGGTGCTTACGCCGTGCGGCGGTCCAGCCGACACGCCGAGCGCTTCGCCTTGGCGCAGACGAGGCCGTTGCCGGGCGGGGACCAGCGGTGGGCGAACTGCCGGAGTGGGACCACATTGCTCACCAACGGGAGTCCATTGGTAGCGAGGAACACACGGTTGGGCTTCCGGCCGTAGCCATAGACCACGACCCAATGCGAATCTCCCGCGCCGGCGTTGTGGACCCCCACCAGGGTCGGCCTGCCCGCGTCAATCGCCGCGCAGAGGTCCGCAAAGGTCAGGTCGTGGCGTTCGCTGACGCGCAGGCCGCTCTGCCGCAGCGCCCGGACGAGCCGGCGGGTGGCCGTGCCGTTCTCGGGGTGCGGACTCACCCGCGCGTAAAAGGTGGTGAAGCTCACGCTAGGCTTGAAGTGCTTCAGCACCATGATGCCGGCGACCATCGTGTTGCGGAGGCGGGGACAATTTCATCGGTCAACATTTTATCGGCGTGGGAACTCATGGTTATCTCCTGGGGTGAACCAACGTGGACCCGTGAAATGGCCGCTCCCGCCAGCGGCAGGAGTTCACGGCGGGACGGGGAAGGGACAGCGTGGCGTGCCTTCAAAGGTTTATAGCCCTGGAGGTGGGGCTGTTGCGCATAGCCAGGGGAGTGTCCGGCAGAAAAAGGGCACCCGATGTCCGCGAAACTAGTCGGCAAGTTCCTTATCTGAATGACGCTGCCATCGGCACGACGTTCGCCGTCTCCGGTGCAGTGGGCATGATGCCGAACCACTCCGCCGCCTGATCGTCGTGGACCAACTCGCGGTAATGGCTGAACACCATTGCGGGCGAATTGCCCGCTTCCAAAGCCACGCTCGCCGTGTTCTTCGTGACGGCGACGCGGTAGGAGATGAACGAGTGCCGCAAGGCGTTGCGCTTCCAAGCGAGCTTCGCCGCGCGCCCCGTCACCTCGCCGGAATGCTTCTCCGGTCGCACTAGGGCGCACACTGGGCCGTCGGTCTTCGCGTAGGGCGCAAGCCATGCGGGCGAGATTGTCCGCCATCGGCACGATCCGGCGGGAGGCGGTCTTGGCACTCTGAGCGGTAACTTCAATGAACCGCTTGGCGAGGTTCACCTTGGACCAGTCGAGCCGGGTGATTTCTGCCGTGCGCAGTCCGGCGAACGCCCCGATGGCGAGGAAGGGGACAATCTCCGGCTTCGCCACGGCCAGCAGCCAGCGCATTTCCGCCGGGGTGAAGATGCCAATTTCGCCGCCCTTGCCCTTGGCGAACTGAACCCCCGCCAGCGCGTCCTCCTCGCGGGCGTAGTAACCGCGCGCCCGCGCGAAGAGGAACAGGGTTTTGATTTGCGACAAGGAATTGAACCGGGTCCGCGCTCCCCATTCGTGCCCGTCGGCCCACAAGCGGATTTGCTCCGGCGTCACGTCAGCCAGTTCGCATTGGAAGGCGGTGGCGAACGCGGTCAACTGCTTCCTCAAGTCGCCCAGGTAGCGGGCGGAAGCCAGCGAGCCGCGCTTGGTGCGCTTCTCTTTTTCGGCGAGGAACTCCGCCACGACTTCCGCAACCGGCTTGCGCTTCACCGTCAGCATCCGCGCCGTGAAGTAGCTGACGGCTTCGGATAAAAAACGGCCCTGCAGCCGGGCGAGCGCATCGGCGAGCTGAATGGCCGCCACGTCGAGCGGCAGCCCGGCCGGGCGGAGGGCGTCCACGGCGCGAAGGTATGCCGCTTTCTGCCCGGCATTCAGCACCAGCGCTTGAACGTCGCCCTCGTTGACGCTGCCGGTGATTCTGTCGGCTGCGGCGCGGGCGGCTGGATAGCTGGCAAACGCCCGAAGCCGGCGCTTGCTGCCTTCGTAGAAGGCCACAAGGAAGGACTCGCCCTTCCTTCGTTTGGTGCTGTCCTGCCGGTAGATGGTAATGCGGGAGTTACCCTTGGCGAGGATTAGCGGAAAGGCGGGCAATTTCACGCCCGGTTGTGAGGACTCTGTTAGGAGTTTGTCAGCGACCTTCAAAAACCCCTTTGTTTATTGGTGGAGGCGGCGGGAATCGAATCAAACGGGCGTTTCCCATCGTGCTGCGAGAAGGTGCGCGATGACCGCATTAACATTGACGACGGTGCGGGTCGGAGTGTGTGGCTAGCTGGAGGATAAATGGCAGGAACACGCACCAAAACGCGCCTTCAATGTTCCGTCCTGTTCCGTCAGGAAGGAGGGGGGCGGGGGGGGGCGAGCAGCAAGGGTGGGGGTGCGAAGGCGATTGGGTTGAGTCCGAGAAAATTTTCAGCAAAAGGCGAACACGATGCATTTGACGGCAACGGGAAGCGGAGTGAGATTGCGGACATGAGATTCACCATCGAGAGGCGGGCGCTCGTGAAGATGGTCGAGCAGTTGAAGGGCGAACGGTTGAGGGACGAGGGCGGCAAGATGAAGCGCGACGAGGGCGAGCTACAACTGACCGCTTGCGGCGCGATGGTGTTCGTCGAGGCCAATGGCGTGACGGGCGGGTGCGAGGCGCTGGTGATGGACGAAGGCACCTGCCGCCTGCCGCGCGTGGGATTTCTGGCGGTCCTAAAAAGTTTCGCGCCGAAGCTCAATCTCCACTGCGGGGCGGATGGTGAATGGCTGCGGGTGGAGCGGTTTGAAGTGCGGATGCGCGATTTCTCGCCGCACGCGGTCGCGCCGGAAGGCTTCAAGCCGTATCCGGTGACGGCGAACTGGCTGGGAATCCCCGGCGCGCGTGACGAGGGAGCGCTAGCCACGCGCGGAGGCGTGGGCTAGGACTGTGCCGCAACCAACTCACGCAGGCGCACAAGCGCGGCGTCCGCGTCTTTGCCCTGGCTCCCGATGAAGTCCAGCAGTTCTGGCGGCGTGCGCTTGTCCTCGTCCGACTTGCGGTTCGGGTTCACCGCTTTGAGGTCGTAGGCGGCGTTCTCGATGGACTCGGCCTTCGCGTCGGTTTCGCGGGCTTCGCGGCAGACGGCTTTCCACTGCTCCTCCAAGGCTGACAGCGCGGCTTCATCGCGTTGCTTGGCTTTGCGGCGCTCTTTGAGTTGGTCGTCGAGGGCCTTGGCCTGGGCGTTCAACTCCACCGCGCGCTCGCGGAGGGGCCGGGCTTCGTCCATCGCCTTCGTCTGCCGCTCGGTGAAGTGCATCGTCCAGCTCTGCGCGCCGTCGGCGCGCTGGGGCAGCAGTTGGAAGAACTCGTCGAAGTGCCGGAGCGTGAGCGGGGTCTTCTTGCCGACCTTCACGTCGGACAGGTCGTAGAACCAGATGCGTTCCGTCTGCTGGCCCTTGGTGAAGAAAACGAGGTTCGTCTTCACGCCGGCCCCAGCGGAGGAAAAAACGCCGCCGGGCAGGCTCACGATGCAATACACATCGCACTCTTCGAGCAGCTTGCGCTTCGTCTTCACGAACGCCTCGCCGTCCACACGGAAGAGCACGCCTTCGTCGAGCACGATGCCGCACTTGCTCCCTTTCCTCATGCTCTTGAGCACGTTTTGGAGGAAGAGCACCTGCGTCGCGCCGGTCTTGTATTCGTATTGCGTCTGCGCCTCTTTGCCTTCCTTGCCGCCGAAGGGCGGGTTCATCAGCACCACGTCGAAGAACTGCGGCACACCTTGGAACAACCCATCGTAAGCCGCCACGCCGGAAAGCGCGTTGCCGTGCCAGATGTGCGGCTCGTCAATGCCGTGCAACACAAGGTTCGCGAGCGCGATGGGATAAACCGCGTTGTCCTTCTCGCGTCCGTAGAAGGTGCGCCGCTTCAATGTCTCCAACTGCGGCCCGGTGATGCCGTCCCCGGCCTTGGCCCTCATGTATTCGTAAGCCTGCGCAAGAAATCCGCCCGTGCCGCAGCCGGGGTCATAGACCGTCTGGCCGGGCTTGGGGTCCACCACGCGCACCATCGCGCGGATGATTTCGCGCGGGGTGAAGAACTGCCCGCCGTCGTTGCCCTTCTCGCCCATCTTGAGCAGCAGGCCCTCATACACCTGCGAGAGCGTGAAGACGTGCGTGTCGTCCACGGTCACGCTGCTGATTTCGTGAACCTTGTCGAGCACGTCGAGGAAGTTCTTCTCCGAGTCAATCCGGCTGCGCTCCACGCTGGACATGATTTCGCTGATGACCTTCTGCCGCGCGGTCGCGCCGGGCTGGTCCTTCAACGCCTTCAACTTGGGCAGCAAGTCCTCGTGGACAAACTTCCAGACGCTTGCGGTCTTGTCCTGGCGCAAGGGCGATTCCGGCGCGGCCCAGTCCCTCCAGCGGTAGGGCTTGGGCACCGATGCCTTGATGCGCAAGCCCAGCGCCTCGGCCTCCTCCGCCTCGCGCGCCTCGTGCTCGTCGAGGATGCGGAGGAAGAGAATCCACGTCAGCTCCGGCACGTATTGGAGCGCCCCGGCGCAGTTCGAGCGCCGCATGATGTCGCAGATGGACTTCACCGCCGCGTTGAGCGACTGCGGCGAGGCGTGGCGCTTGCCTTCGGGCTTCTTCTTCTTCGCGGCCATTACGGGTTTCGGTCGGGTTCGAGCACAGCCATGATTTCGTGAGCAACGAAGATTCGCCCGTAGATGCGCCCTTCGCCTCGTTCACGCAGAATTCCGGCGTCCACCAACTTGAGCACATTCAACTGCGCCGCCCGGAAGGTCACGCCGAGTGACTTCTCCGCTTTGACAAAGCTTAGGAATGGCCGGTCGAACAGTCCGTCCACCAGCTTGAGCAGGAGCGCGGAGGAACGCGCCGATTGGAGCTTGCCACGGTATGCCTGCCATAGCGCCAGCAGCTTCTCCGAGCGGTTGATGGCATCGCGCGCCTGCTCCGCCACGCCACGCAGGAAGAACCTCACCCACTCCTGCCAGCAGCCCTCGCGGCTCACCGCCAGCAGCAGCCGGTAATACTCCTGGCGGTTGCGCTCGAAATACGCCGACAGATACAGCATGGGCTGCGGCAGCACCTTCTCGGCGCAGAGCAGCAGGATGAGGAGCGAGCGTCCGATGCGCCCGTTGCCGTCGAGGAACGGGTGAATCGCCTCGAACTGGTAATGCACCAGCGCCAGCCGCACCACCAGCGGCAGCGGGGACGGTGCGTGCCAGAACTTCTCCAACTCGCCCAGCGCCTCGGCCAGGTCTTCGGGCGGCGGGGGCACGAACTTCGCCTCGTTCAAGGTGCAACCCTGTGGGCCAATCCAGTTCTGCGACGTGCGGAATTCTCCCGGCGTGAGATGGTCGCCCCGGACACCGTGCATCAATTCCGCGTGCATCTCCTTCAGCAGCCGCAGGCACACCGGCAATTCGTCCAGCCGTTTCAAGCCATGCTCCAGCGCGCGGACGTAGTTTCGCACTTCGATCACGTCCGAAAATGGCGAGGGCGGCTTGTTTGACGCCTCGAAGTAAAACAAGTCCGACAGCGACGCCTGCGTGCCCTCGATGCGGCTCGACAGCACGGCCTCGCGGCCCATGAAGGGGCGAATGAGCAGATGCGGATTGGGCAGTGTGCGCGTCACCCCTGCCAGCTCGCTCAAGGCGCGGTCAGCGGCGGAAATCTCCCCGGCCAGCTCCCAGGTGAGTTCCAGCGGTGGCGGTAGCGGATTGGGCACAAACGCCCAGTAGCCGCGCGGGTGATTCACCAGCCGGCCTGACTTGCTGTCCGTGAAATCAACAGGTTGCATCGAAATGCTACTTAACTCCTCATTAGGCTGAAGGATTTATACTTTCGCGTCAAAAAGTATCATTTGCTCGCAAGGTGATGCACTTGAGTATCATTTGCCGGCTGACGACGGAACGGCAGCACCCGCAAACGCCGTGCGGAGGAGGGCGGCGGGGAGGCGCTCGATGGCGGCGAGGCGCTGGGCCAGCGACTCCCGCAGCGCCGTCGCGGCGGACAGCTCGGCGGTGAGGCGGGCGGCGAGGGCGCGTTGCTCGGGGAGCGGGGGTAAGGGCAATTCAACTTCCTCAATCTGCTTCGGCGAAACGTGTGGCACGCCCAGACTTTGCTCGTGGGCGGTAATTGTGCGGATGAAGCCGTCGGTCTGGAGGAACCGAAAGAGATAATCCGCTTCGACCCCCTGCTTGATGACGAATCTCCCGACACGCTGAAGGAGCAACGCCGGAACGTCATTCGCAGTCAGGCGAGTGAGCTTGAGTCCACCGGACACAAGGGGACGGTCCAAGGAAAGAATGATGTCGCCTGCGTTCAACTCGAAGTCTGGGAATTCCGAACGCCGTTCTGCTGGCAGGCAAACCGAGTCTTCCCAAGTCGTTCGGCCTTGGGCGACGTTCACATTGCGCAAAAGCCGGATGCCTTCGTTCGTGAACCAATCGCTCTTGAACGCGTAGCCTGTTTGGACACGAACGACTTCACCGAGGCGGCGGCGGGGCCAGCGGAGGGCGGCGGGGGTGGTGAAGTGGGCGCGGAGGACGGCGGCGGGGAGGGCTTGGGCGGCGGCCAGTTGCGCCTGCACGGCGGCCCGCGCCCGCGCCACCTCCGCCATCTGCTCCCGCAACCGCCCCGCTATCCGCCGCTGCTCCGCAAGCGGGGGAAGGCGCAACTCCAAAGCTGCGATGTCACTCTGGCGAATCGAAGGCATTGCTTGTGTGTTCGCCAGTTGCCGAAGGTCAATCGTTTGAAACCAGTAGAGCAACCACTCCTCATCAAGCCCTAGCGGAACGATTCCCATTACGTTGTTGTCGAACGCCGCCTCTGTGCCGAGTAGCCGCTTCTTGTTCGTCAGTAATGCACCACCAACTTTCGGAAAGATGACTGTTCCCGGTGGACAAGTCTTTGCACCGATTTCCTTAAGCATGGCTCGGTCAACCGTGCTTGCTGCTGTGCTCACCACAATCTCTGCTCCAAGTGAGTTCATATCGCTCACTTTGATGAAGGGAATCGGTAGCTTCTTCCTGCCTTGGAAATGTTCAGGGAAGCCAGTGCCGTTCACCACTATTGTCACTTCCCCAAGTCTAACCCGCCGCCATCCCTCTTCCGCAGCCGGAGCAGCCATCGCCTCCTCACGTCGGCGGCTACGGGGGCGGGGAGTCCGAATGTCTGGACGGTTCATTTCAGGCGGCAAACAGGGTTTCCTTGGTCTGGCGGAGCAGTTCCGCCGGGTTGCCGCCCTGGCGCAGCGCGGCGAGGCCGTTGGCTTCCATCACTTCGCCGGTCTGAAACAACTGGTCGGAGTCAAGCGCCTCGGTGCCGGCCCGCACGAACTGCCGGGCGATGGCGCGGATGACCTTGGCGGCGGGCTGCGGGAGTTTCACGAGCCAGCCGGGGCCGGTCGCGCTGTCGAAGGACGCGGCGCGCTCGACGCGGGTGCGGGCCTTCACGCCGTAGGCCACGGCGGCGAGCACGTCGAAGAGGTCGTAGGCGTCCATGTGCGCGGCGTTGCGGAGCTGCTCCGGCAGGAGGCCCTGCGCGGCGAGCTGGCCGAGGAGTTCACGGCGGCGCTCCGGGTCCAGCCAGCGGGCGCGGAAGTCGGCGAGGCTGGGCACGGTGGCGAGGAGTTCCTCGACGAGCCGGGCCTGATACTCCTGCGGCGTGGCGCGCACGGTCTGGCCGCTGCGGTTCATCAGGAAGAAGTCGCCCGCGTGCGCGAGGGCGATGGTGCTGCCCGTGACCTTCACGGGCGGCTTGGGCGGGCCGGGCGGTGGCTCGCCTCCGCCTCCGCTCGACGGCGGCGCGGTGACGAAGTCCGCGCCGAAGAGGGCGGTTGCGCCGGTGTAGTCGAAGATGCGGAACATGAGCTTGCCGTTGACCTCGTCCACGCGCGTCCCGCGCCCGACGACTTGGTGGAAGAGGATGGGCGAGCGGATGTAGCGGAAGAAGACGATGTTCCGCGCGCAGGGGACGTTCACGCCGGTCGTGAGCAGGTCCATCGTGGTCGCGACGAAGTAGGCGCGCTGGCGGTCGCGGAAGTCCGGGATGAGGGACTGGCCTTGCACGGAGGCCATGCACTTGAAGGCGTAGTTGGGCCGGCGGCGCTGGCCGCGCGCTTTGCACCACGCGGAGTAGAGGTTGTTCATCTGAATCGCCACGAGGCCGGCGTGCGTATCGCTCGCGCAGAAGATGATGGTCTTCTGCTCCGGGTCATCCCCGCCGTGGTGGAGCAGGCGCGCGAAGAGATGGGCGCACATCTGCGGGGTGCGCTCGACAAGGAAGAGGTTGCGGTCCAGCCCCGCGCCCTCGGTGCGCTCGGCGAGCGTGTCCGGCGCGACGGGTTGGCCGGTGAGGGCGTCGGTGAGCTGCTTGCCCGCGAGGTCGCTCTTGAGCACGCCGCGCACGCGCTCGGGCTGCGCGTGGTCGTCGAGGAAGATGTCCCATTGCTCGATGGCGGCGGGGGCGAGGTAGCCGTCACGCACGCCCTGAAGGTAGGGGTATTCGTAGGCGGGCGGGCCGAAGTATTCCAGATTGTCGGCGAGACGGCGGCGGTCGTTTTCGATTTCCTTGCGCGTCTGCTCGTCGTCGGTTTCCGGCAGCTTGATTTGGCGCGGCGTGGCGGTGAGGCCGACATGGATGCCGTCGGTGTTGGCGCGGAGGATGTCGAACCAGTCGCCCCACGCGCTGCGGTGGCATTCGTCAATCACGATGATGTCGAAGAAGCCGGGCGGGTAGTGGCGGCGGAAGAAGCTCTCGACGGCGTTCTTCGGGCTTTTGCCGCGCTCGAACTTGTGGTCGAGGGTCTGGTAGGTGGCGATGAGGACGCGGGCGTTCTTCTGCGGGTTGTGGGTGTCCACTTCGGCGGCGTTAGTGCCGAAGGCGGCCTGGAAATCGCCGAGGCCGTTGTCGCGGAGTTCGGTGCGGTCGCAGACGAAGAGCGCCTTGGCGAACGCGCCGGCATCGAAGAGGCGCTTGAGCAGGGCGGCGGCGATGCGGGTCTTGCCCGCGCCGGTGGCGAGCGAGAGCAGCACGCGGGGGCGGGTTTTCTCCGACCGGGCGCGGATGATTTTTTCGAGCGCGGCCCGGATGGCGGCATCCTGATAGTAACGAAGATGGTCGCGGCCTTGCGAGTAGCCGGTGGAGAGCCATTGCAAGTCCGGCGAGGACGCGGGCAGTTTTCGCTCGCCGAGGTAGCGGGCGAGGAGTTCGTCGGGGCTGGGGAATTCCACCATCGGCTTCGGCTCGCTGGTCTGGCCGGTGGCTTCCTCGAACTCGACGAACAGGTGGCCGTTGGAGCTGAAGACGAAGGGGACGTGATGCAGTTCGCCGACGCGGTAGCCCTTGCCCTGCTGAAGTCCCTTGGTGGCGTGCTCGCCCTCGGCCTTGGCTTCGACGATGGCGAGCGCGATGGGTTCGGCCTCCGGCACGAGCGGACGGCGCAGCACGTAGTCAGTGCGGCCCACGGGCCGGCGATGGCCCTGGCCGTCCACAATGTCAATCTGCGCGGCGGTCTCCTCGATGCGAATGTCCGCGCGCACCCAGCCCCGCAGGAAGAGCGCGGGGTCAATCAGGTCAAAACGCGTCTGGGCTTCGTTGCGGGACATCCGAGGTCAAGGCGGGTGGGTGGTCATCGGCGTGCGGGAGCGTAACCACGAGGTGAAGGCACGGCAAGCGGCGCGAAGGCGCACCCGGCGAGTTGGAGCCAAGGGAGTAAAAGTGGGCACGCGGCCAGAAATGGCACGGTGAAAGGGAAAGGTGGACGAGGAATTGGAGGCTGGCTGGGAAACGAGAAGGCACGCAGGCCATCGAATCGGTTTCTACGAAACGAACCATTTCTAAAAGCGATGAGCACAGGATTCTCGGCGGTGTGTGTGCTATTGAGGTGCTTCCTTCCAAAAGAGCTTCTTTCAAAAGTGCTTTCATTTGAGGTGCTTCTATTAAAGTCGAGAGGCAGTCGTTGCGCAGACGTGCAACTGTCACGCGGTCGTCGAGGCGCACGCGTTGCGAATCTTGTCGGTCGCTTCTTGGTCGGCGCGTTTGCGGTTCCATTGGAAGAGAGGGCGATAGGACTTGCGAGCGACGATGGCGGCGCGAAGTTCAATGTCGGTCATTCTGTGTGAGTAGTAGGTGAGGCGGCGGGCATACGTGAATCGCGCGAAGAATTTGCGCTCGTGGAGGCGGTCGAGGGTGCGCCGTAGCTGCCATTCTGTGAGCGGTTGCGCGCCGTCGGTGCGACGACCAAGCTCCGCCTCCTGAACAGCCGGGGACTTGTAGCCAAGGGCACGGTGCCGGATGGTGGACTGGCAGATGAGCGGAGGACTTTTTTTGTCGCCGATGACGCTGTAGATGGCGGCGAGCACCGTGAATTCAGGGTAGCTCACTCCTTTGCCGTCGCGTGCCTCGCAGAAGAGGTCATGGCGAATCCGCACCTGCGGGCTGGCCCCGTAGAGGTCACCGTGTTTGTTGACGAACCGCATGAGGTCGTCGTGACGCCGCACGAGTTGGTCCAATCGCGGCATTCTGACCCGCAAGGATGTCGCACCTGCCATGAGCGCTTGATGGAGCGGTCGGTCCAAATTGATGTCCGCAGGCAGGCGGGTGTCATTCTTCCAGCTTGAGACCAGGAGTTTTTGACCAACTGTGTCGTAGTCTCGCCAGATGGTTTCGCCGGTTTCCAAGACTGCGTAGTCGAGGATGGCATTGAGGCGTTCTTCGGGGGTTCCACCGTAAGCGAGGGCGCAAAGTGGAAACTGGAAATAGGGTTCGCTGCTCTTTTTCTTGGGCACGTTCGTAGGCATAGCTTTGCTGGTAGTTGAAGGTCGTCTGAGCTACTCGCCACGGGCCTTGACCGTGAGATGGTCGCGGAGATACGCCTCCACGGCAGCCCGGGGGAAGCGAATGAGCCGGCAGGAGAAGCGCACGTGAGGGAGCTTCCCAGCGGCGAGCAAGTTGTCGCAGGTCCGAACGCTGACCCCCAGGTAGAAGGCCAACTCACGTTTGGTGAAGTAGGCAGGGGGAGAAGAATGCCCGGCCGGCGGTGATGATTTGTCAGTCATAGTCGGCGCGCGCCTGCGTGAATCTGCGCTTCGGAGGCGTTAGTTCGCCGTGCCGGTGCCAACCGGGCGTCCGCTGCGCGAATGCTCATGAAGCTGCGCGTCCATCAGCTTGTAGGGCTTCAGCGTCTGGGAATGAATGGGAAATCTTTGCACTTTCACGATTCAGGACAACTTACCGAAATTCGCTGAGGAATGAGGTGGATTAGCTGGAAAGGTCCGTTCACTCCGCTTGTTTCAGCCTCAGAAGCCATTGGAGATGCTCAGGGCGACAGGATAGCCGCCCCGACTATGGGCTTCAGTGGATTACGTGGTCGGCGGCCCGCGTCGCGATTTGATTGCCCGCTTGTGCCGCGTTGCGCGGCAGGGAGGTCAACCGTCGTCGTTGGCCGGGCCTTCGTAGAGCACGCGCCCGGTGCGTTTGCAGACGACGACGGCCTCAGAGGACCGCAGGGCCAGCAACTCCCGCGAGTTCTTGAACACGACCCACGCGTTCTCGGTGGGGAGGTTATAGACGCTCATGCGCGCGTGCTTGCCGTCCGCGACCTTCGCCCCGCCGAACATCTGCCGCACGACAGGGCGGAGGGCCCGGCGGCGGGCTTCCGTCGCAGAGATGGGGCGCTTGCGCCGCTGACTGGCCTTGGGCTGCTTGCGTCCGCGTGGCATGGCGGCAGTGTTCACCCTGCGGCGCGGGAGTTCAACTAGCGCGGTGGTGCGGCGCGTTGACAGCGGGCGGTCAGTCCAACTCCGGCGGCTCGCGCAGGCGGCGCGGGAGGTCGCGGGCTCCGTGGACGAGGCGCTCGGCAAAGAGCGGGCGGGCGTCATGCCGATAGAACAGCAGGAGGCGGTGGAAGGGGTGCTCGACGCGGAAGGAGCGGATGCCAGCGAGTTCCGGCCAGTCGGTGAAGCGGGGGCGGCCCAGCCCCGGTTGACGGGTGAGTGCTGCAAGCGAGGACTCGACGGCGGTAATGAAACGGTCGGCAACCTCAGGGCCGGCCTCGTCGCGATACCAGTCCACCTGCCGCTCAAGGTCGGTCCAGAACCAGTCGGAGCGTTGGAGCCGGAGGCTCACGCGCGGGCGGGCTTGCGGCGGGCGCGCTGGCGGAGTTGGGTGAAGTCCTGCCGGGTGAGCGGGCGGTGCGAGCCGCGCATGGCGCAGAGGAGCAGCTCGGCGAGTTCCTGGGAGTCGGTTTCGGCGGGGTCGTCCTTCGCGCGGAAGTCGCGCAGGGCGGCGCGCACGACTTCGTCGGCACTGGTGTAGCCGCCAACGCGGACCTTGGTGGACACGAACTGCTCCAAATCTTTGGTCAAGGTGACGTTCATGGGAGAGCAACTAAGGGGAATCGGCAGGCATTGCAAGGCGGAGTTTGGATGTCACGCGGCGACGGCGAGCGGGATGATGTTCGTGGCGGGCGTGGGCGGGAAGCACTGGAACCAGCGGCGGGCATCGTCCTCGGCGACGAGTTCGCGGTAGTGCTTGAAAATCATGTTGGGGCTGTTGCCGGCTTCGAGGCTGACTTCGGCGACGTTCTTGTTCAGGGCGAGGCGATAGGAGCAGAAGGAGTGGCGCAGGCCGTTGCGCCGCCACTGGAACGCGGACGGCTGGTCGGCGTCCCGGCGGGCGCGGCTCACATCGGCCTTCACCGCCTGGCAGAACTTATTTTCCTCGGTGTAGAAGGCGATCCGCCCCTCGGCCTTGGCGTAGGGCTTGAGCCACGCCACGGCAGCGTCGCACAACGGCACGACGCGGCGGGCGGCGGTCTTGGCCTTGGTGGCGTCCACGGTGATGAGCTTGCGGTCGAGGTTCACGTCGGACCAGTCGAGCCGGAGGATTTCCGCAGAGCGCAGGCCGGCAAAGGCCGCGATGGCGAGCCAAGGGGTGAGCATCGGGCGCGTGTGGTCGAGCATCGCGCGGAGTTCGTCTGGGGTGAAGACCTCGGTTTTCGTCGGGGCGAGGTCGGGGAGTTCGACGCCTTCCATTTCTTCGAGGAGGTCGCGCGGGGCGTATTTCCGGCGCACGGCGAAGCGGAGCAGGGAGCGCACGAGTCGCCAGTAGTTGACCTGGGTGCGCGGCGTGCCGAGATGGTCGAAGAACAACTGCAACATGGGGCCGGTGATTTGCTGGACGGGAATTTGGAAGGCATCGGCGAACTTGTGCAGGCGGGCGAGGTCGCCGAGGTAACGCTCGGACTTGCCGGCCTTCTCCTTCACGGCAAGGAATTCGGTGACGAGGTCGGAAATGAGGCGGGACTCGCGGATGGTCTTGTGGCGCGTGACGAACTCGCGGACGGCGTCGGCCAGCGTGGCCTTGAGGGTGCCAAGCTCCTTAGCGGCGGCGACGTATTCCTTGATGGCTGTGTCCAAAGGGAGGTCGGGATTCCAGCGGCGGAGGTCTTCGCAGGCTGTGAGGTAGATGTTTTGGTCGCGGCCCGTGAGCTTGAGCGCCTCGGTTTCACCGTTGGCGAGGCTCACCAAGGCGCGGTTGGCAGCCTCCTTGGCGACTGCCAATGCCGAGAACTTCTTGAGCACGCGCTTTGCGCCCGCGTAGTAGGAGAGCACGAACTGCGGGTGCTGGCTGACTTGGACCTTCTCCCCGGTGGCGGGGTCGCGCCGGTAAATGCGGTTCCAAGCCGGGTAAAGGACGACCTCAACGGAGCCTTGTTTGAGGGAAACCGGGCGGGAGCCGAGAGGGTGGATGGGGGTAGAATCCGAACTCGACGGGCGGCGGGAACGAGGCGTTTTCATGCGCCAATCTGTTCCGTATCTGTTCCGTCGTCAACTCGAATTCACTAATACACCAACAAAAAGTGGTGGAGGCGGCGGGAATCGAACCCGCGTCCTCGGCAGAATTACCAGCCGCGACTACATGCTTATTCCAGGCATAATTGTCGGCTACGGGATAGCGCCTGAACTCGAAACCCGCTGCTTAGTCCGCATGAAATAGTCTCGGCTGTCGGCGCGCGGTCTCCGCCCTCAGCCATGCCTGCTAATGGCGTTCACTCGACGTAGCAGGTGTCTGCCGGTGAACGTCGCAGTGGTTTAGGCTGCGAGGGCCAACTCTTCGTTAGCTCTTATGTTTTGGTTCGATGATTAACGAGGCCAACGAACCGTCCTCGGCATGCCGCCTCTGGCGCATCTCCCAAGTCGAAACCGGTGCGCCCCCGAACAGCGGGAGGACTGTCGGCTCTGCGGCTGGGCGCGTCAAGCTGCGCGTGGGGGCCGGTAGGGGCATTAACCACGAAGGGCACGCAGAGGAACCTGACTCTGCCGTCCCCTTCCTTGGACCGCCTTCGTGTGCTTCGCGATTCTACTTGAGCAACTACCTTGGCCCCGTTGGCTCTGTGACCGCCGGCGACGTGAGGAACAATCCGCCGGCCGTCAGCAGGCCATTCAGCATCAGCAGCTCGAAGCCGAACTGGTAGCCGTTCAGCCACGCCTTCGAGTTTACGTCCAGCACGTAGCAGAGGACCGGTGAGACCAAGCAAATCACCGGAGCCAGACGGTCGCTCGCCACTCGCTGTGTGAAGAGGCCGAAGGCGAAGAGCCCCAGCAGCGGGCCGTAGGTGTAGCCGGCCAGCTTGAAAATGGCGTTGATGATGGCGTCGCTGTTCAACGCGCGGAACGCCAGCATGACCAGCAGCAGCAGAACGGCAAAGCCCAGATGCACCCGGTGGCGCAGCGCGGTCTGCTGGGCTTCGGTGAGCTGGCGCGCGTCCATGTCCAGCACGTCAATGCAGAACGAGGTGGTCAACGTGGTCAGCACTGAGTCCGCGCTCGAGAAGGTCGCGGCGGTCAGGCCGATGATGAAGGCCATCGCGGCGAACGGCCCGAGATGTTTGAGCGCCAGCAGCGGGAAGAGCTCGTCGGTCTTCGCTGGGAGGGTGATGCCTTTGGCCTGTGCGTAGTGATAGAGCAGCGTGCCCAGCGCGAGGAAGAGCAGGTTCACCGGCACCAGCACGCCGGCGAAGGCGTAGAGGTTGCGTTGCGCCTCGGCCAGCGAGCGGCACGAGAGGTTTTTCTGCATCATGTTTTGGTCCAGCCCGTTCATCACGATGGCGATGAAGGCCCCGCTGAAGAACTGTTTCCAAAAATAGCCTTTCTCCCGCCAGTCCCAGGTGAAGATTTGTGCGTGCGGACTGTGGGTGACGGTCTCCACCATGCCCGCGAGGCTCAAGTCCAGTTCCCGACCGATGGCCACCAGCGAGAGGCCCACGCCGAGCAGCAGGAAGGTGCTTTGAAAGGTGTCCGTCCAGACCAGCGTCTTGATGCCGCCGCGATAGGTGTAGAGGAGCATCAGCAGAATGATGCCGGTGACCGACAGCCAGAAGGGCACGCCCCACGCATCGAAGACGAAGACTTGGATCACACTCGCGGTAAGGAAGAGCCGCGCCGCCGCACCGAGGAGGCGGGAGAGGAGGAAGAACGCGGACCCGGTCTTCTGCGAGCGTGTGCCGAAGCGCCCGCGCAGGTAGCTGTAGATGGAGGTGAGGTTCAGCCGGTAGTAGAGCGGCAAGAGGACCTGCGCGATGACCACGAAGCCGAGCACGTTGCCAAGCACGAGTTGCAGGTAGGAGAACTTCGCGGTCGCCACCTGGCCCGGCACGGAGATGAAGGTCACGCCGGAGAGCGAATCGCCAATCAGCCCGAAGGCCACGGCATACCACGGTGAGGCTTGGTTACCGCGGAAGTAAGCGGCGTTGGTCGCGCCGCGACTGGTCCACCACGCGATGCCCAGTAGGAAGCAGAAATACGCGCCGATGCAGGCGAGGATGGCAACTGGCGACATGATGTGTGCCGCGCACAGTGGCGGTCGCGGCGGAGACTTTCAATCTCGGTTCCGCAGCGCCTTGGCCACGGGGGTGGAGACGCATTCTTGGTTTAGCCAAGCCTATTTTACCGGCACCGCCTCGGCCGGCGGGGCAGGGGAGGGAGTCGTCGCTGGAGCCGGCTTCATAAACTTCCCCGCCACCGCGCTGAAGGCCGTGTAAACCATCGGCACCACGAAGAGCGTCAGCACCGTGCTGCTCAACATCCCGCCAATCACCGCCACACCCATAGGCCGCCGGCTTTCCGCGCCCGCGCCCATGCCGATGGCGATGGGGATGATGCCCGCGATGGTTGAAAGCGCCGTCATCAGGATCGGGCGCAAACGCACCATGCCGGCGGTCACGATGGCGTCGCGCGGGTCCACGCCACGGTCGGTTTCCTGGTCGGCGAACTCGACGAGTAGGATGGCGTTCTTCGTGACCAGGCCGACGAGCAGGACGAAGCCGATGAGGCTGAACAAATTGATGTTCATCGCTGGCACTTCCTTGATGACACCGGTCTTGCCGAGGTAGTCCACCAGCCAGAGCAAGCCCAGCGCGCCGAAGCCCGCCAGCGGCACGGACAGCAGCACTGTCAGCGGATGCAGGAAGCTCTCGAACTGCGCGGCCAGCACCATGTAGGTCACGATGAGCGCGAGCACGAGCACGACGAGGAACTCCTTCCACGCGTCCTTGAACTCCTTCGACTCGCCCGTCCAGTCGTAGAGAAAGCCCGGCGGCAAGTCCGCCTTCACCATCGTCTCGGCGCGGTCAATGGCCGTGCCCAGCGGGACGCCGTTGAGTGAGCCGGAGATGGTCGCGCTGCGAAGGCGGTTGAAGTGCTCGACGGCGTTGGGCGCGCTGCCTGTCTCGCGGCGCACGATGGAGCTGAGTTGAATGAGCTGCCCGTCCTTGTTACGCACGTAGAGGCGGTCGAGGTCCTGCGGCGTGAGGCGGGACGTGCGCTCAAGCTGCGTGATGACTTGATACTGCTTGCCGTCGAGCTTCACGCGGCTGAGGTCCAGTCCACCGAAGAGGATTTGCAGCGTGCGCGACACGTCCTCAATGCTCACGCCCAACGCGGCGGCACGGTTGCGGTCCACGTCGAGGCGCAGCTCGGGCTTCGTCACCTCGAAGCTGGAGCGGACGTTCACGAGGTAGCCGGAGGTGCGGAGCTTGCCGACCACCTCGCTGACATGGTCGTTCAACGCGTCGAGGTCCTGCGCCTGGATGACGAGCTGGAAGGGCGCACCGAAGCCGCGGCCAATCGCCTTCGGGATGTTCGGCACGGCGATGGCCCCCTCGACCTCGTTGAAGAACTTCATGCGCAAGCCATCGGGGCCGTTCACCATCTCGCGGACGTTGCGCGTGCGCTCCTTCGCGTCCTTGAGCCGCACGAAGACGATCGCACTGTTGGCCTGCCCGCGCCCGCTCATGGCGAAGGCGATGACCGCGCCGTAGGCCTGCACCTCGGGCACGTCCTTCAAGATTTTCTCCATCTCCTTCACCTGCCGGTCGGTGTATTCGCTGGTGGAACCTTCGGGCGCGAACACGAAGCAAAGCAGCCGGCCCTTGTCTTCCTCGGGGAGAAATTCACCTTCCAACTTGCCGAGCAACGGCACGTTCAACACCCACGACAGCGCGAGCAGCGCCGCCAGCGTGGCGAAGAAACCCACGACACGCCCGAACCAGCCCAGCGCGAGGAAGGGCCGCATCACGAAGGCCGTGAGGTTCACCAGCGCGCGCAGCACCTTGCCGAATAGCCGGGTAAACCAGCCCAGCGCGGCATCGAACCAGCGCAGGAAGAACACCTTCTTGTGCTCGGCGGCAATCGGCTGGAGCACGCGCGCCGCGAGCATGGGCGAGAGCGTGAGGGCGACGAACGCCGATACCGCGACCGCGCCGCAGATGGCCACGGCGAACTCGATGAAGAGCCGGCCCGTCGCGCCCTTCAGGAACGCCAGCGGCAGGAACACCACGATGAGCGAGAGCGTGATGGCGATGACGGCAAAGGAGATTTCATCCATCCCCTTCTTCGCGGCGGCCAGCGGCTCCATCCCGGCCTCGATGTGGCGGTGGATATTTTCCAAAACGACAATGGCGTCGTCCACGACCACGCCGATGACCAGCACAAGCGCGAGCATGGTGAGCATGTTCAGCGAGTAGCCGAAGGCTTGCAGGATGGCGAAGGTGCCGATAATGGAGACGGGAATGGCCGCGAGCGGAATGAGCGTGGAGCGCGCGCTGCCGAGGAAGACCCAGATGATGATGACGACCAGCGCGAAGGCCGTTCCCAGCGTGCTCCAGACCTCTTCGATGGAGGCTTCGATGAACACGGACTCGTCGTAGTTGAAGACCATCTCGATGCCCGGCGGGATGGCCTCGCGGATGCGCGCGACCTCTTCCTTCACGGCCTTGGCCACCTCGACGGTGTTGGCCTTGGACTGCTTGATGATGCCCAAGAAGATGCACGGGCGGCCGTTGTTGCGCGCGATGGTGCGCTCGTTCTCCACGCCGGCGCGGGCCTCGCCGATGTCGCGGAGGCGGACGATTTTGACGGTGTCGTTCTTGACGACGAGTTCGTTGAACTGGGCGGGGGACTTGAGTTCGCCGCGCGTCTGGATGGTCATCTCGCGGTCGAGGTTCTCGATGCGGCCGCTGGGCAGCTCGACGTTCTGCTGCTTCAGGGCGCGCTCGACATCCAGCACGGTGAGCTGGTGCGCGGCCATCTTTTCCGCGTCGAGCCAGAGGCGGATGGCGAAGCGTTGCTCGCCGCCGATGATGACCGAGGACACGCCGCGAATGGTCTGGAGGCGGTTCTTCATCTGCTTCTCGGCAAGCTGGGTCAGCTCGAGCGGCGAGAACTGGTCGCTGTTCACGCCAATCCAGATGACGGCCTGCGCGTCGGCGTCCTGCTTGGCGACGATGGGTTCGAGGATGGTCTGGGGCAGCTTGCCGCGCACGCGGGAGACGCGGTCGCGCACGTCCTGCGCGGCCAGGTCGATCTCGCGCGAGAGGTCGAACTCGATGGTGATGGTGCTGACCTCCTCGCGGCTCTGACTGGTGAGCGTCTTGATGCCCTCGATGTTGTTAATTTCCTCCTCCAACCGCTCCGTGACCTCAGTCTCGACGACCGCGGCGTTCGCGCCAGGATAGACGGTGGTGACGCTGACGATGGGCGGGTCGATGTCCGGCAGCTCGCGCACCGGCAAGCGCTGGAGCGCGATGAGCCCGAAGAGGATGAGCGCGAGGCTCATCATCGTGGTCAGGACGGGGCGGCGGATGCTGATTTGCGGAAGAATCATGATGGCGATCTCAGTTCGCTGCCGCAGGGGTGGGCTTCTGCTTCGGCAAGTAAGCCGCTGCCGCTTCAGGTCCGGCGGGTTTTACCTTTGAACCGGGCCTGACCTTCTGCACGCCCTCCACGATGACCAATTGCCCCGCCTCCACACCTTCCAAGATTTCCACAATGCCCGCCTGCCGCACCCCGAGCTTCACGGGGCGGAGCTGCGCGTTCGAGTCCTTGTCCACAATGTAAATCATCGCGCGGTCCGCGTTGACCATGATGGCGGGTTCGGGGACGACCACGGCGTCGGCGCGGAGCTGGAGGGTCAACTCTAGGTTGGTGAACATCCCCGGCTTCAGCACGAGGTCGGGGTTCGCAATCTTCGCCTTCACCAGCGCGGTGCGCGTGGCGGTGTCCACCTGCGGCGCGATGAAATAGACCTGCCCTTTGAACGTGCGCCCCGGAAACGCCGCGACGCGCAGCTCGATGGTCTGGTCCAGCTTCAACAAGCTCAGGAAGCGCTCGGGCACGTTCACCTCGACCTTCACCGGGTTCAGGTCCACGAGGTTGCCCAGCACCGTGTCCTTCTTGATGACTTGCCCGGTGCTGACGTTGCGCGCGCCCATGATGCCGGCGAACGCAGCGTGAACCTTCGTGTCCTTCAACTCCCGCTGCTTCACCGCCAAAGCCGCCTGCATGGACTCGAAGCGCGACGCGAGCTGGTCGAACTCCTGTTGGGAAATCGTCTTGTCGCGCAAGAGCTGCTGGGCGCGGTCGTAGTTGACCTTGCTGAGTTTCAAATTCACCTCGGCCTCGGCGAGCGAGGTGGTGAGCCGCGATTCATCAAGGCGGAAGAGCAACTGCCCCTTTGTCACCGCCTTGCCCTCCTCGAAGCCAATCTCCACGACTGTCCCCTCCAGCTCCGCCTTGATTTCCACCCACTCGTTCGCCGCGAGCGTGCCCACCAGCGAGAGTGCCTCCGCCACGGACTCACGCCGCGCCTCGACGGCGATGACTTGCGTGGGCGGGAAGACGGGCGGCGGACCGGCCTTGGCGGCGTCGGGCTTGTTGCAGCCGGCAAGCAACGTCGCTGCACAGGCGGCGGTTGAGAGAAGGAGTCTGGTGTAACGCATGGGAAATCAAGTTTGTCTGGCCGCGCCTTCGAGGAACAGCTTCACAATCTGCCGGGCGGTCTTGCGGGTCGGCTTCTGGCCGGGCTGCACCAGCTCGGCCTGCACGTGGATGTTCATCATGCCGAAGATGCCGCGCGCGAGCAGTTCGGTGTCAAGACGGCGGGTGAGCTGGCCGGCGTGCTGGCCCTCGCGGACGAGGTCGCGGACGAGGCCGAAGTTCCGCTGGCACTTGTCGAGGTAGCGGATTTCCTTGGGCATCTCGCCGCGCGCGGCGAAGGCGGTGGCATAGACCAGGCTGAGAAGTTCGCGGTGACTCTGGAGGAACTCAAAGTGCGCGTTGAGGATCTCCTCCAGCTTGCCGGGCAGGTCTTTGCCGCGTGCCGCCGCCTCCTGCATCAGCCGGAAACGCTCGTCATGCGCGCGGTCGAGGAGCGCCTGGTAGAGGTCCGCCTTGCTGGGGAAGTAGTAGTAGAGCGCGGGCTTCGTCACCTTCGCGCCGCTGACGATGACCTGCACCGACGTGCCCGCGTAACCCCGGTCGGCGAAGAGCCGGAGGGCGACGGCGAGAATCTTGTCCCGCGTGGGGTTGACAGTTGTGTCCATTACTTACCGAACGGTAGGTAGCGGCATTACGGACGCGGAGGCAAGTGGGATTCTTCGAGGGAAGTAGGACGGTGCATCCCGCCCGTCCTTCCATTTGGAAGAAGCCGCTTGAGCAGGAGATTGAAAAGTTAGAAAGACAGGAGGGACGCGCTGTCCTACTTGGCGCGGATGAAGTCCAGCAGGTCGGCCATGTCTTGGGGCTTCAGCGCGGCTTCCATCCCTTCGGGCATCAGCGAGAGGCCGGAGCCGTGGAGCTGCTTGAGGTCGGTGCGGAGGATGGTTTCCTCGGTGCCGTCCGCGCCGCGCATCACGAGGTTATTCGGCGTCTCGGCGGTGATGATGCCGGTGAACTCGCGGCCCGACTTCGTCTCGGCGGTGTAGCCGAGGTAGCGGGCCTCGACGGCGGCGTTGGGGTCGAGGATGGCGGTGAGCAGCCAGTCGGTGTCGCGCGTGGCGGTCATGGCGAGGTCGGGGCCAATCTCGCGGCCCTCGCCCTTGAGCTTGTGGCAGACGCCGCAGTTCTTGGTGAACAGCTCGCGCCCGCGCGTCTCGCTGCCGGTGAGCGTGGCGACGACGGCGTAATCCTTGATGACCTTCGCGCGGTCGGCGCTGGTGGTGGCGAAGAGTTTCGTGGCGCGGTCGCGTAGGGCGGCTTGCGGATGGGTGGTGAGCTTCTGTCGTTGGGCGGGGCTGATTTGCGGGGGGGCAACCTGTCCGCGCTCGATGGCGGCGAGGAGGGTGTCAATCCACGTCGGGCGCGAGAGCAGCGCGCTGAGGACGGCCTCGCGGAGCGCGGGGCTGTGGGCCTTCCAATCGGCGAGCAGGGCGCTGGCGGAGTCGGTGCCGCCGAGTTGAGCGAGGGTGGCTGCAGCTTCCATCTGCAACGCGGGCTGAACCCTTGGTTCCAACAACGTCCGCAGTAAGTTCAGGTCATCTCGCCGTGTAGCAGGGTCTCGACCCAGAACGCGGATGCACGTTTGTCGCAGTTCCAAGGTTGCTTCAGGATAAGTGACCCAATAGCGCAAACTGCCCTGAATCGACTGGCAGGTTTGTTCGAGGGTCAGACGGGTATAAGCAGGGGCGGTGGCCATTATCTGAGCAAGGGTTTGGCCTGACTTATCCAGCGAACTATAAAGCGCGGCAAGAACACGCGCGGAGAGAATTGTCTGGTGATAGCCCTTGTGAGTTGAATCGGAGCCTTCAAGCAGACTGTTAAGTGAGTTGAAATCCTTTTCAGCCACAGCCTGCCTTACCAACGCTTCAGTTAAATCCAGTGGCGGCTGGCTAGTTCGACTGAACTCTATGAGGGTTTTGACGGCTGAAGAAAGTTTCCCTGAAATCGACGAGAGCGCCGCTAACTGAATCGCCGAATTGGTTATCCCTCCGAGAAGGAGAGGCTCCAAAGCAAGGCCCCCCGATTTCGGCCCCCATTCCCCAGCACTGAAGGCGAATTGATAGCGGACGACCGGACTCGCGTCGTTGGCACGAAGGCGAAGGTTTCTGATGAAACCCTCTTCGGCCGCGTCACGTTCCTTAACATCACGTCGTGAGGACTCAAGAACGAGGCGGTCAGATGCGCGTAGTGAATGGGCGCGGACGATTGGATGTTCGTCATCCAAGGTCTTCGCCAGAGTATCCAGCTGAATTGACTTCAATCCGTCGAGCGTGCAAAGCGCCTGCACACGCACCTTCGGATTCTTCACTTCCACCGCCATCTTCTTCAGCGCTTCAACCGCCGCCTTGTCCTGTCGTTCCACTAGCAGGCGTTGCGCCGTGTCGCGTTGCCAGCCGCTCGGGGAGTCCAGAGCGCCGACGAGTTGAGTCGTGTTCAGCTTGGCAAGGTTCGGGACTGGGCGGCGCGGCTGGCCCACGGGGACGACGCGCCAGATGCGGCCTTTGTCTGCGCCGGCGCGGAGGTCGAGGCGGGCCTGGGTCTCGGGCGCAATCCATTCGGGGTGTTCCAGCACGAAGCGGTAGAAGTCCGCGATGTAGAGTGCGCCGTCAGGCCCAGTCTTGAGCATCGTGGGGCGGAACCAGTTGTCGGTGCTGGCAAGGAATTCGCGGTCCAGCTCGTCGGGCGCGCGGCGGCTGGTGAAGCTCACGCCGTCGGGCACGAGGACTTCGCGGTGGACGAGGTTGTGCACCGGCTCGCTGATGAAGACGCTGGAGGCGAAGCCGGGGCCGAAGAGGTCGTCGCGGTAGGGCGTGGGGGAGCAACCGGAGGTGACGTGATTGACGGATTGCGGCTGGTTGAAGCGGATGGGCGGTGTGCTGATCGGGAAGCAGCGCGTGGAGTCGGAGTAGTTGGCGAGCATCTGCTTGCTGGATTTCACGGCGAGGTGCGGGTTGCGGCGGAGGTAGCGGTCGGGGAGCCAGTAGTGCCAGAGCCAGGTGGGGTTGTTGTTGCCGAACCAGTTGCCCCAGTCGTCGCGGCGGCGGCCGAACTGGGTCTGGCCTTCGATGGCCTCGAACTCGCCGGTGTCGGGGCGGAAGCGGAAGTCACGGCCGCTGATGGGGACTGGTTTCGGGTTTGGGGTTTGGGGATTGGAGTTGGACGCGGGTGCTCCGGGAGCGGTTGTGTTTACGCAGGTGATCGTCCCGCCGGAGTCGCCGTTGGCGCCGTAAATCCAGTTGTCGAGGCCGTATTCGAAGCCGTTGAGGCGGTGCTGTTGGTTGCCTTCGCGGAAGCCGGTGAAGAGGACTTTGACCACGTCGGCCTTGCCGTCGCCGTCGGTGTCCTCGGCGTAGAGGATGTCGGGCGCGGCGCTGATGAGGACGCCGTTGCGCCAGGGCATGACGCCGGTGGGGAACGGGAGGTTGTCGAGGAAGACGGTGGCCTTGTCGTAGAGGCCGTCGCCGCGGGTGGATTCGAGGAATTTCACGCGTCCGCCGGGCTTGCCCTTGCCGTCCATGCCGAGCGGGTAGTCGGGCATCTCGACGACCCAGAGTTTGCCGTCCGCGCCCCACTCGAAGGCGACGGGGCTTTGCACGAGCGGTTCGGCGGCGACGAGCTCGACGCGGAAGCCGGGGCGGACTTGGAAGCATTGCTGCGACTCGGCGGGCGGCTTGGGCGCGGGCATGTCGAAGGCGATGAGTTCTGAGAAGGACTTGCGCCACACGACGTCGGGAAGATGCGCGGTGTCCTCGTTCTGGACGAAGAGCTGGCCGCGCGCGAACCACGCGCCGTTGTTGCGGTGGGGGCCGGAGCGGACGAACGGAGGGATTTCGCGGGAGGAAGAATGAAGTATGAGGGATGAGGGATGATTAGTCGCTCGTTGCTCGTGGAGGACTTTGTGGCTCCAGCCGGCGGTCCAGCCTAGGCCGGGTTTCACGTCTTTGGCCCAGAGGTAGATGGCGTATTCCTTTTCGTTCGAGA
The DNA here is from genome assembly GCA_039796295.1 of Verrucomicrobiota bacterium. GTDB lineage: Bacteria > Verrucomicrobiota > Verrucomicrobiia > Limisphaerales > SXTU01 > SXTU01. Next base: position 163,309 of record JBDKJY010000008.1, read on the forward strand.
GGAGGAGGTCGTCGAAGCCGTCGCCGTTGAGGTCCACGAAGCGGAGGCCGTTGTCCTCGCCGCGCTCGTTGACGAGGGCGAGGCCGGGCGGCAGGGCGTAGGAGAGCTTCTTCCAAGCGCGCTCGGTGTCGGACCACGCGAAGAGGGCGTTCTGCTTGTCGTTGCTGACGAGAAGTTCGCAACGGCCATCGCGGTCGAAGTCGCGGAGGCGAACGCCCGAGTCCTGCATGGCGGCGGGGCGCTCTTGTTCGCTGCCTCGGGTGTCCTTCTCATCGAAGCCTCCGTTTGCGGACGGGCGGAGAATCAAGAATCTCTTCTCCCATTCAGTGACAAGCCCCGTCGCAACGCGGTAGCCGTCCACCACCAGTCCCTTTCTGAAATCATCCAAGAGTCGCCAGTTTGAGCCATCAAAATGTCCCCAGCTCGTTTCAACCTGCCGCGCGTTGGGAGCGCTGACGAAGCGTCCAAAGCCTTCTCCCTCCCGAATCACCACCTGCAACCCAGTGCTGTTGTCCGAGACGAAGGACGCGAAGCCGTTGGACTGCATGACCCCGAAGCGAGCTTGCCGGTCCACAGCCCCGCCTCGCTTGTTGAACTCAACTATCGGCGAACCGAACAGGACGTTGGTCCAAGCATCGGTCTCCGGTTTCCACACTCGCGTGAAGCTGTGGATGGTTGTTCCCCAAACAAAATCCAAGAACCCATCGTTGTTGGCATCCATAGCGCGGACTCCGTTTTCCACGCCGTTCACTTCGCGCAGTGAGTGTCCTTGCAAGGCATGCTTGTTCAGCCGCTCCACCGCCTCCTTGAACGTCAGGAACTTCACCTTCTTCCCGTGCGTGCGCTCGGCGTGGTCAATGAACTGGATGATTTGGTCGGCGCGAATCCAGGCGTGCGGGTGGAAGATGAAGGTGAAGACGCCTTGCGCGCGGACGACGGCGTCGAGCGCGAGCTGCCAGTCGGCGACGGTGGCGGCGTTGGTGGGGCCGTGGGCGTTGAAGGCCTCCCAGTCGCTCGGGACCATCGCGGGGAACTCCCAGCAGGTGCGGTTGATAACGTAGGGATAGGGGTAGTCCTCGATGTAGGTGCCGAAGTTGGCGAGGGACTTCTTCGTGAAGGCGTTGGTCGTGGCGGGGAAGTATTTGCGGAAGGAAGAGGGGATGGGGTCTGGCGTCTGGGGTCTGGGGGTTGCGCCGTAGCGTTTTAGGAAGTCGTCGGTGAGCAGGCACATCACGGAGGAGTCGGCTTGGAGGAAGTTGCCGTCGGGGGAAGTGCGGTTGAAAATCTCGGCGTAGAAGCGCGGGCTGGGGGAGTTCATCGAGTCGCAGCACGGCATGCGGAAGGCGACGGGTTTGTTGCCGGGGACTTTGCTCAGGAGGTCTACGCCGCCGTGGTAGGTGTTCCAGGCGTTGGTGAAGCTGCCTTTCTGCAAGAGCGGGCACGGGTGCGCGAGCGTGTGGACTTCGAGCGAGAGACCTTCTTTGAGCCACGTCTGGAGCTGCGGGTCGGTCGGCTCGACGATGTTCGCGAAGATGCTGACGGGAGCGCGACCGTCCATCTGCTTCAGGCGGTCGAGGATGGGGCGGAGGAAGGTCTCGTATTTCTTCGACTCGCGCATGTCGTCGATAGCGAGGATGACGACGGCCTCGACGCCCGGCTCGCCGACCCACTGCGGCGTGGTGAGCTTGGGAAAATCGCGGTGCGGGTAGAAGGGATTGTCCTCGTCGAGGTAGGCGAGGCGGTTGGCGTTGGTGGAGAAAGGGGCGGCGGGAAGGAGATGGGAGATAGCGAATAGGAGATAGGGAAAGGCGTGCCGCAGCGGGTGCATGGTGAGCGGACGTTAGCGAGCCACGGCAGCTTCGGACGAGGGAAATTCTCCGCGCACGGCTGTTGACGGGCTGCGGGCAAGCCGCTTTCCTCCCGGCCCATGAACTCTGACCAGGCCGACGTGCAGGAACTGATCGCTAGCATCAAAGCCGAGCGGCAGGCGCAAAAAGACAAGGAAGCCCGCGAGTCGTGGACGAAATACGTTTCGCTCACGCTCGTGTGCCTCGCGGTGCTCACGGCCATCGCCACGCTCAAGGGCGGTGGGTTCACCACGCGCACGCTCAAGGAGCTGAACGAGGCGACCTTCCAGCAGGCCCATGCCTCGGACCAGTGGTCCTTCTTCCAGGCCAAGTCCATCAAGCAGAACCTCTACGAAATCGAGGGCGACCTGATGCCCAAGGACGCCGACGCCAAGGCCATCGAGAAGGTCAAGGCGAAGGTCGAGAAGTATGGCAAGGAGAAGGACGAGATCATGAGGGACGCCAAGGCCCACGAGGTAAAGCGCGATGCCGCGCGTGCGAACGCGGCGAAGGTGGCCGAGTTGAGCAAGGACATGGGCATGGCCATCACGTTCTTCCAAATCTCCGTGGCGTTGGGCGGTATCTGCCTCATCACGAAGAAGAAATGGCTCTGGTTCGGCGCACTCAGTGTGGGCGGCTACGCGGCGTTCAAGATGTTCACGGTGCTAAGCACGCCGTTCTGAGCCGGGCTGGTGGGGGAGGAGCGGGACTCAAACGCCGCACTCGCTGCCGCTGGTCCCCCCCCACTTTCTCACCTGCGCACTTTCTCACTTTCCCTTTTGCCGGGAGTGCGGAGACTCGCAGTCATGACATTGTGCGCCCCGTTCCTCACCCGCTTACAGTTCCTCGCCCTCGCCGCCGCTTGGGCGCTCGTGGTGCCGCTGGCTCCCGCCGCTGAGAAGACCGCCGACCCGGCGCGTTTCGAGAAGGCCATCGCGGCTTACGAGGCAGAGGACCACACCAACGCGCCGCCGAAGGAGGCCACGCTGTTCTACGGCGCGTCGAACATCCGGCTGTGGAAGTCGCTGCCGCAGCGGTTCGGCAAGGCTAAGGTCATCAATCGCGGCTTCGGCGGTTCGCAGTTGAGCGATTGTGTTCACTTCGCTGACCGCGTGGTCATCCCTTACGCGCCGAAGACGATTTACCTCAACGCGGGCGGCAACGACCTGCACGCGGGCCGCACGCCGGAGCAGGTGCTGGCGGACTTCCAGGCGTTTGTGACGAAGGTCCGTGCGGCGCTGCCGAACACGCAGATTAACTACCTGTGCATACCGACCTCGCCGTCGCGCTGGAGCGAGGTGGAGCAGGCGCGGAAGGCGAATCAACTGATCGCCGACTATGCGAAGGCGGACGGCAAGCTGGGCTTCATCAACTTCTTCCCGCACCTGCTCGGCGACGACGGGCAGCCGCGCGCGGAGTTGTTCGTGGCGGACAAGCTGCATTTCAGCGAAGCGGGCTATGACGTGGTCACGTCGTGCATCCGCTGGCAGGGCGCGATGGATGGCTTCGCGAGGCAGGATGCGACGAACCCGCCGGTGAAGGGCGGCATCGTCTTCGTGGGCAGCTCGAGCATCGTGCGGTGGAAGTCGCTCGCGCAGGATTTCCCGGAGCACAAGGTGGTGAATCGCGGCTTCGGCGGCTCGGAGATGTTCGACTCGGTGAACTACTTCGACCGCGCGGTGCTGCCGCATCAGCCCCGCCTCATCGTGCTCTACGCGGGCGGCAACGACATCAACGCGGGCAAGTCAGCGGAGCGCGTGGAGACGGACTTCAAGCGCTTCGTCGCGCTGGTGAAGCAGAAGCTGCCGGGGACGCGCGTGGCTTGCATCTCCACCGCCGGCAACCCGGCGCGCTGGAAGCAGGTGGACACGGTGCGCGAGGCGAACCGGCGGATTGAGGCGATCTGCAAGGCCGATGCGCAGCTCACGTTCATCAACGTCTTCCCGCACATGATGGGGCCGGACGGTCTGCCCAAGCCGGACATCTTCGTGGAGGACAAGCTGCACATGAACGAGAAGGGCTACGCGATTTGGAAGGAAGTCGTCGCGCCGTTCCTGAAGTAGCCGTGAAAGGGCACCGAGAGCATCGAGAAGACGTGTCGCCCGCGCATCCCGCGAAGCGGCGCGAATCAGGAAATCTTCATTCGCGGAGATTCGCGTGATTCGCGGGCAACTCTCTGCGTTCTCGCGCCCTTTCGTGGCTAATCCGTTTTCGCCTTCGCCCTCGGTCCGTTGAGCATTCGGCCAAGCCAGGTGTAGCGCACGCACCAGTGGTAGCTGGCGAGGAGCACGGCCACGTTCACCCCCATGATGAAGGCGAACTTGAGCCAGCCGTTCAGGGGCCACTTCCCGACGAGCACTTGCAACCACAGCACCAGCGGCAGGTGCAGGAGGTAACACCAGTAGGAGGAGTCCGCGAGGTAGCGGATCCACGGCCGGTGTTGGCCCGCGAAGCGCATGAACCAGCCCGTCACGGCGAAGGTCATCGTCCACGCGTAGAGCGATGCGGCGGCGAGGGCGAGCAGCTTGACCTGAAGGAAGTGCGCATCGGTGGGCTTCGCCTGCATCAGGTGACACGCGCCCACCGTGAGGAACGCCACCGCCGCGAGCGCGAAGTAGGTTTTCAGCGAGCCGCGCAACGCATCAAGGTGATGTCGCCGCCGGTGCAGCCACCAGCCGACGCAGAAGAAGAGCCCGTAGTAAACCACCGCCCGCCCGGCGGGCAGCAGGCGCAGCCCGGCGGAGTCAATCTCCCCCAGCATCGGCCCGCCCCACAGGCAGAACGCAGTCGGCGGCACGAGCAGCAGTGGCTTCCAGCGCTGGGCGATGAAGCAGTCGAAGGCGGCATCGAGCCGGGGCAGCCACGCAGTCAGGTTCAGTTTCCGCCCGCCCCACGCCATCAGCGCCGCGCCCACGTAGAGCAGCAGCAGCATTTCGAGGAACCACAGGTGACCGGTCGGGATGGAGAAGACGGTCAGCTCGCCGTATTGAGGGCGGGTCGGGCGTGGGTCCGCCTGCGTTTCGCCCCACGCCCACACCCCGCCGACGAGCGGCAGCAGCGTGACCATGCCAAGCAGGAACGGAACCCCGATACGCTTCCACCGCTGCCGGAGGAAGTCCCTTGCCCCGAGCCGTTGCCAAAGCAGGTGTCCAAAGAAGCCGGCGAGGAAAAAGAAGAGCTGCATCCGAAACCCGTGGATGACTCCGACCAGCAGGTCGAACTCCTGGCTGCAGCTCACGTCGCGCGCCACCCAGGGAATCGGCAGCGTCATGAACGACAGCGCTGCGTGAAGCACAATGCCCAGCAGCATCGCCACGGCGCGGAGATTATCCAAAGCGTGGACGCGCTCCTCGCGGAACGGTGGCGGGAGTGGCGGCGCGGTGGAGACGGGCGGGGCGGGGCTTTCAGACATCGGCTGGCGGAAGTGCGGAGTAAAGGGGGACTCGAGCTGCCGAACGCTTTCCCGGTCAAACGTTCGTGCTTCTTAACAAACTAACCATCGTGAACCGTCTCGAGTCATAGCATTTCATACGTTGGCATACGGTGCGGGACTGTGAACACGAATGCTTGGCGCTACCGGCGTCGTGATGCGCGCTTTTTCTGGATCGGCTGGCCCACACCAGACCGCAAGATTCACTTCCGGTCAACGAAGACCGAGAGCGAACCAGAGGCGAAGCAACAGCTTGCTGACTTCAACGCACTTTTCGGTGCCCGGACCAGTGGCGCTCCGCTCGGTCTTGCTTACTCGTCTCTCACCGGCCGGATACTTCCACGACGCCACCAGCACGCGAGTGTTTGACCGGGTCAACCAGTATGCGGCGACGCGGTTGCAACAATGGTTAGGCGCAAGTCAGGAAGTTGGGCCGCCCTGAGGGGAAAGAATCCCACGGGAAGTTCTACGGGAGCGTCACGGTCTGTATCGGCTGCCGACGACGGCAGCAGGGAAACCTGCAGTGGCGTAAAGCGATGCGAGTGAATGGCCCCGGCGACCCGGATGCGGGGAAACCGCTCGTCCGGTTTGATGCGGGGGCAGGTGTGTGTGGCGGGCGATGACAACTCCGGGCTTCAGCCCGACCTCCCGCACATGACTACTAAGCGCATAGTTCCCGCCTTGCTTCGTGAGTTTCCGCCTCTACGCCATTTTAAATAACAGGGCAAGGAAGGGCACCCAGCATGAAAACATGGTGCGCAAGGCGGGAGTCGAACCCAAATTTTCGGTTTCGCTAGTCTTCGCAAAAAGCACGTCACAACCGCATACTTATCACAACCGCATGCTTATTGGAGATTCTTCGCATCTTAGTTTTTTTATGAAGCGAGGTCTGGCGAAGACTTCCGAAGAATTTTTGTCCCCAACTGTCCCCAAAGAGGCCATGGTCCTACTCGCACGCCGTTGTGCTTCTGAAGACTTGATGCGAATGAAAACCGAAACCCGAAGTGCTTACCGCGCAAACTCTTCTAAGCCATTGGCTGTGGCGATTCCTACCATGTTTAACCTGCATTCCGCAGTTGAGCGGGTACATAGTGGAGAGCGGCGTGGGCAAGTCGTTGCGGTTAAGTCGTGGGCATGAACTCCGCGCCCTCCTGCACGCTACACCCGGCAGGTGAAGCGGTTTTCACGTTCCCGACCTATGGCGGCAACGTCCGGCTCGGTCCCACCGACGATGCCCTCACGCCCTTCGGCGGACTCGTGCCTTGGGCTGCTTTCCAAAAGCAGTGTGGGATACTCGAGGCGCTGGCCGCCACCTGTCCGGTCGCGCGCACCAGTCCCAACGCCGCGCCCGTCTATGACGTGCTCCCCAGCCTGGACCTGACCCTGCTCTGCGACGAGCGGCGCTTTGTCCATGTGCAGCGCCTGCGCGAAGATCCCACGCTCAACGAACTCTTCGGCCTCCAGCGCGTCGTCAGCGGTGACACGCTGCGGCGCTTCGTGGCCAGCGTGCCCGAAGCGGCCGGAGCGGCGTGGGTGGCGCAGGCGTCCCAACGGCACTGGAGCGCCCTGCCCGAGAAGCTCATCCTGGACTCGGACTCGACCGTGCAGACCAAGTATGGCCGGCAGCAAGGCGCGGCCCTCGGCTACAACCCGCACAAGCGCGGGCGCAAAAGTTTTCATCCGCTGCGGCCGTGGCGGCGGGCACGCGGCTCTGCCCGTATTACCGCGTCCGCAGCGGCGACACGGTGACGGCCACGCAGTGGGAAAGCGCGATGGTGGAATGCCAGTCGTGGCTGGGTCAGACCCGTGTGTGGCTCAACCGCGGCGACCTGGGCCTGGGCCACGAACGCGTCTGCGCGTGGCACGAAGCGCAAGGCGGCCGGCCCCATTACCTCTTTCGGCTCAAGCTCACGGCCAACGTGAAACGGGCCATCGCCGCCGTGCGGCAGCAAGACTGGCAGGGGCCGGCACGTCTGGGCGTGCTGCAAGTGGCCGAGGTGAGCTTGCGCCTGCCTGACTGGAGCGCGAAGCGGCGCGTGGTGGTGGGCCGCCGCTGCCTGGGCGAAGTCAGCAAGGAGGTGGCCGGCACCTTTTGGGACGAGACCAAGCACGAGTTCGAGGCGTGTGTGACGAGCTTGCCGGTGGGCTAGGTCAACGCCTGGCAGCTCATCGAGTTGTATCGGCAGCGGGCGGACGCGGAGAACGTGTTTGACGAACTCAAACACCAGTGGGGACTCAACGGGTTCTGCTGCCACCAACGCAACGCGACGGCGCTGGCGGCGCGGCTGGGGCTGGTGATCTACAACCTGTGGCATCTGTTCCGGCGGCTGCTGGAACCGGATCGGCACGTGGAAAGCGCGGGCGGGCGAAGGTGGTTTCTGCTGATCGCGGCGCGCCTGGTTCAAAGCGGCCGGCAGAAGACCCTACAAGTCAGCGTGAGCGGCCAGTGGTGGGAGCAGTTGCAGGCCGGCTACCAGAGGGTGTGCGCGTGGCTGGTGGCCACTGCGCCGCAGTTGAAAAGCGAACTCCTGGCCGTGCCCATCCCACCACAAATCGACCTCACCCCCGCATGAAAACTCAACCTCCCATTCCACACAGTAGGTTAGCATCGGTGTCCACTGATGATGGCTCAAAGTGAGGCATAGAGGGTGGTGAGGCGGGGCACAGCGGCGGCTTCCGTGAGGTTTGCTTGCAGCGCATGGCGCAACCACCGAATGAACTTCACTGAGCG
>JBDKJY010000009.1:0-169500 GCA_039796295.1 Verrucomicrobiota bacterium
ATCTCCGCCCTCCTGGCCGAGACCAGCGACGACTGGGAAACCGGAAAAATCTACCTCAACATGGCAAACCAAACCCCACCCTCAGTTTGATGCTCAATCAATTTACAGAAAAGAAATTGCGCGGCCTACGGGTGCGTGGCCAAGTCATCGTCGACTCAAGCGTGAACTTGGCAAGCCCGGCCAAATGAGAAACCCCGCCCTCGTTGGTTTGCGAAAAAGGCTACTCTGCGGGGAATCTTTGACATGAATTCTACGCTTGGACCGCAAGCCAGAAAGTTTGGCCAAAAATCAGGGCCGAAAGTTCACGGTTTGGCCAAAAGTTCAGGGAACGAAAGTTTGGCCAGGCCTCGAAAGCGCGAATGTTTGGCCAAAGTGGCCAAACTGTGGTTCCGGTCACAGGCGGGCTGGGGCTGGGAAAGGGGTGGGGTGGCCGACGGGATTCGAACCCGCAACAACAGGCTCCACAAGCCTGGACTCTACCATTGAGCTACGACCACCAGTCGCGCGCGCGCAAAGCTACGGATTCACCCCCGACGGGTCAAGCGCCTGCTCAACCCAAACGCCAAGTGGGGCGCAACTCGACACTGCCCCCGAACGCCCACCCGCCGGAGCGCGGGCGTCCTGTCCGCTAATATCCATTGCCCACCCATTGACCTGGTAGGGCCGACCTGCTGGTCGGCTTCGTCTATCCATTCGGATCAAAGGTGCCTTGTCCGCAAGGCCCTACCGGGTTCAGCCGGACGGACATCTCTCCGGCTGGAGCCGGGAGTCCGAGCCAGACCCGCTCGGCCCGACGCTCCAGGTCCAAGCACCTTGACTCAAAGGGGATATTTATCGCCTGGAACAGCGTTTGGATTCTCTGCCAGGGCACCTTTATGGCCTCCTGAACCCCTTTCGCCCGACAAGCACCGTGCCAACTCCCATCCAAGTGCCTCCCCAGGCGATAAATTCGCCGTCCCAGGCAATCCATCTGCCCTCCCAAGCCGTAAATATGCCGTTCCAGACGATAAAAGTGCCGTGCCAGACCATCCAACCGGTGACCCAGCCCATCCATCTGCTCCGGCAGGCCATGGGCGAGGTGGTAGCGGCGGTCCATGCGCCTACCCAGGCCATCCAACCCGGTCGGCAAGCCGTCCATCCCCCGACCGAGGCGATCCAGTTGCCGGAGGCAGCGGTGCAAAGGGTTTTTCCGGCGGCCCGTGCTGGACCTCGGGCGTGCCATCGGTCTCGGCTTCAGCCGACAGGGCCGCCCCACCGGCTTCCCGGCACGCGGGCAAGGGGCAGCCCGCCTGCCCCTTCCACCGAAGGCAGCGGAGAACCTGATATTTTTCCCTGCCGCTTGACCCCAGTCCGTGGCTAGACTCCTCGCCGTATGGCGTTCATTTATCCCAAGCAATACGATGTGATCGTGGTCGGGGCCGGGCACGCCGGCGTGGAGGCCGCGCTGGCGGCGGCGCGTATGGGCGCGCAGACGCTGCTGCTCACGATCAACCTCGACACCATCGGGCAGATGTCCTGCAACCCCGCCATCGGCGGACTGGCGAAGGGGCACTTGGCGCGGGAGATCGACGCGCTGGGCGGCGAGATGGGGCGCACGACGGACATGACCGGCCTTCAGTTCCGGATGCTCAACGCGTCCAAAGGCGCGAGCGTCCGGGCTCCCCGGGCGCAGTGCGACAAGAAGGCTTACCAGTTCAGGCTCAAGTGGTTATGCGAACGGCAGGCCAATCTCGACTGCAAGCAAGGCCAGACGACCAAGCTGCTTCACCAAGCCGGCGAGGTGCAGGGAGTGGAAACGACATTGGAGGTGCAATATCTTGGTCGCACGGTAGTTATAACGACGGGGACGTTCCTGCGCGGCTTGATGCACGTCGGTGCAAACCAGCAGTCTGGCGGACGAGCCGGAGAAGCAGCGGCGATGGGCTTGTCAGGCTCATTGAAGGAAATCGGACTTGAGCTGGGCAGGCTGAAGACGGGCACTCCCCCGCGTTTGGTGCGGAGTTCCATCGACTTTTCAAAGACCGAGGTCCAACCCGGCGATGAGCCGGTGCCGTGGTTTACGTATTGGAAAGAAGAGCTGTTCCGGGAAGGGGATAGGAAATGGGGAATCGGGAATAGGGAGGATCGGAAAGCCGAGCGCTTGTTCCATGTGGAACAAACCCGGGTTGAACGGACGCCGCCCCATTCCCAATCACCTGTTCCCCCTTCGCTCAGCGCGTATCCTCCCGGCTCCATTCTCGCCCAGGTCGGCGGACAGTTGCCGTGCTACATTACTTGGACGACACCGCGCACCGCCGAGATTATCCGGGCGAACATCCACAAGTCGCCCATGTATAGCGGCGTCATCGAGGGCGTCGGGCCGCGGTATTGCCCGAGCATCGAGGATAAGATCGTTAAGTTCCCGGAGAAGGAGCGGCAGCAGATATTCCTGGAGCCGGAAGGCATCGCAACGGATGAGATTTACGTGAACGGCTTCTCTACCTGCCTCCCGTTCGAGGTGCAATACGAGATGGTCCGCAGCATCGTCGGCTGCGAACGCGCCGAAATCATGCGGCCTGCCTACGCCGTGGAGTATGACTTCGCCTTCCCCACCCAGCTCCACCCCAGCTTGGAAACCAAGGTCTGCCGCAACCTCTTCCTGGCCGGGCAAATCAACGGCACTTCCGGCTACGAGGAAGCGGGCGCGCAGGGGTTGATGGCCGGCATCAACGCCGTCCGCCGGGTTCAAGGTCGCGAACCCGTCGTGCTCCGGCGCGACCAGGCTTACATCGGGGTCCTCATCGACGACCTCGTGACCAAGGGCACCGTCGAGCCGTATCGAATGTTCACCAGCCGCGCCGAGTATCGCCTGCTGCTCCGCCAGGACAACGCGGACCTGCGGCTGTCGGAAATCGGGTATGACGCTGGCCTGCTGCCCGACCGCCTCTGGCGACAAGTTGCCGCCAAGCGCGACGCCATTGCCACCGAGCTAGACCGCTTGACCAAGACCCATGTCGGTTCGGATTCCTTGGCGCGGATGCTGCGCCGGCCCGAGGTGAACTACCGAGACCTGCCCGACCGCAATGTCGCGTTGTCGCCTGAAGTCATCGAGCAGGTGGAAATCGCACTCAAGTTCGACGGTTACATCCAGCGGCAGGAGACGGAGGTCGCCAAGTTCCGCACCATGGAAGACAAGCGCATCCCTGACTGGATTGACTACGCCGCCCTGCGCAACCTCCGGCCCGAAGCCCGCCTGAAGCTCGCCCAAATCCGCCCCGCCACCCTCGGCCAAGCCGCCCGCATCTCCGGCGTCAACCCCGCCGACATCAGCGTCCTCATGGTGACCATGAAACGCGGCCCGCAAGAAGAGCCATCCGCGTGTGCCGCCGCCGAGCATCAGGACGAAGTCCCCGGCCACGCTGGCTGCTGCGGAGATTTGTAGCCGCGACGAAGCGCAAGGAGGCGCAATGAGAAAGTTCCATGTGGAACAATCGGGTAAACTGGAGCTTGGGACGACTCACACAAAGAACCCGAAGGGACCAAAGAGGAATTGAGAAGTAGTCCTTTGCACCTTTGCGTTTTGCGCTTCCTCTGCATGAGTCCTCCACTTCTTGCTCTTCTCTCCCCACCTTGTGGCAATCCTTGAACTTCCCTTTGACTCATCGGTCGAAGCTCTTACACTGACCGCGCGTGAAAGCCCTTGTTACCATCCTGTTCAGCCTCGCGCTGGTGCTCGCGCACCGGCCGGCGACGGCGGGACACGTCCGCCAGCTCTGCCAGAGCGCGGTGGCCTGTGATTGTGGCAACTCCGCCTGTTGCGTGCAGGAAGCTCCCGTTTCTGATTCTACTCCCTTCAGCCAAGCCCCCGCAACTGACCAGTCCCGCGCTCAAATCCTCGCCGCTGTCCAAACCCTCGGCCAACTCCTCCTTCCCGTCCGCGCTGCTGCGGTCGTCTGCTCGCTCCCTCACGTCCCCCCTGCCTCGGCTGCCGTTCCGCTCTTCCAGCGGGACTGTAGCTACCTCATCTGACCCACCTCCCGCCGGAGGTGTGCCCACGCGTCTCCTTGAGCGCGGGGCGATGTCGAACCGTTTCAACCCGTTTCCGACCAGGTCTGTATGAATGCAAGTTTCCCCATCTTTTTGATAATCTGCGGTTTAAGCCTTTCCACCGGCTGGGCTGCCCATGCCAATTCCGATTTAGGCACCAACGCCCTTGCCATCACCCCGGCGGCGTTGGAAACCCTCTTTCGCAGCGTCCGCACGAACAACACCGCCCTCCGCGCCGCCGAAGCCCGCTATCAGCAAGCCCGCTCCGGCATCGCCACCGTGCGCGATTGGGAAGACCCGACCGTCTCATTCAGCGGTGTGGTGGCTGGGCCAAGGCGCCGCGGGTTGAGCCAGGAAGGCGACCTCGTGTATGCCGTGGAACAGAAACTCCCGCTCTGGGACCGGCCTCGCTTGAGTCGCGCCATCGCCCTCGCCGAAACCTCCACGCAAGGCGCGGCCGTTGCGCATCGTGAGCAAATCCTCCGTGCCGAGCTGACCAAAGCCCTCCTCCGCGTTGCCTTGGTGGGGCGGAACCTCCACTACCTCACCAACGACCTCGCATGGCTCGACACCCACATCCTCCTGCAAGAAGAGCGCTTCCGCGCCTTGGGCGACGCGCACACGGACCTGCTCGCCCTCCAAAACGAGCGCAGCAAGCGCCGCGACAGCCTGGCGAGCGAACGCAACCGGTTGCGGACCGAGGAAGTGAGCTTAAACCGACTGCTAAATTGGGATTTGGCGCTCACTTGGCCCGCGATGATGCTGCCGAGGTTAATGCCGCTGGTCACCAATTCCCCTGCCCTCACGAGCTACGCCGTCACGAACGAAGCCCGGGCCAAAACCCTGCGCCAAGAAATCGCCCAAGCCCGCGCGGTCATTCGCCTCACGGAAACCGACCGCTTGCCGACCGTGAGCCTGGGCGCGGGCGCGCGGCAGTTCAGCGGCGACGCCGGGATTCGCGAGGGCATGCTCTCCGTCAGCCTCAACCTCCCTTGGCTCAACGCCCCGAAATACCGCGCCGATGTCGCTCGCGACACCGCCAAGCTGCGCGTCGCCGAGGCTGACCTCGCGGATTACGAGCTGTCCGTGCGCGAAGAAGTTATCCGCCTCACGCTCGCCGCCGAAGCCGCCAGCCGCTCCGTCGCTCTTTACCGTGACGCAATCGCCCAGCGCCTCCAGCAAGCCCTCACTTCGCATCTCACCATGTGGGAAACGCGCCAGGGTCAGTTACGTGACGTGCTCGACACCCGGCGGGCGGCTTTGGAAGCTCAATTCATGATTGAGCGCGGCACCGCCGAACAACACCTCGCCCTCGCCGACCTCGCCGCGCTGTGCGGCCTGCCCAACCACTTCCAACTCGACCTCCTCCTCCGCTCCCTCGGCGCACCGCCGCACCTTCATCACGAGCCCGCTGGACCCGGTAATCCGTAGAGCTATCAACAATCCGCCTACGTAATGTCTATGAATGCTCGAACCCTTCTCGCCCTCCTCGCCACCGCCGCACTCGCTGCCACCAGCGGCTGGTTCGCAGCGATTCATTTCGGCGGCGCGCGCAACCACACGCCCGCAGCCCAAGCCAATGCCGCCGGGCGGAAGGTTCTCTATTATCAAAGCTCGATGCACCCGTGGGTAAAGTCGGACAAACCCGGCAAGTGCACCGTCTGCGGCATGGACCTCGTGCCGGTTTACGAAGGGCAGAAGGGTTACGAACTCGCCGCTGGCACCGTGAGCCTCGGCACAAATGCGATTCAAGCGGCCCACGTGCAAGTCGCCGAAGCGAGCAAGCGTCCGCTCATTCGCACGCTGCGCGTCGCCGGCACGATTGACGACAACGACGCCAAGCACCGCCGGCTCTCCGCCTACGTCGAGGGCCGCATCGAGAAGCTGCAGGTGAACTTCATCGGTGCCGAGGTCAAGGAAGGCGAGCCGCTCGCGACCTTCTACAGTCCGATGCTGCTGAACGCCGAACGCGAATACACTTTGCTCTTCCGCCAGAGCCAGATGGCGCACAACTACGCGCTCACCGCCGAGCACAAGCGTTTGATGGCCGCCGCCGAGCAGCGCCTCTCCCGCTACGGACTCACGACCGCGCAGATTGCCAAACTGCCTTTCAAGGCGGAGACGAATCATCTCAGCGAAATCCTCGCGCCCGTGAGCGGCACTGTCATCACGCGCGAGATTTACGAAGGGCAGTTCGTGAAGGAAGGCGACAGGCTGTTCGAACTCGCGGACTTCTTCACCATGTGGTTTCAGTTCGACCTCTACGAACGCGACTTCGCCTGGGTGCGCGTCGGTCAGGAAGTGGAAATCACCGTGCCCAGCGTGCCGGGCAAGAAGTTCGTCGCCGCCATCGCGTTCATTGACCCGAACCTCAATGACATGACGCGCAGCGCGCGCGTGCGCGTCGAGTTGCAGAACCCGCTGCTCACCGTGCAGGGCAAGTCGCGGCGAGAGTTGCTTCACAGGACTTACGCCGAAGCTGTGGTGAAGCTCGATACGCCTGAAGTCCTCGCGCTGCCGCGCTCCGCCGTGCTGCACACCGGCGACCGCTCGGTGGTTTACGTGGACAAAGGCGGCGGTGCCTACGAGCAGCGCCGTGTGAAGCTGGGCCGAGCGGGCGACGAGCATTGGGAAATCCTAGATGGCGTGAAGGCAGGCGAGCGCATTGTTACCACGGGCAATTTGCTCATCGACGGCCAAGCCCAGCTCAACTCACAGGCCGGCGAATCTCCCAGTGCCGCGCCTGCCGCTCCCACGCACCAGCACGCACAAACGTTGCCGCCCGGCGTGAAGCCCTACCCTCTCGACGTGTGCATCGTCGGTGGTGAGAAGCTCGGCTCGATGGGCACGCCGGTGTCGCTGATTTACCAAGGCCAGCAGGTGAAGTTCTGCTGCAGCGGATGTCAGCCGGAGTTCGAGGCGAACCCGGCGAAGTTCCTTCTGAAACTTTCGGTGCTCCCCAAGAGTGCCGCTCCACAAAACACAAACACAAACACCCAGAAACTATGAAAACCACATCCGCAATCCTCATCACCACGCTTGCCGCAGCCGTCTTCATCGGCTGCAACAAGAATGAATCGGCTACACCAAAACCCGACGCCACCAAGACCGAGGCTCCGAAACCGGGCGCCGACGCCAAGGCAGCCGCGAAGCCCTACCCGCTCGAAGTTTGCATTGTCGGCGGCGAGAAGCTCGGCTCGATGGGCAAGCCGTTCGTGTTCGTTCACCAAGGTCAGGAAATCAAACTCTGCTGCGACGGCTGCAAGGCTGACTTCGACAAGGAGCCGGCGAAGTTCCTCGCGAAGCTTGCAGCCAAGAAGTGATGCCGCCCGCGCCGCACATCCCAAGGAGTGATTCCGCATGATTAACCGCCTCATCGAATGGTCGTTGCGGAACCGCTTCCTGGTGGTGTGCGGCGTGTTCTTCCTCATCGCGTTCGGCACGCGCGCGGTATTCCACACGCCGGTAGACGCGATTCCTGACCTGTCCGAAAACCAAGTCATCGTGTTCGCGGATTGGGCGGGGCGCTCACCGCAGGAGGTCGAGGATCAGGTCACGTATCCGCTCTCCGTCGGGCTGCAAGGGCTGGCGGGTGTGAAGACCGTGCGCGCGAACTCGATGTTCGGCTTCTCGATGCTGACCATCATCTTCGAGGAGAAGGTGGACAACTACTTCGCCCGCACGCGCGTGCTCGAGCGGCTGAACCTCCTCGCCGCGCAACTCCCCGCCGGCGTCGTGCCACAGCTTGGCCCCGACGCAACGGGCCTCGGCTGGGTCTATCAATATTACCTGCACGTTGATCCGCTGCTCGCGCACGCCCCGACGCACACGAATTCCGCCTCTCAACTCTCAACTCTCAACTCTCAATCTTCCTACGACCTCGGCCAGCTCCGCGCGCTCCAGGACTGGTTCATCCGCTACCAGCTTAACGCTGTGCAGGGCGTCGCGGAAGTCGCGAGCATCGGCGGCTTCGTGCGGCAATATCAGATTGAAGTCAGCTCGCTCAAAATGCGCGCGCGCAAGGTCACGCTGAAAGACGTGATGGAGGCCGTCGGCGCGAGCAACTTGAATGTCGGCGGCAAGGTCATCGAGGAGAACGGCATGGAGTTTGTCGTGCGCGGGCTGGGCCTCGTGAAGTCGCTCGCGGACTTGGAGAACATCGTGTTGATGGAGCGCGGCGGCATTCCCATTTACCTCAAGGACATTGCCACCGTGCAAATCGGCGGCGACTTCCGACGCGGCACGCTCGACGTGGACGGTCGCGAAGTGGTCGGCGGCATCGTCGTGATGCGCAACGGCGAGAACGCGCTCGCGACCATCAACCGTGTGAAGGAGAAGATTCGCCAAATCCAGCCGAGCCTCCCGCCCGGCGTGACCATCAAGTCCTTCTACGACCGCGCGGAACTCATCGAGCGCACCATCGACACCCTCAAGCACGCACTCGCCGAGGAAATCATTCTCGTCACGCTCGCGCACATCATCTTCCTCTGGCACTTCCGCAGCATCCTCATCGTCACCGTGCCGCTGCCGCTCTCGATTCTCGTGTCGTTCATCCTCATGGAGAAGTTCGGCATCAGCTCGAACATCATGTCCCTCTCCGGCATCGCCATCGCCATCGGCGTGCTCGTGGACGCGGGGATTGTGATGACGGAGAATGTGATTCGACACTGTGAGAGAGCGGAAGAGGAGAAGCGGCAGAAAGTAATTAGTGCGGGAGTGATTAGTAATCAGTCCGCAAGCGCGAGTGCCCCCGACGCCTCGCAGACACCCGCCGCCCCACTAAGCACTAACTCACTAATTACTAATCACTCCTCCATCCGCCTCACCGCCGAGGAAACCCTCGCCGTCGTCCTCACCTCCGCGCAGCAAGTCGGCCGGCCCATCTTCTTCGCGATGGTCATCATCATCCTCGCGTTTCTGCCCGTGTTCGCGCTGTCGGGACAGGAGGGCAAGCTGTTCCACCCGCTCGCCTTCACGAAGACCTTCGCGATGATTGGCTCGACTATCCTCGCCGTGACCATCGTGCCCGCGCTGTGCTCACTCCTCGTGCGCGGCCCGTTCCACTCCGAGGACCGCAACTGGGTCATGCGCGTGCTGCTCGCCATCTATGACCCGGTGCTCGACTGGGCGCTCACTTGGAGAAAGACGGTGATGACGTGTGCGGCGGTGTTGCTCGCGCTGGCACTCGCCATCGCGTTTGGAATTCCACGGCCGGTCATCCTGGCGCTTGCGAAAGCGACCGTGCCGAGCGCAGCGGCTCTTCCCCCTCACCCTAGCCCTCTCCCTCCGGGAGAGGGGACCGCACTAGCTGCGGCGTCGAACGCACCAAGCGCGTCGGCATCAGCCCGCGACGGTGGAAGTCTCCCCCTCTCCCAGCGAGAGAGGGCCGGGGTGAGGGAGAACGCTACCAACCACACCGCAAACGCACCTGCCGCCCGCGCCCCACTGAACACTGACTCACTGAACACTGAACACTTGCTCGCGACCTTCACCGCACGCCACCCCGGCTTCACCAAGCTCTTCGCCGGCTTCGGCAAGGACTTCATGCCCACGCTCAACGAAGGCTCGCTCCTCTTCATGCCCGTGTTGTTGCCGAGCACGTCGCTCACCGAGGTGAAGCGTGTTATGTCGTGGCAGGACCGCGTCATCCGCAGTCTGCCGGAAGTCGAGAGCGTCGGCGGCAAGCTGGGCCGCGCCGAAACCGCCACCGACCCCGCGCCCGTCGAGATGATTGAGACCACCATCATGCTCAAGCCCGAGTGGCTGCCCACGAACCGCACTTATCTCGGCTTCATCACCATTCCCGGCGTCTATCGCAACCCCGCGTGGCGACCCACCTCCACGAAGGAAACCCTCATCGCCGAACTCACCGAGAAACTCTCCAACGTCCCCGGCTACGTGCCCGGTTTCCTGCAACCCATCGAGAACCGCATCCTCATGCTCTCCACCGGCATCCGCGCGCAGCTCGGCGTGAAGATTCTCGGCGGCTCCCTCGATGACTTGCAGCGCAAAGCCTTCGAGGTCGAACGCATCGTGCGCGATGTGCCGGGAGCGGTGGGCGTCGCGCCGAGCCGCGTGCAGGGCAAGCCGTATCTCGAAGTCGAGGTGGACCGCGTGGCGATGGCGCGCTTCGGCTTGCGTGCGCAGGACGTGCTCGACGCCGTCGAGACCGGCATCGGCGGCAAGGTGATTTCCACCACCTATCAAGCCGCCGAGCGCATGGACCCCCGCGAGCGCACCGGCATCCAAGTCCGTTTGCAGCGCGACGAACGCGACGACCTCGAACGCCTCGGTGACGTGCTCGTCGCCACGCCCAGCGGCAAGCAGATGCCGCTCGGCCAGCTCGCGACCATTCGCCGCACGACCGGCCCGAGCGAAATCGCGAGCGAGAACGGCCGCCTCCGCGTCTTCGTGCAGGCGAACGTGCAGGAGCGCGACCTCACTAGCTTCGTCGAGGACGTGAAGCAGCGCGTGCGGAAGGAAATCGAGCCCACGCTCCCGCCCGGCATGACCATCGAATACAGCGGCGAATACGAGAACCTCGTGCGCGCGCAGCAGACGCTTTTCTACATCTTCCCGGCCACCTTGCTCATCATCTTCCTGCTGCTCTACATGGTCTATCACTCGGCGAAGGAAGCCGCACACGTCATCCTCGCCGTGCCCTTCGCGCTGACCGGCGGCGTCTTCCTGCAATACGCGCTGGGCTACAACTTCAGCGTGAGCGTGTGGGTGGGCTACATCGCGCTCTTCGGCACGGCCATCCAGACCGGCGTGGTGATGGTGGTTTACCTCGAAGAAATGGTGGCGAAGAAACAAGCCGAGCGCGCCGCCGCCGGCCAGCCCTTCACGCGCGACGACCTCATCCAAGCCATCAAAGACGGCGCGCGCCTGCGCCTGCGCCCGAAGGTGATGACCGTCGCCACCATCGTCGCGAGCCTCCTGCCCATCATGTGGAGCCACCGCCCCGGCAGCGAAGTGATGCAGCCGCTCGCGACACCCGTCATCGGCGGCATGGTGAGCAGCCTCCTGCACATCCTCGTGGTCACGCCGGTGATTTTCGCGATACTGCGGGAGCGGGAATTGCGGAAACGAAACTGAAGCACCTCCGCTCCATATTTCTCTTCCGCTTCGAGTGGAGGAGAGGGCGCCCGAAGGGCGTAGCTGGAAGTATGAGAGACAGGCGGGACGCGCTGACCTACTTCGCGATGACCCGCACGACTTGGCCTCTTCTTCCAGGCGGCGAGCGTCTTGGTGTCCCACTTCGTTTGGTCCCGCTCTGAATGCCGCGGCAGTCGGCTTTTCGGTTGCCTGACTGGGAAGCTTTCCCTCAGCCTCTTCCAAAGACGGACCACCTTTCAGAGCGCGATACCCCTATGGCCGACGACGGCTCCCAAACTCCCAACGCGGACCCCGCCAAGGCCAAAAAGCCCACTGTCCGAATAGACATCGCCAAGCTGACCCGGGAGCTTGCCGGTGCTCGCCCGCCTACCGCCCCGACTTCCGCATCAGCCACCCCGGTAGCAGCCTCAACCTTTCGGCCCTTGCCGGCCACGCTGCCGCCTGGGTCGTTGGATGCCGTGCTGCACGCGCTGCTGCGCGAGCATGGTGCGCGGGTTTACGAGAGCCGCCGGCTGTTCCGCTCTTTCATGGCGGACGCGCTGGCGGGGCGGGAGCACGAACATTTGCTCGCAGTGAACACCATGGCGCTGCTGGCCGAGGAGGGCGTGCCAGTGCGGTTGATTGCGGCCAAGTCGGACAAGCTCGCCGAACTCCTCCAGCACGAGGCCGCCAGCCTGTCGCGACAGCACGCCCTGCAACCGGCGGCGTTGACCGAGGCGTTGCGCTGCTGGGCGGCGGCACTGCGGCCCGAGGTAGGACCTGCCATTGCCACGCCTGCGCCCAAGGCGTTCCCTGTGCCGGTCCCGGCTGCTAGCACGCCAGCCAGTGCCACGACGTCCAGTCCGTGGGAGAACAGTCTGGGAATGAAGTTCGCACCGGTGCCGGGGACGGCGGTGCTCTTCAGCATCTGGGCGACGCGCAAGCAGGACTACGCTGCCTACGCAAACTCCCGTCCCGGCGTGGATCAGTCGTGGGAAAACGTCAGCTGCAAGGACCAACCTGTCAGCTTCGCCCCGGACCATCCGGTCGTCTGTGTGAGCTGGGACGATGCGAAGGCGTTTTGCCTGTGGCTTACCGAAAAGGAGCGCCGGGAAGGCCGGCTGCTGGCGGGGGCCAGCTACCGGCTGCCAACGGACTGGGAGTGGAGCATGGCCGTGGGCCTGAGCGAGTCCCGCGCCGGTTCACCGTTTGACAAGAGTATAGGAATCCAGGGCGGGTATCCGTGGGGCACGCAGTGGCCGCCGCCGGATGGGGCGGGAAACTACGCGGACATCACCGCCGCCAGCGTCTTTGGCTCCGGCTTGGGCATCATTGAAGGTTACTGGGATGGCCATGCGACGACGGCCCCGGTGGGCAGCTTTACGGCGAATCAGCTTGGGCTGTATGACTTGGGCGGCAACGTGTGGGAGTGGTGCGAGGATTTCTATGACGGCAAGGCTGGTGCCCGCGTGTTACGTGGTTGTGCGTGGGACGACTTCGTTGCCTACTACATGTTGTCCTCGTCTCGCCTCGGCCCCACGCCCGACTTTCGCAGCATCCTCGTTGGGTTTCGGGTGGTGTTGGTGGGTGGCGGTGCGCGGTAGTGCTGGCCTAGAGGTTGTCCTTGGCCGGAACGATGCAGCAGGAGCGCGGCCGTCGCTGGGTGCCACTCGCGCCTTTGCATCCTCCGTTCACGCCGCTACTCTTCCCCATGTCATCGCTGGGATCAACGCAACGGAAACCAGCACAGCAACACCGAAATTGAATCATCCAACCTAGGCCAATGAACCAAGAGGCTGATGCCATCGAAGTCTGTGCGCTACTGACTGACCAAAAGGAAGTCCTGTGGCGCATTCACCACACCGCGACTGAGCCGCCTGGAAAGCTGAACGCCAAGGCAGACCTCGCAAACTTTCTCCTCTGCCACGCTCTCCACGTTCACGAGATGGCGAAAGCGGCTTTGGTTCTAATGCAGAACCGCGAACCTTATGGCGTCGCCATATTGGGTCGTTCCGCACTCGAAAGCGCTTTCAACCTGGTGGCATCAATGAAGGACCGTCAGTTCGGACCTCAACGAATCGCACTTGAACTCGAAGACCTCGCTTGGAAACTAAAACTGCTGTTGGAACGAGGAACCTGGGTGGCGTCTCGTCGTCCGACACCCGAGGATTGCAACCGAGAAGCCAATCGGGTTCGCGCCGCATATTCGGCACCGAAACCCACTGACCGTGAGGATCTAAACCGCATCGAACGGATTAAGAGCCTGTTTGAAAAAGAAAAGCGCACAAATCCCTTGATTTGACGGGCTGTTTTGGCGGCTTTCATTCGCGGCAGCGCTTTTCAGGCGATGAAAATCGCCCCTTACGACACCGACCTCTCCGCCCCCCAATGGCACTTGCTGCGCCGCTTCCTGCCCGCTGCCAAAAAACGCGGCCGCCCGCGCACCGCGCTGCGCGAAGTCCTCAACGCCATCCTCTATCTGGTCAAGACCGGTGCCCAATGGCGGCTCCTGCCCAAAAACTTCCCGCCCTGGCAGACGGTCTATCATCATTTCCGCCAGTGGACCCGCACCGGCCTGCTGGCCCGGCTCAACCACCGCCTCCGCACCAAGGTGCGGCAGGCCGTTGGCAAACACGCGCAACCCACCGCGGCCAGTCTCGACAGCCAGACCGTGCGCGCCAGCGCCCACGGCGGCCAGGTCGGCTACGATGCCGCCAAGCAAACCAAGGGCCGCAAGCGGTTCCTGCTGGTGGACACCCTGGGCTTGCTGCTGGGCGTCACGCTCGAACCCGCCGACTGCCCCGAACGCAAAGGCGCCCGCACCTTGCTGGCCACCGTCCTGGCCGACTATCCCGCACTGCTCAAACTGTGGGTGGACGGTGGCTTCAATGGCCCCGCGTTCGCCGCCTGGGTGCAGACGCAGCACCCCACCCTGGTGGTGGAAGTCGTCAAACGACTCGCCGACGTGCCCGGCTTCCATGTGCTGCCCAAACGCTGGGTGGTCGAACGCACCTTCGGCTGGCTCATGCACTGCCGCCGCCTGGTGCGCGATCACGAACAGACCACCGCTTCCGCCGCCGGCTGGATTTACCTCGCCATGACCCGCCTCATGCTCCGCCGCCTCGCATGAACACTACATTGTTTTGATTTTTCAGACAGGCTCTAAGGAGATTGCTAGGACGGCAGGTTTGTCGCCACTTTATGATGACGATTACCGCCAGTTGTGTCTTGCCGTTCACAGCAATCAGGCAGGTATTCTCAATTCAGCTTCAGGGTTTCTGGTCAGGAAAGGCCTGCTGTCTATCTGCAATGCCGTGTTCCTAGCGAGTCAAGTTCTGACCGGTGCATTCCGCCTCAAATCGTTCGACGCGGAACTTCAGAGCCACCACGCCCGGATGGAGGAGTTGATGCGAAAGTCTGACTTCCTGCCATCTGCGCCAGCACCGCCTGAGTAAGCTGCTCTTCCCAGTCGAGGCGGAGAGGGTATCCAGGCTACTTGGCGAGGACGCGCACGACTTGGCTTTTCTTCCACCCCGCGAGCTTCCCATGCCGACAGCAAAAACTGCCGACGGTATGCACAACGCCGTCTTCTTCGATTCCCATGACTTCTACGCTGACCTTCACGGAGGCTCTGCAACAATTCAGCAGTGGGTGCGCAGGATACTGGATACGCTCAAGGCGCAAGGGAAAGGGCTGTTTGCGCGCATCGAGCTCAAGGAGAGCAGCCCCATCGAAATCAAATGTGGCGAGTAAAACTTCTGAAACGCGAACTTCATCGTCCGCGTTTGGTCGCCAAAGCCGCACTAACCTCCCGGAACACATCCTCGCCCGGAATCATCCGCACCCGACCGGACTCCACCTCAGCGCGCCGCTGCTGAACGACGATGAACTGCACGGCTTCGATCTCCAAGTCGGTGGTGATGGTGGGCAGGAGCCGCTCGACCAGTTCAAGCCGGATGGCTTCCGGCAGGGTAAGGGTCTCCTCATAGACGGTGTCCAGTGTGTGCGTCATAGCCGAAACGTAGGCGGCACGGTCTGGAGCGTCAACGACGGCAGGGGGCGCAGCGGAGAGTTCTGCCGTTCCTGCATTGGGGTAATGTTTGGGCTTCCCGTGGGTGCCAGCGGGGCACTGCTGCGGTTGATTCTCCGAGCCCAGTAGCGCTCCAACCGTTAGCCAGCGCCAGCGAGGGCGCAAACTGACTCTTTTTGACCACCGCTGCGTAAGCCGTTGACAACGTCGCAATTGCATTGACCAACCGCGCGATTGCGACGTCCGACCGGGCCGTTGAAGAGGCCGACCGGGCGGTTGCACGTCCCGACCGGGGAGTTGAAGCGTTCTACCGGAGCTTTGCCGCGTCCTACCGGGCGGTTGCTGGCTTCAACCGGACGGTCGAACGATCCTACCGGGCGGTTGCGTCGGCCGACCGGAGGTTTGAGGAGCTCGACCGGGCGGCTGAAGGAGCCGACGGGGTCGTTGCACGAGTTTACCGCGCGGTCGCAGTGTCCGACGGGGCTGGCGCTCGACGCGACCGGGCGGTTGCGCCGTCCGACGCGAAGGGTGCGGAGGTTTGGCTCCCGGTTTTACTTCTGCCTGAGCAGCTCGGCGGCTTTGGCCTGCACGTCCTTCCAGCGGCGCTCCCAGTCGTCCCTGTGGGCGGCCCACTCCTCGCCGGTGAATTGAAGCCGGGCCTTGGGGAGCAAGGCGGCCAGCGCGTCGAGGTCGCGCTGGAGGGTCTTCTTCTCCTTCCACACCAGCCAGGTCTCGAGGAGTTCAAGGTGGTTCTCGGGGAATTCGGGGGCGAGTTCCACCGCGCGCAGCAGGTGCGTGCGTGCCTTGGACTTGTTGCCGAGGCTGATCGGCCAGCCAGGGGCGTCGCGGTAGAGCTGGCCGAGGCAGCGGTCGGGACCGGCGTGGTCGAGGCGCGGGTTCATGCCGCTGGCGAGCTGCAGGCCGCGCTCCAGCTCCTTCACGATGCCAAGGGCCTCCAGCCATTTCGTGCGGGCGAGCTGGCCGAGGTTTAGCGCGAGGTAATAATGGCCCTCCGGCACGGTCGGCGCGCGGAGAGTCAGGGGGCGGCAGACGGCAAGGCCTTCGTTCGCGAGGGCTTTCCGGGACTCGCTGTCGGTGGCGAATTCGCCCCGCCAGAAGCACGCTTGGCCGAGCGCCCAGCCAGCGACGACGTTGTTGGTGTCGGCTTGGAATCGCTTCCGGGCGCCGAGGAGTTTGAGTTGGGCGGATTCGGCGAACTTGGCCGAGAGCGTGGACATCGGGATGTCAGCGGGCGGCTTGGGCGGCGGCGCGGCGGCGGCTGGGAGCGCCAAGATCAACAGCAGAACCGCGAGGCCAAGACCGGTCCGCCGTGGTCGCACACCCCGCCCCCCGCCGGTCAAGACGGTGGAAAATGGCGTTGCGCTGGCTTTGTCCGGCTGCATAGAGTGCTGCGATGCGTTTTAGTTGGAACCGGCCCCTGTTGGCAATCCTCCCCGTGCTCGTGCTCGGGGCGGCGGGCTGTAGTGGCATCCACGCATCGCAGTCCGTTTCACCGGCGACGTTTCTGTTGCCGGGGTTGATCCATACGCCGACGGGGACGAGACCCGCCGAACGCCTGGACGTTTCTCGCCCGCCGGTCTCGCAGTTCGTTTCAGTTCAGTAATCCTATGCGCTTCCCCCTCGCGCTGACGGTCAAAATCGCCCGTCACATCATCAAGCATAAGCTTCGCAAGACGCCGAAGTTCGCCATGGTCTTGCAGCTCGAACCGTTGCACACCTGCAACCTCACCTGCACCGGCTGCGGACGCATCCGCGAGTATTCCACGTCGCTCAAGGATATGGTGCCGCTGGAGCAGTGCCTCGCCGCCGCGCAGGATTGCGATGCGCCGATGGTGTCCATCTGCGGCGGTGAGCCGCTGATTTACCCGAAGATCGAGGAGCTGGTCGCCGGGCTGCGCGAGCAAAAGCGCATCATTTACATCTGCACGAACGCGATGTTCATGCGGAAGAAGATGCGGGACTACCTGGCCACGGTCTTCACGCCAGAGATGGAACCCAAGCTCCAGCAGCTCGTCGCCGAGAAGCTCGTGACCGAGAAGGAAGCCGAGGCCATCCGCAAGGCCGATGCCGCTGCGAAGGCGAAGGTCGTCATCAAGCCGAGCAAGTGGATGTATTGGAACGTCCACGTGGACGGCTTGGAGTTCACCCACGACCTTATCGTCGAGCGCGAGGGCGTCTTCAAGGAATGCGTCGCCGCCATCAAGATGGCAAAGATTCTCGGTTACCAGACCGCGACGAACACGACGGTTTACAAGGAGACCGACGTGCAGGAAATCGAGGACATGTTCAAGTTCCTCTCGTCGCTCGACGTGGACGGCCACACGATTTCCCCCGGCTACGATTACGACGCCGCCAAGAAGGACATGGTCAAGCGCCTCGGCCGCGACCCGAAGGAATTCTTCCTCACCCGCGACATGACGCGGAAGAAGTTCGCGAAGATTGAGGAATGGGGCCAGCTCTTCACCATCTTCGGCACGCCCGTCTATCAGGAGTTCCTCGCCGGCAAACGCGAGCTGACCTGCACCGCGTGGGCCATCCCGACCTACAACGTCAAGGGCTGGAAAGCGCCGTGCTACCTGATGACGGACGGCCACTACCCCACCTACGGCGAGATGCTCGGCACGGTGAAGTGGGAGACCTACGGCGTGGTGGACGGCGTCGCACGCGATTCGCGCTGCGAGCACTGCATGGTCCACTGCGGCTACGACCCCAGCGGTGCGTTGAGCAACAAGCCTCGCGATACGTGGATTAACATGAAATACAACTTCGGCGCGAAGCCGAAGCCGTATCCCGCCAGCGCCGACTTGGAGAAGCGCGCCTTCAACGGCGTGACCATCGGCAAGGGCCACCTCGCCGAAGCCAAGGCGGCCATCAATCCCGCCGCCAGCGCGCGCGGTGCGTTCACTCGCAAGGAAGAGGAACACACGCACACCCCGGCCACCGGCGGTAGCTGCGGCACCGGCGACACCTCGCAGCGCGATGACTTGCTCGCCAAAATCAAGGCCAACGGCACGGTGACGACAAAGGCGCAGTAAGTTGCCTGTGTAATGAAGATTGTCCTCGAAGCTGAAGACTTGAAGGCGCTCCCGGTGAGTTCGAATCCGAACATCCTCGGCGGGCGGCTGGTCTTTGCCGGGACGCGCGTGCCGATTGACGCGCTGTGGGGCAACCTCGGTTCCGGTGCCACGCTCGAAGAGTTTTTGGAATGGTTTCCAACCGTGACGCGGGAACAAGCCGAGGCGGTGTTGCATCACGGCTGCCACGCGCTCGCCAAGGCGGCATGAAGGTTCTTCTTGATGAGTGCGTGCCGCGCCCCCTCCGCCGGTTTCTCACCGGACACGATGTTGCCACGATTGAGTCGGCTGGCTGGAAAGGCGTGGAGAACGGCGACCTGCTTCATAAGGCTGAAGCTGCCTTCGACGCCTTCATCACAGCGGACAAGAATCTCCGCTACCAACAAAACCTCGCCGGACGCCGCATCGCGATTCTCGAATTGCCGACCAACGACTGGCTCCAACTCCGGCCACGCGTGCCTGAGATTCAACACGCCTTGGACGCCCTTAAGCCCGGCGACTACGTCACCTTGACCTGACTGCTGCCTGAAGTTTCTGAACACTGAACACTGACTACTGAACACTTTTCCAACATGAGCGCACTCTTCCTCTCTCCTCCCTCCTTCGACGGCTTTGACGGCGGCGCTGGCGCGCGCTACCAGGCCACGCGCGAGGTCACCAGCTACTGGTATCCCACCTGGCTCGCGCAACCTGCCGCGCTCGTGCCCGGCAGCCGGCTGCTTGACTGCCCGCCGCACCACATTGACATGGCCAAGTGCCTCGCCATCGCGAAGGACTTCGACCACGTCATCATCAACACCAGCACGCCCTCACTGAAGAACGACTGCAAGGTCGCCGAGGCCATCAAGCAGCAGAAGCCCACCACCAAGATTGGCTTCGTCGGCGCGCACGCGATGGTGCTGCCCACCGAGACGCTCAAGGCCTCCTGGGCCATTGACTGGGTCGCGCGCAAGGAGTTCGACTTCAC
Organism: Verrucomicrobiota bacterium; assembly: GCA_039796295.1. GTDB lineage: Bacteria > Verrucomicrobiota > Verrucomicrobiia > Limisphaerales > SXTU01 > SXTU01. Next base: position 19,217 of record JBDKJY010000009.1, read on the forward strand.
CTGCAAGGAAGTCGCCGAGGGCCGCGAGCTTTCGACCATCAAGGGCCTCTCCTACAAGGACAGCGAAGGGAAGATTAAGCACAACCCCGAGCGCGAGATGATTACCGACATGGACTCGCTCCCGTGGGTCGCCGACGTTTACAAGCGCGACCTCGAGATTGAGAAGTATTTCATCGGCTACCTCCAGCATCCCTACGTCTCCATGTATACCGGCCGCGGCTGCCCGGCCCAGTGCACCTTCTGCCTCTGGCCGCAGACCATCGGCGGACACAAGTATCGCGTCCGAAGCGCGCAGAACGTCGCCGACGAGATGGCTTACATGAAGAAAATCTTCCCGCAGGTGCGCGAGTTCTTCTTCGATGACGACACCTTCACCGCGAACCTCCCGCGCGCCCGCGAAATCGCGAAGAAGCTCGGCCCGCTCGGCGTGGACTGGTCGTGCAACAGCCGTGCGAACCTCGACTACGACACCATCAAGAGCTTCAAGGACAACGGCCTCCGCCTCTTCCTCGTCGGCTACGAGAGCGGCAACGACGAGACCCTCACGCGCATCAAGAAGGGCGTGACCACCGACGAGATGCGCCGCTTCACCAAGGACTGCCACAAGGCCGGCGTCGTCATCCACGGCACCTTCATCCTCGGCCTGCCCGTCGAGACGAAGGAGACCATCGAGCAGACCATCAACTTCGCGAAGGAGCTGGACGTCTTCAGCCTCCAGGTCTCCCTCGCCGCGCCGTATCCCGGCACCGAGCTTTTCGAGCAGGCCAAGATGAACGGCTGGTTCGTGAAGAAGGACAAGACCGACCTCGTGGAAGGTGACGGCCTTCAGCAGAGCACACTCGAATACCCCGGCCTCTCGAAGGAACAAATCTTCGAAGACGTCGAGCGCTTCTACCGCAGCTACTACCTCCGCCCGAAGCCCATCCTGCGCATTATCAAGACCATGCTCGAAGACAAGGACGTCTGCGTCCGCCGCCTGCGCGAAGGCTACGAGTTCTTCAAGAGCATGGCCGCCCGCCGCAGCGATCTCGCCGCGGCCAAGGCGGCGGTGTAACGGCGTTCAGAGCGTTCCGCGTTGCGCCACGAGCCGGGGTTTTACCTCGCTCATGGCTAACTCCAGCGCGGCCAGCAGCTCGGGAATCCGCGCCCGTTCGTCGGCGCGCGCCAGGTCCTCGATTTCCACCGCCAACGTGCGCACGGCCTGTGCGCCGACGTGGCTGGCGCTGGTCTTGAGCGGGTGCACGGCGTCCGCGACGCCGAGGTAATCACCCTGCACCTCGGCGGCCAGCGCTTCGGCGAGCTTCGTGGGCGCGTAGTTGAGGAACAGGTCCACCATGTTCGCGGCAAACTTCGGCCCGCCCAGCTTCACGAGCTTGGCGAGCGCTTGTTCATCGAGGCTGGGCTGCGGGTGCATGGTCGCGAGTCTCTTCGCGCTCATCGGCGCACCGCAAGCATTGAAATCAGAACGCGCTCTGCCACTCTCAGTTTATGAAATTCTCGTGGTTCAACGCGCTCGTTCTGTCCCTCGCCGTCTCGTCCGGCGCACTGCCAGCCCAAGTCGTCGAGGCAGACCTGTGCATCTTCGGCGGCATCTCCGGCGGCATCGCGGCGGCGGTGCAGGCGGCGCGGCTGGGCAAGACGGCTGTCCTCGTCAACCCCACCAAATACCTCGGCGGCCTCACCACCGGCGGCCTCGGCGCGACGGACATCGGCAACAAGGCGGCCATCGGTGGGCTCTCGCGGGATTACTACCACCGTCTCGCGCAGCACTACGCGAAGGACGCGGCGTGGACCTTCGAGACCGCGCCCGATTACTTCGGCAAGCGGCGCGGCGGACAGGCGGGTGCGAGCGCGTTGACCGGTGCGGACGCGACGATGTGGACCTTCGAGCCGCATGTGGCGGAACGGGTGTTCCTCCAGTGGCTCGATGAAGCGAAGACGCCGGTCTTCCTCGATCAACGCCTCAAGTCCGTCACCAAAGTCGGCCCGCGCATCACGGAAATCACGATGGAGAACGGCCGCGTATTCCGCGCGAAGATGTTCATGGACGCGACCTACGAAGGCGACTTGCTGGCGAAGGCCGGCTGTTCCTTCCACGTCGGGCGCGAGGCGAACGCGGTTTACGGCGAGACGCTCAACGGCGTCCGCGCGCTGACACCGCACCACCAGTTCACCGTGCCGGTGGACCCGTATGTGAAGCCCGGTGATGCCACGAGCGGTCTGCTGCCGCACATCCAGTCCGGCGACGGCGGCAAGCCCGGCGATGGCGATAAGGCCACGCAGGCTTACAACTACCGCCTCTGTTTCACCACCGACCCGAAGAACCGCCTGCCCGCGCAGAAGCCCGCCGCGATGCCGCAGTCGCAATGGGACGCGCTCCTCAAAGCCGCGAACAACAGCCTGCCCGTCACGCCGCCCGCGAACTACGACGCGAAGGAGTTCGAGCTGTTGGGCCGTTACCTCGAAGCACTCGTGGCCGCGAAGAAGACTCCGCGCCTCGGCCAGTTCTGGAACCCGATTTGGATGCCGAACCACAAGACCGACATCAACAACAACGGCGGGTTCAGCACGGATTTCATTGGGCGCAACTACGATTACCCGAACGCCGACTACGCCACGCGCGAGCGCATTGCGAAGGAGCACGAGCATTACATCCGCGGCTTCTGCACCTTCCTCGCCACGGATGCGCGCGTGCCCGAGGAGATGCGCCGCGAGATGCAGTCGTGGGGTCCGCCGAAGGATGAGTTCCGCGACACCGACGGCTGGCCGCGCGAGCTGTATGTGCGCGAGGCGCGTCGGCTCGTGGGCGAATACGTGATGAGCGAGAAGAACTGCCGTTACGTGGAAACCATCACCGACTCCGTGGGTCTGGGCGCTTACAACATGGACTCGCACAACTGCCAGCGCATCGTGAAGAACGGCAAGGCTGAGAACGAAGGCGACGTGCAAATCCCGCCGATGAAGCCTTACCCGGTCTCTTACCGCGCCATCATCCCGAAGGCCGCCGAGTGCGACAACTTGTTCGTGCCGGTCGCCCTGAGCGCGTCGCACATCGCCTACGGCAGCATCCGCATGGAGCCGGTGTTCATGGTGCTCGGGCAGAGCGCGGCGACGGCGGCAGCCATCGCGATTGATGACAAAGTTCCCGTTCAAAAGGTGAACTACGAGAAGCTCCGCGTCCGCTTGCTCGCGGACAAGCAGGTGCTCGATTGGACCGGCGGCGGCGGCAACGTGGGCGGGAAGTTTGTGGACCCGAAGAGCCTGCCCGGCATCGTGCTCGACGACGCGGACGCAAAACTGGCCGGCCATTGGGTGGAAGCCGCGACCATCGCTTGGCGCGTGGGCAAGGGCTACCGGCACGACAACAACGCGGAGAAGGGCGAGTTGACCGCCGTCTTCACGCCCGACCTCCCGAGCGCGGGCGACTACGAAATCATCCTGCTCAACGTCCCGAACCAAAACCGCGCCAGCAACGTCCCCGTGACCGTGAGCGTCGCGGGCCAGTCGGCAAAGACGGTGAAGGTGGACCAGAAGTCGAAAGGCGAAATCAGCCTCGGCAAGTTCCCGCTCCCCGCCGGTAAAACCACCACCGTGACCATCTCGAACAAGGACACCGACGGCCATGTGATTCTGGACGGCGTGCAGTTCAAGCCGGTGAGGTAGTGGCCGGAAGAACGGCTTCCTCTCTGTGTCCTCTGTGACTCTGTGGTTCAACCCGCTTTAACCACAGACGCACAGAGGACACAGACGGAAGACCAAATGCAGGCTTGGTTTCGCGCGCTTCGCCTGAGCATCCTTCCCGGCACAGATGGCAGGCGTCGGCTTTGAACTTAACAAGCTCCTGGCCAAGCAGGGTTACACCGGGCTGCTGCAAGCCTATGGCTACGCGGCGCTCATCGGCAGCGGGTCGTGGCTCGTCTCCGTCATTTCCCTCGGCATGCTCGGCGTGGTGCTGACCACGGTGAGCAACGCCGACGAGCTGCAAGTCTTCTTCGTCTCCATCTCGCTCGTGTATGCGGTGACACTCGTGTTGAGCGGGCCGATTCAAATGGTGCTCACGCGCCACGCAGCGGATCAGGAGTATGCGCGCCAGCCGGAGCAGATTTACCCGACCTTCGTGTTCTCCATCGCGTGGAGCATGGTGCTCTTCTCCGTGGTCGGGCTGGTGCTCTTCGTCGGGTGCGTGCCGGGGCCGTTAGGGTTCCGGCTGGCGGCGGCGATGCTCACGACCTTCGTCGGCGGCATCTGGGTGGCGAGCATCTTCCTCACGGCCATCAAGGACTACGCGCAAGTGCTCTGGGGCTTCGCCATCGGCAGCGCGGCGAGCTTCGCGTGCGCGTGGCTGGGCGACCGTTGGGCGGACGTGACCGGCGCGATGGTGGGCTTCACCATCGGCCACGCACTGCTGCTGTTGCTGCTCTTCCGCGCGATCTACCTGCAAGTCGGCAACCGCGAAGTGGCCGACGCCAGTTTCCTCCGCTGCTTCCGGCGCTACTGGCAGCTCGCGCTCTGCGGCCTCTTCTACAACCTCGGCATCTGGATCGACAAATTCCTCTTCTGGTGGCTCGACCCAGCGGCGGAGCAGATCGCCGGGCTGCTGCACTCCGCGCCGGTTTACGACCGCGTCGTCTATTTCGCCTTCCTCACCATCGTGCCGGGCATGGCCGTGTTCCTCCTGAAGCTGGAGACCGACTTCGCCATCGCGAACCACCATTTCTTCCAGCACGTCCTGAAGAAAGGCACGCTCGCGCAAGTCACCGAGCGCAAGCAGGGGATGATCACCGCGTTGCAGGAAGGCTTCGGCCTGCTGCTCAAGGTCCAGGGCTTGTTCACCATCGTGCTCATCCTGGGCGCGGAGAAGATTCTGCCCATCATCGGCCTAGGCGCGGTGCAGGCGGGCATCTTCCAGATCGCGCTCATCGGGACGTTCCTGCTCGTCATCTTCATGTCTTTGCTGATGGTGCTCCACTACCTCGACAAGCGGCGCGACGCGATGATCGCCTGCGCGGTCTTCGCCGGGACGAACCTCGGCGTGACCTGGGGCAGCATCGTGGCAGGCGAACGCTGGTTCGGCATCGGCTTCCTCGTCGCCGCCGGCCTGGGCACCGTGCTCGCGGGCTTCTGGGTAAATCAGCACGTGCGCAGCCTGGAATACGACACCTTCACGCCTCAGCCGCTCTACGGGTGAGGTGACAGGAGCCAGAAGTCCAGGGGCCAGGAGGTCGCGCGGGCACGCCACAGCACACCCATCCGCTCCGTCTGCACGCAAGCCGCGAACCACCCGCTGTTCCCCCTGTCTCCTGACCAAAGTTCGCGCGTGAAATGTCCGGGCGCTTGCCCGATTCTCTCCCGTGCATGAAAATCCTGCTGGTGGATGACGCGGAAGTGTTCCGGCAGTCGGTGGCCAATTTGCTGCGCTCACGCGGCCACGAGGTCATCGAGGCGGCGGACGGCCTAGCTGGCGTGAAACTGGCCCGCACCCACCTGCCAGACGTCGTGGTCAGCGACATCGTCATGAGCCAGGTGGACGGCTACGCGATGACTGCCCTGCTGCGGCAACACCCCGCGACGGCGGACATTCCCCTCGTGCTCATCACGGGCGACGCGGACCTCAAAGGGATGCGCAAGGGCATGACCCTCGGCGCGGATGACTACATCGCCAAGCCGTTCAAGATGGACGAACTCGTCGCCGCGCTGGAGCTGCGCGTGCATCGGCGGCGGGCGTTGCGCGACGAGGTCGAGCAGAAACTCGCCTGCCTCGGGGCCGGCATCGGCCTGCCGCTGCCGGACGAACTATCGAAGCCGCTCAACCGCATCCTCGACACCTCCCGCGCCCTGGCCACCCCCGGCCAAACCCGCACCCCGGAGGAAATCATCGAGCTGGCCCAGGCCCTGCACACCGCCGGGCAGCGCGTGGAACGCCTCACCAAAAACCTCTTCCTCCACGCACAGCTCGAACTCTACGGGACCAACCCAGCGCATCTGAACGCCCTGCGCCAGGCGCACACCCTCAACGCGGACGAAGTGACCGCCGCGCAAGCCCGCCGGTGCGCCGAGGCCGCAGACCGCCCGCCCGACCTGCAACTCAAACTCTCCCTCGGCACCGCTGCCATCGCGACAGCGCACCTCGCCAAGCTGGTCGAGGAACTGGTCGGCAATGCCTGCCAGTATTCGCCCCGGGGCACGCCGGTCACAGTGCAGGGCTACGACGACGGCCACGATTTCCTGCTCACCGTCACCGACCGGGGCCAGGGGATGCCGCCGGAATTAGTCGCGAGCCTGAACCAGTCCGCCACCGCCCGCGCGCCCGCCGAGCCGCATATGACCGGTCTGGGCCTGCCCATCGCCCGCCGGCTGGCCGAGCTCCACGGCGGCAAACTCCTGCTCACCAGCGAGCCGGGCAAAGGCACCACCGTGCGCGTCAGCCTCCCCGCCCAACCGCTGGCCGCGCCCGCGCCGACCTCCGAACTGGACCCGTGAACCGAACTCCTCCGTGGCTCAACCCCGGCACTCCGACACGCCTCCCACCGCCACTCCCTTGCTACCCTCCTGCCTCCTGAGCATTCACTTCTGCAATGCCTCCTTGTTTCCTGTTTTCAAAACTGCCCCAGTTGGTAACGTGCGCGGCACCGAGTCCGCCAAACCATCAAGCCCAGCTCAGACCATGACTGCTGACCGTCTCCGATTCTGTCGCCCGCTTCTCCGTGCCGCCGCCCTGCTGACCCTCTGTGCCACCCTGTTGCCGCTCGCTGGCTGCAAGAAGGAAGACGCCACCGCCACCGCCCCGGCAGCAGGCACCCCCGCCCTAGCCGAACCCGCCCCGCCCGAACCGCCCAAGGTAGAGCCCGGCCTCGAGTTCAAAGCCAAGTGGCCCATCGGCGAGCGCCTCGTGCAACGCCTCGAAACCACCGCCGACATCGAAATTCAAGCCCCCGCCACGCCGACCGCCGTTAAAATGCCCATCCCCAGCGGCCAATCCCTCTCGCAAGTCTTGGAACTCGCCTTCACCGCCCTCAAGGAACGCCCCACCGGCGGCCACGAAGTCGAAGTCGAGACCCTCGCCATCACCACCGCCAACAAGTTCGGCACCAACGCCCCCGTCCCCTTCACCACCCGCAGCGACCCCAAACAAGACCCCAAGAACACCCCCCTCGCCGGCCCCCTGCGCAAACTCGTCGGCGGCAAGGTAAAATACCTCACCACCGCCGACGGCAAGATCGAGAAACTCGAAGGTGGCCCGCAGTTCCGCAGCAAGGGAGCCGTCGGAGCCGCGCCGACCGCCCTCGCCATCATTGCCAGTCAGTTCTCTGACGAAGCCATCAAAGGTTGGAACACCTTCCACACCGGCCTCCCCGAGCAACCCGTCAAACCCGGCGACACCTGGCCCTTCACCCGCAGCCATACCTACGGCCCGACCGCCCTCAGCCTCGACGCCACCAACACCTTCAAAGCTTGGGAGCAACGCGACGGGCGCAAGGTCGTCCTCCTCGAGCAAGCTGGCGTCATCGTCATCAAGCCCCCCGTTGGGACCACCCCGGCCGCCTTCACCGCCACCTTGGAAGACGGCGCGAAGCTCACCGGCAAAGCGTGGTTCGACCCGGCTTTAGGCGTCCTAGTCGAGTCAGCCATCACCGCCGAGTTCGGTATCAAGCTGACCTTCGCCAACGGCCAGGGCACCGCCTCCAAGGTCAAAGTGACGATTAATGCCAAGCTGACGGACGCCCCCAACCCCGGAGCCACCGCCACCGCCGAAGCCCCGCCCACCCCGCCGCCCGCTGGCACCCCGCCACCCAAGCCCTAGCCCGCCGCCCCGCCATGAACGCCAAATCCCTCCTCATCCTCTCTGTCGTTCTCAACCTCGGCCTCGGCGCAGTCCTCCTGCGCCCCAAGCCCCCTGCCGAGCCGTCCGCAGCCGTCCCGCAGGCCGAGACCGCGAAAGCCCCGCCCGCCCCCACCCTCGCGCCCCCTGCCCCCGCCAAGCCCCGCACCGTCACCCAGGTCATCACCAACACCCTCGCCCAGAAATTCGACTGGAACGCCGTCGAGTCTGCCGACTACAAGACCTACATCGCCAATCTCCGCAGCATCGGCTGCCCCGAGGAAACCATCCGCGACATCATCACCGCCGACGTCAACAAACTCTACGACGCCAAGCGTAAGGCCCTTGCCGGCCCCAAGAAGAAATACGAGTTCTGGAAACCCGGCATAATGATGGGCGCGCCCACCGACCCCGAGCGCACCGAGAAGGAACGCGCCTTGAACAAGGAGAAACACGCCCTCCTCACCGACCTCCTCGGCTCTGCCCCCGAGGAGAAACCCGACCTCCTCGCCGGCGTCGCCTCCCAGCTCGACGCCATGTTCGACTTCCTCCCCACCGAGAAGCGCAGCAAAGTCATGGAGGTCATGCAGGACATGCAGACCAAGCTGCAGAAAGCCATGAAAGGCGGCGTGCCCGACGCCGACGACATGCGCAAAGTCATGAAGGAAAGCGAAGCCAGCCTCGCCGACGTGCTCTCCCCCGACGAACTCCTCGACTACAACCTCCGCTTCTCCACCACCGCCACCATGATGCGCATGCAGCTCGCCGGCTTCGAGCCGACCGAGCAGGAATTCCTCGACCTCTACAAAAAGAAAAAAGCCTACGACGACGAATTCGGCGGTGCCTTCGGCCAGCAGTTGAATCTCAAGGGCGAGGAAAAGGAAAAGCAGAAAGCCGCCGAGAAAGCCCTCGACGAAGCCATCAAAACCCAGCTCGGCCAAGCCCGCTACGACGACTACAAACGCGGCCAGGACCACAACTTCCAAACCCTCTTCCGCGCCGCCGAACGCGAGGGCCTGGGCAAGGACGCCGCCGTCAAATCCTTCGACATGAAGAAAGCCGCCGAGGACCAAGCCAAGCAACTCCGCGCCGACAAGAACCTCACCGCCGACCAGCGCACCGCCGCCCTGCGCGCCATCCGCGACGAAACCGAGCGCTCGGTAAAAGGCGTTCTCGGCGACAAGGGTTACGCCACCTACGAACGCAACAACGGCACCTATTGGCTCAAAGGCATCGCCCCCGACGCCACCCCGGCGGCCAAGCAACCCTAGGCCAACCCCCATCGCCCGCGACCCGCCGGAGGGACCGTGAAATGGGCGAGGCCAGGCACCGCTACTGGCGCAGTTGAAAGCCCTGCAACGACCAGTTTCCTCCCCAAGAACCGTCCAGCCGTCCGTGAACAGTTTGGGAACAGTGTGAACAAACCGGGGTTCCGGGAGTTGCCCCGCCAACCCCGACGGGTTGTGTGGCGGTAGAAAGAGGACGCAAGTGGTTGATGTTACCTTGACACGGCCAGTTGTATTGCCTATTCACACCCCTTAATACTACGGGTGATTCTTCAATTACTCTCTGTTTAGTAAGCCATGAAAATCAGCATCGCCAAAGACCAGCTCATCGCCGGGCTGCAAGCCGTCCAGAACGTCGTCAGCACCCGCACGACCTTGCCCATCCTCTCGAACGTCCACGCGCGCGCGGAGGAGAACCGCCTTTTCTTCACGGCGACGGACTTGGATGTGACGGTGACGTGCGGCGTGGAGGCGCAAGTCAGCGAAGTCGGGGCGACGACCATCCCGGTAAAGCGCTTCTTCAGCATCGTGCGCGAGCTGCCCGCCGGAGAGGTGGAGCTGGACACCGATGACAAGAATATCACCAAGCTCAGTGCCGGAGCGTCGTTCTACAAGCTGCACGGGTTGAGCGCGGATGAGTTCCCGCCGCTGCCCAAGTTCAAGGAGACCGGGGCTGTGACCCTGCCGCAGGAGAAAATCCGCGCGATGCTGAAGAAGACCTCCATCGCCATTTCCACGGACGAGTCGCGCTACGTGCTGAACGGCGTGTTCATGAAGTTCACGCCGGAGAAGCTGGTGATGGTGTCCACGGATGGCCGGCGCTTGGCGTTGACGGAGGAAGACCTGCCCGCCGGCTCGACGGCGACGGGTGACATCATCGTGCCGACCAAGGCGGTGAATGAATTGAACCGCTTGCTCCAGACGAAGGGTGACGTGGAGATTCGCTTCACGGACAACCAAGTTTCCTTCCGGCTCAAGGACGAGACGGCGTTCTCGGTGTTGCTGATCTCCAAGCTCGTCGAGGGCAGCTACCCGAACTACCAGCAGGTCATTCCGAAGGAAGCCAAGGAACGCATCACGCTGATGCGCGAGGAGCTGCTCGGGGCCTTGCGCCGCGCGGAGCTGATGACGAACGACAAGTCGAATTCGGTGAAGCTGGCCTTCACGAAGAACAACCTCACCATCACCGCCAACACGGCGGACGTGGGCGAGGCGCGCGAGTCCATCGCCATCAACTACAAGGGCAAGGACATCAGCATCGCGTTCAATCCCGGCTACCTGATGGACCCGCTGAAGGTGATTGAGTCGGACGAAATCTTCCTGGAACTCTCGGACGAACTCAGCCCCGGCTCGGTGAAGATCAACACGGCCTTCCATTACGTGCTGATGCCGATGCGGATGAGCTAAGGCGGAAGACGGATTTGCCGCGAAAGAGCGCAGAGAGCGCAGAGACGAAGTGGTAGGAACGGAGGAGCCTTGCTTCTGCGGGTGGTCTTACTTTGTGTTCTCTGTGCCCTTCCGGGCTAACCAAAAAACGGGGTCGGCGCTGCGCTCGGCCACCGCACTCCATACTACGCCAGCACGCCCTTGACCACGCTGCCGTGGACATCGGTCAGGCGGAAGTCGCGGCCGGCGTGGCGGAAGGTGAGGCGCTCGTGATCGAAGCCCAGGAGGTGGAGGATGGTCGCCTGCAAGTCGTGGACATGGACCGGGTTCACCTCGGCCTTGAAGCCAAACTCGTCCGTCGCGCCATAGACGGTGCCGCCTTTGACGCCGCCGCCGGCCAGCCAAGTCGTGAAGCCGTGGTGGTTGTGGTCGCGGCCGTTGATCTTGCCCTGGTTCGAGCCGGGCGTGGGCAGCTCGACGGTGGGCGTGCGGCCAAACTCGCCGCCCCAGATGACCAGCGTGTCCTCGAGCAGGCCGCGTTGTTTCAAGTCCCTCAACAGCGCGCCGATGGCTTGGTCGCACTGTTTGGCGAGGTTGCGGTGTTGCACCTCGATGTCGTCGTGGCTGTCCCACGGCTGGCCGGCACCGTGCCAGACTTGCACGAAGCGCACGCCGCGCTCGACGAGCCGCCGGGCCGTGAGAATCTGCCGCGCCTGCGTGCCCTCGCCATACATCGCGCGGATATGCGCGGGCTCTTGGCTGATGTCGAAGGCGTCCGCCGCTTCCATCTGCATGCGGTAGGCCAACTCGAAGGAAGCGATGCGCGCCTCCAGTTGCGATTCGCGCCCGCGGGCGGCGGCGTGGCGCTCGTTCAACGCCCGGAGCAGGTCGAGCTGCGCACGTTGGTCGGTGACGGGGATCTGCTTGTTGTTGATGTGCTCGATGAGCCGCTCGATGCGCGTCTCGGCGGTGTTCAGGTAAGTGCCTTGAAAGACGCCGGGGAGAAAGGCGCACTGCCAGTTCTGCGACTCTTGAATCGGGTAGCCACCGGGACACATCGCGATGAAGCCGGGGAGATTCTGGTTCTCCGTGCCGAGGCCGTAAGTGACCCAGGAACCCATGCTCGGACGCGTCTGGCGGGCATCGCCGCAGTTGAGGAGCATCAGCGACGGCTCGTGGTTCGGCACGTCTGCGTGCATCGAGCGGATGACGCAGATGTCATCCACGCACTCGGCCGTCTTGGCGAAAATCTCGCTCACCTCGATGCCGCTCTTGCCGTATTTCTGGAACTTGTAGGGCGAGCGGAAGGCCGTGCCCGTGCGGCGCTCGGTGCGGAGTTCGTAGGGCAGCGTCTTGCCGTGATGTTGGTCGAGCGCGGGCTTGGGGTCGAAGGTGTCCACGTGCGAGGGGCCACCGTTGAGGAAGATGTGGATGACGCGTTTGGCGGTCGCGGCGAAGTGCGGGGCTTTCGGGGCGAGGGGGGAACTGCTGTTCACCTCGGCCTGTGCGGAGGACAAACCCAGCTCGCCAAACAGCGCGCCCATGCCGAGCGCGCCCATGCCCATGCCGCAGCGGTTGAGAAACTCGCGGCGGGTGAGGGCGAGGTGTTCGGGGCGCAGTCCGTGATGGCTCATAGCGGTAAAAACGACGGCCCTCCTAGTCGCAGGCTTCAGGTGGGGCGTCGAGCGGGAATGCGGAGGTGGAGTGCCTACGTGTCGAGTTTCGCCGCTGCGGCCTCGGCGGAGAGGCCGTCGAGCCGGAGGAGTTTGTGGCGCGAAGTCTGGCCGCGCACGAGGGTCACGGCCCGGCGCGGAAGGCCGAGGGTTTCAGCGAGGAATTCCACGACGGCTTGGTTCGCCGCCGAGTCCACGGGCGGTGCGGTCACGGCGATTTTCAACTCGTCGCCGTGCAGACCAGCGAGGGCGTTGCGGCTGGCGCGCGGCTGAACTTTGACGGCGAGGAAGAGGCCGTCTGGCTGTCGGCGGAGATACGGAGGAAGAGATTTTTCAGCCACAGATGGAACACTGATGGAACACCGAAAAGGCACGAACCGGACGCCTCCTCCTCCTCAATATCTGTGTCCCATCTGTGTTCATCTGTGGCTCAACTCATCAGCCGCTGCCGCGCGGCGACCACACGGGCGATGGCCGCATCCACACTGCGGCCACAGGCGTTGAGGTGGCCCATCTTGCGGCCGGGACGGGCTTGGGCTTTGCCGTAGAGGTGGAGTTTGACGTGCGGGTCGGTGAGGGCGGCGGCCCAGTTGGGTTCGCCTTTCGACCAAACGTCGCCGAGGAGGTTGGCCATCGCGGCGGGGGCGCGCAAGGCGGTGGAGCCCAGCGGGAGGCAGCAGACGGCGCGGACCTGCTGCTCGAACTGACTGGTGACGCAGGCGTCGAGCGTGAGGTGGCCGCTGTTGTGGGTGCGCGGGGCGAGTTCGTTGACGACGAGTTGGCCGCTTTTCGTGACGAAGAGTTCGACGGTGAGCAGGCCGACGACGCCTAGCTTTTCGAGAATGCCGGCAGCGAGTTCGACGGCCTCCTTGGCGAGCTTCGGCCCAATGGCGGCGGGGGCGAAGGTGACGTCGAGGATGTGGTTGGCGTGGCGGTTCTCGAAGACGGGGAAAGCGGCGAACTGGCCGTCCGCCGTGCGCGCGGCGACGACGGAGATTTCCTTCTCGAAGTCCACGAAGGCTTCGTAGATGCCGGTCGCGCCCTTGAGGTTGGCGAAGACTTCGGCGGGGTCGGATTGCGCGTAAACCTTCTGCTGGCCCTTGCCGTCGTAGCCGAAGCTCGCGGTCTTAAGCACGGCGGGCAGGCCGAGATCGCGCGCGGCGGCGTGGAGGTCGGCGTAGGTTTTAATTTCGCGGAAGGGCGTGGTGGGAAAGCCGTTGTCGCGGAGGAAATTCTTCTCGCGCAGCCGCTCCTGCGTGGTGTGCAGCACGCTGCCGGCGGGGCGGACGAGGGTGTGGCGCGCGGCGACTTCGGAGGCGAGGGAGGGGACGTTCTCGAACTCGAAGGTGATGACGCTCACGCGCTGCGCGAAGTCGGCGAGGCGTTCCTCATCGAGGTAATCGCCGACGGCTTCGAGGTCGGCGACCTGGCCAGCAGGCGTGTCCGTGTCGGGCGAGTAAACGGCGACGCGGTAGCCGAGCTGGCGCGCAGCGAGGGCGAGCATGCGCCCGAGCTGGCCGCTGCCGAGGATGCCGATGGTGGAGTCGGGGAGGATGGGGAAGTTCACGGCGGGCGGAGCGAAAGTCAGGCGGGCAAGTTCGGCGGCAGCGTGTGGTGTTCTCGCACCTTCGCCGTCTGCTCCGCGCGGAACTGGTCGTAGGCTTTCCGGAACTGCGAGTGTTTGTTGCCGAGGATGGCGGTGGCGAGGAGCGCGGCGTTGATGGCGCCGGCCTTGCCGATGGCGAGGGTGCCGACGGGGATTCCGCCGGGCATTTGCACGATGGAGAGGAGGGAGTCGAGGCCGTTAAGGGACTTGGATTGCACGGGGACTCCGAGGACGGGCAGCGAGGTCTTCGCCGCCGTCATGCCGGGCAGGTGCGCGGCACCGCCCGCACCAGCGATGATGACTTCCAAGCCACGCGCGGCTGCGGTCTCCGCATACTCGAACATCCGGTCCGGGGTGCGGTGGGCGGAGACGACTTCGGCTTCGTAGGGCACGCCGAGAGCGTCGAGCTGGGCGGCGGCGTGCTGCATGGTTTCCCAGTCGGACTGGCTGCCCATGATGAGGCCGACGAGTGGGGCGGTGGGTTTGCGTGGGCGAGCCATAGCGCGGGCATTGAAGCGGAGCGGGGCGGGTTTGGCAACCGCGCCCATGGGCACACACCCGGCTTGCGGAGCGGCGGGGTTCCCGGCAGTCTAGCACGGACACTGACTCAGGATGACGTTCCACCGCCAACTCAGCCGCCGCCATGCCCTCGGGGCGCTGGCGTTCGCGGGCTTGGGCGCGCCCTTCCTCCGGCGCGCGCGCGCGCAAGCGGCGGGGGCGACGATTCACTTTTACAGTCCGGAGACGAACATCAACAACTTCGGCACGCTCAAGGGTGAGTTCGATGCGTTCTTCGCGGGGGTGGGCGGGCACAAGTTTCAGCCTTACAGCGATCGCGCGGGCTTCGAGAAGGCGATGGAGAGCAACCCCGGCGGCCTCTTCCTCATGTCGAGTTGGCATTACCCGCAGCTCGCCAAGAAGGCCGCGTGGCAGCCCATGCTCATAGGTCAGCTTCGGGAGAAAACCACCCAGCGCCATGTGCTCTGCGCGAAGAAGGACGTCGCAAACCTCGCCGCCCTCAAAGGGGCAAAGGTCCTCGCTGCGGGGAACAAGGACTATATCCTGACGCTGCTGGGCGAGTTGCTCGGGCCGGAACACCGCGCGTTGCTCGCCGGGCAGAAGGTGCTTGAGGTGCCCAAGGATTTAGATGCGCTCATGGGCATGGGCCCCGATCTGGGTAACGCGCAGGCCGCGATCGTCACGGAGAGCGGCTTGGACAAGCTCGGCAAGAGCAACGCCAAGCAGCACGCCGCGCTCGTCCAGCTCGCCAAAGGCCCCGAGCGGTTGTTGCCCATCGTCGTCGCCCTCGCGCAGCCAGACGCAGCGGCTCAGGCGTTGCTCAAAGTCCTCGTCGGCATGGGCGCGGACCCTGAAGGGCAGCAACGCCTCCGACTTCTGGGCCTCGATAGCCTGACCCCGATCAACCCCGCGCAGACCAAGGAACTTCGCAAATGAACCCTCGCCCGCCTCCCCTTCTGCCGCTCCCGCGCGCCCAGCGCAGCGGGACTGTAGCGGCCACGCTGCTCGTGCTGCTCGTGCTCGCGGTGACGCAGTGGCGGGCGCTCGCCGCCGTGCCGCCGTCGGCCCCGGTGTTGGTGGTGAACTCGGATGCCTCAGTGGCGAAATACCAGGAGGTGCAGAACGCCTTCAAGGCGACGTTCGGCACCGACGGGGTGACGGAACTGGACTTGGCCAAAGTCGGTGAGGCGGGCGTGCGGCGGGCGGTGGCAGCGAACCCCGGGGTCATCCACTGCATCGGGGCAAACGCCTACTTGGCCACGGCCAAGCACGCGAAGGCCAAGCCCATCATTCTGAGCACGGCCATCAACTGGGAGCGCTTCAAGCCCCTGCCGGCGTCCACCCGAGTCATCGCCAACGAACTGCCAGCGGGCCAGCAGCTGACGCTCTTCCGGCACTTCTTCCCGAAGCTCCAGCGCGTCGGGGTCATCTACAACCCAGCCATCAACAAGCAGTGGTTCGCGCAGGCCGTGGTGGCGGGCAAGGAAGTCGGCATCGAGGTCATCGGACGCCCCGTCAACCGCAGCCCGGGCGTTGGCCCTGCGCTGGCTGAACTCACGCCCAAGGTGGATGTGCTCTGGCTCACGCCGGACCCCGTGGTGCTGGAGAACGAAGCGGTGGTGGGGCGCTACTTCACCGGCGCGGACGCCGCCAAGAAACCGGTCTTCGCCTACTCGGCGGCGTTCATGGACCTGGGTGCGACGCTGGTGCTCGCGCCGGACATGCCGACGGTGGGTCGCCAAGCCGCCGCCATCGCGCAGGATTTCGCGGGCGCGCCGGCGGTCAGTGCGCCCGCGGGCTCCGAGGTGACGCTGAACCTCAAGCGCGTGCAGCAGTATGGTCTGGAGTTGAACCGCGAGGCGCTGGACGCGGTGAGCAACCTCATCCGCTGAATGGGAACGGGGAAGCCATTTAGCGGTCAGCGGTCAGCGGTCAGCGGCCAGGGGGCCGCGAGCGGCTACGGCTTTTTGCCTTTTGCCTTTTGCCTTTTGCCTTCGCCTTGACGCATGGAGCCGCCCACCCAAATCCGCCGCGGCATCCGCTGGAAGCTGATGGTCACGATGCTGGGCCTCATCGTCGGCCTGCTGGCGGTGCTCTCGTGGCTGGAGGTCAGCCACAGCCAGCAGTTGATCGAGCGGGAGACGGCCCGGCGCGTCCAGTTGGAGCGGGACGTGCTCGTGGCGCGCGGCGAGGGCGCGGCCGCGCACCTAGCCAACGAGCTGGGGGAGAAAATCAGCGGTTTGGCCTTCTCGGCCGTCTCCGAGGTCGTGACGAACGCGACGCGGCTGAACGCGCAGTTGACTTACGCCATGGTCATGAACACCAACGCGCAGGTGCTCGCCCATGCGGGTGAGCAGGGCGCGTTGATCCACTTCGACAGTGAGCTGAAGCCATACTCTGGCGCGGACGATCGCACCGCCGCGCGCCAGACCCGCATTGGATCCCGCAACGTCACCGTGAACCAAATGGAGGTGCTGGAGGTGGTTGCGCCCATCCAGGTGGGGCGGGAGCAATGGGGCGTGCTCCGGCTGGGCTATTCGCTCGCCGACCTGCGGCGGGTGATCGAGGACTCCCAGCGCGGGAAGGAGCAACAGGTCCGCGCGGTCATCACGCGCAGCCTCGTGACGGCCATCGGCATGGTGTTGTTGGGGGTTGCCATCGTCGCCTGGCTGTCGGCGCGCATCTCCCAGCCGCTCCAGCGCGTGACCGAGTCCGCGCGGCTGCTCGCCACGGGAGATTTCAGCGCGGCCGCGACCCTCGAAGTCCGCTCGCAGGACGAGGTCGGCGTGCTGGCCGACGCGTTCAAAAAAATGGCGGACAACCTCCAGCGCACCTACGCGAAGCTGGAGGAATCCAATCTCACGCTCGAAGGCAAAGTCGTCGAGCGCACCCGCGAGCTGGGCCAGATGACCCAGCTCGCCGAGGAGGCGCGCCAGCAGGCCGAGGGTGCGAACCGCACCAAGAGTTCCTTCCTCGCCAGCATGAGCCACGAGCTGCGCACGCCGCTCACGGCCATCATCGGTTTCTCCGAGATGCTGCTGGCCGAGGCGCAGGACGCGGGCCGCACGGAGTCGGCGGATGACTTGCAGCGGATCATGGATTCCGCCAAGCACCTGCTCCACCTCATCAACGAGATCCTCGACCTCTCCAAGATCGAAGCGCAGAAGATGGAGTTGCACCTCGAACGCTTCGAGGTGGCGAACATCCTGCGCGAGGTCAGCAACACCATCACGCCGCTGGTTAAAAAGCATGGGAACCAGCTCGTCCTCACCGCCGGGCCGGACCTGGGCTCCGTCCACGCCGACCTCACCAAGCTGCGCCAGAGCCTCCTGAACCTCCTGAGCAACGCCAACAAGTTCACCGACCACGGCGAGGTGCGGCTCACCGTCGAGCGATTCACCCGCGAGGGTGCGGCCTACCTCCGCTTCGCCGTGGCCGACACGGGCATCGGCATGACGCCCGAGCAATTGGGCAAGCTCTTCCAAGCCTTCCAGCAGGCCGACAGCTCCACCGCGCGCAAATACGGCGGCACCGGTCTGGGCTTGGTCATCACGCGGAAGTTCTGCGAGCTGATGGGCGGCAGCGTCAACGTCACCAGCGAACTTGGGAAAGGCTCGGTCTTCACGATTGAGCTGCCCGCCGAGGTGAAGAAACTGGAACCCAAGCCCGCCACATCTGCGACCAACGGCAGTTCCACCCAGCCCGCCGCCCGCACCGTGCTGGTCCTCAGCCCGGACCAGAATGTCCACGCGCTTGTAGCCGAGACGCTCAAGGGCACCGGCTGCGCCATGCGCATCGCGCCCAGCGGGGCCGAGGGCGTGCGCCTCGCCCGCGAACTCCGACCCGTGCTCATCACCCTCGATGCCTCCGGGCCGACCGCCGACGGCTGGTCCGTGATGGGCGAACTCAAGTCCGACCTTCACCTCGCACCCATCCCCGTGATTTTGCTCACGCTCAAGGATGGCCAGGCCGATGCCGGGTTCACCCTCGGCGCGGCGGAGTTCCTCGCCAAGCCGGTGGATTCCGCGCTCCTGAGCCGCGTCCTGCACCGCCACCTGCGCTACCCGCCGGACGGCCACGTCCTGCTCGTCGAGGACGACCCCGTGCTGCGCGAGATGATGACGCGCATGATCGAGAACGAGAAATTTCCCGTCACCGTCGCCGAGAACGGTCTGCGCGCCCTTGAGCTGGTCAAGCAGAACATCCCCAAGCTCATCGTGCTCGACATCATGATGCCCGTGATGGACGGCTTCCAATTCCTCGGCGAACTGCGCCAGCGCCCGGAGTGGGGGCACATCCCCGTCGTCGTCCTCACCGCCAAGACCCTCTCGCCCGAGGAGCGCGAGTTCCTCGCGGCCCGCACCGCCAGCGTCCTGCAAAAAGGCGCCAGCGTCCGCAGCGACGTGATCGCCAACATCCGCCGCTACATCACCCAGCCCTGAACCTTCCCGCTACCATGCCTAAAATCCTCATCATCGAAGACACCGAGAACAACCGCATCATCATCAGCCGCCGCCTCAAGTCCAAAGGCCACGAGGTCCACATGCGTGAGGACGCCGAGCAAGGCATCCTCGGCGCGCGGGAACTCCAGCCCGACCTCATCCTCATGGACATCGGCCTGCCCGGCATGGACGGCTGGGCCGCGACGCGCATCCTGAAAGCCGACCCCGCCACCGCCGCCATCCCCATCATCGCCCTCACTGCCCACGCCATGGCCGGCGACCGCGAGAAATCCGTCGAGGCCGGCTGCAACGACTACGAAACCAAGCCCGTGGATTTCCCCACCCTCTTCGCCAAGATCGACGCTCTCACCGGCGGTGCCACTCCGCCCACCGCGGCGACCGCCTGAGCCACGTCAGCTCTGCCTGCGCATGCCGAACCCGCCCGCCATCCGCCCCATCCCTAAGCTCGTCAGCGTGGCGCGCCACGATATGCGCAACCCGCTCGGGGAAATTCTCGGCTTCGCGGACATCCTCGCGGAGGAAGCGGGCGAGTTGGGCTATCTCGCCATCAGTCCCGACCTCGCGGCCCTGCGCCAGAACGCCGCTGCGATCCTCAAACAACTCAACCAGACCCTCACCGTCGAGCACCTCGCCGCCAACCCAGGTGCCGCCGACGAACTGGGTCAAGCTCTCCAGCGCTTCTCTCAGGAAGCCGCCGAAGCCGCCACCGCCCTCCACGCCCGCTGCACCCAGCTCGAAGGCCAGCCCTTCCTCGACGACCTCACCCGCATCCGCAAGTCCGCCAACGAACTCGGCGAGCACGCCCCGAAACTACTGGCCGCGATGTTCGAGGTCGTGGCACCCGAGTTCGCCGACCTCGAGCAAACCCACGATGGTGGCGGCACAACCATCTTCTTCCGCAAGCCCGCCGCCGCCGTCGCCCCCGCCCCCGGCAGCGAAGACACCACCTTCCTCACCCGCACCGAAGTCCGGCCCCCCGTCGCCGGCACCATCCTCGTGGTGGACGATCTCGAGTCCAACCGCGCCCTGCTCACCCGCCGCCTCAGTCGCGAAGGCTTCACCGTCGCCCTCGCCGAGAGCGGCCGCCGCGCGCTCGACATGCTCGGTCGCCACACCTTCGACCTCGTGCTGCTCGACATCATGATGCCCGAGATGGACGGCCATCAGGTGCTCACCGCGATGAAAGCCGACTTCGCCCTCCGCCACCTGCCCGTCATCATGATCTCCGGCCTCGACGACGTGGACACGCTCGTCCGGTGCATCGAAGGTGGCGCGGACGACTACCTCACCAAGCCCTTCGACCCCGTCCTCCTCCGCGCCCGCATCACCGCCTGCCTCGAGAAGAAACGCCTCCGCGACCAAGAGCGGGAGTTGCTCCAGCAAGTCCGCGAGGCGCAGGAAAAATCCGAAGCCCTCCTCCTCAACATCCTGCCCCGTTCCATCGCCGACCGCCTCAAAGCCGGCGAGTCCACCATCGTGGACACCCTCCCCGCCGTCACCGTTCTCTTCGCCGACCTCGTCGGCTTCACCGAGTTGAGCGCCCGCATCACCGGCACCGAGATGGTCCGCCTGCTCGACGAGTTGTTCACCACCTTCGACCTCCTCGCCCAGGAGCAGGGCCTCGAGAAAATCAAAACCATCGGCGACGCCTACATGGTCGTCGGTGGCCTGCCCGACCCGCGCCCCGACCACGCCCACGCCATTGCCGAGCTGGCGTTGAACATGATCGTCGCCGTGGAGCAGCAGTTTGCCGGCAAGGAACTCCCCGTCCGCGTGCGCCTTGGTATCAACAGCGGCCCCGTCGTCGCCGGCGTGATCGGGCGCAACAAGTTCAGCTACGACCTCTGGGGCGATACGGTCAACACGGCGAGCCGGATGGAATCCCACGGCGTGGTCGGGGCCATCCAAGTCAGCGCCGCCACGCACCAGTTGCTGGAGCGCGACTACACCTTCACCCGCCGCGAGCTGACCCAGGTGAAAGGCAAAGGCGACCTCACCGCCTGGCTGCTCACCGGTCGCCGGCCAAGGTGATGAACTGGCCGGTGGTCATTTACCCGTGCCCACCCGCAAGCGCTTTTCCAAATCCGGCGGGGCGACAAACACCAAGCTCCGGCCCGCCTTGCGCTGCTCCAAGAAAGTCATCCTGGCGAGATCGAGCAAATCCGTGCGCGCAGTTTGATACACTACGGCGTGCCGGGTGCCGTGGCCTTGGATAGTGTAGGCAAAACCGGGATGCTTCAGCGCGTGCGTCAGCAACGCCTGCTGCCGGTGATTCAAGTCGGGGTGACGATGCAGCAAATCCATGCTCGACCGGGTTTCCCGGGATTTCCGGACCACATAGTCATGCAGTTCCTGAATTGCCCGCTGAATCACCTTCGCCTGGTGCAGGACAAAGTAAGTCAGATCGTTCTCGTCGGTTTCCGTGTGGAGGAAGGCCTGGCCGTATTGCGCCGGGGCCTTCCGCAGAATCTGCGAGATGGAGATGAACTCGAACAGCCAGTAGCCGGAGCGCAGCAGATGCCAGTAGAACAGCGCCCGCGCCGTCCGGCCATTGCCGTCCACGAAGGGATGGTCGTAGGCCAGCCAGAAGTGAAGGATGATGGCCCGCACCACCGGATGCATGAACTGGCCCGGGGGCTGACCGTTGGCAAACTCGCACATCCGTTCCAACCGCGCGGGCAACTCTTCGGCGGACGGGGGAACGTGAAACACCCGGCCCTCCAAGTCCGAAACATCAATGGTCTCCTGAACGCGCCGAAACCGTCCGGCTCCATCAGCGATGTCGAGCGTTCCATCCGAAATCTCCCGGTGAATCTCGAACACCAAATCTGGGGTCATCGGCTGGTCCCGGAGTTCCACGATGCGTCGCATGGTCAGGAAGTTGTTCAGGATCATTCGCTCACTGCGGTCGCGCGGTTTGCGACCCTCTGCCAGCATTTTCTTGGCGACTTGGCGGGTGGTTGCCGCACCTTCGAGCTGGCTCGAGGTGATGGCCTCTTCCATCAAGGAGCGCACCACATAGCGGTCCCGCTGTTCCGGGCTGGTCATGGTTTCCGGGATGTCCACCAACGTGCCGCCGCCACGGTCAATCTTGTGGAGGAGGTCGCTGACCGAATCCGGCACGACGAAGTAGAATGGCTCGCCGGTCTTGTCCAAGAGCGGAACTTTTCGCCGCGTGATCTGGCGGTTCATCTTCAAGCCCAGCCACCATTCCGACTGCGTCAACCCCTTGGGTGGCGTCCGAAACCGCAGTTCATCCCAGTGAAAATACCGGCCTTCGTGTTCCAAACCGGAAATTGCCCCCAGAATGGCGAACATCCTCTCCGGCTTCCCCAGCTCGGCCAGGAGCTTTTGGACTGATGGCGGTGTCTGCGGAATCTTCACGGCCAAATACTAGTTAACTACTAATTTGTTATCAATTAGTAATTCGCTGACATGAACGGAAACGCTCTCGCCGCCAGAAGCCACATCCACTATCATTTGAGTGCTAGGCAAGCGCTGACTGCCATATGTGGTAGGAGTCTCGCCGAATCGTGTTAACGAAACGTATGATCGTGCAGGCCATGACAACTGCAATTACCCCGCCGGGACCTCGCCCCGGTGCTGGCTTGCGCAGCGGAAGCACGCTCCCGCTTGGTCTGCGGGGAGCCCGATCAGAGCACGTTCAGCGGCACGTCATCGAAGGAACGGCCTGGATGGGACTGTTCCACCGGCGGTTCGGCTTCCGGCGGGGGATTGGTCGCCAGCTCGGGCATCGGGGCAACTTCTTCGCCGTTCGCGAGCGTGACGTGGATGTTCCGCTCCCGGAGCAGGGCGAGGAAACTTTCCGGCGCACCCGCGTCGGTCACCACCACGTCAATCACGTCCAGCTCACACAGCTTGGAGATGGATTGACGGCCGAACTTGGAGGAGTCCACGCACAAGATCACCCGCCGGGCGGCGTTGATCATGGCGTGCTGAATCTCGATGAGCAGCCCGTGCGAGTTGGTGATGCCCTCTTCCGTGACCCCGCCGCAGCTCAGGATGGCCACGTCGGCACGCAGCTTGGTGAAGGCTTCCACCGCCAGCGGCCCCACCAGCACGCCAAGCTTCGGGTAAATCACCCCGCCGCTCACCACCACCTCCAGCCGACTGGACGCAGAGAAGTGGTTCGCGACCGGCAGCGAGTTGGTGATGATGTGCGGCGTTTTCGCCTCCAATTGCACCGCGACGTGGTAGCAGGTCGTCCCGGCGTCGATGATGACGGTTTGGTTGGGCGGAATCAGGCTGGCACAGGCCCGCGCGATGGCTTCCTTCTGGGCCAACTGCTGCGTGTCCCGGGTGCTGAACGTGTATTCGTCCGACTTCGGGTTGGTCAGCCGCGCCCCGCCGTGCGTCCGACAAACCACGCCCCGCGATTCCATCAAGCTCACGTCCCTCCGGACGGTAGAGATCGAGGCATCCACCAATTCAGACAGCTCGTCGAGCGAAGCGAACTCCACCTTGAGCAGGTGCTCTTCGATTCGCTTTTGGCGCTCTTCTAACTGCATGGTGCCAGGACGGTGGAAGACTTTGGAAGGTATTGCAAGAATATGTTTGACAAAGATTCACAATCTGTCAAAACTGCGCCCAGAAATGTCTGCGAACGTTCAATCGCCTCCGCACCGGGCAGTCATCGAACACATGGTTCGACAGTCGGTTTACGCCCGCTTGGGCAAGCCGCTCCCGACCACCGCTGCCGCGCCAAATCCGCTCGTGGTGAATGTCAGCGCCCGCCATTGCCACCTCACGCAGGACGCTGTTGAAGCGCTCTTCGGCAAGGGCCACAAGCTCTCCGTCCACAAGTGGCTTTACATGGATGGTCAATTCGCCGCGAAGGAGACCGTCACCTTGGTCGGTCCCCGCAGCCGTATTATTTCGAATCTCCGCATCCTCGGCCCCTGCCGGAACTTGAACCAAGTCGAGTTGGCTTACACCGACGGCATCGCGCTGGGTTTCGACCTCCCGCTCCGCAGCTCCGGCGACATCAAGGGCACCCTCGGTGGCATGTTGATGGGCCCGGCGGGCTTCTTCGAGCTGGAGTCCGGCATCATCCGCGCGCGGCGGCACGTCCACATGACCCCGGCGGACGCGGCTTACTACGGCGTGAAGGCTGGCGACATGATGAAGCTCCGCATCGGCGGCGACTGCGGTCTGGTGCTGAACCAAATGCTCGTTCGCGTGGACCCGGCCTTCAAACTCGAGGTTCACATCGACACCGATGAGGGCAACGCCTGCAATCTCCAGCCAGACACAACGTGCGAATTGATTAAGTAATGAGCTGAAGGGTTAAAGCGTCGGAGAGCTGAACTGGTTCACTCTCCAACCCTTTAACTGTTCAACTCTGTAACCAAAAAAGAAAAACTATGAGCGAAGCAATCGGAATGATCGAAACGAAGGGATACATCGGCAATGTCGAGGCCACGGACGCCATGGCGAAAGCCGCGAACGTCAGCATCGTGAAGACCATCCCCATCGGCGGCGGCCTCATCACCGTCATTTGCCGTGGCGACGTCGCGAGCGTGAAAGCTGCCGTGGACGCCGGCTCCAAGGCTGCGGGCAAAGTCGGCGAACTCGTCGCCGCCCACGTCCTCGCCCGTCCGCACGACGACCTCGTGAAGGCTTTCCTCGGCGAGCCCGCCCCCGCCGCGAAGAAGTAAGCCTCTCAACTCTCAACTAGTAACTCTCAACTCCTCACATTTATGGCTCAACAAGCGATTGGAATGATTGAATGCAAGGGTCTCTGCGCGCTCTTCGAAGCGACGGATGCCGCGCTCAAGTCCGCGAATGTCACCTTCACCGGCTGGGAAAAGGTCGGTTCCGGCTACGTTACCGGCTTCTTCCGCGGCGACGTCGCCAGCGTGAAGGCCGCGACCGACGCTGGTGCTGCTGCCGGTGCCCAAGTCGGCGCCATTGTCAGCGTGCAAGTCATCCCCCGCCCCCACGACGACCTCGCGGGCCTCGGCAAGTGGCTTCAGCAATAAATGCGGAACGAGGAATTCGGAATTCGGAATGGCCGACGCCGTTCGAACGCCGAGTGAACATTCCGCACGCCGCATTCCGCACGTCGCATTCGTGAAAATCCTCATCGCCAACCTCGGCTCGACCTCGCTCAAGTGGCGCTTGTTCGACTTCGCGAACGGCGCTGAGAAGCTGCTCCACAAGGGCGGCTTCGAGCGGGTGACCGATTATCCCAAGGCGATTGCGGATTGCCTCACGCAGCTCAAGGAAGCCGGTGCCATCGTCAGCGAGAGCGAACTCGCCGCCGTCGGTTTCAAGACCGTCATCGCCAAAGACGTGACCGGCTGCGTGCGCCTCAACGAACGCGTGCTCGGCGCTATGGAGGCCTACAATGGCCTCGCACCCGCGCACAACCCGCCCTACATCACCGGCATCCGCCTCTTCGCCCAGCGCGTCCCCGGCGTGCCGCTCATCGGGCTGTTTGAGACGGCATTCTACCAGTTCGCGCCGCCCGCCATGATGCGCTATGGCGTGCCGGAAACGTGGCATGACCTCGGCATCCGCCGCTGGGGTTTCCACGGCGCGAGCCACAAGTTCATCGCCGAGCGTAGCGCGGAACTTCTCGGTCGCCCCGACGTTGCCAAACGCGCGGCGAACCTCTACGTGGACGGCGGGAAATCCCCGGTGAGCGGCGCGCCCCTGCGCATCATTTCCTGCCACCTCGGCGGCAGCTCCAGCATCACCGGCACGTTGAACGGCGTCGCGATTGGCAACAGCCTCGGCATGAGCCCGCAGTCCGGTCTGCCGCACAACAACCGCGTCGGCGACCTCGACGCCGAGGCCCTGCCCTACGCGGTCAAGTCTCTCGGCATCACCGTCGAAGAAGCCCAGCGCCAGCTCTCCAAGGAAGGCGGCCTCAAAGGCCTCAGCGGCGTCTCCAACGACATCCGCGACATCCAAGAAGCCGCCGCGAACGGCAACGCCAAGGCCCAGCTCGCGATTGACGTGTTCATCAGCGAAGCGCGCCGCTGGATTGGCGGCTACTTCCTCCAGCTCAACGGAGCCGATGCCCTAGTTTTCACCGCCGGCATCGGTGAGAACCGCGCCGAACTCCGCGCCGCGATTTGCGCGAACCTCGACCAACTCGGCATCGTGCTCGATCCCGCGAAAAACGCCGCTTGCCGCGCCACCGAAGCCGTCATCAGCGCCGACAGCTCGCGCGTGAAAGTCCTCGTCATCCCGACGAACGAAGAGTTGGTCGTCGCCCGCGAATCCAAGCGCCTCCTCGAAGCCGCAGCTCACTAATCACTTCCTCACTTAAACCAGCAACCCAAAGAAACACTATGGCACAACAAGCAATTGGCATGATTGAAACGCGCGGCCTCGTCGCGCTCGTCGAAGCAACGGACGCGATGCTCAAAGCCGCGAACGTCGAACTCGCCGGTCCGATGACCCAGGTCGGCAACGCCCTCGTCACCGCCGTCATCGTCGGCGACGTCGCCGCCGTGAAGGCCGCCACCGACGCCGGCGCGCAAGCCGTCAAAGCCATGAAGGGCGAACTCGTCAGCGTCCACGTCATCGCGCGTCCCCACAACGACGTCGAGACCGTGCTGCCGAAGAAGAAGTAATCGGTGAGCCAGTAACCAGTGTTCAGTCGCGACGGGCGATTGCCTTCTCTGATTACTGAACACTGAACACTGAACACTTTATGTTTCTGGCGCGCGTTGAAGGTTCCGTCGTCTCCACCAAGAAGGACGCCAGCATGATCGGCCGCAAGCTGCTCCTGCTGCGCCCGCAACTGGTGGACGACAAAGACCCGACCAAGTTCCGCGTGGGTCAGAACACCATCATCGCCGTGGACACCCTCGGCGCGGGCATCGGCGAGCTCGTGATGTTCTGCCAAGGCAGCAGCGCGCGCCTCGCCGGTGGACTGCGCGAAGCCCCCGTGGACGCCGTCGTCATCGGCATCGTGGATGTGGTGGATGTGCTCGGGAAAGAAATCTACAACGCGAAGACTTAGCCACTGATGACCCACGGATGACGGCCCGCCGAATCCGTGTTTCCTCCGTGTTCAATCTGTGGCTCCAGAAAAACTATGAGTGCCGTGAACGAAACTTTGATCCGCGACGTGGTGGCTGATGTGTTGGCCCGTTTGGGCAACGTCCCCGGTGCCGCCAAGCCCGCACCCGCACCCGCCGCGAAGGCGGACTGTGGTTGCGACGGCAAGAGCCCCGCCGCCGCTCCTGGCCCGCGCGGCAAGTTCGGCGTCTTTCAGGACGCCAATGAAGCCTGCGTCGCCGCGCACGAATCCTTCCTGCAACTTCAGAAGGGCGGCATCGCCGCGCGCGTGAAGATCGTTGAGATCGTCAAGGCGATGGCTGAAGCCAACGCGGAAGTCTGGGGCAAAATTGAGTTGGAGGAGACGAAGATTGGGCGGCTCGACCACAAGATCGAGAAGCTGAAGATCATCAAGCTCGTCCCCGGCGTCGAGTGGCTCCGGCCCGACGCCCGCAGCGGCGACCACGGCATCACGCTCGAGGAATACACACCATTCGGTGTCGTGGGCGCGGTCACGCCGAGCACGCATTCCATCCCGACGTTGAGCGGTAACATCGTGAACATCTGCGCGGCGGGGAACGCCGTCGTGTTCAACCCGCACCCGAGCGCCGCGCGTTGCGCCGCCGTGGCCGTGCGCGCCTACAACGAAGCCATCTTCCGCGAGACCGGCATTGAGAACATCGCCACCATCATCGAGAAGCCCTCGATGGAGAGCTTCAACACGATGTGCCGTCACGAGGCCGTGCGCATCCTGCTCGTCACCGGCGGCCCTGGCGTGGTGAAGGCGGCGATGCAGACCGGCAAGCGCGCCATCTGCGCCGGTCCCGGCAACCCGCCCGTTTACGTGGACGACACCGCCTGCATGAAGCGCGCGGCGAAGGCGATCATCCAGGGCGCGAGCTACGACAACAACCTGCTCTGCATCGGCGAGAAGGAAATCTTCGCCCTCGACAGCATCGCGGACAAGTTGATGGAGCAGATGTCGCTGAACGGCGCGGTGCGATTGAACAACGCCCAACTCGACGCGTTGACCAAAGCCGCTTTCACCATCACGCCGGGACAAGGCGGCGGTTGCGGCCACGCGGCCGTGAACAAGGATTTCATCGGCAAAGACCCCATCGTCCTCGCGCGGGCAGCGGGCCTGAGCATCCCCGCCGGCACACAACTTCTCTTCGCCGAGACCGGCGCGGACCATCCGTTCGTCGTCGAGGAGCAGATGATGCCCTTCGTGCCCATCACCCGCGTGAAGAACCTCGCGGAAGGTGTGCAGCGCTCGCTCGAAGCCGAGCACGGCTACAAGCACACGAGCATCATCCATTCGCACGACCTCGAAGCGTTGACCGCCATGGGCCGCGCCCTGGACACGACGTTGTTCATCAAGAACGGCCCGTGCATGGCCGGTCTCGGCCTCGGCGGCGAAGGCTACCTCAGCTTCAGCATCGCCACGCCGACCGGCGAAGGCGTGAGCAACCCGCGCACGTTCACGCGTGTTCGCCGCTGCGTGCTGGTGGATAACCTTCGGATTTATTGAGCCATGTTGCTCGCGCGTGTTGAAGGCAATGTGGTCGCCACCCGGAAGCATCCGAGCTTCGAGGGCTGGCGGCTCGTCATCTGCCAGCCGATCAACAACGCGGGCGAACCGGAAGGCGCTCCCCAAGTGGCGATTGACGCCCACGGCGCCGGCATGCACCAGCGCGTCGTGATTTCCTCCGACGGCGCGGCGGCGCGCAAGCTAGTCGGCTCCGAGAAGAGTCCCGTTCGCTGGCTTGTAGCCGGCATTGTGGACGAACACGAACCGGGGGTGCCGGTGTGAAGCTCGGCTCCGTCATCGGTCGTGTGACCTTGAGTCAGGTGGTGCCCGAGCTGCGGGGCGCGCGCTGGCTGATTGTGTCGCCGTTTACGCGCGAGCATTTCCAACGAGGCACTGAAGCGCTGGCGGGCGTGAGCAAGGACCCGAGCCTCGTGGTTTACGACAGCCTCGGCGGCGGCGTGGGCCAGACCATCGGCTACGTCGAAGGTCGCGAAGCCGCGCAGCCCTTTGATGTTTCCCCGCCCATTGATGCGATCAACGCCGCGTTGGTGGACGACATTTTCTACAACCCATTTTAACCCATGAGCAACGTCCTCACCGCTAGAGACATCGAAGCCATCATCGCCAAGGGTGGCGATCCCAACGCGGCCGTGAAGGATGCGATTCTCACGCCGTCCGCGAAGGACGCGCTCCGTGATTACGCCAACGCCCGGCGCTCGCACTCCGGCGGCGGCGCGGCGGCCTCTCCCGCAGCCAGCAGCCTAGCCACGACTACGACGGCCCCGGCCACCCCGCTGAATTCCAAATCGCCCAAGGCTGACCTCGAAGCGTTCTTCAATTCCCCCTACTGCCACGCGTTCAAGGAACAGATTTGCGCGATGGGTCATCGCCTGTGGAAGCGCGCCTACGTGGACGGCAACGGCGGCAACATGGCCATCCGCGTCGGTGACGACATCGCCATCTGCACACCGACGCTCGTGAGCAAAGGCTCGCTCCAGCCGTCGGACATGTGCCTCGTGGATTTCGAGGGCAATCAGCTGTGTGGTACGAAGAAGCGCACCAGCGAGATTCTGATGCACTTGCAGATGATGAAGCGCCAGCCCAAGGCGGTCGCCACCTGCCATTGCCATCCGCCTTACGCGACCGCGTTCGCCGTCGTGGGACAAGCGCCACCCACGTGCATGCTGCCCGAGTATGAGGTGTTTTGTTCCGTCGGCGTCGCGCCGTATCGCACGCCCGGTTCGGCGGACATGGGCAAGCTCGTAGCCGACCTCACCGACCAATACAACACGATCCTGATGGCCAATCACGGCGTGGTGACGTGGTCGCACAACAACATCGAGGAAGCCTATTGGCGCATGGAGATCATCGAGGCTTACTGCCGCACGATCGTGGTCGCCGGCCAGTTGGGGAAGCCGATCCAGACTTTCACCGGGCCGCAGATGAACGACATCCTCAACATCAAGAAGTCCCTCGGCTTCGTGGACCCGCGCTACGGCATGAAGGAGTGCGAACTCTGCGACAGCGCCGACTGGCGTCCCGGCGCGACCTGCGCCGTGCCCGCGAAGGAAGCCGCCACCGTGGGCCTCGACCCGCAGGCGGAGGAGTTGGTGAAAGCCATTACGGACCAGTTGATGGCGCAGCAGAAGTGATCTTTAGCCACGGATGAAACACGGATTGAACACTGAGAAGAATGTCGGATGGGGAATGTCTTTTCCCCCCTCCGTGTTTCATCGGTGTTCAATCCGTGGCTAAGAAATGAAATCCCTCGACTCCAAACTCACCGAGATAAAAGCCAACCGCTCCTCGCGCGCCTTCATCATCGCTGATGCGAAGGACGCGGACATGGCGTTCGGCGTGCGTGCGCCCGGGCCGCGTAGCTTCCTCGCCCGGCGCGGCTCACAGCCCGCGAAGTTCTCCCCCGAGGTCTGGAGCCGCGACGAGTTCGGCTACCGGAACCTGCCCGAGTTCCTCGACATCATCCGCGAGGTCACGCACCAGGGCTTGGTGGACATCATGCTGATGTCCGCCTACGTGAACGAGCAGCTCTCCATCAAGGAAGGCCTCTTCAAGAACTCGCACGTCACGCCTGCCGCCCGCGCGAACGACACCACCGACGTGTGGGCCGTGCGCCACGGCTGCTACACACGCGAGCCGAGCCAGCCCTTCCGCAGCGCGAGCATTGACCATATCCAGTGCGGCGAGGTGGAGTGTGAGCGCGATGGCAGCGGAAGTTTTCCAGGCGCGAATCTCGGCCTCTACTCGATCACCTTCGTCAACGAGCTGGAGCAGGACCGTGAGGCGTTGCTCTGGTATAAGGAATTTCGCGAGGAGGCGGAGCGGAAGGGATTTAGGCACTTCCTCGAAATCTTCGACCCGAACGTCAGCAGCGGCATCGCGCCGGAGAAGCTCGGCGAGTTCATCAACGACAACATTCTGCGCACCCTCGCGGGCGTGCCGGACGCAGGCCGGCCCGTGTTCCTGAAGATCGTTTATCACGGCCCCAAAGCGATGGAGGAGCTGGCGCAATACGACCCCAACCTCGTCGTCGGCATCCTCGGCGGCAGCGCGGGCACGACTTACGACGCCTTCCGCTTGATCCACGACGCGCAGAAGTATGGCGCGCGCGTGGCGCTCTTCGGTCGCAAGATCAACAACGCCGAGCACCAGCTCGCGTTCATCGAGATGCTGCGGCTGATCACCGACGGCAAGATTTCGCCCGACGAAGCGGTGCGCGCTTACCACGGCGTGCTTCAGGGCAAGGGCATCAAGCCGGTGCGCGCGCTGGAAGATGACCTCAAGCTCACCGACCAAGCGATGAGCTACGACGGCAGCGCAAAGAAGCGTGCGACCGTCGAGGTGACGAACAACCCGCTGGCCGGGAGCGCGAACAAAACTCAGAGCACAGAACTCCAAACTCAGAGCGCCGCCGCCTGGCCAAAGCTCGCGGATGGGAAACCCGACTTCGACCAGATGAGCGCAACGCAGCGCGTTGCGTATCACGATGGACGGTTGAAGCGGATGCTGGGCTGAAGGGAGCGCGGCCCCGGGTGTCACAAACGCCGCCGCCGAGAGGAGGGCGCCACATCGTTATTGCTACCGCCCCGCTGCGGCTGGGAGAGCCCTGCTCTAGGGCCGGGTTCCAAAAATCTTGCTAGGACGCACGGCGCGGTTTGCGGCAGAATGGCGGGCGACACAGTGGCACTCGATATTCTCAACTCCGTCTGGCGGCCCGCGCTGGAGATTCTCATCCTCGCGGTCGGGATTTATTACGCCGCGAACTTCATTCGCGGCACGCGGGGCGCGCCCGTGGTCACGGGGTTGGTGGTGCTCTTCGTCGCGTTGAGCTTCCTCACGACGGTGCTGGAGCTGACTGTCTTGCGGTGGCTGCTGGGCACCTTCTCGGCGTTCAGCGCTTTCGCAGTGTTGGTCATCTTCCAGCCGGAGCTGCGGCGCCTGCTCGCCGAGCTAGGTAATCAATCCCTCCTCATGTCCGCCCGCGAGCAGCGCGAAGATGTCGAGGTCATCATCGAGACCGTCGAGCGCCTCGCGGACGTGCGCATCGGCGCGCTCATGGCGATGGAACAGAGCATCAACCTCACGGAAGCCGTCGAGTCCGGCGTGGCGGTGGACTGCGAGGCGACGCCGGAGATGTTGGAAACCATCTTCTTCCCGAACAACGCTATCCACGACGGTGGCGTGCTCCTCAAGAACGGTCGCATCCTGCGCGCCGCGTGCATTTTCCCGCTGACACAGCGGCAGGACTTGCACAAGTCCCTCGGCACGCGCCATCGCGCGGCCATCGGCTTGAGCGAGGAGACGGATGCCGTGGTGGTGGTCGTGTCCGAGGAGACGGGGGCGATTTCGTATGCCTATCGCGCCGAGCTGAAGCGCGGGGTGACGCTGGAGGAACTGCGGGCCTTCCTCACCACCATCTTCGTGACGCGGGTGCGCGCGCGGAACTGGGTGGACAACTTCCGCCTCTGGCTGGCGACCTACATCAAGCAGACCAGAGTGCCGAAACCTGCCGAGTCGGCTGCGGCCCCGCCCAAACCCGCCGTGCCGAGCGCCCCCGCGCCAGCCCCGCTCCCGAAGAAAGCCGAGGCCCGGTGATGTCCACGCGAGAAGCCATCCTCCGGAATTTCTGGCTCAAGTTCTTCTCACTCGTGCTGGCGACGATGATTTGGTTCGCCATCTACGGCGCGCAGAACCAGCTCCCGCTCCGGCCCGACCGACCGCTGCTCGGCAACTCCACGCGCGAGTTCCGGCAGGTGCCCATCACGGTGATGAAAGCCGCCTCCGACCTCCGCGCCTTCCGCGTCGAGCCAAACGTGCTCGACGTCACCATCAGCGGTCCGCTGGCGAAGGTTCAAGCCTTGACCCCGCATCAACTCGAAGTTTTCATCAACCTCACTGACGTGAGCGACACCGTGGGCCAGACCAAGAAAATTCTCGTGCATGTCCCGCCGGACTTCACGGTCGTCAAAGTCTCGCACACCGAGGCGAACATCACGGCGGTCACGCCCCTTCCACCCCAATCCCAGCAACCTTGATATGAGCACTGCCCCCCAGAAAATCTTCGGCACCGACGGCGTCCGCGGCACCGCGAACGTCGAGCCCGTCACGGCCGAGACCGCCCTCAAGCTCGGCCGCGCCGCCGCCCACGTCTTTAAGAACCTCGAGTCCCAATCCCGCTCGCGCGGCAAGCACCGCATCGTCATCGGCAAGGACACCCGCCTCTCCGGCTACATGCTCGAGAACGCCCTCAGCTCCGGCATCCTCAGCATGGGCGTGGACGTGCTGTTCATCGGGCCGCTGCCCACGCCGGGCGTCGCCTACGCCACGCGTTCGCTGCGGGCGGACGCCGGCATCGTCATCACCGCGTCGCACAATCCCTACGACGACAACGGCATCAAGTTCTTTGGCGCGGACGGCTTCAAGCTGCCCGACCCCATCGAGGCGCAGATTGAAAGCCTCGTCTTCAGCGGCAACATCGAGACCGTCCGCCCCTCGGCCACCGAGATTGGCAAGGCCGTCCGCATTGATGACGCTCTGGGCCGCTACATCGAGTATGCGAAGGCCTCTTTCCCCAAGGGCCTCACGCTCGATGGCATGCGTATCGTGGTGGACTGCGCCAACGGCGCTTCCTACAAGGCCACGCCCAGCGTTCTGCGCGAACTCGGCGCGGAAATCTTCGTCTCCGGCAACACCCCTGACGGCACCAACATCAACCGCGACTGCGGCTCCATGCACCCGCAGGGCCTCTGCGCCAAGGTCCGCGAATACCGCGCCGACCTCGGCATCGCCCACGATGGCGACGCCGACCGCGTCATCCTCTGCGACGAGACCGGCATCCTCCTGGACGGCGATGACATCATGGCCATCGCCGCGCTGGACATGATCGCGCAAGGCACCCTGGCCGAGAAAACCCTCGTCGCTACCGTCATGAGCAACGCCGGCCTTGGGGCCGCCGTGCAGGCCGCCGGCGGCAAGACCCTCTACACCGCCGTCGGCGACAAGAACGTCATCGATGAGATGCTCAAGTGTGGCTACAACCTCGGCGGCGAGGAAAGTGGCCACCTCATCTTCCGCGACTACTCCACCACCGGCGACGGCCTCGTCGCCGCGCTCCAAGTCCTGCGCATCATGAAAGCGCGCGGGGAAAACCTCTCCAAGCTCAAGCGCTGCTGGACGCGCTTCCCCAAGCAGGTCTCCAACATCAAGGTCCGCGAGAAAAAGCCCTTCGACCAGCTCGACGGCGTGCTCGCGCTCGTGAAGCAAGCCGAAGCCGAAGTGCAGCCCAGCGGCGGCCGCGTCCTGCTCCGCTACTCCGGCACCGAGCCGAAGTGCCGCCTGCTCATCGAAGGCAAAGACATGGCGGTGCTGGAGAAGTGGTCCCGCACCATTTCCGACGCCATCAAGAAGCAGATCGGCGCGTGACGGAGCCGGGGTTTATAGCCACGGATCGAACACGGATTAAACACGGATGGGGGAGGCGTGCTGTCGGTGCGCTGCGGGCTTGTCTTCTTCCGTGTTTCATCCGTGGCTAACAGCTTTGAGGGGCCGCTGAATTTCCCCTGCTGACACCCGTCGGCTTCCCCACTACTTTGACACCATGAGCACTGGAACTTCCTCCTGTCGCGGCCCGGCCTCGCGCCGCAGCTTCCTCCAAGCGGGCGCGCTCGCCGCCACCGGCCTGGGTCTCAGCGACCTCTTCCGTCTCGAAGCCGCCGCCAAGCAGTCCGGCAAGAACCTGCGCGACACCTCCGTCATCTTCGTCTGGCTCCCCGGCGGCCCGCCGCACATGGAGACCTACGACCTGAAGCCCAACGCCCCCTCCGACTACCGGGGCATCTTCCGGCCCATCAAGACGAACGTCCCCGGTATCGAAATCTCCGAGCTGTTCCCGCAGCAGGCGAAGATTGCCGACAAGTTCACCATCGTCCGGTCCTGCCACCACACGTTTGCGGACCACGGCGGCGGTCACAAACGGTTCATGACCGGTCGCCTGCCCGCCGAGCCGACCGGCTTCGTGAACGACGCGCCCGCAGTTACTTCCTACATCAGCAAGATTTTCAACGAGCGCCACACCGGTCCCAAGGGCATGCCGCCCTGCGTGCTCGGCACGGACGGCGGACGCGCGCAGATCGACACCTTCAGCCTCGGAGCTGCCTGGCTCGGCTCGGTCAACACTCCCTTCGTCGTGGGTGGCGACCCCGCCTCGCCCAGCTTCAAGGTGCAGAACCTCGGCCTCACCCGCGACATGGAGAATCGGCTTGATGACCGGCTCTCGCTGCTCAAGGGCATGGACCGCCTCCGTCGCGACGCCGACCGCTCCGGGCTGATGGACGCGATGGACCAATACAGCCAGCGCGCCTTCGACATGCTCACGAGCGAGCCAGTGCGGGAAGCCTTCGACCTCTCGCGCGAGCCGCAAGCCATCCGCGAGCGCTACGGCATGAACGCCTACGGTCAGCGCGGCCTCATGGCGCGTCGGCTGGTCGAGGCGGGCTGCCGTTTCGTCACGATGGTCTGGGAACATCCCGGCACGACCGCCCCGAAATACGGCTCCTACAACTGGGACTCGCACGCGGTGAACTGCCACATCTTCGACGACGCCCGCTGGCGCTTCCCGCCCTACGACCAGGCGGTCGCCGCGCTCATCGAAGACCTTTATGCACGCGGCCTCGACGAGAAGACGCTGCTCATCGTTACCGGGGAATTTGGCCGCACCCCGCGCGTCTCGAACTCCATCGGCACGCAGACCGGCGTGATGCAGCCGGGCCGCGACCACTGGCCGCAGGCGATGTCCTTCATCGTCTCCGGTGCCAAGATGCGGACGGGGCAAATCGTCGGCGCGACCAACAGCCGCGGCGAGCATCCCATCGAGCGCCCGATGACCCCGAACGACCTCTGGGCCACGGTCTATCAGCACCTCGGCATTGACTGGGAACAATCTTTCCTCGATCACACCGGCCGGCCGATGCCGATCCTGCCCTTCGGCGAGCCGATCCCCGAGCTGCTGCCCGTCGGGTGAGCGGAGAAGTGGGGAATGGAAGATGGGGTTCGCGCTGTGCGGACAAGAGCGCCTTTACTTCATCCGGCGGCATTTCTACGCTCGCCGCCCGTTGGAGCCGGGGCTCTGACGCAACCGAATGATTTCCATTGTCACTGGGCTGGTCGCCGGCACGATTCACGTCGTCTCCGGACCGGACCATCTCGCGGCGGTCGCGCCCTTCGCGGCGGAGTCGCGGCGGAAGGCCTGGGAAGTCGGGCTGCGCTGGGGCGTCGGGCACGCGGGCGGCGTGATGTTCATCGGCCTGCTGTCCCTGCTGCTGCGCGACTGGCTGCCGCTAGCCGCGATTTCCGCCTGGAGTGAACGGCTTGTGGGCGTGGTGCTCATCGGCATCGGGCTGTGGGGCGTCCGGCGGGCGTTGAGCGGGCGCGTCCACACGCACAAGCACGAGCACGACGGCCAGCAACACGTCCACATCCACACGCACGACGGGGTAACAGCGCACACGCATGAACAGGTCGTGGAACATCGGCACACGCACACGGCGTTTGCGGTGGGCACCTTGCACGGCGTGGCGGGGAGTGCGCATTTCCTCGGCGTGCTGCCGGCGCTGGCGTTCCCGACGTTGACGGAGGCGGTCTGGTATTTGAGCGCGTATGGCACGGGCACGGTGGCGGCGATGGTGGTGTTCTCCTCGCTGGTCGGCTGGTCGGCGCGGAGTTTGGCGGCCAGTAGCGCGCAGGCGTATCGGCAGATGATGGCGGTTTGCTCGCTGGCGGCGGTGGCGGTGGGCGGGTGGTGGTTGGTGGCGTGAGGCGCGCGGGACGGCGAACCCGCAGCGGCTCACGTGCGCCGGACCCGCTCGAACTACGCAGCAGGTGGTTAAATCCGAACGTGTTTCGGTGGTGTCATTCCGCTTGACCCTCCTTGTGGCGAACGGCGAATTTCGCCCGCGTCACTGCCAGCGTTCAAAACTCGTTCCCCTCATGAAAACTCTGCTTCATCGCACTCCGCTCTTCGTGCTGCTGCTCGCCAGCTTCACGGCCTTCGCGCAGGAAAAAAACGCCAGCCTCCTGCCCGCGTTTGGCGCGGAGGGCCGGGACTTCACCGCCAAGGCGCAGGGCGGCAAGGCCATCAAGGGCTGGCTGCCCACGGGCTGGGACGACAACTCCGACTGGGCGCAGCTCGGCGCGACTTACACGAAGCTCAAGGACGGTCCGAAGGAGGGTATCACCGCCGTGCGCGTCGAGGTGAAGGACCACGCCGACGGACAGCTCCAGCTCACAAGCTACTCGGGCAAACAGGTGTTCAAGAAGGGTGTGAAGTATGCCATCGAAGGTTCGTTGCGCGGCTCGGCGGAGTTCAAGGTCGGTGTTCGCCAGCCGGGCGAGCCGTATGAGTTTTTCGTGGAGCAGGACCTGACGGGCGGCAAGGAATGGAAGGCGTTCAAGTTCGAGTTCCAGTTCGAGGCGGACAAGGAGGCATTCATCATGTTCGTGCTACCGGGCAACGGGACAATGGATGTCGCGGGCTTGACGGTGCGCCCGGTGAAGTAAGGCGCGCGCCATGAAAACGCAGCCACACCAGCAGCCGTCGGGACGGCGTGGTGCGTGGTGCGGGTGGCTTGGGGCGCTGGGTTTGCTGGCGGTGGCGTCAGCTTCGTTTGCCCAGACCAACGCAAACCCACGTCCCGTCGGGGCGGCGCTGGCGCGCTACGCGGTCGAGCCGTTCATGCGCGTCACCAACGGCCCGACCGGCGCGGTGGAGTTGCAGGTGGCGGTGCGGAAGCTGGTGCCAATCAATGGGACTGGGCCGGCCATCTGGCTTTCGGGCGCGTCGCACATTGGGGAGACGAACTACTACGCCCAGCTCCAGCGGCATCTGGATGGGCAGGCGCTCGTGCTCTTCGAGGGCATTCACGCGGGGCGCAAGGCGGGGGCGACCAACGCGGTTGCCGCAGCGAAGGGCACGACCAATTCGCCCGCCGCCGCCGCGGAGAAACCTGCCGAGCGCGGCTCGTTGCAAAAGGATTTGGCGGAGTCGCTCGGCCTCGTGTTCCAGCTCGAAGCCATCCGCTACACCGGCACGAACTTCCGCAACAGCGACCTCTCGGTGGCGGAGTTGCGCGAGGTGATGGACAAAGATGATGAACCCGCTGCGCCGGATTCGCCGAAGGAGAAGCGCAAGAACGAGGCGATGGAGCAGTTGCTGAAGGCGATGGACGGCAACTCGATGTTCGGCACGTTGCTGAAGGCTGGGTTTAGGCTGGTCGGCGGCAATCCCAAGCTGCAAGCGATGACGAAGCTCGCGCTCATCGAGGCGCTCGGCGGTATTCGCGGCGACCTCTCGCGGATGAAGAGTCTGCCCGAGGACATGCAGCGGCTCATGGAAGTGCTCATTCAGACGCGCAATGATGCGGTGTTAAAAGACCTGCGCGCCGAGCTGAAGCGCGCCATGCCGCCCGCGAGCATCAGCATCTTCTACGGCGCGGGCCACATGGATGACTTGGAGCGGCGCGTGCGCCGGGAGTTCGGCTATCGCGCCGAGAGTGACCTGTGGCTGCCGGCCTTCACGGTGGATTACGCGAAGGCGGGCCTGAGCGTCATTGAGGCGACGCTTCTGCGTGCGATGGTGCAGCGCCAGATGCAGGAGTTGCTGCCGACGGAGCCGGAACCGGCGAAGGGGAAGTGAAGGACTGCACGGATCTCACGCAACGGGCGCGAAGGTCGCAAAGGGGAAGGAGCTGAGTTGTTTCCAAACCGGTTGGGAAGGCGCGGCCTCGGCTGGCGGTTGGGGCACGGAGGCCGACCAGCAGGTCGGCCCTACCCGGCGCATGGAAAGCGCGCACCTTGGGGCTGGTGCCAAGTTGCGCTGTGGACCAGTTGGCCTTCGATTTCCTTGGTGCAAGCCGCCGGCTTTCCCCGCTAGGCTCGCGCCATCATGAGCGCCACCCCAGAGCAGCTTTGGCAACGGTTTCAAACGCACTACACCGAGTTCCCAACCCTCGGCCTCGCGCTGGACTTGAGCCGGATGAACTTCGGCGACGACTTCCTCCCGGCGATGCAGCCGCGCTTGGCGAAGGCCTTCGCCGCGATGGCGGAGCTGGAGCGCGGAGCCATCGCGAACCCCGACGAGCAACGGATGGTCGGCCACTACTGGCTGCGCAACCCGGCGCTCGCGCCAACGCCGGAGCTGGCGCAGGAAATCACGGACACGCTGGCTGCCGTGGAGACGTTCGCGGCGGAAGTCCACGCGGGCACGACGATGCAGGGCGCGGGCGGGCCGTTCAAGCGACTGCTCGTCGTGGGCATCGGCGGCTCGGCGCTTGGGCCGCAGTTCGTCGCGCACGCGCTCGGCCAGCCGGCGGATGACAAGCTCTTCGTCCACTTCTTCGACAACACCGACCCGGACGGGATGGACAAGGTGCTCGCGGCCATCGGCGGCGATTTGGACCGCACGCTGACGGTCGTCATCTCCAAGTCCGGCGGCACGAAGGAGACGCGCAACGGTTTGCTGGAGGCGAAGGCGGCTTACGAACGCGCCGGGCTGCGCTTCGAGGCCCACACCGCGGCCGTCACGGGCGTGGGCAGCGAGCTGGACAAATACGCCACGCAACACGGTTGGTTGCGGCGCTTCCCGATGTGGGATTGGGTCGGCGGGCGCACGAGTGAGTTGTCGGTGGTGGGCTTGCTTCCAGCGGCGCTCCAGGGTCTCGCCATCCGCGAGCTGCTCGCGGGCGCGAAGGCTTGCGATGACTTGACTCGCCTCCCCGACGTGGCGCGGAACCCCGCCGCGCAGCTTGCCTTGATGTGGTTTCACTCCGGCAACGGACGCGGCACGAAGGACATGGTCGTGCTGCCTTACAAGGACCGGCTTGAACTCTTCTCCAAGTATCTCCAGCAGCTCCTCATGGAGTCGCTCGGCAAGGAGCTGGACCTCGACGGCAACGTCGTGAACCAAGGCCTCGCGGTCTATGGCAACAAAGGTTCCACCGACCAACACGCCTATGTGCAGCAGCTCCGCGAGGGCGTGCTGAACTTTTTCGTGACCTTCATCGAGGTGCTGACCGACCGTGCGGGCGACAGCATCGAGGTCGAGCC
Source organism: Verrucomicrobiota bacterium (assembly GCA_039796295.1). Classification (GTDB taxonomy): domain Bacteria; phylum Verrucomicrobiota; class Verrucomicrobiia; order Limisphaerales; family SXTU01; genus SXTU01. Next base: position 59,153 of record JBDKJY010000009.1, read on the forward strand.
GAAGACGACCAGTGGCGATTTCCTGACCGGCTTCCTGCTCGGCACGCGCGCGGCCTTGCACGAGAAGGGCCGCGAGTCTGTGACGATCACGGTGAAGGAGGTTTCCCCGTTCACCATCGGCGTGCTCATCGCGCTGTTCGAGCGCGCGGTGGGGCTTTACGCCTCCTTGGTCAACATCAACGCCTATCACCAGCCGGGCGTCGAGGCCGGCAAGAAGGCGGCGGGCGCGGTGCTGTCGTTGCAAGCCAAGCTCGTGGCGCACCTGAACGCGAACCCGGGCCAGTCCTTCACCGTCGGGGAAGCCGCCGCCGCCATCGGAGCCAAGGGCCAGGAAGAAACGCTCTTCAAGATCGGCACGCACCTCGCGGCGAACGTGGGCCGGGGCGTGCAGAAGTCCGGCGAGGCCGCCCCGGCGAAGGCGAAGTTCGCCGCGAACTGAGCCGCTGCTTTGGTCAGCAAGCTGGTCGGCAGAGCGAGTTCATTTTCTGCCCACCAGCTTGCTGGCCAAACCCACTGACGCATGGTGCTGCTGCGTGGGCGCAGGCCGCAGCGCTACTCTTTTCTCCCCAACCACCTCCGAGTGGCGGAGTGCTCTTACAGGTTCCACCTGACGATTTGGCGATTGGCCTGAGTGAAGTCGGAAGAATGGGCCTTGGGTTGGCTTGAGGGCCGACGGCCGCAATCCGTTGGAGCTAACGTCGTTGCGCCCCGCAACTAATGGTGGTTCAGGCCGTGTCAGCACCTGAAATAACCATTGTCGGCAGCAGGGTTGTTCAGCTACGTTTCTGCCCGTCTCAGAGTCAGCTTGACGAGCCGTTTCCAAGCCCGTTTTTCCGGTGAGTTTGCCGCTGGTTCCGAGGCTATTTTTACAGAACCAATGTCCGACGAATCTCAGACTTACGACGCTTCCAAACTCAGCCAGCTCAAGGGCCTCGAAGCCGTCCGCAAGAAGCCCGGCATGTATATCGGCGGCACGGACGAACGCGCGCTGCACCACTGCGTGTCCGAGGTGCTGGATAACTCGGTGGACGAGCATCTGGCGGGGCATTGCGACCACATCGAGGTGACGATCCATGTGGATGGCTCGATCTCGATCCGCGATGACGGGCGCGGTATCCCGGTGGACATCAACAAGGACAGCGGCCTGCCGGGTGTGGAGCTGGTGCTGACGACGTTGCACTCCGGCGGCAAATACGGGCAGGGCGGCTACAAGTTTTCCGGCGGCACGCACGGCGTGGGCGCGAAGTGCGTGAACGCGGTGAGCGAGTGGTTCGAGGTCGAAGTCACGCGCGATGGCAACGTGCATCACATGGAGTTCGAGCGCGGGCAGACGATGAAGAAGCTTGAGGTGATCGGGAAGGCGAAGGGGTCGGGGACGTTCATCACGTTCAAGCCGGACCCGGAGATCTTCCGCGAGACGGTGGAATACAAGGCGGAGATTATTACGCAGCGGTTGCGGGAGCTGGCGTTCTTGAACAGTGGTTTGGAAATCACGTTCCTGGATGAGCGCAAGGCGAGCGAGCGGGAGCGTTTTTTTTACAAGGACGGGATCGAGGAGTTCGTGAAGCAGCTCAACAAGAGCAAGACGCCGATTCATCCCAAGCCGATCGCGTTCCGCAAGGAGTCGGTGGTGGAGACGCCGGACAAGAAAGTGGAGATCCACGTGGACGTGGTGCTGCAATACAACGACAGCTACAACGACCAGGTCCTCTGCTACACGAACACGATTCACAACCCGGACGGCGGGGCGCACCTGACGGGGTTCCGCAGCGCGATGACGCGGGCGATCAACCAATACGCGAAGTCAAACGAGTTGCTGAAGGACAAGGACCCGCAGATCACGGGCGACGATGTGCGCGAGGGGTTGACGGCGGTGGTCTCGATCAAGCACAGCGATCCGAAGTTCGAGTCGCAGACGAAGGTGAAGCTGATCTCGCCCGAGGTGGACAGCATCGTGGGTTCGGTGAGCTACGAGGGGCTGATGAGTTACTTCGATGCGAATCCACCGGTGGCGAAACGCATCTTGGACAAGGCGCTCAATGCCGCCCGCGCCCGCGAGGCCGCGCGCAAGGCCCGCGAGGCGGTGCGCAAGACGGCGCTGACGGGCGGTGGGTTGCCGGGCAAGCTGGCCGACTGCTCTGACCGGGATCCGGTCAACACGGAGCTCTACATCGTCGAGGGCGATTCGGCAGGCGGCTCAGCGAAGCAGGGGCGGGACCGGAAGTTCCAGGCGATTCTCCCGATCCGCGGCAAGCTGATCAACGTGGAGAAGGCGCGGCTGGACAAGGTGCTTCAGAACAACGAAATCCGGACGATGATCACGGCCATCGGCACGGGCATCGGGGATGGCGAGGGCGAGGGGGCGTTCGACCTGAACAAGCTGCGCTACCACAAGATCATCATCATGACGGACGCCGATGTGGACGGCTCGCACATCCGCACGTTGCTGCTGACGTTCTTCTACCGGCAGATGCACCAGCTCGTGAAGCAGGGCTTCGTCTATATCGCGCAGCCGCCGCTCTACTCCGTCACGCGTAAGAAGCGCACGGACTACGTGGACGACGACAATCAGCTCAACCGCATCCTGCTGCAAAATGGCACGGAGGAAGTGCGCTTGAAGAACTTGGCCGACGGGCGCGAGTTCACGCCGAAGCAGTTGGAGGAAATCCTTACCTTGCTCGAGTCGCTGGACAAATACGCGACGTTCATCCGGCGGCAGGGAGGGGACTTCGCGAACTACGTGGAGAAACGCAATGCTGACCACGCGTTCCCCGTTTACCTCATCAAAGTGCGGGAGGGGAACGAGGAGACGGTCCACTACTTCGAGACCCTCGCCGCCGTGGAGCAGTTCAAGGCGGACAACGCCGACCTCTACGGCGAGGGCGAAGCGCGCGAGTTGGCCGAGAAGGCGCGCAAGCAATCGCGCCGTGCGGTGGGCGTGGACTTGCACCTGGAGAGCAAGGCCATCGGCGAGTTGCTCGGCAAGTTGGCGAAGAAGGGCCTGGCCGTGGACCACTACGCCGCGCAGGACAAGCCGCTCTTCGAGTTGACCGAGGGCGAGGGCGAGCGCGCGAACGTGAAGCCGCTCTTCTCCATTCCCGAAATCCTCGAAGGCGTGAAGACGGTCGGCAAGAAGGGCATGCAGATTTACCGCTTCAAGGGCTTGGGTGAAATGGACGCGAAGGAACTCTTCGAGACCACGATGAACCCGGTGAAGCGCAAGCTCCTGCGCATTGACCTGACCGACGCCGTCGAGGCCGAGGAGATGTTCGTCCGCCTCATGGGCGACGAGGTCGAGCCGCGCCGCCAGTTCATCGAGGACAACGCGCTCAACGTGCGGAACTTGGACGTGTGAGGAAAGATTTTGACGAATGTAGTCACGCGTGACTACATTGCGGCCATGAAGACAAAACCGACCTCAATCAAATACCCGGAACACAAGTCGGAGCCGATGGTGCTGAACGACGCCATTGCGATGCCTGACATTGGGCTGACGTTTCCGGTCCGCGTCGCCAAGGCCAAGCTCTCGGCCCTGCTGGAGTTGGTCGCATCCGGGCAGGACGTGGTCATCACCTCCGATGGCCTGCCCAAGGCTCGGCTCGTCAGCTTCGAGCCACGCGTGCGCGGCAAGGTGTTCACTGGGATGGGAGATTACCTTCTGTCCCAGCCCATCCACGGCGGACCGACGGCGGATGAAATCATCCGAGCCGAGCGGGATTCGCGGCCCTGACGATGTATCTCGACAGCGCCATTATCGTGAAGCTCGTCGTCCGGGAGAACGACTCGGCTTGGTTCAACCAAGCCGTAGTCGGTCACCGGCTGTGGACTTCTGAACTTGCGCTGGCGGAGGTCCGCTCGGCTATCTACATGAAAGAACGAGGAGGGCTGATGTCCGTTTCCGAACGGCGGTCAGCCCTCGCTCGTTTTGAGGGGATGCTCTCGAGCGAGGTGCTGAACCTTGTCCCGCTCGACTCGAACGTCGTCCAGCGCGCCGTCGCGTTGCTCGGCACATGCCACCCGGAAATCGGGCTGCGCTCGCTCGACGCCCTGCATTTGGCCAGCGCACAAGTAAATCCCTGTGGGCCGCTCTGCACCACGGACGGCAAACTCCGCTCCGCCGCCACGCGCGTCGGCGTCATTAACTTTCCCGAAGACCTCGCGGTCATCACCCAAGGTTGAATTCCATGCCCGAAGAAATCCCCCCCACTCCTCCGCCTGCGCAGCCCACCGGTTCCGCTTACACGCAGGGCGAAAAAATCACCAAAATCAACGTCGCCGACGAGATTAAGAACTCGTTCCTCGACTACTCGATGTCCGTCATCATCTCGCGCGCGTTGCCCGACGTGCGTGACGGCCTCAAGCCCTCGCAGCGCCGCATCCTCTACGCGATGCACGAGCTCTCTCTCTTCCCCGGGCGCAAGCACTACAAGTGCGCCAAAATCTGCGGCGACACCTCCGGCAACTACCACCCGCACGGCGAAGCCGTCATCTACCCCACGCTCGTTCACATGGCGCAGCCGTGGGTGATGCGCGAGAAGCTCGTGGACGGCAAAGGCAACTTCGGCTCCGTCGAAGCCGACCCGCCCGCCGCGATGCGTTACACCGAGGCTCGCCTCACGCACCTCGGCGCGGCGCTGATGCAGGACATGGACCGGGACACGGTGGACTTCGTCCCGAACTACGACGAGCGCATGACGGAGCCGACCGTCTTCCCGGCGGCGTTTCCCAACTTGCTCGTCAACGGCGGCACTGGCATCGCCGTCGGCATGGCCACAAACATGCCGCCGCATAACCTCGGCGAAGTCATCGACGGCATCTGCGCGCAAATTGACGACCCCGCCATCACCATTGCGGGCCTGATGAAGTTCATCAAAGGCCCCGACTTCCCGACCGGAGGCTTCATCTGCGGCGTTGAAGGCATCAAGAACTACTTCGAGACCGGACGCGGCTCCATCAAGCTGCGCGGTAAAATCGGCAGCGAGGAACTCAAGGGCAACCGCGAGCAGCTCGTCATCACGGAAATCCCCTTCAACGTGAACCGCGCGGCGCTCGAATCGAGCATCGCCGACCTCGTGAACCAGAAAATCATCACGGACATCTCCGCGATGCGCAACGAGTCCGACGAGCACTGCCGCCTCGTCATCGAGCTGAAGCGCGACGCCCTGCCCAAGGTCGTCATCAACAACCTCTTTCAGCACACGCAGCTCGAGGTTTCCTTCAGCGTCAACGCCCTCGCCATTGACCACGGCAAGCCCAAGACACTGAACCTCAAGCAGCTCATCTCCGCCTACATCGACCATCGCCGTGAGGTCATCCTGCGTCGCACGCGCTTCGAGCTCCGCAAGGCCGAGGACCGCGCCGAGATTCTCGAAGGCCACCTCGTCGCGCTCGCGAATCTCGACGAGTTCATCCACATCATCCGCAGCAGCGACAACAAGGAAGAAGCCCGCGTCAAACTCCTCGCCTTCAGCTGGTCCCGCGAGCAAGTCGAGCGTTGGGGGATTCTCCTCCGCCACGAGAGCCAGCTCAAGGGCGGCCGCTACGCCCTCGCCGAACGCCAGGTGGACGCCATCCTCGAACTCCGCCTCTACCAGCTCACCGGGCTGGAAATCGACAAGGTCGAGGCCGAATACAAGGCCCTCCTCGAAGTCATCAAAGACCTCATGGACATCCTCGCGAAGGAATCGCGCGTCATGGCCATCATCAAGACCGAGCTGAAGGCGATTAAGGAAAAGCACGCCACGCCGCGCCTCAGCCAAATCGTCCCCGACGAAGGCGAGATTGCCATCGAAGACCTCATCGCGAACGAGGGCGTCATCATCACCCTCACCCACGCCGGCCTCCTCAAGCGCACCGCCGTCTCCGCCTACCGCGCCCAGCGCCGTGGCGGCAAAGGCGTCATCGGCATGACCACCCGCGAGGCCGACACGCCGGAGGAAAGCGATTTCATCGAGCACCTTTTCACCGCCAGCACGCACGACTACCTCATGTTCTTCACGAACACGGGCCGCGTGTATGTCGAGCGCGTCCACGAGATTCCCGACATGGGCCGCGCCTCGAAGGGCCGCAACATCGCCAACCTGCTTGAGCTCCAGGCCAACGAGAAAATCGCCGCCCTCATCCGCATCCAGTCTAAGATCGACGCGACCAAAGCCGACGTGACCTGGGAACAGTCCGGCGAACTCTTCTTCGCCACGCAACAGGGCACGGTGAAGAAAACCACCCTCAATGAGTTCGGCAACGTCCGCAAAGGCGGCATCATCGCCATTGGCATTGAGCCCGGCGACGCCCTCATCGAGGTCAAACTCACGCGCGGCAGCACCGGCGAGACCGACCCCGGCGACGACGTGGTTCTCATCACCCACGGCGGCATGAGCATCCGCTTCAACGAATCCGACGTGCGCAGCATGGGCCGCAGCGCCACCGGCGTGCGCGGCATCAGCCTCGAAGCAGGCGACACCCTCGTCGCCGCCGCCATTGTTGTCCCGGACGCCACGCTCCTCGTCGCCGGCGAGAACGGCATCGGCAAGCGCACCGACTTCGGCGAATACCGCGTCCAGTCCCGCGGCGGCAAGGGCATTATCACCATGAAGACCGGCGACAAGACCGGCGGCGTGGTCGGCGCGCTCACGGTGAAAGACACCGACGAAATCATGCTCATCACCGCCGGCGGCCAGATGGTCCGCATCCCCGTGCAAGGCATCCGCGAAGCCAGCCGCAACACGATGGGCGTGAAACTCGTGGACCTCGACCTCGGCGACAAACTCCTCGCCATCGCCCCCGTCATCAGCGAGGAGCGCGGCGAGGAAGCGCCGGCGGCCTAAGCCCCCCTCGGCAGAGAGACGCCGTTACGTAGACCCGTGTCTGCGGCCCGTGCGCGGCCTCTGGCCCGGCGCGCATCCACCGCCGTCAGCCGGCTGACCGCGTCACTGCTTCGCTCGGCTGAAGCGTCACGTCCTCCCGGCTCAAGATTCGGAAGGCAGGGCGTGACTCGGAAGCGGTGCTGGCGGAGACAGGAGCTCTCAGCGCTGCGTAAACCTGCTCAAGCTCTTCGATGATGCTTGGCCAGCCCAACCGGCAGACGGTCTGGCGTGCTCGCTGCCGCATTTGACCAAGCTCCTGCGGACGCTGAGAAAGTGTCACGGCTAAGTTGATAAAATCGGGCCCGCTACCGCCTTGGGCCAGGACTCCGTTCTCCCAGGGTTGGATGAGTTCTCCTGCCGCCGCGTGGTTGAAGGCCAGCACTGCCAAGCCGCTCGCCATCGCCTCGGGCGTCACGTTCCCAAAGGTTTCGGTGAGGCTGGGGAAGAGGAACAGATCGCCTGAAGCGTAATGGCGGGCCAGTTCTTTGCCCTTCCGGATCCCCGCGAAGACCGCCCAGGGACAACGCCGTTGCAAGTCCGCCCGCGCCGGACCATCGCCGACTAGCACCAGCTTGCTGTCCGGCCGCGATTGGCGGATCCGCTCGAACGCGGAGATGAGCACCGGCAGGTTCTTTTCATCCGCCAAGCGTCCGACGTAGAGCGCGACCAATGAATCCGCCGTGGCGCCCCACGACGCGCGCAATACAGGACAGCGTTTACTCGGATGGAATTGCTGCGTGTCCACGCCCCGGGCCACGACGTGGAGGTTCTCCAGCCCTTTCGCCGCCAGCTCGTTGGCCAGCGCGCGCGTGGGCACCATCGTGCAGCCGGTCCGGTTGTGGAACCACCGCAGATAAGCCATGATCGGTCGCGCCAGCCAGCCGACTCCGTAGTGTGCGCAGTAGGAGTGAAAATTGGTGCGGAACTCGGAGGCCACCGGCAGGCCTAGCCGCCTAGCCGCCGCCAGCGCGGACAAGCCCAACGGCCCTTCCGTGACGATGTGCACCACGTCAGGCCGCTGCGCGCGCCAGAGCCGCGTGAGCCGGTTCATCGCCGGCAACCCCATCTTGAGCTGACCGTATTTCGGGATCGGCACCCCCGTGACGAATACCTCGCGAATGCCGGCGCTCACGGCCCCGCTGCTGGCCTTGCCCTGGCTGGGGCGGACGAGAGTGATCTCGTGTCCATTCTGGCTCAGGCCCTCCACCACCTTCGCGATGGTCTGGGCCACGCCGTTGACTTCCGGTGGGTAAGTCTCCGTGACGATGGCGAGGCGCAACCGCCGTGTTGCAACTTGGTTTTCGGGCAACACCGGTTGTCCCGTCGGAAGGTCGTCACTCATGTCCCCCACACGCTGGGGCGGGCAAGTTACGGATTGAAGACGCGTTGAAAACAATTAGTAAACGACGCGCGCGTTCGCCGGGATTGTTGCCTGAAGGTTTTCGTTTGGTCGCGCTCCTGTAACACGAGTGCCACAGGTTGTGCTGAGTTCAAGCGCCGCTACCAAGCGTGCTGATCCAAGTCGGCAAACAACTAAAACCTATGACCAATTTTTTACAGAACCTCCACACCCAGCGGATGGATGACCATCGCTATTATCACCACAGCCGCATCAACCAAGCGCTGCACTTCATCAGCGCGATCAGCTTCGTCGTCGCCTACGCGTTCTTGTTTATCGAGCCGGCGTGGTCGGCGCTCATCGCGTGGTTCATCTCCATGCCTAGTCGCCAGGCCGGGCACTTCTTCTTCGAGCCGCGCGGCTACGACGAAGTGAACCAAGCCACGCACGAGCACAAGGAGGACATCAAGGTGGGCTACAACCTCCAGCGCAAGGTCGTGCTCATGTCCCTGTGGGCGCTGATCCCCGTAACGCTGTATTTCAACCGCAGCTTCTTCGGGATGTTTGAAGCCACCGGGACCTGGCAGAATTACTTCCACTCGCTCGGCATCCTCTGGCTGTGGCTCGGCGCGGGCGGTCTCCTCTTCCGCACGGTTCACCTGTTCTTCCTCCAGAACGTCCAGACCGGCCTCGTGTGGATGACGAAGATTATCACCGACCCCTTCCACGACATTAAGCTCTACCACAAGGCCCCGCTCTTCCTGCTCAAGGGCGAACTCATCGACCCGATGCACCACGTGCGGGAAAATCACCGCCCGTCGCAGGCCGCCTGATTCACCAGCCGAGGCGATGCCGCAGCATCTCGCGCAGCAGACCGCGGCGGATCGTCTTGTTCGTCTGCGCCGGGTTCCGCCACCACCAGCCGTCGTCGGCCATCGCACGGGCTGCCAACACGAAGCGCCGCAGGACTTCATCGAAGTCCTGCGGTGTGTAGTTAAGGCTGAAGATAAAACGCCCCGTGCCCACCCAGCTCAAGGCCAGCCCTTGGGCGCGGAGGTAGAACTGAAACATCCAGTTGTAACGCGACGGCTGCTCGTAGGTCACCGTCCAGATGGTCGAGAAGTTCGCCACGCGCGGGGGGAGCTTCTCTTTCGCGAGCGCGGCGTTGAGGCGCTCGGCCCGTTCGTTCCAAGTCGCGTCGAGGTTCTCGTAGAGCTTCTTGACCTCGCGAGACTCCGTGCGCTCCAGGAACACTTGCATCGAGGTCATCACATACGGGTGGGAATTGAACGTGCCCCGCGCGAAGCACAGGTCCGCCGGCCGCTCCTCCCGGAAGCGCCGCATCAGATTGCTCCGCCCGCACAGCACGCCCACCGGCAGTCCGCCCGCGATGGTTTTCCCGTAGGTGACCATGTCGGCTTGAATCCCGAAATACTCCTGCGCCCCGCGCGGCGCGAGTCGGAAGCCGACGAACACCTCGTCGAGAATGAGCACAATGCCGCGCGCCGTGCAGACCTCGCGCAATTCCTTCAACCACGCCGTGTAAGCCACGCGGTCAAACTTCGCCTTGCGCCCGCTGTCCACCAACGTCGAGTCGCCCGGCGCGGGCGCGTTGGGATGCAGCCCTTGCAACGGGTTAATCAGCACGCACGCGATGTCTTTGCGCGTGCGGAGGACGTGCAGCGCCGCCGGGTCCATGTCCTCCAGCGTGTAAGTGTGGCGCGGGGAAATCGGATTGCCCGGACCCGGTTGCACATCCTCCCACCAACCGTGATACGCGCCGCAGAACCGCACCAGATGCGTGCGCTTCGAGTGATACCGCGCCAGCCGCACTGCCTGCATCACCGCCTCCGTGCCGGACATGTGGAAGGAGACCTCGTCCAGTCCCGAGATGCCGCGCAACCGCTCCACGTTCTCCGCCACGCACCGGTGATACGAGCCCAGCACCGGCCCCAGCGCCTCCGCCCGCGCCGCGCCCTCGCGGATGCACGCCTTGTAGAAATCCACGCCGAACACATTCACGCCATACGACCCGGTCAGGTCGTAAAAGTGATTCCCGTCCAAGTCCTGCACCATCACCCCGCTCGCCGACTCGACGAAGGAACCCACCTTCAAGTGTTCGCGGCAGTAAGGACTGAACTGAAACGGCACGCGGTAAGCACCGGTGAATTGCAGGTCAGAAATTCCCGCGCGAGCCTGCGCCGTGAGCGCGATGGACTTGGGACTCCGCTCGCGCAGCAAGGTCGCGAGCCGCTCAAAACCCAGCTTCCGCCGCTCCACGATTTCAGCGGGCGCGCCGTCCGCGTTGAAGAATTCCTCCGGCCCGTAAGCGTAGCCGGGAATCAACGCCGCGAACCGCTTGGCCATCTTGGAATGCCCCGTCAGCGAGCGATGCTTCGCCCGCGACAGCTCCAGCCGCCGCTTCACCCGCGGCAACAAGAGCGCCGCCGCGCCCACCGCCGACCCCACCATCGCCATGTTGTTGGTAATCATTCTGGGTTCCTAATTCTATCAGCCGACATTCCCTTCCCCACCCCGCATCCGTGAGCACCAAAAGTTTCCGCGACCGCATCTTCCAGCAAGAGGACCTCAACTTCCTCCTCACCAACCGCATCCCGCGCCTGGCCGTCACCCGCTTCATGGGCTGGTTCAGCCAAATCGAGCAGCCCCTCATCCGCGACCTTTCCCTCTGGGCGTGGAAACTCTTCACCGAACTCGACCTGAGCGATGCCAAGAAAACCCACTTCACCAGCGTGCATGACTGCTTCACCCGCGAACTCAAACCCGGCGCGCGCACCGTGGACCCGGCCCCCGGAGTGCTCACCAGCCCCTGCGATGCGATTGTGGGTCAGTGCGGAGTCGTGCAAGGACAACAAGTCTTTCAAGCCAAAGGGTTCCCCTACTCGGTGACGGAACTGTTCGGAAACGGTGACGAAGCGGCAAAATACGAAGGCGGCTGCTACGTCACCCTCCGCCTCCGCTCCAGCATGTATCACCGCTTCCACGCCCCCTACGACTGCCACCTCCGCCACATCACCTACATCTCCGGCGACACCTGGAACGTGAACCCCATCGCCCTCAAGCGCGTGGAGAAACTCTTCTGCAAAAACGAGCGCGCCGCCTTCCGCTGCGAGCTACAACCCGGCGGCCCGACCATCACCCTCGTCGCCGTGGCCGCCGTCCTCGTCGCCAGCATCCGCATCCCGTGTTTGGGCACGCTGTTCCACCCCCGCTACCCCGGCCCCAACGAAATCCCCTGCGACGCCGCCTTCCGCAAAGGCCAGGAGATGGGCTGGTTCCAACACGGCTCCACCATCCTCGTCTTCGCGCCCAAAGGCTTCGCCCTGGCCGAGGGCATCCAAGACGGCCAGGAAATCCGCATGGGCCGCAGCCTGCTGGTCCGGCAGAACGTCGTGAGCCGCTAACCCGCTGGGCTGTCGGAGCGATCATTGGTGTTCCAGAGCCGTGCCGATGAAGACACTTGGGTGCGCATCGTCAGGCATTCCGTCGCACGACTGAACCGAACGCCACGATGAAAGCTCCTTACGCCCTCACCCGCGTCGCCTTGTCTCGCCGCACCTTCCTCCGCGGCACGGGCGTCTCCCTCACGTTGCCGTTCCTTGATGCCATGCGCCCCGCGTTCGGGGCCGACGCCAGCAAGGCTCCGCCGCGCCGCATGGTGTGCATCGAGACGAACATGGGCATCCTCCCGCAGTTCTTCTTCCCCGAGAAAGCCGGCAAGGACTACGCGGCCAGCCCGTATCTGGAGCGCCTCGCCGCGCACCGGCAGCAGATGACCGTCCTCTCCGGCACCAGTCATCCCGGCGTCACCGGCGCGCACGCGGCGGAGAAGTGCTTCCTCACCGGCACGCCGCATCCGGAGCGCGGCGGCTTCCGCAATTGGATTTCCCTCGACCAGTTCGCCGCCGAGCGCGTCGGCAACCACACGCGCTATCCGTCGCTCGTGCTCGCGATGTCCAGCGAAGGCCAGACGTTGAGCTACACCCGCAGCGGCGCGCCCATCCCGGCGGAGAAGAGTCCCAAGAAGCTTTTTCAAAAGCTCTTCATCCAAGGCAACCCCAAGGAAGTCGCCGCCAACGTCGAGGCCATCAAACAAGGCCGCAGCCTGCTGGACTTCGTCGGCGACCAATCCAAGCGCCTCAACCGCTCCCTCTCGAAGGCCGACCAGGCGCGCATGGACCAATACTACACCTCCGTCCGCGACCTCGAACAACGCCTGCACAGCTCCGAGGAATGGGAATACAAACCCAAGCCCGTCGTCACCGCCAAGGCCCCCGAGGACATTGATGACGGCAAGGAGTTCGTCGCCAAGACCCGCCTGATGTTCGAGGTGATGAAGCTCGCGCTCGAGACTGACTCCACCCGCCTCATCTCCCTCTTCATCGACACCGTGGTCATCCACAACATCACGCACCACGGCAACCGCCCCGAGGCGCTCGCCGAGTTGCGGGGCCACGAAGAGAAGCAGTTCGATGCACTCAACGGCTTCCTCACCGCCCTCGCCGGGACGAAGGAGGAAAACCAATCCCTCCTCGACCGCACCATGGTCCTCTACGGCACGCCGATGGGCAGCGCGAACTCGCACTCGAACGTGAACCTCCCGGTGCTGCTGGCCGGCGGCGGCTTCAAGCACGGTCAGCACCTCGCCTTCAACAAGGACAACAACTACCCGCTCACGAACCTCTACGTCTCCATGCTCCAGCGCATCGGCATCGAGACCGACCAGTTCAGCACGGGCAAGGGCACGCTGCGCGGGCTGGAGATGGCGTAGCCGTCCTGTGCCCCCGCCTCATGCCGCTTTCCGACCGCAGCCTTGACACCGCTTTCCCGTTACCTCGAACCTCTCGGTGACAGCAAGACACATCTATGAACGCCTCCCCGCTCCTTTCCGCCACTCGTCGCGAGTTTGTGAAATCCTCCGCCGTCGCCGGCGGCGCGCTCGCGACCGCGGTCCACTTCCCCCACGTCGCCAATGCGGCGGCGGCGGGCGACAAGATCAAGATCGGCTGGGTGGGCTGCGGCGGGCGCGGCACCGGCGCGGCGAATCAGGCGCTCAACGCCGACTCGAACCTCGTCATGTGGTCCATGGGCGACATCTTCCAGGACAAGATTGATTCCGGCCTCGAGTCGCTGAAGAAGGAGCAGGCGAAGAATCCCGAGAAGGTCAGCGTCGCGCCGGAGCGGCAGTTCACCGGCCTGGATGCCTTCCAGAAAGTCCTCAACAGTGGCGTGGATGTCGTGTTGCTCACCACTTCTCCCGGCTTCCGCCCGATGCACATCAAGGCGGCCATCGAGGCCGGCAAACACGTCTTCGCCGAGAAGCCGATGGCGGTGGACGGCCCCGGCGTGCGCTCGGTGATGGAGAGCATCAAGCTGGCGAAGCAGAAGAATCTCGCGCTCGTGGACGGCTTCGTCTGGCGCTGGACCACGGCGAATCGCGAGGTGTTCGCGAAGATTCACGACGGCGCGGTGGGCGACATCCAGGCCATCTACTCCAGCTACTATAACACTGCGGTGGACCGTTATCCGAAGTGGAACCGCACGAATACCAAGACCGACCTCGAGTGGCAGATTCGCCGTTGGTATTACTTCACCTGGCTCTCTGGCGACCACGTCGTCGAGCAAGCCGTCCACTCCATTGACAAGCTCATGTGGGCGATGAAAGACGAGCCACCCGAGAGCGTGATTTGCACCGGCGGACGCCAGGTGCGCCCCGGCGAGCCCGGTGGCGAATACGGCAACATCTACGACCACTTCGCCGCCGAATACAAATGGGCCAACGGCGTGAGGGGCTACCACTACACCCGCCAGTTCGATCGCTGCCACAGCGAAGTCACCGAACGGGTCTATGGCACCAAGGGCGTCTATGAAGGCGAGAGCGGCAGCAAACGCCACGTCATCACCGGCGAGAACCGCTGGCGTTGGAACGGCGACAAGACCCAGAACGGCTATCAGACCGAGCACGACGAGATGTATGCGAGCATCCGCGCGGGCAAGCCGCTCAACACGGGCGACCGGTTCATCAAGACCACGCTCTGCGCGATCATGGCGCGCATGGCCGCTTACACCGGCAAGGAAATCACCTGGGAGATGGCGCTGAACTCGAAGGAAGACCTCTTCCCGAAGGATATCAAGTGGGACATGAAGCTCCCCGTCGCGCCCGTCGCGCGGCCCGGCAGCACGCCGTTCATCTGAACGGCCCGCCGCGCCGCCAACCCGACTCGCGCTCATCATGACGTGGTTTTACGCCGTCGGCTCGGAGCGCAAAGGCCCCGTCACCGAGGCCGAGTTGGACCGCCTCGCGGCGCAAGGCGAACTCCGGTCTGACACCCTTGTGTGGCGGGACGGCATGGCGGATTGGAAACCGCTGGCCGAAGCCCGCCCCGCCGCAGCCGCAGGACAGCCGCCCAAACTTTCCACCGCCGTCAGCGTCGCGTGCAGCGGATGCCGTGGAGTTTTCACCCGGGACAACGTCGTCCCGCTGGACGGCTCGTTCTTCTGCGCTGCCTGCAAACCCGCCGCTGTCCAACGCCTCCAAGAAGGCGTCGTCACCCCGCTCGGTGACGCAGAAGCCGTGCGGAACGAACACCTGAAACACGAGGCCTCCATCCGATCCGTCGGCTCGCTCTACTACGTAGGCGGCGTGGCGGTGGTGTTCGCCGCAATCGCACTTTTCATCACGGGTCTGACTGCAGACCGCAACTCCCCCGAGGCCGGCATTGGGGTGATTCTTGGCGGCGGTTTCCTTGGCTTCCTCGGCGCCCTCCAACTATGGACCGCCCACGGCCTGCGCTGTCTGAAACCCTCGGCGCGCACCCCGGCCACGCTGTTCTCGTGCCTGGGCCTGCTGGGCTTTCCGATTGGCACGCTCATCAACGGATACATCCTCTATCTCCTCCACTCGAAGAAGGGCCGCACCGTGATGACCGCCGAATACGCACAAGTCATCGCCCAGACCCCGCACATCAAATACAAGACCTCGGTCATCGTGTGGATTTTCCTCGGGCTGGTCGTGGCACTGCTGGTGTTGGGCATGGTCGCGGCCGTGACCAGCCGACGGTGAACCAGTGGGCAGGGCTGGCGAGGACGCACAGGCCTTTGGACTGAGGTGGCAGAGCGCAGCGCCGACACCGCTTTCTGCAATGAAAAAACGCGAAGGACAACCGAACTCGAGCTCCGCACCGGACGTCACGGTTGCCTCACTGCCCTCGTGACGCCGAAAGCGGCGTCGCCGCTGCGCTCTGCCGCCGCACTCCATAGTGCGCGCCTCGCTGAAGCCACCCGTTCCCAGCTCCGTCATTAACCCGCTCATGAAATTCAGCCTCCTCCCCGCCGCCCTCGGCCTGCTGCTCACCGCCACCCTTTGCCCCGCTGACCACTGGCCCCAGTGGCGCGGCGCGCGCCACGACGCCGTCAGTCGCGAGACCGGCTTACCCACCGAGTGGAGCGACACGAAGAACGTGCTCTGGAAGACCGCGTTGCCCGGCATGGGTTCCGCCACGCCCGCCGTCTGGGGCGACCGCATCTTCCTCACCAGCGAGGACGGCAACGACTTGGTGCTCCTCTGCCTCGGCACCGACGGCAAACTCCTGTGGAAGCAGAAGCTCGGTGAAGGCAGTTCCAAGGCGCGCGGCGGCGAGGGCAACAGCGCTTCTCCCTCGCCCTGCACGGATGGCAAACTCGTCTTCGCCCTCGTGGGCACTGGCGATTTCGCCGCCTTCGACTTCGGCGGAAAGGAAGTCTGGCGGCTCAACGCGCAGGAGCGTTACGGCAAGTTCAACTACGACTTCGGCATGCACAGCACGCCGGTGCTGCACAACGGGCGGCTCTACCTCCAGTTCATCCACCCGCGCGCCCAGCTCGTCGTCGCGCTCGACGCCGCGACCGGCAAGGAAGTCTGGAAGGTCAACCGCCCCAGCGACGGCAAGGCCGAGTGCCTCAACTCCTACGCCACGCCCTGCCTTTGGGTCCGCGGCAACGACGCCCGCCTCATCACCCACGGCAACGACTACGCCATCGCGCATAGCCTCACCGACGGCCAGGAAGTCTGGCGGCTCGGCGACCTGAATCCCAAGGACCGCTACAACGCCACGCTGCGCTTCGTCACGTCGCCCGTCGCGGTCGCAGACCTCATTATCATCCCCACCGCCAAGAACGGCGCGGTCGTCGCCGTGTCGCCGGACGCGAGCGGCGTCATCAGCGCGGGCGGCAAGGGCGAGGCTTGGCGCGTCGCCAGCGGCACGCCGGACGTGCCCTCGCCGGTGGTGTTCGGAGGCCGTGTCTTCCTCTGCCGCGAGAACGGCGTGCTCACCTGCCTCGACGCGAAGACCGGGAAGCAATTCTTCTCCGACCGCTTCCACGCGCAGACCTACCGTGCCTCGCCGGTCATCGCGGACGGCAAGCTCCTGCTCACCGCGAAAGACGGCACGTTCACCGTGGTGAAACCCGGCGAGACGCTGGAAATCCTCGGCAAGCACAAGCTCTCCGACCAGTTCACCGCCTCGCCCGCCATCAGCAACGGCCGCCTCTACCTGCGCGGCTTCGCGTCGCTCTACGCCATCGGGACGAAGTAACCCCTTGCCGCTCCCGCGCTCGCTCTCCCATCCTCTCGCGCCATGGCCGAGCGTCCCGTTGCCACTCTGAACAATCCCGACGTGGTGTTGGAAACGACACTGCGTCCGTCAGTCTTCGCGGACTTCACTGGCCAGGCCAAGGTCAAGGAACGCCTCGAAATTTCCGTGCAAGCCGCCAAGCAACGCGGCGAAGCGCTCGACCACATCCTCCTCTCCGGTCCGCCCGGCCTGGGCAAGACGACCATCGCCAACATCCTCGCCAAGGCCATGGGCGCGAACGTCAAGGCCACCAGCGGCCCGACCATCGAGAAGGCCGCCGACCTCGCGGGCTTGCTCACCAATCTCGAAGAGGGCGACGTGCTCTTCATTGATGAAATCCACCGCCTCCAGAAAACCATCGAGGAGTATCTCTACCCGGCGATGGAGGACTTCAAGTTGGACATCATCATTGACCAAGGGCCGAACGCCCGGAGCGTCCGTCTGAACCTTCCGCGCTTCACCCTCATCGGCGCGACCACCCGCAGCGGCCTGCTCTCCGCGCCCTTGCTCACGCGCTTTGGCATGCGCGAGCGGCTGGACTACTATGATGCCGCGCAGCTCCAGAAAATTATCCTCCGCGCCGCGCGTTTGCTGAACGTGGAGATGGAGGAAACCGGCGCGATGGAAATCGCCCGGCGCAGTCGTGGCACCCCGCGCATCGCCGGCAACCTCCTGCGCCGCGTGCGCGATTACGCCCAAGTCCGCCACGACGGTCGCGTGACCGAACTGGTCGCCGACAAGGCGCTGGCGATGCTGGAGATCGACCAGAACGGACTCGACGAGATGGACAAGCGCATCCTCGAAACCGTCATCGTGAAGTTCGGCGGCGGCCCGGTGGGCGTGAGTTCTCTCGCGGTCGCCGTGGGCGAGGAGCCGGACACCATCGAGGAAGTTTACGAGCCTTACCTCATCATGGAAGGCTACCTCCAGCGCACCCCCCAAGGCCGCGTAGCGACGGAGTTGAGTTACAAGAAACTTGGGCTGAAGCTCGTCGTCGGCAAGCAAGCCAGCTTGCTCTGAACCGCCCGCCGTTCACACCTGCGGCGCATCCCGCCGACCATCCGCGTAAGCTCGGAAGACGGCGGCAATTTCATCCCGCACCCGGCGGAACACCGCCAGCTTCTCCGCCTCCGTGCCTGTCGCGTGCGCCGGGTCGTAGAAGGGCCAGTGGTGGCGGTTCACCTGCCCGGGGAAGAGCGGACACGCCTGATCCGCGTTGCCGCAGACGGTGATGACGGTCTCCACCTGGCGGTTGAGAAACTCGTTCATGTGCTTCGAGGTGTGGGCGCTGAGATCCAGGCCCGCCTCGCGCATCACTTCAATTGCCAACGGGTGCACGTAGCCAGCGGGTTTCGAGCCGGCGCTGGCGACTTCGAGCAGATCGCCGGCGAACTGGCGCAGCAGGCCTTCCGCGAGGTGGCTGCGGCAGGAGTTACCGGTGCAGAGGATGAGGACGAGAGGTTTGGGGTTCATGGGAAAAACAAGGGAGGAACAAGATGAGGAGCCGGGTTTCCGCATCGGCTCTTGCGCGTAATTATAATCGTAATCTGGCTCCGCTTCATTGCGTTCACGCCGCTTTCATCGCACCACAGCAACCGTCCGCCTGCACGCAACGGCAGGCGGGCACGCCGAGTTGTGCGCCGATCACAGGCGCGACCAAGTAAATCCACAGGTGCTCCAGTTGCCCCGCCACCACCGCCGGGGCCAGCGAGCGCGCCGGGTTCATCGAGGCACCGCAGATGGGACCGGCGAACAGCGCCTCCAACGCGATGACCGCGCCGACCACGATGCCGGCGGTGAGACCTTTTTCCTTCGCGCCGGTTGAGACGCTCAGGATGACAAACATGAGGATCGCCGTGAGCACCACCTCGAGCACGAACGACTGCATCACTGCGCCCGCCGGCAACGTCGCGCCGAGCGTGGCACTCTGCGGAAACAGCACGCGGAGCAACCCGCTCGCTGCAAAGGCCCCGACGCACTGGCTTGCGAGGTAAGGCAGCGCGTCGCTCCACGGCATCCGGCCGGCGGCGCAGAAGCCCAGCGTCACCGCCGGGTTCAGGTGCGCGCCCGAGACTTCGCCCAACGTGTAGATCATCGCCAGCACCACCAGCCCGAACGTCAAGGCGATGCCAACGTGCGTGATGGCTCCTTGGCTGGCTTGGTTGATGACGATGGCGCCGGTGCCCGCGAACACGAGCGCGAACGTGCCGAGGGCTTCCGCAACATACTTCTTCATGCGCACGAGGATGGTCCGCCCCACGCGTGAAAACCAAGTGACAATTCCGTGACTGCCGCGCTCCGGGTGCTTGGGGATGTCGCTGGCCTGCGAGCGGTTGCCGCCTTCAGTCCACGAACAGAAACTCGTTCGCCGAGAGGAGCACTTGCACGAGCTGCGCCCACGGCGGGAGGGCGGGGAGCGCCAGCACTTCCACGCCACGGAAGTCTTTCTTCGCGTCCCACTCCTTCACCAGCACGGGCGCGCCAGCGGCGGCGGCGGTGTTCAACTCCGTGATGACCGGCGACCACTTGAACTCGTCGCTGTTCAGGTTCGCGCGGTAGTCCACGATGAAGTCAATCGTGTCGCCTGCCTTCACCGCCGCGGATGCCACGCGCACATCCTCCGCTGAGTTGTGAACCGTCACGGTGCGGAGCTGGCCGGCTTGGCTGTGGCTGATGAACGCGCGGACGCCGTCGCCCGCGCTGGTCTCGTGCGCGATGCGGCCCGCGATGCTCACGACGCCATCGCGCGGCGCGACCCAGCGGCGGATGACGGCGTGCTGGAGGTCGTTGCCCGCGTGCCCGCCCTCGGCGGTGAGTTGCGCCCAGCCGAGCTTGGCGTCGGGCCACTGCGGGCCACCTTGCCAGGCCTTCCCGGTGAAGTGCGGGAGCGCGGCGAAGTTCTTGAGCTTGCGCGCGGCCTCGTCGTATTCGCCCCAGCCGTAACGCCACTGGTTTTCCGGCGGGGGCTTGGGCGCTTGCGGTGCGTTCGCTTCCGCTTCCGCCACGAAGCGCACGGCGGCGGCGGTTTGCGCGGGTGTCGGCTCGCGCTGGTAGAGCGCGCGGTAGAGGAGGCGGACCTTCTCCTCCGGCGAGCTGAGGCTGGTGAAATCCTTGCGAGCAGCGAGCGCCTTGGCGCGGGCGGCGACGAACGGGTGGTTCAGGAAGAAGAGTGCCTGTTGCGACACCGTGGTCTCGTGGCGCTGCGGGATGTGGAGGTCGGGATTGGCGAAGTCGAAGACGCGGAAGACGCCGGGCAGATACTGGCGGTCCACGAGGCCGTAGAGGCTGCGGCGCTTGCTGCTGAGGATGTCCACGGGCTTGCCGCCGGCCGTGGCGTCGAGTTCACCGCTCGCGGCCAGGAGCGAGTCGCGGAGCTCCTCGAAGTCGAGGCGCTGGCGGTTGGCGTGGGAGAGCAGGCGGTTCTCGGGGTCGAGCGCGGTGGCGCGTTTCCAGTTTTCAGTGGGGAGACCGGACTCCTTGGCCGCAACTGAATACTGATTACTGAACACTGAAAACTCTCCGCTCTGCTGATACGCCGCACTCGTCACCATGAGCCGGTGCATCGCCTTCAAACTCCAGCCCTCCGCCACGAAGCGCCGCGCGAGCCAGTCGAGCAGTTCGGGGTGGCTGGGCGGCTCGGCGCGCAGGCCGAAGTCGCTGGGGGTCGTGACGAGGCCGGCACCGAAGTGGTGGAGCCAGAGTCGGTTCACCAGCACGCGGGCGGTGAGCGGGTTGGCGGGGCTGGCGATGGCGCGGGCAAGTTCCAGCCGCCCGCTGCCGTGCGTGAAGGGTTGGCGTTGCGGGCCGGCGAGGACTTGCAGGAACTGGCGCGGCACGGCGTCGCCCTTGTTCTTCGGGTCGCCGCGCAGGAAGACGCGCGGGTTCTGCTGCGGCTCGCGGTCGGTGACGATGAGGGCGTGGGCGGGCGAGACCGGCGTGCGGATAAGGTGGCGATCTACTTCGCCTTGGAGCTTCCAGAGTTCTTCCGTGTGCTTGGAGGTGAAGAGTAACTCGGTGTTCACGATGCCGTCGTTGGGGACGACGGCGGGTGAGTTGTCGGCGTAAAGCACTTGGCGGAGGGCTTCGGCGTGCGGGTCGGGTAGCGCGGTGGGCGGAGGGGAATTGTTCGTCTTCGCGGCGGCGAGCGCGGCCTGCCACTGCTGCTCGATGGCGACGAAGACCTTGCCGTAGCGCTCGGCGACTTCCCGCATGGACTGGGGCGCGGGGGTGAGGAGGGTTTCGAGTTTGGGGTTTTGAGTTTTGAGTTGGGCGGCGGCGGTCGGGAAGTTGTTGGTCGGCAGTTGCGCGCTGGTGTGCCAGAGGGTCCAGACGGGGTCGCGGCGCTGCTTGGCTTGCTCCAGATACGCCTGCCAGCGGCGGACGGTGGCGGGGATGAGGTCTTGGTCGGTGAGGATTTGGTCGAAGCCTTCCTCGGGATATTTGTGCAGCTCGAACTGCGCGAGGAGGTAGTCCGTCACGCGGGCGCGGGCGCGGGCGGCGGTCTCGGCGCGGCGCGTGGCCATGGTGGAGTTCAGCTTGGTGAGGCGGGTTTGGTATTCCTTCTCGAAGGCGGCGAGCGCGTCGGACTTTTCAGGGAACTCCACTTGCACCAGCTCGTCGGCGCTGCTCTGGAACACGCCGTAGAGCGAGTAGTAGTCGGCGGTCGGGATGGGGTCGTATTTGTGGTCGTGGCAGCGGGCGCACTGGACGGTCAGGCCCATCGTGCCGCGCGTCACCACGTCGATGCGGTCGTCGATAATCTCGTGCGTGAGCCCGATGAAACGGCGGCCGACGGTGAGGAAGCCGAGGGCGGCCAAGTCGCTGCGCGACGGTTGAGAGTTGAAAGTTGAGAGTTGAGAGCCGGGCGTCGGGTTCACGATGCCCTCGGTGACTTTGGAATTTGGACCTTGGGTCTTGGACCCTTCGACAAGTTGGTCTCCAGCTATCTGAAGCATGAGGAAGCGGTCGTAGGGGAGGTCGTTGTTCAGCGCGCGGACGACCCAGTCGCGGTAGGTGTGGGAGTGCGTGTAGAAGCGCTCTTCGCGGGCATAGACGTAGCCCTTGGTGTCCGCGTAGCGCGCCACGTCCAGCCAGTGGCGCGCCCAGCGCTCGCCGTAGTGCGGGGAGGCCAGGAGGCGATCGGCGAGATTGCCGATTGCCGATTGCCGATTGCCGATTGAGCAGGCCTTCGCGAACGCCTCGACTTCCTCCGGCGTCGGCGGCAGACCCGTGAGGTCGTAGGTCATGCGGCGAATCAACGTGCGCGGGTCGGCGGGCGGGCTGGGCTTCAGTGAGTTCGCCTCCAGCTTCGCGAGGATGAAGTGGTCAATGGGCGTCTGCGGCCAGCTCGTGTCCTTCACCTTCGGCAACACTTGCTCCCGCACCGGCACGAACGCCCAGTGCTGCTTGGCTGACCGCTGACCGCTGACCGCTGACCGCTCCCCCGCCCTCGGGTCCGGCGCGCCGGCGCGAATCCACTGCTCGAAGTCGGCGATTTGCTGCGGCGAGAGCTTGCGCTTCGGCGGCATCTTTAAGTCGTCGCTGGTGTGGCGCAGGGCTTGGAGGAGAAGGCTCTTCTCCGCGTCACCGGGGACGATGGCGGGCGTGCCGGACTTGCCGCCGAGGCGCAGACCCTCGCGAGTGTCCACGCGCAGGCCGCCCTTGAGCGACTTGCTCTGCGCGCTGTGGCACTCGTAGCAATGCTGCGCCAGCACGGGCCGGATGCGGCGCTCGAAGAAGTCGAACTCGCCGGAAGCGGAAGCGCCAAAACCCAAGCACCAAGCGCCAAAGAAGCACCAAGCGCCAAACACCAAACGGCGCGTCGTCCCCGCCACTTGGCGCTTGAGAATTGGAGCTTCTTTGGAGCTTGGAGCTTGGAGCTTGGAGCTTGCGGGCATGGTGGCTCTGACGCAGGTCCGGCAGCCGGATTCGCTTCGGGACGCCAACTTGGTGCTACAGCGCGGCTACGGGGAATCCCGGCTTGAGTTGGGGCGGTGGTTCCTTGACGCTCGTCCAGCCTTCAAGCATGAGCCTGCGCGCCCTCGTCATCGTGCCGACCTACAACGAGCGGGAGAACCTTCCCCCGCTCGCGGCGCGCGTGTTGCAACTCCACCCGGCCGTGGACCTGCTGGTGGTGGATGACAATTCCCCCGATGGCACCGGCCAGCTCGCCGACGAACTCGCCGCGAAGCACCCGAGCATCCATGTCCTGCACCGCGCGGAGAAGAACGGCTTGGGTCGCGCCTACCTCGCCGGGTTCAAGTGGGCGCTGGAGCGCGGCTACGAGTTCATCTTGGAGATGGACGGCGACTTCTCCCACAACCCGGACGACATCCCGAAGTTCCTCACCGCCGCGCAGACGGCGGACCTCGTCATCGGCTCGCGCTACTGCAACGGCATCCGTGTCATCAACTGGCCGCTCAACCGCCTCGTGCTTTCCCTCAGCGCGGCGAAGTATGTGCGCGTCATCACCGGCCTGCCCATCAGCGACCCGACCGGCGGCTTCAAGTGCTTCCGTCGCGCGACGCTCCAGGCGCTGGACCTCGATGCCGTGCAGTCCAACGGCTACAGCTTCCAAATCGAGCTGACGCACAAAATCTGGCGGCAGGGCCTGACCGTGACGGAGGTGCCCATCATCTTCACCGACCGCTTCCAGGGGAACTCGAAGATTTCCAAAGGCATCGTCAAGGAAGCGCTCTTCATGGTGTGGAAACTGTGGTTTCAGAACGGGCTGCGAAGGTCGCCGAGGAAGCGGACTTGAGCCGTTGCCCGGAGGGGCTTCGCCGCGAAAGGGCGCAGAGGACACAAAGAAGAGGGTTTGAATTGCTTGGCCTGTTCTCTGCGCTCTTTCGTGGCAAAAATCCCTTCCCCGCCTTGCTCCAACCCGCTCGCCCACCGCATCCTCTGGTCATGAACTACTGGCTCGTGAAGTCGGAACCGGCGGCTTACGCGTGGGCGACGTTCGTGAAGGACGGCGGCACGGCGTGGACGGGCGTGCGGAACTTCCAGGCTCGCCTCAACCTGCGCGCCATGCGGTGTGGTGACCTCGTGTGCTTCTACCACAGCGTGACCGACAAGCAGGTCGTCGGCATCGCAAAAGTCACGCGGGAGGCGTATCCCGACGCGACGGCGAAGGAGGGCGACTGGTCTTGCGTGGACCTCGCGCCAGTGAAGGCGCTGGCGAAACCTGTCCCGCTCGACGCCATCAAGGCGGACGCGCTGCTGGCGGGCATCCCGCTGGTGCGGCAGTCGCGCCTCTCGGTGTCGCCGCTGACGAAGGAACAGTTCGCGCGCGTGCTCGCGCTGGGCGGGGAGCGAGCAGGTGAGAAAGCGAGCAGGTGGGCTCAACTGTAGCGACGGTCTGTGACCGCTGAGGCCGAGCTACAGCCCGTTCGCCTATGCGAGCGGGACTTCGTGATACTCCAGCGCCCACTCCTGCATGTAGCGGACGCGCGTGGGGCGGATGCGATAAACGAGGAGCATCGGGTTGTCCAAGGAGCCGAGGAACTGGCGCATGAGCGGGTTGGCGTCCCAGATTTCTTGGAGCAACGGGCGCTCGGTCACAATTTCTGCGACACCGGTGAGGCGGACCTGGTTGTGACCGTCGTCGAGGTAGCAGAGTTCAACCTTGGGGTTCGCGGCAATCTCGCCGGTCTTGTGGTAGCAACGGAGGTTCGCCACATACACCGTGAAGCCGTCCGTGCGCACGGGCGAGACGGGGCGCAGGCGCGGCTGGTCGCCATCCATGGTGGCGAGGTGCGGGAAGCGGTCGGCCTTCAGGACGCCGTGCGCGAGCTCGAGCAGTTCGGCGGGGGCGATGGGCTTGGGGACCGGCTTGGCCATCGCCGCTCAGGCTTTGTATTCCACGAGCACGCCGTATTCGGTGATGGGCGTGGTGGTCTCTTTGCCCTCGGCATCCTTCTGTTTGAGGTGGTGGGTGTATTGGATGCCCGTGATGCTGACAATGTCGTCCTCCGGGTGCTGGGCGAGGAAGTTGGACACCGCGTCGTCGAAGCCGTCCTTGCCGTCCTTCACATGCTCGTGGTGGCGGAAGGATTTCACGCGCAGCTTCTTGACGGTCTTGGCGGCGACGGTGAGGGACTGCGAGGCGTTCTTGATGATCTTGGCTTCGGGGAAACTGCTCTGGGGAATCTCCGGGATGCGTTGCTCCTCGACATCCGCGCCGCCGCCGCCGGGCACGGGGATGATGAGCACTTCCTTGCAGCCGGGGCACTCGATCTCTTGGCCGATGCCGGACTCGTCGATGCTCAGTTCGAGGTTGCAGAAGGGGCAGTTGAAGGAAAATTCGGCCATAGTGCGCGTCGGGTTAGCTGTGTTGGCGGCGACGTTACGGGCGGGGGCGCGGCCAATCTAGCCTAAAGTATTCGCGGGTGGAGTTCCTGCCGGGAGCGTGGCCGCGCCGTAGTTGAAGAGCCGCCGCTCCTTGATCATCTGCGCCACGGTGGGCGGGACCATCGTCTCCCACGCGGGGTCGCCGGAGCGGATGCGCGCGAGCACGTCGCGCGAGAAGATGGGTAGGCAACGCTCGTCGAAGTCGCGGAGGCTTTCGATGAGGCGGTTCTCGACGAGGTAAGCGTAGAGGTGCCGGAGGTTCGGCGCCACGCGCAGGTTGCCCGCGGTGATGAGCGCACCGGTCTTCGCTTCGCGCAGCGGATAGGCGTAGAGCTTGAGATCGTTTTTGAAAAGCCGCCCAAAGCTTTCGAGGATGCCACCCTCGAGGTCGGTATAATACTTTTCCTCGAAAATCTCCCGCAACGTCGGCACGCCCATGACGATGCCGATCATCTTCTTCGTGTGGCGGAACAGGTAGGCGGCGAGCCGGTGATACTCGCCGTAGTTCGAGATGAGCACGTTCTTGCCCAGCGCACCGAGGATGTCCACGCGGTCGAGGAAGTCCTTCGGGTCAATGCGGTCGCCCTCGATGAGGTTTTTCAAAGTCATCTCCATCAGCACGGTGACTTCCTCGCCCTGCACCTTCGGCTCTTGCACGAAGAGGCTCGTGGCGCACTCGAGCATGTCGAGCGTGGTCTTGGTGATGGGGCGGAAGCTGCCGCGCTCGACCATGATGGACTTCTTGTAGAGCACGTCGGCGGGCTGCACGACCTCGCCGTTGGCCAGGAACATCGCCGCCTTGGTCAGGCCGCGCTGCACGAGCTGGAGGGCGACGACACGGTTGTCCACGCCCTTGAAGGCGGGGCCGGTGAGCTTGACCATATCCACCTCCACGCGCTCGGTGGTGAGGTTGTCGAGCAAGGCGTCGAGCAGCGTCGGCAAATCGTTGTGTAGGTAGAGCGCGGCGTGGACGAGGTTCACCCCGATGATGCCCAGAGCCTCCTGTTCCTGCAGGTTCTCCGGGTCCAGCAGGCGCGCGTGGATGATGATTTGCGAAGGCTCGCCCTGCGGCTCGGTCTGGAACCGCACGCCCAACCAGCCTTGCGCCTCCATGTCCTTGCGCGAGGAATAGCTGCGCGCTGCCACCGTGTCGGCGAAGGCGAAGAACTTCGTATTCGCGCCGCGCTTCTGGTCGAGCCGCTCGATGAGCAGGGCGAACTCGCGCTCCAGCATGGCCGTGAGCCGCTGGCGGCTGACGTAGCGCTCGCACGGGCCGTAAATGGCGTCGCTCACCGTCATGTCGTAGGCCGACATGGTTTTGGCAATGGTGCCAGACGCGCCGCCGACGCGGAAGAACCAGCGCGCCACTTCCTGCCCGGCGCCGATCTCGACGAACGTCCCGTATTTCGACGGGTCGAGGTTTACTTGCAGCGCCTTTTGATGCGTGTCCAATGCGTCGGGTGCCATGACTTGAAGAGGTTATCGGTCGTTCAGCCGCGGAAGATTAGCGGAAGCCGGCCGGGGCGGGAGTTAATTTTCCGTGTCGGATGAAGTGCGGTGGCCGAGCGCAGTGGTGACACGCTTTGAGCGGACCGATTTTAGTCACCGATGAAACATGGACTGACCGCGGATGGATCCACACGGAAGAACTCCAAGCCGTAGTTGGGTCTGGACCCCGGTCGGCTCGTTGGGCGCGTTACCGCCTTGCCGCTGGTTTAGCCGTGTCCATCCGTGATTCAGCCCCAGCACCCGGGAGTTAAGCTGGGCCGCTGGCTAAAAAGAAACAGCTCGTGCGATTACACGCAGCGCTTCGTTCATAGAATTGAGCAGCCAATTTTGTGACCCGGCTGAAACCCTTGGAAACAAAGGCGATTGCGGGCGGACGAAACTTTCCCTTCCCGCTGGCACCGCCGTTGCTAAGGAACCGTGCGCTGGTCACCTACAGTCAACAAACGCGGTCCGTCCGGTGGACGCGCGCGGGATTTCGCCAGCACTTCCCGCCGCGCCGCCAGAACGAAAGACACCCAATGAAGAAGATCGAAGCCATCATCAAACCGTTCAAGTTG
Organism: Verrucomicrobiota bacterium; assembly: GCA_039796295.1. Classification (GTDB taxonomy): domain Bacteria; phylum Verrucomicrobiota; class Verrucomicrobiia; order Limisphaerales; family SXTU01; genus SXTU01. The sequence goes on from JBDKJY010000009.1 coordinate 86,406, forward strand.
GAAGAAGTGAAGGACGCCCTGAGCGACATCGGAGTCGAGGGCATGACCGTCACCGAGGTGAAGGGGTTTGGCCGCCAGAAGGGCCACACCGAAATCTACCGTGGCTCGGAATACACCGTGGACTTCCTCCCCAAAATTAAGCTCGAACTCGTGCTGCCCGACGGCCGAGTGGACGCCGCCGTCACCGCCATCGTGAAAGCCGCCAAGACCGGCAAGATCGGGGATGGCAAGGTCTTCGTCTCCCCCGTGGACGACGCCATCCGCATCCGCACCGACGAGAAAGGTGATGCCGCCGTTTAACCCACCAACCACAACCCACTGAAACACCCACTGAATATGAAGAAACTGATTCTCTCCCTCACGCTCCTCGGCCTGCTCGCGACGCCCCTGCTCGCTCAAGCCCCGCCTGCCGCGCCTGCGGCTGCTCCCGCTGCCGCTGCCGCGAAGGCACCGGAACCGCCGAAGAAGGCCGACCCCAATGTCGAGCAGCGCGTGGCTGACCTCGAAGCCTACATCGGCAACGGCGCGCGTGGTTCCGCCGACGCCAAGGCCAACGTCTCCTCGAAACTCGATGACGTGGCTGGCCCCGGCCACAACGGCTTCATGATGGTGTGTGCCGCACTGGTGCTCTTCATGACCCTGCCCGGTCTGGCGCTCTTCTACGGCGGCCTCGTGCGCAAGAAGAACATCCTCTCCGTGGTCGCGCAGTGCTTCGCCATTGCCGGCTTGGTGACGATCCTCTGGTTCATCTGCGGCTACAGCCTGGTGTTCTCGGCGGGCTCGCCCTACCTCGGCAGCTTCGGCAAGTTCGCGTTCCTCGAGGGCGTGGGCGCGGCTCCGAACACCGACTACTCCGCGTGGGTGTCGCAGAACGTGTTCGCGATGTATCAGCTCATGTTCGCCGTCATCACCCCAGCGCTGATCATCGGCGCGATTGCGGAACGCATGAAGTTCTCCGCCGTCCTGCTCTTCGTGACGCTCTGGATGTTCGCCGTCTATTTCCCGCTCGCCCACATGGTCTGGGGCGTGGACGGCCTGATGAACGGCGTGTGGAATGGCGACGCCAAGATCCGCGCGATTGATTTCGCTGGCGGCACCGTGGTCCACATGAGCTCGGGCTGGAGCGCGCTGGTGCTCTGCTTGATCCTCGGACCGCGCCTCGGGCACGGCAAGACGGCGATGCAGCCGCACAGCATGACGATGTGCGCCATCGGCACCGGGATGCTCTGGGTGGGCTGGTATGGTTTCAACGCCGGCTCGGCGGTCGCGGCGGACGGCATCGCGGGTAACGCGTTCATGACCACCACGCTCGCGGCGGCGGTCGCGGCCTTCGTCTGGCCGATGCTCGAATGGGTCTTGCGCGGCAAGCCCTCCATCCTCGGCTTCTGCTCCGGTGCGGTCGCTGGCCTCGTCGTCATCACCCCGGCGGCGGGCTTCGTGAACGCCAAGGGCGCGGTCATCATCGGCGTGCTCGCGGGCATCATCCCCTACCTCGCCTGCACCAAGCTCAAGCAGCTCTTCAAGTATGACGACGCGCTCGACACCTTCGGCGTCCACGCCGTCGGCGGCACGCTTGGCGCGCTCCTCACCGGCCTCCTGGCGGTGAAGGAAGTGAATGCGAACCTCACCGACGCCAACGCCTATGCGAAGGCCAACAAGCTCTTCGAGCTCGTCGGCAACGGCCTCTGGATTGAGCAGGTCAAGGCCATGGTTATCACCGTCGTGCTGGCCGTGGTCGCCACCGCCGTCATCGCCTACATCGTGAAGGCCGTCGTCGGTCTGCGCCCGACGGAAGAGACCGAGACCATCGGCCTCGACCTCGCGGAACACGGCGAAGAAGGCTACCACGGTTAAGCCCGGAACCGCTTCGAGACCCGCCGCCCCGGATGCACCTGGGGCGGCGGGTTCTTTTTTTGGGGAGGCAGCCGGCAGCACGGACGCCCACGTCCGCCGCAGGAAGCCCGAGGTTAGCCGCCCCGGCGAGGCTCTCGGACCGTGGTGGCTACCCATGCACCGCGTGGCGCAGCCGTCCCGGCTGCGGGTTCACGCGGCGTCCCGCCGCGCGCACGACCGCAGCGGGGCGGGACGCCCCGGGCACCCGCAGGCGGGACGTCTGCGCCACAAGCGCAGTTCAGGGGCTGAAATCGCGGAACTTCGGGCCGTGGGTTCGCTCCCCTCCGCCGAGGAAGGGAGCGGGGGCGCGCGGCGGCTTGGGTAGGCCAAGTTTAAGGTTGAACGCCGAAATAAGTGAGTTAGCTAACAACAACCCCAGAAATTAAACGAATAAACCTGCTGATTTAAGGTTCGTTCTTGATAGTTTTTACGTTCCTCATAGCAATTTAGTAGCGCTAGTTAGTGGTTTACAAAAATAAGACGATTTACTTACTCAATTACTGGACAGTTGGACGATATTATTAACAGTCTATGTAAAACCACTGGCTATGTTAGTAAAATCACAAGATGTATTAGATAAATCAGGCACTGTATCAGTAAAATCATAGAATATCGTTTACAACAGTCTGGCTGAGATGATACAAGTTCACCCCAATTGGGTGGTGAGATTGACTGGGACTGGAGCCCCACGAGCGAGAGCGGGTGCCTTGGAGTGTGAGCGGAGTAGCCCACCGCCGGACGCTCCGTGGGAACGCCGCCCTTCCCCGCCCTTTCCCTCTCAGAACGCCTGAATCACCAGCGCCGTCGTGTTGTCGCGACCGTCGTTTGCCAGCGCTGCGTCCACCAGGCGGTGCGCGGAGCTGGACTTGGCGGCGGCAGTCGCAGGGTCGCGCAGGAGCTCGACGAGTTGGTGGTTGTAAAGCCCCTCGGTCAGGCCGTCGGTGCAGAGGAGGAACATATCTCCCGGCTCGTAGGCCACCGCGCCCACCTGCGGGTCCACGAATTGGTTGCCGCCGCCCAGCGCTTTCTGGAGGACGTTGCGACGGGGATGCGCGCGCGCCTCGCGTTCATTGAGTTTGCCCTGGCGGAACAGCCAGCCCACGTGCGTGTCGTCCTCGCTGAGTTGCCGGATGCCGCCGTCGCGCTGGGATAGGTAGTAGATCCGGCTATCGCCCACGTGCCCGAAATACATCCAGCCCGGCGTGAACCAGCACAGGCTCAAGGTCGCCTCCATCCCCCGGCACTCGTCGTAGCTCTCGCCCAGATAGACCAGCGCGCGGTGGACTTGCGTGAACAGCTCCGTGAGCACATCGCCAAACCCGGTGGCCAGCCCGGTGGCGGACTGGTGGAAGGAGCGCGGGAGGAGCTTGGTGATTTTCTCCACGGCGATGCGGCTGGCGTATTCTCCGGCCTTGGCCCCGCCCATGCCATCGCTCACGGCAAAAGCGAAGTCGTGCGCGCTCGTCGCGGCGTCCCCGAGCTTGCCCAGGTGGTGCACTTCGCGCGCGTCGAACTGGAGGCCGAGGAAGGCGTCCTCGTTGTTGGGCCGGACCTTGCCGCGGTCGGTGCGGCCGGACCATTTCAGGCGCGCGGCGGGCGCGGTTTCGCGTGGGGGTTGAATCATGGGAGGAGGTTACTTGAAGCCCGGGAGCACCGTGGCCAGCTCGAAATCAATGATGCAGAAGCGGCCGTCGCTTTGCCGGTAAGTCACGTTGCGCAGCTCGGGGTCGTCGTGCCGCACGCCGAACTGCTCCAGCTCGGCGAAGAGTTCCTGCGTGCGCGCGGCGTCCAGATGCTCCACGCGGCTGCCGCAGTTGGTGGTGATGAGGCGGAGCTTGGCGTCGTCCGCCTCCAGCAGCCGGGGCACAAACCCGCAGCCGCGCTCCGCCAGCAGGCGCAGAATGCGAACCTCGTTGGCGAAGCGCTCCGGCGCACTGGGCCCGTGGAAAACTTTGATGACCCGACCATCGAAGGTCAGGTTCACCGTCGCTCGGAGTGTGTCTTTGACAGTCAGCATGGCGGTGGCGCCCACTGTGCCGCAGCGGACGTGGGTGGAGCATGGCGAAGGCGAGCCAAGTTGCAAAGCCGCACGACGCGGGAATGCGCAGCTTGTCTAATTCTAGCCAGCCCTCCGCGCGCACCCGGGCGGGGGCTCCACCGACTGCGATGGGCCCCAACCCCTTGTTAAACAAGGGCGCAACGCACTTCAGCCCCGTCGGCATTGAAAAACCCTTGCCCCGTGGCATCCGCCCTGCTGAACTGACCGGCAAGCGATTTACAGGGAAGCGAGGCTTCTTTGCGTCGCGCAAAACAGAACCGAAAACCACCACGCACATGGCGAAATACAAACTCGAATACATCTGGCTCGACGGCTACGAACCCGTCGCAAACCTCCGCGGCAAGACCCAAGTCAAAGAGTTCGCCAGCTTCCCGAAGCTGGAGCAGCTCCCGATGTGGGGCTTCGACGGCAGCTCGACGCGCCAAGCCGAAGGCCGCACCTCGGACTGCATGCTCAAGCCCGTGGCGGTCTTCCCGGACGCCACCAAGAAGAACGGCGTCCTCGTCATGTGCGAAGTCATGATGCCCGACTGCGTCACCCCGCATCCGAGCAACGCCCGCGCGACCATCCTCGACGACCCCGGCGCGTGGTTCGGCTTCGAGCAAGAGTATTTCCTCTATCAGGACGGCAAGCCCCTCGGCTTCCCGGACGCCGGCTTCCCCTTCCCGCAGGGCGAATACTACACCGGCGTCGGCTACAAGAACGTCGGCTCCATCGCCCGCGAGATCGTGGACACGCACCTCGACCTCTGCCTCGATGCCGGCATCAACCACGAAGGCATCAACGCCGAAGTGGCCAAGGGCCAGTGGGAATTCCAAGTCTTCGGCAAAGGTTCCAAGAACGCCGCCGACCAAGTCTGGATGGCCCGTTACCTCCTCGCCCGCCTCTGCGAGAAGTATGAAGTGGATGTCGTCTGGCACTGCAAACCCCTCGGCAAAGACGTGGACTGGAACGGCTCCGGCATGCACTCCAACTTCTCGACCAAGCACATGCGCGAAGTCGGCGGCAAGGAATACTTCGAGACGCTCATGGCCGCGTTCGACAAGTTCAAGAACGAGCACATCGCCGTCTATGGCCCGGACAACCACCTCCGCCTCACCGGCCTGCACGAGACGCAGTCCATCGACAAATTCAACTACGGCATCGCCAACCGCGGCGCCTCCATCCGCGTCCCGCACAGCTTCGTGAACAACGACTACAAGGGCTACTTGGAAGACCGCCGGCCGAACTCGCAGGGCGACCCCTACAAGATCGCCAGCCGTATCCTCCAGACCATCGCCACCGTCCCGCTGCCCGCGCCCGCCAAGAAGGCCGGCAAGAAGTAACCGCGCGACAACGCACTCCAGCTCCAACGGCGCGGACTTCGGTCCGCGCCGTTTTGCTTTGCCAGGTCAGCCCCGACCGGTGCCCACGCCCGCGCGCCACCACCGTCAGTGCTCATAGTTCCGCAGCCGGCGCAGCGCGAGCTTGAGCGGCACGTAGCCTAGCGCGAAGGAGAGCGCGACGAAGCTGCCGAAGCCCGCCAACACCGGGGCTTCCGTCAGCTCGTTGTTCCACCGCCAGGGCGAACCCCACGCCAGCAGCAGCACGCTGGCGACTATGTAGAGGAAGCTCATCACCAGCGCGAAGGTGCCGCCGAAGCCGCTGACGATCTTGCTGGGGTTGTCCTCGCGCAGGTTCGGGTAAAGCACGCCGATGCCCAGCGCCAGCGCGTTGAGCGTGAGCGTCATCACCGTGATGGCTCCGGCGAAGTAGGCGGTGCGCTCGAACGGCATTTGCAGCATGTGGCAGGACAGCGCGATCATCCCGAGCGTGACGATCAGCGACGCGCCGGTGACGAGGAGGAACTTCGTCTGCACCACCTGCGGCAACCCCAGCGGCGCGCGGCCCACGATCCACAGGCGTTTCCCTTCGAGCGAGAACTGCGGGAAGACGAAGCGCGTGGTGAGCGTGGCGAGGTTGAGCGAGCAGGCGGCGAGGTTCAGGTAAGAAATCAGGTGCAGCCAGAAGGGGCTGCTGATCTGCGAGGTGAAGTGGCGGAGGTTGAGGATATAGACCCCGAGCAGGCCAAAGAGCACGAGCGACTGGCCCCATTGCGTGGTGTCGCGCCAGAACATCCGCACGTCCTTCACCATCAACGCCCGCACATCCGCGCGCAGCGGCAGCAGGCGGAAGAGCACTTCCATGAAGCCGGCGCGGTAGTGGAACTTCCGTCGCCGGTCCTGCCAGTGACGGAACCATTCCCATTGGCCGAACGCGCTGGCGCGGCAGTGGACGACCGAGGTGGCGTCGTAGAAGAGATTACCCATGCGCGTGGCGGCGAGCGCGCCAAAGAAGAGCACGTGGCTCAACAGCACCAGCACGTAGAAGCCCGCCGCCGCGCGCGCGCCCTCGGCCCACTGCTGCACGCTGGCGGAGAGCCAGTAGCTGGGTAGGAAGGGGAATTGCGAGAAGCGCGTCTTGGCCAGCAGGCGGTCCAGCACGGCGAGCACGCGCGTCTCCAGCGATTCCTCGTCTACCGGCTCCGGGCGCAGGTAATACTTCACGGCGAAGAACAGCCCGCCCGCGATGACGAGGGCGGCGATTTGAAACCCGCGCCGGTCCAGAAACCGCGCGAGGTTCACCGCCGACCACGCGCCGAACACCGCCGGCAGCACGATGAACAAGCCCACCAGCACGACCGTGAGACCGTAGAAGTGCCAGGGCACGTTGCGCCACATGCCGTAGGCCCCGAGCAGCGGCGCGATGAGGAAGAGGAACGCCCACGACGCGAGCACGGCGGATTCGACGAACTTCCAGCGGAACACGGTCTGGGACGGCACGGGCAGCGTGAGGAGGAAGGCGGTCTCGCGGTTGCGGAAGAAGTTCGAGTAGCTGATGACGAGGTTGCTGAAGAGCAGCAGCACGAAGAGGAAGGCGAAGAGCAGGAAGAGCAGCCGCTCGATGAGCAGCTCGCCGATGCCGGGGAACACGCCAATGAACTTCAGCCCGCGATAGAACAGCCCGAACGCCATCACGATGTAGCCGCCGATGAAGAGCACGATGATGGCCGTGAGCAGGCTGGACTGCTCGCGCACGGAGCAGAGCCGCCGCCAGGATTGCAGCAGGTTCACCCGCAGCAGGAGCAGCAGGGGCGCGGGCGCGGTGGATGGACGCGGGTTCATCAAAGGACGGCCAGTGACTAACGACCCGACCCCGGTGAAGCAATCGCAAAACCGGGTGCCCCCCCTTCAACCAAGAACATTTTCCCTGCACGCAGTCTGGCAATGGGGCCGAACTTTGCGGACACTACGGGCGAACGAACTTACCTGAAATGAAAGCTGTCATCCTCGCCGCCGGCAAAGGCACGCGCATGCGCGACCTCACCAACGAAATCCCCAAGCCCATGCTCAAGGTGCAGGGCAAGCCCATCCTCCAGCACATCGTCGAGGGCTTGTTGAGCGTGGGCATCCGGGAGTTCTGCATCGTCACTGGCTGGCACGCGGAGGTGGTGGAGGAGTTCTTCGGCGATGGCTCGCAGTTTGGCGCGCGCATCAGCTACGTGCGGCAAGTCGTGCAGGATGGGACGGGCAAGGCGCCGGAGCTGGCCAAGGCGTTCGCGGGCAGCGAGCCCTTCCTGCTGACTTACGGCGACATCCTGGTGAAGCCGGAGACTTACGCGGCCATGCTGAAGCGGTGGAACGAAGGGGAATTCGCTGGCCTCGTGACGGTGACCGGGAGCGAGGACGTGACCAAGGGCGGGTTGTTCTTCTTCGACTCGGCCTTCTGCCTGAAGCATCTCGTGGAGAAGCCCAGCGTGGCACAGCTCGCGGAACTCTCCGCGCAGGGCTGGCTCAAGCCGGGTGAAACCGCCTGGTATAACGCGGGCATCTACCTGTTCGAACCGGTGCTCTTCGAGTTCACGGCGCGGTTGGAGAAGTCCCCGCGCGGCGAATACGAGCTGACGGATGCGCTCACGGCCATGCTCGCGGCGGGGCACCAGATGGCGGGGCAGCAGATCGCGGGGCGCTGGGTGGATGTGCGCGACCCGGAGGTGCTGGCGGCATTGCAGGAGTAGAGCGTCGAGAGACTCCTCACGTCGTCTCCTAACGAAAGCAAAAGCGGCGGTCAGATGACCGCCACTTTGCATTTCAAGTTGGGTTGTTCCCGAAGGCTCAGGCCGCCGGGGCGCTGGCGGGAACGTCCTCGACGTTGGCCTGGAGTTGGAGGAAGTCGAGCACCTTGCCGACGAGGATTTGCTCGTGGATTTCGCCGAAGCCGCCGCGCTCCTCAAGCTGCTTGATGAGCTTCTGGATGGGCATCTGGTATTGCTGCGCCATGGCTTGCACGCGCTCGAGGATCTCCTGCTGCTCGACCTTCACGCCTTCCTTCTCGGCGATGCGGTTGAGGAGGAACATGGCCTTGACGCGGTCCTTCGCACTGGCGTTGGCGTTGGCGAAGATGACGTCCTTCTGCTGCTCGATGGCTTCCTTGGGGATGCCGCGCTGCTGGTTTTCCTGCACGACGTTATAGACCACGCTGCGGGTCTCCTGGAGGACGATGGACTCGGGCAGGTCGAAGCTCACCTTGCTCAGGAGCGACTGGATTATCTGGTCGCGGACGGCGCGGGAAGCCTTGCCGTTGCGGTCAGCGGCGAGGTCGGCGTGGATGCCGACGCGGAGCTTCTCAAGGCTCTCGGCGCCGAAGCCCTTGGCGAACTCGTCGGTGACTTCGGGGAGGAGGCGTTCCTTGACCTGCACGACTTCGACTTCATAGACGCCGTGCTTGCCCACGAGTTCGGCGGAGACGAAGTCGGGTGGGAAGTCCACGTTCACGGTGCGCTTCTCGCCGGCGTTCATGCCGTGGAGTTGCTCGGTGAAACCGGGGATGAACTGGCCCGCCTCGCACCGAATCCAGAAGGCCTTCTGCTCGGTGAGGCCGCGTGCGGTGGGGGCGGTGTCGGTGATGGGCTTGCCGTCGCAGGTGCCGGTGTAGTTCACCACGGCGATGTCGCCGGCGGCGACGGGACGGGCCACGTCCTTGTAATCGGTGCGCTGCTCGCGGAGGACGTTGAGCGCCTTGTCCACATCGGCGTCGGTGATGACAACGGTCTCACGCTTCACGGGGAGGCCCTTGTAGTCAGGCAGCTCGAACTCGGGTTGGGTCTCGACGGTGGCGGCAAACTGGAGCGTCTGGCCGCGGCCAAACTGGATTTCCTCGATGTCGGGTTGGACGGCGGCGCGGATCTTCTCCTGTTCGAGCGCCTTGGGATAGGCCTCGGAGATGAGCTTGCGCTTGACCTCTTCGTCAATGCGCGGGCCGAAGCTCTTAATGATCATGTCGCGCGGGGCTTTGCCGACGCGGAAGCCCGGGAGCTGGGCCTGACGTTGGTAATCCTTGGTGACGGAGGCAAAGGCGGCGTCCACGGCGGCGAGGTCTAACTCAACGCGGAGGAGCTTCTTGCAGGGGCCGAGAGTTTCAACGGTTACGTTCACGACAATTATTCTGGGTTCAAACTTTGCCTACAACGAACACGAGCGCCCGCTGGCGGGACAAAGAGCGTGGCAGACTAGGGAGGTGCCATCCACCCGTCAAGCATCGGGACGGCGCTACTGCTTGTCGCTGGCGGCGGCCTCTGGTGGGGCGTTCGTGCCGGAGGGCGGGGCGGAGGAAAGCTTCAGCTTGGCCTTGGCCGGCGGGGCGTTCGTGGAGCCGGGCTTCTTCTCCTTGCGGTCGGGGTCCAGCTTCTTGGGCGAGCGGGTGGCCTTGATCTCGACATCGAACTTCGCGCTCTGCTCCGGGGTCAGCTCGGCGCGGATGCTCTCGGTCACGGTGCGGACCTCTTCCTTCATCTTCGCCGCGACGGGGTCCCAGTAGGGTTTCGTGCGCTGGTTGCTGTCGCGGAGGAGGTGGCCGATGCGGTCGTGCTGCTCCGGAGTGAGGTCGAGCTGCTTCTGGAGGCGGACGAGGAACTCGGCGCGCTGAATCTGGTTGTAGGTGAGCTGTTGGGCGGGCCGTGCGGCCGTGCGGTGCGGACGCTCAACGAGGGTGGTGACGAGCGCGCCGGTCACGACGCCCGTGCCGTAGATCAGGACCGTGGCGAGGATGAACTTCCACGGATTCATCGGTTACTCGCCCGCGATGTCGTCACCGGACAGAAGGGTGTTTTCGATGGCTTGCTCGAGGTTCTGGCTCTCCGGCTCCGGGTGCGTGGTGGCGAGCACCCAGACGCCGAGCGCGGCCATGACCGACATGCAGGGCGCGACGGCGCGCCAGAGCCAGCGGCCGCAGAGCGCCCACTCGTCCACGTTCAGCGGTGCGGTGAGCCGCGCCATGATGCGCTTCTCGAACGCATACGGCACTTGGTCGCTCGGCGGGTTCGCCTTTGCGGCGGCGATCAATTTTTGTTGGAGCTGTTCCAAATCCATAACAGTGGAGGCAGACGAGGTCGTCTTTCAGGCGGTTACAAATACTTCTCCCGCGTGAGCGTCTCCAGAATCTTTTTCATCTGCGCGCGGGCCCGGAAGGCGCGGACCTTCACCAGCGGGACGGACCAGCCGGTGAGTTGGGAAATCTCCTTCACCGAGCGGTCTTCGAGTTCCAACAGCGTGATGATCAGCCGGGCTTCCGGCGCGAGCTGTTCCAAAACCCGCCCGACCAGTGCGCGCGCGGCGTCGGTGTTCTTGCTGTTATCCACCGGGCTGGCGGCGAAGCGCTCGAGCCAATCCACCTCGGGGTCGGAGAGGTCGGTGAGCGTCGTCTCGCGATTGCGCTGGTGGGCGCGGAGGAAGTCGTAGCAGGTGCGCACGGCCAAGCGCATGAGCCAGTGCTCGAAGGGGGCTTCAGCGCGGAAGCTGTCGAGCTTCTGGAACGCCTTGATGAAGACCTCTTGCACGATGTCCTGCACCTCGTCCTCGCGCCGAGCATAGCGGCGGGCGGTGGCGAAGACGCGCGGCTGGTAGCGCGCGATGAGCGGCTCGAACTGCGCGACGTCGCCTTGGCGCACGGCGGCGATCAGCTCGGTATCGCTGGGTTCCATCGGGGCGGAGTATGCAAAATCAAGCGGCCAAAAGCAAAAGTGCAAAGCCACCGCGCCGGGCGGTGGCTTTGGCAAGAGACGGGAAACTACGCGTTTGGTTACTGGTCCGCTGGCGGGCGTCGGGGCGGCTCGGGCTTGCGGTCGCCTTCCGGGCGAGGGGCACGATCTCCATCGGGACGTGGGCCACGGTCGCCTTCTACGCGGGGCTTGCGGTCGGTGGCTTCCGGGCGGCGGTCACCCTCTCCAGCGGGTTTGCGCTCGGCAGGTTCGGGACGGCGATCCCCTTCAGCGGCGGGCCGACGGGTTTTGTCCTCTTCGCGCGGAGTGGGCGGGCGGCGGAGGTCGCCCTCGCCGGCGGGACGGCGCACATCGCCACCTTCGCGGCGGGCATCTGGGCCACCTTGCATCGGGGGCTGCACGCCCCCGCGCGGTCCCATGCCGGCGACCATGCCGCGCAGACGCTCGACGGTTTGCTTGGGCAACTTCTCGCGCACCTGCGCGAAGGCGCGGGCGCGGGTGATGGTGGCCTCGGCTTCAAGCTGGGCGGCCTGCATGATCTTCTCGCGGATGAGGCCCTCGTTTGGCTTATCGGCCATCGCGGACTCGGCGATCTCGCGGCGGAGGCGCATGGAGCGCTCGCCGATTTCGCGCATGACGTGCTGGTTGGCCTCGAAGAAACCCCGGAGCGCGGCGCGCTGGTCGTCGTTCAGGTCGCGGAAGAGTTCCTGTGGGTTGAACTGGCCTTGGGGCTGGCCGCGCTGGCCTTCGCCGGGGCGGAACTCGCCGCGCTGGCCGTCGGCTGGGCGGGCTTCGCCGCGTTCGCCACGCGGAGCATCGTCGCGGCGGGTCTCGGTCGGGCGCGTTTCGCCACGCGGGTTTTCCCCGGGGCGGGACTCACCGCGCGGCGGGCGCTGGCCTTCGGTGGGGCGTTCTTCCCGAGGAGCATTTTCGCGGGGACGCTCATCGCGGGTGCGTTCCTGGGCGATGCTCGCGCCGGGCAGGGCGGCGAGGGAGAAGCCGCACAACGCTGCGAGGAGCGGGCGGGAGACAAGTGGCAGTTTCATAGTTTCATTCGGTGCGCCCGGCGCTGGTGTGCTCGGCCCGGCTTGGTTGGTTCAACGCGGCAGCCGGGAAACAGTTCGCGGCAGCAGTGAAGAGACTGACGCACCTGCCTGCGCGGCGTTACAAGGAAGTTTCGGGGTGGAGGGGGCGGCGGCGGCGAGCCTGTGAGACGGGGCGACTAGGAGGTGAGGCCGCCTTCTCCCGGTCTCCCCGGGCACTGTCTCGCCATCCCCTCCTCCCGTCCTGCCTTGCCCTGCGCGTGCGAGTCTCTACGGTCGCCGCGTGCCGGTCTTTCACGAATGTCAGCGTTGCACCGCCTGTTGCCGGTGGCCGGGGCTGGTGCCGCTCTCGGAGGCGGAGATTTCCCGGCTCGCCGCCTTTCGCGGTTTGAGCGAACCCAACTTCATCGAGCAGTTCACGCGGTTGCGCCCGGACCGGCGCGGTTTGGCGCTGCTGGACAAGCCCAACGGCGAATGCGTCTTCCTCGATGGCGAGAACTGCGCGGTCCAGCCGGTCAAGCCGCAGCAATGCCGGGACTTCCCGAACTTGTGGAACTTCCCCGGCTTCGAGCAAACCTGCCGCGCGGTGCCCAAGCTGGTTTCAGAGGAGGAATACCGTCGGCTCGTGGCAGCGGCGACGGGGCGAGAGCTGAAGTTGTAACGGCGCTCTGTGAGCGCCGGGCCGTCGGAACAACGGCGGTCACAGACCGCCGCTACAACGCCCGCTTACTCCCGCGTGATGCTGAGGGTCTGCTCGAACTCCACCGAGTAGCCCCGCAGCAGCGCAATGATCTTGTCCGGCTGTTGGGAGATGCTCTCGATCATGCGTGGCGCGATCTCTGGCTTGCGCCGCATCAGCTCCACCGCCGCCACGATGAGCGAGAGGTGGTTGTTGATGTCATGCCGCGTGACGGCGAGCTTTTCGTTCAGCTCGGCGACCTGCTCCGGGGTGAGCGTGACGGGGGTTTGGGGCATTCCCATGGGGTGAGAGTGGCTGGTTGGTCGGGCGCGCGGCAAGCCCGCTTCCGCCGCTCAAAGCTTGTGGTCCGAGGGCTTCACGCCCTTCTTGTAGCCCTTGAAGGAATACATGGAGGGCTTGTATTCGCCCACGTAGTCCACGTTCGCCTTCGCCGGAACTTCGAGGCCGAGGCCCCAGAAGACGCTGTTGACGACCAGCCGACGCGTGCCTTCGCTCTGGAGGTCCGTCGCCGCGCCCATCGTGGTGGTGAAAACTTTGTTCACCTTGCCCGCCTCGTTCTTCACCTCGCGGGTCCAGACCACCGGCATCATCGGGCTGTTGATGCCCTGCTCCATCTTGTCGTTGGCGCGCTTCTTGACGTAGTCGGCGGGCGCGGTGTCGGCGGTCATGCCCTTGAGCACCTGGCCGCGCACGAGGATCTTCGCGTCGGCGGGCGGGTAGGCTTCGTAGGTGTCGGAGTCGGCGAAGATTTGCTGCACGCCGTTGAAGAGTGGGTGTTTCTCCTGCCCCGGCTCGATGACACCGAGCATGGCCTCGACCTTGTGGCGGCCCCAGTGGGAAATCCAAGTCTCACCGAGCACCTGTTTGCCGAAGCCGCCCTTGTTGCCGTAGTTCCACTTCTCGTAAGGCCCCTTCAGCCCGTTGAAGGCGTGCGTGCTTGTGCGCAAGGCGATGAGCGGCACGCCCCGGTTCACGGCGGCCTCGAACTTCTTGTTCGCCTCGTCATCCCAGTGGCGGAAGCGCAGGAGCATCACGATGGCGTCGGCGGAATCGAGCGCGGCGGGGTTGGAGAGACTACCGCCTGCGTCGGGGTTGATGAAGCCATCGGCGTCCACGGAGAAGAGCACGGTGCATTTGAAGCCGAGGCGTTGGCTGAGGACCTTACCGAGCATCGGCAGGCCCTCCTCGCTGCGATACTCCTCGTCACCTGCGATGAGCACGATGTGCTTGCCCTGGCCGGGACCGGGCTTGGGTTCGTAAGTGACCCAGGTCGGCTCGGCGGCGCTGGCGACGGTGAGGAACGCGGTGATCAGGAGCGGGCTGAACAAACGGCGGGCGAGGCGGGAGGCAAGTTTCATGTTCAAGTTGAGCATTTGGACGCGGGCGGGACTTTAGCCGTTCGGCGGATTCTCGCAATGCTCTTCACCCGGGACGTGGTGAAATTCGCGCCCGCCCGCCATGCCCGCTTCCGGTCAAAAAGAAATTGTCTGCCCCCTGCCTTCGCGTAGTGTCCGCGCCTCTATGCGGCAGGTGAATCTAGGCATTATCGGCGGCGGCACCGTTGGTGGCGGGGTCTTCCAAGCCATCCAGCGCAATGGCGCTTTGATGGCATCGCGCCTCGGCGTGTCCCTGTCCATCCGGCGCGTCGCGGTGCGCGATTTGCAGAAGGCCCGCGCGGTCAACATCCCCGCCGCCTTGCTCACCACGGACTGGCACGCAGTCGTCGCGGACCCGGAGGTGAACCTCATCGTCGAGTTGATGGGCGGCACCACCACCGCGCGCCAAGTCGTCCTCGCGGCGCTCAAGCTCGGCAAACCCGTCGTCACCGCGAACAAGGCCTTGCTCTCCGCGCACGGCGAAGAGCTGTTCGCCGCCGCCCAGCAGCACGGGACGAATCTCTACTACGAAGCCAGCGTCGCCGGTGGCATTCCCATCATCAAGGTGCTGCGCGAGGGCCTCATCGGGAACCGCATCACGCGCCTCTTCGGCATCGTCAACGGCACCTGCAACTACATCCTCACCCGCATGAAGGACGAGGGCGCGGACTTCGCCGCCGTGCTCGCGGAGGCCCAGCGCCTCGGCTACGCGGAGACGCCGCCGGACCTCGACATTGACGGTCACGACGCCGCGCACAAGACCGGCATCCTCGCCAGCCTCGCGCACGGTTTCTGGGTGAACCCCAAGCAGATTTACACCGAAGGCATCCGCAGCATCACGCGGCAGGACATCGAGTTCGCTGCCAAGCTGGGCTACACCATCCGGCTACTGGGATGCGTAAAAGTGGCCGATGGCGTCCGTGGTAAGAAATCGGCAATCGGCAATCGGCAATCGGCAATCCAAGTCTCCGTCTACCCCGCCCTCGTCCCGAACTCCCACGTCCTCGCCAACGTCAACGGCGTCTTCAACGCCGTCTATGTGCGCGGCGACGTGGTGGGCGACACGCTTTACTACGGACGCGGCGCAGGCCAGGACGCCACGGCCAGCGCGGTCTTGAGCGACCTTGCCGACGCCGCGCTCGACCTCAAGTGCGGCACGAAGAACCGCATCCCGCCGTTCATTCCGCACGAGTGCGCCGGTGCGGTGCTGCCGATGGATGACGTGGTCTCGCGCTACTACGTGCGGCTGACGGTGGAGGACCGCCCCGGCGTCTTCGCGAAAATCGCCGGCATCTTGGCGAAGGCGAAGATTGGCATCTCCTCCATCATCCAGCCCGAAGGCCACGACGGTGTGACCGTCCCCGTCATCCTGATGATTCACGACGCGCCCAACGCCGCGATGCGCAAGGCGCTGGCGGCCGTGGCGAAGCTCCCCGTGGTGAAGTCCGCGCCCGTGATGATTCGCGTGGAGAGCTTTGAGTGATGAAGGCGGTGTGCGAAATCGGCGTTGGCCGCCGTAGGAGACGAGGTGAAGAGTCGCTGATTTTCTCTGAAAAAGCGGGCCCGCTTCAGCCGACTGGCACCGGCGCGGATTCAGCCGCCGCCGATGGCGCGCAGTTTGTCGCGCAGGCCCTCGCCTTGGTTGAAGTATTTTCGCCGCTCCTCCAGCGCGGGTCGGATGATTTCCGCCCGCACGTCAATTTCCGCGCCGTAGATTTCGCGCCAGACCAGCTTGGTGTTCGCGATGGGGTCGCCGCCGTATTCCTCGTCGAAGCGGGGGCGGTAGATGTCCACCGTGTTGCGCAGGAGGCGAATCAGCTCCTCCGGCGTGGGATGGCCGGTGAGCCGGCGCACGAGGCGGAAGGCGTTCAAGTCCTTCTCCGCCACGCGGCAGACCTTGGCAACGAGGATGTCCACCGGATGCGGAAAGGTGAATTCGACGTGCCGACGTTGCTCGCGATAAGCGCGCGTGACCCAGTCATGCGGCGCGTTGAAGACGTAGCGGGGGACGACCTCGACATAGAATTGCTTGCTCTGTTCCTTCAGCAATTGCGCCTTGGCCAGATGGCTTTCCACCACGTCGCCTGTGAAGTCTGCCGCAAACTCCATCGTGAGGTCCACGTCACCGCTAACGAACGACTGGTCGAGTCCGAGTTGCAGCGGCGCGGAGCCGAACACGATGAGTTTCCAAGTGTGGCCCTCCGGCAGAGCTGCGACCACGCGGTCGAGCATCTGACCGGCGGGAGCGTTCCAACTCAGCCCCGGATGCCAAGGTTCAGTGGGTGGGAACATAATCAGTCGGCAGCGGGGGCAAGAGCCCGTGCTCGCGCTTCTCTGCCCGGATACAGGCCAGCGCTTGGTCCAGCAGCCGGTCCTCGACGCCCCGGTCATTGCCGAAGCGCTGTGCCAGCCGGATGTCCCGGGCCGTCAGTTTGCCCGCCTCGGCCCGCAGCAGAATCCGCGCGCCGATGCGGGACTTCACCCAACAGAGGTCACGCAACATACGCAGCTACCCTGCTGCCCTGCGTCGGCATTTTCCAGCCTCAAGTTCGCTGCGTCCCGGCGCGCCCACCCCACTCATGAGCCAACTCCTCTTCCGTTCCACCAACGGCCAGTCCCCCGCCGTCAACCTCCGCGACGCCTTCCTCGCTGGCCAGGCCCCCGACCGCGGCCTCTACCTGCCCGAGCGCTTCCCCCGCCTTGAGCCGGCGGAAATCGCCGAGTTCGCCGAGCTACCCTATCGCGAAGTCGCCTTCCGCGTCCTGCGCAAGTTCACCGAAGGCGTCATCCCCGACGCCGCCCTCGCCGCGATGTGCGACACCGCCTACGACTTCGGCGTCCCGCTCGAAGTCATCCAGCGCGGCGTGTATCTCATGCGCCTAGACCAAGGCCCCACGGCCTCCTTCAAGGACTTCGCAGCCCAAATGATGGCCCAGATGTTCGGGCGCTTCCTGCAAGAAGACGGCGGGCAAGTCACCATCCTCACCGCCACCAGCGGCGACACCGGTGCCGCCGTGGCGCACGCCTTCCACGAAATCCCCGGCGTCCGCGTCATCGTCCTCTTCCCCATCGCCGAGGTCAGCGAGAGCCAGCGCAAGCTCATGACCACGCTCAAAGAAAACGTCCGCACCGTGGCCGTGGCCGGCAAGTTCGATGACTGCCAGGCCATGGTGAAACGCGCTTTCACCGACCCCGCCCTCGCGCACATCCACCTCTCCTCCGCCAACTCCATCAACATCGGCCGACTCCTCCCGCAGAGCGTTTACTACTTCTACGCCGCCTCGCGCCTGGCCCGGCCCGGCGAGCCCATCGTCTTCAGCATCCCCAGCGGCAACTTCGGCGACATGATGGGCGCCGTCCTCGCCCGCGAGATGGGCTTGCCCGTGCGGAAAATCATCGCCTCCGTCAACGACAACGACTCCTTCCCGCGCTACCTCCACAGCGGCGTTTACGAAAAAATCTCCCCCTCGCGCAACTCCGTCTCTAACGCGATGAACGTCGGCCACCCGAGCAACCTCGCGCGCCTCGTCGCCGTTTACGGCGGCCAGATGGACGAGACCGGCAAGATTCATCGGCCGCCCGACCTGGCTGCGATGCGCCGCGACATCTTCTCCACCTCCATCACCGACGACCGCACGCGCACCTCCCTCCGCGACTTCTGGAACAAGTATCAAATCCTGCTCGAACCGCACGGCGTCGTCGCGTGGCAGGGCTTTCTCGACTGGTGCGCCGCTGAACCCATCGGCTCCACCCCCGCCGTCATCGTCGAAACCGCGAACCCGGCGAAGTTCCCCGAGGAAGTGGAGAAAGTCGTCGGCTGGGCACCCGATGTCCCCGCCGCTATGACCGCTGGGTTGGGGGCAGCCGAGGACTACGACCGCATGGACGCGGACTACGAGGACTTCCGCGCCTACCTCCTCCAAGCGCACCCAGCCGCCTGAACCAGTCGCTGAACCTGGTAGGGCTACGCTGCTGCGCGGCCTTGGCTTGGGCCGGGCTGCGCACCCCCTACGATTCCGAGCGGCAAAACCTCCGGGAATCATCGCATCCATCCCGGGATTTTTCCGGTGAAACCTAGGAATTTGGCGAAATTTCCGAGACATCCGGGGGGCCGTTTTCGGCATTTCCATCTATTATCAGCCACTTGCGTGAAATCGGCGGGTTCTTCGGTGTTTTGAGTGAGTGAAGCACGCCGAGGGCGGCGCGTGAGGAGGCGCCCTGCCCATCAACCTGGTAGGGCCGACCTGCTGGTCGGCCTCCCTACACCCCAGCCGACCGAGGCCGCGCAGCAGCGCGGCCCTACCAGGTTCATGGGCAGTCGCCACGGCTCGTCAATCAGCGCGTTGGTGAACAAGCGAAGTAGTCTTTCTTCCATACGTCGGCCAAGCCGTGTTCGCTCGGCTCCACTTCCTTGCCGCAGCCCGCGAGGTCGAACAGTTCCGCGTCCTTCACGACGCGCTTTTGGAAGCAGCAGAAATCGTTGCCGGACGGGTCAGCTTGCAACGGCGGCGGCGGCAAACGGAGCAGCTGGCACAGGTCGTTGAAGTGCTCGACGTAGGCGGATGTTTCCTTGGCCGTCACCTTGGCCCATTTGGTTTTGAACCGAATTCCGAAGTTGAGCCGCGAAAGGGCACAAAGAACCCAGAGGACCCGAGCCGAGGAGCGATGGGTGCGGGAAAATTTCTGTCCGGTCCGTTTTTTACCCGCAGCTTGGCTGTGCGCTCTTTGCGCCCTTTCGTGGCCATTCCATTTTGGAGTTCGGGTTGAATTCTGCCGGGGTCATCCGTGCCGCGAGTTGTAGGCCGGGGCGGGGAAGCCGAGCAAGCGAGGGAGGCGGACGGAGAAGTGGCTCCAAAGGTAGGACTCGAACCTACAACATTCCGGTTAACAGCCGGATGCTCTACCATTGAGCTACTTTGGAACTCGAAAGCGCCGGGAAACTACAAACCCGCCTTCCTGCCGTCAATACGCGCGGTGGATAAATTCACAACTCCGGCGGGGCCGGGTCCTCCGGTCGGCTTGGCGGGTCGTCACCTTCCCCCTGGTGGCCGGGCAAAAAAAACCGGCGGGCCATGACTGGCCCGCCGGTGCGAGGGGAGGTTTTGGCCGTTGCGACTAGCGGTCGCGGGCTTCGTCGGCGGCGTCGAACGCGTGCTGGAGGGCGACGAGGTCTTCGCCGGGCTTGAGCGAGTCGAGGATCTTCTGCTCTTCCTTGAGCTGCTCTTGGTTGTAGTTCGCGGCCTTGACGGACAGGCCGATGCGGCGCTCGGCACGGTCGATCTTGATGACGCGGGCGGTGACTTCCTGGCCGGCGGTGAGGACGTTCTTGATCTTGTCCACGCGCTCTTCGCTGACCTGGCTGATGTGCACGAGGCCGTCGATGTCGTGGGCGAGGCCGATGAACGCGCCGAAGCTGGCGAGCTTGGTGACCTTGCCGGTGACGAGGTCGCCGACCTTGTAGAACTGGTCAATGGCCGACCACGGGTCGGTGCCGAGTTGCTTCATGCCCAGCGAAATGCGCTGGTTGACCTTGTCGATCTCGAGCACGACCGCCTCGACCTCGTCGTTCTTTTGGAAGACTTCGGAGGGGTGGTTGATCTTGCGGGTCCAGGAGATGTCGGACACGTGCACCATGCCGTCGAGGCCTTCTTCGAGTTCGACGAAGGCACCGTAGCTGGTGAGGTTGCGGACCTTGCCCTTGATCTTGGTGCCGGGGGGATACTTGGCCTGGGCGGCTTCCCACGGGTTGGATTCGAGCTGGCGGATGCCGAGCGAGATTTTCTGCTCGTCACGGTTGATGCCGAGCACGACGGCTTCGACTTCCTGGCCGGGCTTGAGCACGTCCGAGGGCTTGGCGATGCGCTTCGTCCAGGAGAGTTCGGTGACGTGGACGAGGCCTTCGACGCCGGGTTCGAGTTCGATGAAGGCACCGTAGGCGACGAGGTTGACGACCTTGCCCTTGACCTTGGTGCCGACGGGGAACTTGCTCTCGATGGCTTCCCAGGGGTTGGCGAGCTTCTGCTTGAGGCCGAGGCTGACGCGTTCCTTTTCCTTGTTCACGTCGAGGACGACGACGTCGATTTCCTGGCCGACCTTGAGGATTTCGCTCGGGTGGCCGATGCGACCCCAGCTCATGTCGGTGATGTGCAGGAGGCCGTCGAGGCCGTTGAGGTCGATGAATGCACCGAAGTCGGTGAGGTTCTTGACGGTGCCCTTGCGGATGTCGCCCGGGGTCATCTCGGCGAAGAGCTTGCCGCGGCGCTCAGCGCGTTCGGCTTCGATCAGTTCGCGGCGGGAGAGGACGATGTTGCGGCGGTCTTCGTTGATTTTGACGACCTTGAAGTCATAGATGTTGCCGACCATGACGGCGACGTTCTTGGGCGGGATGACGTCGATCTGGGACGCGGGCAGGAAGGCCTCGACGCCGATGTGGACGATGAGGCCGCCTTTGACGACGGCTTTGACCTTGCCGGCGATGGTGCCGCCCTCTTGGCAGATGGTGCGGATGCGGTCCCAGTTCTTCTTAAACTCGGCCTGCTCGTGGGAGAGGATGACCATGCCATCCTTGTCTTCGAGCTTCTCAATGAGGACATCGATCTCGGTGCCGACCTTGAGGGTCTCTGGGTCGAGAAATTCGCCGCGGGAGACGACGCCCTCGGACTTGTAGCCGATGTCCACGAGGACTTCCTTGTTGCGGACTTCGAGGATGATGCCTTTGACAATTTCACCTGCGGCGAAGCGTTTGGAGCTCGCGCGCATGGCTTCTTCCATGGTTAACATACTTGCTTGTGTGTGACTGCGGGAGGCTAGGCGGGCGCAGGCCCGGCGAAGACTCCATTGCCTAACGACCGACGTTGCAGGGCAACGGAGGTTGAAGGTTAGGTTGCTGGTTGACCGACATTTCTCAGCCTTTGCGAACAGCCGCACTCACGGCGTTCAGGCGGGCGGACAGTAGCGGGCGGGCGGGGGCTGGCAAGGGGTTTCCCCGCGCCTCCTGCTCCTATTCCGGCTCCGGCTCCGGCTCGATTTCCGTCGCTGGTTTCAGGGCGGAGCACGAGCCCGATTAAGATCACGAGCCGGAGCCGGAACCGAGCCGTCCGCGAAAACTCCTGTTGCCTTCCCGCCCACCGCTCGTGTAGAAGCCCGCGCTACTCATGGGCAAAGCACTCATCATCGCCGAGAAACCCTCGGTCGCGGGCGACATCGCCAAAGCCCTCGGCGGCTTCACCAAAGACAAGTCCGGCGAGTTCTACGAGAGCGAGACGCACGTCGTCTCGTCCGCCGTCGGCCACTTGCTCGAGCTCACCGTGCCCGTGGAGCACGACGTGCTGAAGGGCAAGTGGACCTTCAAGCACCTGCCGCATCTCCCGCCACAGTTCGGCCTCAAGCCCATCGAGAAGTCCGCCGACCGCCTCAAAGTCCTCCAGCGCCTGCTCAAGCGGAAGGACGTGGACACCGTCATCAACGCTTGCGACGCCGGGCGCGAGGGCGAGCTCATCTTCCGCCGCATCACGGACTACACGAAGGCCAAGCAGCCCATCCAACGCCTCTGGCTCCAGTCCATGACCGCCGGTGCCATCCGCGACGGCTTTGCGCACCTTCGCACGGACGCCTCCATGCGCCCGCTCGCCGACGCCGCTGAGAGCCGCGCCGAGGCCGACTGGCTCATCGGCATCAACGGCACGCGGGCGATGACCGCTTTCAACAACAAAACCGGCGGCTTCAACCTCACGACCGTCGGGCGCGTGCAGACGCCCACGCTCGCCATCCTCGTCGAGCGCGAGGCGAAGATTCGCAAGTTCGTCGCGCGCGATTACTGGGAAGTCCTCGGCACCTTCGACGCGAAGGCCGGGCAATACGAAGGCCGCTGGTTCGACGAGAAGTTTCAGAAGAACACCGCCAAGGACGCCGACGCCGAAATCAAACCCGAGCGCCTCTGGACCAAGGACCAAGCCGACGCCCTCCGCGCCAAGTGCCTCGGCAAGCCCGGCGTCGTCACCGAGGAGAGCAAGCCCAGCACGCAGCTCTCGCCTGGCCTTTACGACCTCACCACGCTCCAGCGCGAGGCGAACGGCCGCTTCGGCTTCAGCGCCAAGAACACGCTTGGCCTCGCCCAAGCGCTCTACGAGAAGCACAAAGTCCTCACCTATCCGCGCACTGACTCGCGGGCGCTGCCGGAGGATTACATCCCGACGGTGAAGAAGACGCTCGACTCGTTGCGCGACCTCGCCGGCTACAGCGTCCCTGCCGAAAAGATTTTGACCAACGGCTGGGTCCACCCGAACAAGCGCATCTTCAACAACACGAAAATCTCCGACCACCACGCCATCATCCCCACCGGCGTGTTGCCCAAGGGCCTCTCCGAGCCGGAGCAGAAACTCTACGACTTGGTCACCAAGCGCTTCCTCGCCGTGTTCTTCCCGGCGGCGGAATACTTGGAGACCGTCCGCATCACGCGCGTCGAGAGCGAGCCGTTCAAGAGCGCCGGCAAGGTGCTCATGAAGGCCGGCTGGCTCGAAGTCTATGGCAAGGAAGCCGCCACCGACGACGACGCC
Organism: Verrucomicrobiota bacterium; assembly: GCA_039796295.1. Taxonomy (GTDB): domain Bacteria; phylum Verrucomicrobiota; class Verrucomicrobiia; order Limisphaerales; family SXTU01; genus SXTU01. The sequence continues at coordinate 109,068 of JBDKJY010000009.1, forward strand.
CCCAGCCTCGTGCCCGTCCAGCAGGGCGAGCAGGTGAAGACGGCGGACGTTGCGGTGAAGGGCAGCCAGACCAAGCCCCCCGCGCGCTTTACGGAAGCCACGCTCCTCGGCGCGATGGAGAGCGCCGGCAAGCTCATCGAGGACGACGAGTTGCGCGAGGCCATGAGCGAGCGCGGTCTCGGCACGCCCGCCACCCGCGCCGCCATTATCGAAGGCCTGCTCTACGAGCAATACCTCCACCGCAACCAACGCGAGTTGGTCCCCAGCGCGAAGGCCTTCACCCTCATCGCCCTCCTCAACGGCCTGAGCATCCCCGAGCTGACCAAGCCCGAGCTGACCGGCGACTGGGAGTTCAAGCTCCGCCAGATGCAGCGCGGCCAGCTCGGGCGCGAGCAGTTCATGGCCGAGATTCGCGCCCTCACCGAGCGCATCGTCGGCCAGACCAAGGCCTACGAGCACGACACCATTCCCGGCGACTTCGGCAAGCTCAACGTCCCGTGCCCCAAGTGCGGCGCGGAGGTCCACGAGAACTACAAGAAGTTCCAGTGCCAGAACGCCGCCTGCGGCTGGAACATGTGGAAGACCATCCTCGGCCGCTCCTTCGAGCTGCACGAAGTCGAGACCTTGCTCCGCGACAAAGTGGTCGGCCCGCTCCAGGGCTTCCGCAGCAAGCAAGGTTTCCCCTTCGCCGCCGTGATGAAGCTCTCGCCCGAGGGCGAGGCGAAGTTCGACTTCGGCAACGACCAGAAGGACGAAGAGAACGCCGCGCCCGTGGACTTCACCGGCAAGGAGCCGCTCGGCCAGTGCCCCAAGTGCAAGACCGGCCGCGTCTTCGAGAACGGGATGAACTACGTCTGCGAGCACGCCACCGGCCCCGCCCGCAAATGCGACTTCCGCACCGGCGCGATCATCCTCCAGCAGCCCATCGACCGCGTCCAAGTCACCAAGCTCCTCGCCGAGGGCAAGACCGACTTGCTAAAGGGCTTCGTGTCCAAGAAGACCAACCGCAAGTTCGAGGCGTTCCTGAAATTCGACGGGGCGAAAGTCAGCTTCGAGTTCGCCCCGCGCGAGAAGAAGTTCCCCGCCAAGGGCGCGAAGAAAGGCGAAGCCACGCCCGCCGTGAAGCTCGACTTCACCGGCCAGGAGCCGCTGGGCAAATGCCCCAAATGCAAAGGCAACGTCTTCGAAGGCCCCGAGTCCTACCTCTGCGAGCGCAGCCAGCTCGACGAGAAGAAATGCACCTTCAAGACCGGCAAGGTCGTGCTGCAACAGCCCGTGGACCGCGACCAGGTGAAGAAGCTCCTCGCCAAGGGCAAGACCGACCTCCTCACGCAGTTCATCAGCAAGGCCGGCAAGCCCTTCCCCGCCCACTTGAAGCTCGCCGAGCGGGGGAAGGTGGAGTTTGAGTTTCAGGAGCGGTAGTTGACGCCTGTTGGAGCGAACACGGCGAGAAGCGTGCTATAGCCGGGGCTGCTAAACGGCCATGACAAACTAAACCGCGCGAGGCAGAACTCGTTTCTCAATAACCAACATTCAGCTTATGGCGTCCTGGACCAAAGAGGACTTTCTCAACCGGCACTTGTCGCATCGACTTGGAGTTTTGCGTGGGTTCCGCAATCGCTCTCGTTCGGAATCTCATGAAGCGCACTGCGCCATGAAGGACGGGGCGCTGGTCACCTGCCGAGTGCTCTGGAGTTTGATGGGGGTGGTCGTTAAGAGTGAGCAAGAATCGGCGCCCCATATGCCAACGGTCAGACCCAACTTTAGGGAGTTTGAGAAACAGGGACGCCCACCCGGAAGGCTTCCTGTTGGTGTCACCGTCCGGTCCTTTTCCGAGTCCGAGTTTGACGCTCTGCCTAGTTCTGAAGATGTCGTTATGGTGCTGGTCGCAGCTAACAAATGCGTTGCACACCTGGACGAGAATCCTGACCATGGCGTCTCAGAACGCGTTCTCGACTGTGTAATCGAAACTACCATTTCTGAAGTTTGTGCAAGGGTGTTCTGAGTTGTGGCACTGATACTACCCGAAGTGCATACCACGTTTATGAAAACTCCACTGATTCTGATTGCCATCGGCACACTCGCTGTCGGTTGTGCTACTGCGCCGAAGGACGCGGTTATCGCTGACGGTCTTGGAGACTTGCCCTCCGTGCAATCGGTGCTCGCAGACCGCCTCTCACAACTGAAAATTGGCATGTCCTTGGAGGATTTTAGAAGGGTGATGCCAGAGGCATACGTCGGCGGCCAGAGCGAAGCCACGACTGCCTACGAAGTTGCGAAGAGCCTGAAATACGTGACTCAAGCCGACATCGCCCGGCACAATCTTATTTGGGGCGCTGGCAGTCCGCCGGCACGTTCTCAACGCGCGGTGCTCTGGTTTTACTTTTACAAAGACCAGCTTGTGAAGTGGGGACGTCCGCAGGACTGGCCGGACAAGCCGGACATTATTCTCGAAAAGCGTATCAGGTGACTGCGGGCGTTTGGGTAAACAAGAGCGGTCGAGCGAACCACCCCGCCGCTGCGTAGTCGCAACCTTCAGGTTGCGCGTCCCTCGCACCGTTCCCCGCGCCGGCTGAAGCCAGCGGCTACGGGGAAGGCACTTCACTGCTCCACCATGCGTCTCGAATCAGACCGCGTCCTCCCTCACCCTAGCCCTCTCCCGCTGGGAGAGGGAACGCGCTCCCCGCCCGCTCGTGCATACGCAGCTCACCTCTCGCCCAGACGCAGACTACGTGGCTCCCTCTCCCAGCGGGAGAGGGCCAGGGTGAGGGAGAAAACGCCCGGTTTCCCCTCCGTGCCCAGAATTTTAGCGGCCCCCAGCCCCGAACCGGCCATTTTCCACGCAAGTGGCTGATAACCGGCAGGTAATGCCGGAAACCGGACGCCGGACACCTCGGGAATTTCGCGAAATTCCCGGGATTCGCCGGGAAAACCCGGGGATTTTCCGAACGATTCCCAGGATTCGGCGGATAATTCCCCGGAATTTTCCCACGGTTCCCGACCGTCGTCAGAAGAATCCCCACCACCGTCGGAAAATTCCCCACCGTCGTCAGAAGAATCCCCGGTTTTTTCCGGCGACGCTCGGGAATCGCGGGACGGTGCGGCGGAACTTTCCGGCGAATCCCCGGAACCGTCAGACGAATCCCAGCGGAGCAACGAAATTCCCGGGATTGCTGCGACAATTCCCGGGGTTTTTCCCGCGCCGCGTAGTGGCACACCTCGCACACCGCTCCCCGGTAGGGTGAGACTCCGTCGAACCCCATTTGCCGACGCAGGAGGCGCGAGCGCAGCGAGTATCTCGGGCGACCGCGTCAGACCCAAGAATCTCGCTCTGCTCGCCTCGCTGTGCTCGAGTTAGGGTTCGATGGAGTCTCACCCTACCGGACACTTCCCGCTCGCCGCCGAGGCTCCCCGCGTTACGCTGCGTTCGTGCGGCTCCCATTGAACAGTCTCTGCGCGGCGCTCCTGACCTTCCTCCCCCTGCTGGCCCTCGCGCAGTCGCCACCGCCCGCTGCGCACGACGCCCCAGACCTCCCCTTCCGCCGCGCGCCGATGGCGCAGTCGAGCCGCAGCATCGTCGTGGCGCTGGCGACGAATCTTCACCTCGCCTTCGACGCGCAGCTCCTTCGCACGCACACGGTTTGGCAGGGCGACTCGCTCAACCTCTACGGCCCGCCTTACAACGGCACGTCCACGCGCTTCGTGTGCGACTTCACCGGCACGCGGCTCTGGGGCAGCCTCGCGCGCAGCCCGTGGACCTTCGACGCCGTCGCGGCGGACGCGGACGGCCCGCTCACGCGCTTCAAGGGCCACAGCACCGTCGGCGGCGCGAACGCGTTCGTGTATGAGCTGTTCCCGCCGGGAGACTCGCCCGTTGCCGTCATTGAATCGCCCCGACTGGAGCGCGTGGGCGAACACAACGTCATCATCCGCCGCTTTGAAGTCGGCCCCCTCGCGCGCCGCGTCCGCCTCAACGCGCACGACGAACCCGGCGACCCGGTGAACATTTTCGGCGTCTCCGGCGCGCAAGGCATCCGCACGCCGGCGGGCGTGCTCGTCGCGGTGTTGCGCGGCTTGCCCGGCGGCAACTTCCTCCCGCTCGTCACCAGCACGCCCGTCACGGAAATCCTCAACGCCGAACGCGACGGCAAGGGGCCCTACTCCGCGCTCGTCACGAACGTCGTCGCCGGGCGCAAGGTCACGTTGCGCGTTGGCATCCCGCCAAACGAACAGCCGCAGGCGTTTGAAATCGCCTCCGCCGTGGTCGTGGACTTGACCGCCGCGAGCGCGCTGGCGAAGCAGTTGGCCGGACCACTCAAGCCCCTTACCACTCCGCCGAAAGCCACGAACGCCGCGCCCATTTTCCTCCCCGACCCGAACTTCACCGACACTCCCAGCGGCGATGAGTTCTACACCGTCGAGCATTTCCCCGTGCCGAAGGACATCAAGCTCACCGTCGCCGGCATGGACTTCCTGCCGGACGGCAACCTCGCCATCGCGACGTATCAGGGCGAGGTCTTCATCGTCGAGGGCGCGACCGGCGACCCGAAGGCCGCGAAGTGGCGGCGGTTCGCGCGCGGCCTGAACGAGCCGGGCGGCCTGCGCGTGGTGGACGGCGCGATTTACGTGATGCAGAAGTGCGAGCTCACACGCTTGCGCGACGCGGACCGCGACGGCGTGGCGGATGTCTTCGAGTGCGTCAGCGACGCGTGGGGCTACACCGGCAACTACCACTCCTTCGCCACCGGCCCGCTCGTGGACGAGAGTGGCATCCTCGGCGCGCTCATCACCGGCCACCGCACGATGCGCGAAGTCCCTTCGATGGGCTGGTGCCTGAAGATTTCCCCGCACCCGAACAACACCGGCGCAATTCCCTTCACCGACGTGTGGCGCACCGACCCGTTCGCGTCCGGCCTGCGCGTGCCCAACGGCTTCGGCGAATTCCGCGGCGACCTCTTCACGACCGACAACCAAGGCCACTGGGTCGCCGCGAACAAGCTGAACCACCTTCAACTCACGAACTTCTACGGCCACCCCAGCTCGTCGCCGTCGCCGCCCGCGCACTTCGACGGCGACCCGAACTTCACGCCGCCCGCCGTGTGGTTTCCCTACGCGTGGGTGCGCTCGGCGAGCGGCCTCGCGACCGTCGGCGACTTCCGCTTCGGGCCATTCGGCGGGCAGATGCTTGTCGGGGAATTTCAGAATGCGAGCGTCGTGCGCGTCGCGCTGGAGAAGGTGAACGGCCAGTGGCAGGGCGCGGTGCTGCCGTTCGTGAAGGGCTTCGCGTCCGGCGTGAACCGCCTCGCCTATGGGCCGGACAGCCGGCTCTACGTGGGCGGGCTGCGCTTCGGGGACTGGACGAGCATCGCGCCGCAGCCGCACTCGCTGGACCGCGTGAAGTTTTCCGGTCGTGTGCCGTTCGAGTTCAAGACCGTGGCCGCGCGCACGAACGGCTTCGAACTGGCCTTCACGCAGCCCGTGGACGCCCAGCTCGCCGGCGACGCCGAGAACTGGGACGCGACGCAATACACCTACGCCTACGCCGGGCAGCACAACGCGCCCGAGAAGGACCGCGACGAGAAAATCCCCGGCCCACCCGTGCGCGTGCTGAAGGCCGAGGTCGCCGCCGACAAGCTCACCGTGCGCCTGACGCTGGAAGGTCTGAAGGCGCGCCATGTCATCATGCTCCGCGCGCTGGGATTGAAGAACCACCGTGGCGAGGCGATGAGGAATGACACGCTGCACTACACGCTGAACCAGCTGCCGAAGGAGTGAACCGATGACAAACTCCCAAACAGAGGTGTTCCAAATCGTCCTGCTGTGCGGGGTGCTCACTGCTCCACTCCTCACCGCCTACGCGCTTTGGCGACGTGGGCAGCGCAACTGGGCGTGGGTGGCGGGTTGCGTTGGAGCAATCCTTTGGATTCCAGCCTTCTGGCCACCGACGACGAAGCCACTGATGCGCACGGGGGAGCTACTTCTTGTATGCGGAGTTCTCACGGCACCTTTATTCGCTGCCTACGCGGTCTGGCGAGACGGAGCGCGCATCGCTGCGCTGTTGGTGGGTTGCGTTGGAGCGCTGCTTTTGATTTCGGGCCTCAATCCCGGGTTACTGACTCGGCCCTCGGTCAAACTGAAGAGAATCTGTGCGGGACAACTGGATACACTTCGACAGGCAAAGTTGAACTGGGCCTCCAAAACCAAGCAGCCGGATACGGCTATTCCACAACCGTCTGACCTCACACCCTATCTCAAGGCTTATGTCGAGGACGGTGTCATGCCCGTTTGCCCCGAAGGTGGCACTTACATCCTTGGGGCGGTGAAGGAGAGGCCGCGCTGTAGCCTGCCCAACCACAATCGCGGTCGCGGTCCAACCGCTTCCATCTTTCTATCGAGTTCAACCGACGGGTTGCTGGCAGTTAGCCACCTCGGCACGGTCAACGAGCCGCCGCGTTGCAGCCACGCCGACAAGGGCCACGCGCTCACCCAGGCCCGGTAGGGTGAGACTCCGTCGAACCCCATATCGAGCGCAGCGAGGCGAGCGTAGCGAGATTCTTGGCCGGACACGCCACGACCGAGATGCTCGCTGCGCTCGCGCCTCCTGCGTCGGCAGATGGGGTTCGACAGAGTCTCACCCTACCGGGACGACGAGTTCGCAGCGCGGTCGTTGCGCAATGGCAGGACTGGAAACACACTCACGCCCAACGTGACCGACTCACCATTGCCCCCATCCGACAGCCCTTCACCCGCGACGCCGCACCGCCGTCGCCCGCGCTACTCGGGCAAGAACCCGCGCCGGTTCGAGGAGAAATACAAGGAGCGCGACCCGCAGCGTTACGCGGAGACGGTCGCTAAGGTGCTCGCGTCGGGGAAGACGCCGGCGGGCACGCACCGGCCCATCATGGTCGCGGAGATCCTAGAGGTGCTCGCGCCCAAGCCTGGTGAGCTGGCGGTGGATTGCACGCTCGGCTACGGCGGGCATGCGCGCGAATTGCTCGCGCGGCTCCAACCCGGCGGTCACTTGCTCGGCTTGGATGCGGACCCGGTGGAGCTGCCGAAGACGGAGGCGCGTTTGCGTGAGGCGGGTTTTGGGCCAGAGGCGTTCACCGTCGTCCGCAGCAACTTCGCCGGACTGCCGCAGGCGCTGACCCAATGCGGAATGCGGAATGCGGAATGCGGAATGACGAAAGCAGACTGCATCCTCGCGGACCTCGGCGTGTCTTCGATGCAACTCGACGACCCGGCGCGCGGGTTCTCCACGAAGGGAGATGGCCCGTTGGACATGCGGATGAACCCGCAGCGCGGGCAGTCGGCAGCGGCGTTGCTGGCGAAGGTTTCGCCCACTGCGCTCGCGGAGTTGCTCTCGGAAAATGCCGACGAGCCGCGCGCGACCGAACTCTCCGCCGCGCTGGCGAGCCGCACTTACGTCCGCACACGGGAGCTCGTCGAGGCCATCCGCACCGCGTTGCCGCGCTTGGGCAAGGACGACTCCGACCTCACCGTGCGCCGCGTCTTCCAGGCGTTGCGCATCGCGGTGAACGACGAGTTCTCCGCGCTGGACACGTTGCTGCGCCACCTGCCCGCGTGCCTGAACTCCGGCGGGCGCGTGGCGATCCTCACGTTCCACTCGGGCGAAGACCGGCGGGTGAAGCACGCCTTCGCCGCCGGGCTGCGGGACGGGATTTACGCAGCCATCGCGGAAGAAGTCATCCGGCCCACAGCAGAGGAGCGGCACAGCAACTCACGTTCGTCCTCGGCAAAACTGCGGTGGGCGCGGCGGGGTGCCTAAAGTGCGGGCGCCTGATTACTTGGCGCTGTCCGGCTTCGCGTTGGCGAGCACGCGGGCGACGGCTTGCGGGTGCGCGACGAGGTAAGGCTTCTTCTCCACCTTCGGGACGGCGCGGAGGATTGCATAGGCCGCCCAGCTCGTGGCGGAGACGGAGATGAACTGGTCCACACCGTGGGGGAAGTTGCTGTCGAAGAACGGCTGCACATCGTGCGTGCGCTTGCGGACGTGCCAGGAGCCGTCGGTGCCTTGGGCTGTGAGCAAATAGCGCAGGCCGCGCTGGAAGGCGGCGTCCTTCGCGGTGAGCACGGTGCCGGTGGCGTAGGCGTCGCTGGCGGTGTCGAGCTTCTGCGGCCAGCCGCCGTCCGCCGCTTGCACGGCGAGGAGTTCGGTCGCCTCTTTCTTGAACGCGGCTTCGTCCACGTCCAGCAAATGCAACGCGCGGAGGCGATGCACGCTGTCCTCGGTGTTGCGCGCGGGTGCGGAGAGAAGCCATTGCCCGGCGGCGGCGGTGCGGGTGCCGGTGCGCGCGGCGAGCGCGGGCGGACTGTGATTCCGCAAGCCGCGCAGCACGAGGTAAGTCGTCGTGAACTCACTACCGACCGTGGGTGGACGTTTCATGGCGGGTGCCCAGTGGTCGAGGTTTCGGTTTTGGTCGAGAAAGTATTCCGCCGCAGCCGCCGTGGTGGCGTCGGGCTTCCAGCCGGCGACATCGAGCAGCCACAACGCCGTGCCCGGCCCGTCGGTCGTGCCGGCGATGGACCAGCCTTCCTTGAAGCGCGGACGGTCCTCGATCAGGCCGAGATAGGCGCGGGCCAACTGGTCTTCGAAGTTGCCGGTGTTGATGGTAAAGCCGCGCGTCCAGGCGTCGTTGATGACGAGCGACGCGTGCGCGCCGTGGTGACAGGTGAAGCACGCGCGCTCCTGCAAGGCGAAGGCGGAACTGCGCTCCAGCAGCGGCAGGGCCTTCGTGACAGCGGCGCGCAGGTCGGTGAGCGGGATGGCGGCGGGCGGTGCTGCGTGGGCGGTGGGCGCGCAAGCGGCGAGAACCAGTAGGAAGGTTCCCGCGAGCAAGAGGCGACGTTGGCAAAGCGGCTTCAACACAAGACGTGGGAAGAGAGACGGGCCGGAGGACGGGAAGCCCTCGCTGGAAATTGGCTTGTGCCAGCCGGGGATTGCTCAGATGGGGAGCCGGAGCGCGTTGATGCTGCTGTGACCGCGTTGGGCCTGGGGCGGGTCCCCGGGAGGGTTACTCGTCCAGCAGTGTGAGGCGGACTTCGCGCAGCTTGGAGCCGGGGGCAAGCGCGAGGCGGTTGGCTCCGTCCATAGCGGGCTTGCGGATGAAGCCGGAGGCCTTGTCGAATTTGTAGGCGATCTGGGCGGCGGTGGCTTCAATCGAGAAGGGGAGCCAGACGCCCAGCGGCGCTTCGGGGAACGAGGCGACGGGGACGATCTTGGTTTCCTCTTGGCCGTCGTGCGGCCGGCGTTTGATGACGAGCGAACGGTTGTTCATGCTGTAGCGGTGGAGGCCGTCCCACTCGCGGAGCCAGATGGTGAAGCCTTCCGGTAAGTCGGCGGGATTGGGCAGTTCAGTGGAGGGGCCGCCCAGCCAGACTTCGCCGGTGAGGCGGAACGGCTTGCCTTCAGTGAGGTAGAGGCTGATGAACCCGGCTTTCTTGGCCGTGAGCACGCTGCCCTCGCGCGTGAAAGCGTCGAGCTGGTCGCCGACAAAGCGAGCGCCGGCGGCCGAGGTGATGAGCACTCCGGGCGGCGGCGTGGCCGGGGCAGCCTTGGTGGCCCGGGGTTTGTCAGCGGCCCGCGAGGCGCAGGCGAGGAACGCGGCGAGTGTGATGACTGCGGCCAGCGGGGTAAGGAGCGACTTGTTCATAGGAAGAGCGGTGTCGGGGAGAGGCTGGGTGGCCGGGGTGGTTTGTTCAAGCGCAAAGCCGCCGGGCGGTTTCACTTCGGAAGGTGCGATCTTGCGCATCCGCGTGCTTCGGTTCCATCCGAGCGCGGGATCAATCCCGCCGCCAGCGCCGGGCCTTGGATTCAAAGCGCGGCAAGCGTCCCGGCGCCGCCAAGGTCACTGGCACTCGCAGCGCGAGGCTGGATTCAAAAGCGAGTTCCAGCCGCCGCGCGAGGCTCGCCGCATCCGCGCTGGCTACGTCTGGTTCTGCTGTTACTTCCAGCTCAGGCAAGGCCCGCGAGCGGTTCACGCGCACCTGATACTCGGCCACCCCGCCGACGCGCCGGATGATTTCCTCCACCGCGCTGGGATACACGTTCACCCCGCGCACCACCACCATGTCATCCACGCGTCCGAGGATGCCGCCTTCGAGCACGAGGTCTGTAGAGCCGCAGGGGCAGGCTGACAGCTGACAGCTGACAGCTGACAGCTGAACTAAGTCGCCCGTGCGGTAGCGCAAGAGCGGTGAGCCAGTGCGCCCGAGGTTCGTCAGGATCAACTCGCCGGTCGCTCCTGCGCAGACCGGTTGGCCGGTGGCTGGGTCCACCACCTCGGCAAGGAACCCACGCTCGATGACGTGCAGCGCGCCGGGACGTGCCGGACATTCGTAGCTCACGGGCCCGACTTCCGTCATGCCGTGGTGGTCGAAGACCCGCGCTCCCGGCCATAGTTCCTCCAGCCGCGCGCGCGTGGCCGGGATGCTCCCGCCCGGTTCGCCCGCCACGCTCAGGGTCTTCACCTGCGACCGCCGCAGATCAATCCCCTCCTTCGCCGCGACTTCCGCCAGATGCAGCGCATACGTCGGCGTGCAGCACAGGATCGTCGCCCGTAGTTCGAGGAGGGATTGCAACCGCGCCACGCTCGTCATCCCCCCGCCGGAGAAGACCAGGCAACCGAGCCGTTGCGCTGACTCGAACGCCGTCCAGAAGCCGAGGAACGGCCCGAAGCTGAACGCAAAGAAAATGCGGTCCGCTGCCGTCGTGCCCGCCTTGCGATGCACCGTCTCCCAATTGTCCAGCATCCACGTCCAGCTCTCCGGCGTGTCCAGCCAGCGCAGCGGACTGCCCGTGCTCCCGCTCGTCTGATGACACCGCGTGTAACGCTCCAGCGGGAACGTGAGATTCGTCCCGTAAGGCGGCTGCGCGAGCTGGTCCGCGACCAGCTCCGCCTTCGTCGTGAACGGACAGCGGGCGCTGAACTCGGCGAGACTCGCCACACCCGCGTCCAGCCCGCACCCCGCGAGCTTACGCGCGTAAAACGGATTCGCCGGAAGGAGCGCGGCAAGCAGGCTACGAAGCTGAGCGAGTTGGTCAGTCACGGGTGGCTAGATTGAAGATTCACCGGGCGGAATCAATGGAGACCATCGAACTCGCCCTGGCAAGAGCCCCAGTCCGTGCGCCACCGGCCGTCACTTTCACCTAGCGTTCATGGACGCCTTCGCCTTTCGCAAAGCACTGAACCGGCCGCCGCCAGCTGCGGCAAATCGTTCGTAGCCGGTCCTTCCCTCCGCCCGCTTGCCGCGGCGGAGTGAAGGGCAAAAGCATTGCGCGTAAGGGAAGCCCCCACGGAAACTCTTTCCTCCGCCCCGTTTCGTTGCCCGCCATTAACTTGCCACCGCCGCTGGGTGAATAGTCGTTGCTTGGTTTCCAAGGAGCGCCCGCGAAGCTTGCCCCACCTGCGAAATCGAGCGTAGGATACGCTCGATGACGTGCTGCATTACAGATTCTTGGTGGCCGTGTTTTGCCACTGGGCGTCCGGCTCTCGCCCAGCCGGGTGAGGGGCTTCCCGCATGGACGAGATTACAAGCTGGGCCCAGCACCCCGGGCAGTCTCCAACTAAATCCGTGCTGCAACCTCTTGTTGGTCGGTTCGTTGCGCTTGTAGCTCAGTTGGATAGAGCATCCGCCTTCTAAGCGGACGGTCGCGGGTTCGACTCCCGCCGAGCGCACCACCTCCCATTTCCGATCAGGGATTGCCGATTGGACCCCGGCTCACCAAACTCCCGCACACGATGCTCACGCTGGAATTCCTCGCCGAACTGGTGGAGAAAAACCGCTCCGCCGCCCAAGCCCGCGTGCGCGAGTTCGCGCTCGGGGGGCGGGAATTTCCCTTCAACTCCACGCCCGCCATCATGGGCGTCGTGAACCTCTCCGCTGGCTCTTGGTATCGCGAGAGCGTCTGCCTCTCGGCCGACTCCGCCATCGCGCGCGGCAAGGTGCTCGCCGCTCAAGGCGCAGCCATCATTGACCTCGGGGCGGAGTCCACCCTCGCGAACACCGCGCTCGTCGGTGCCGCCGCGCAGAGCTCTCAGCTGCTCCCCGTCGTGCGCGCCCTCCGCACCGCTGGCGTCCTCGTCTCCGTCGAGACCTACCATCCCGAAGTCACCCGCGCCTGTCTCGCTGCCGGGGCAAATGTCCTCAACCTGACCGGCACCGACCGCAGTGAAGCCATGTATCGCGCCGTCGCCGAACACCAGGCCGCCGTCATTCTCTGCTACGTGCAAGGCGCGAACGTCCGCACCGTCGGCGACTTCGACCTCACCGCCGACCCGGTCCCGGCGATGTATGAGTTCTTCGCCCGCGAGATTGAGACCGCGACCCGCTGTGGCGTGGAGAAAATCTTCGTGGACCCCGGCCTGGGCTTTTACTACCGCAACTTGCAGGACAGCGCCGTGCGCGTGCGCCACCAGATGACGACCTTCCTGAACACCTTCCGCCTGCGCACGCTGGGCTTTCCCACCTGTCACGCGCTCCCGCACGCCTTCGAGTATTTCGGCGAGGAAGTCCGCAGTGCCGAACCCTTCTTTGCCGTGCTCGCCGCGCTGGGCCAGACCGATCTCTTCCGCACCCACGAAGTTCCCCGCATCCAAGCCGTGCTGGCGACGCTGAAGGCGTTTTGAGCCAGCACCGGCAATCGCCTGCCCGGTGCGTCCTTCGCTGTTCCGAGCCTCACCGTGCGGGGCCTTAAACCGTCCATTGGGACCGTGAACACACCGGCGAGGAGCGCGGACGACCAGACTCCGTGTTCAATCCATGGTGATCACTCACGCCGAGTAGTCGAGATACACCGTCTTGAGCTTCGAGTAGAACTCTACCGCTCCCGCTCCTTGCTCCTTGAAGGAGTCGGTGCTGCTCTTCTTCACGCCGCCGAACGGGGCTTGGAGCGCGAGGCCGGTGGAGATTTGGTTCACCTTCACCACGCCGGCTTGGATGCGCTCGGTGTAGAGCATCGCCTTCTTGAGATCGCGCGTGACGAGGCTCGCGCTGAGGCCCACGTCCACGCTGTTCGCGACGGCCAGCGCCTCGTCGAAGCTGTCCACCGGGATGATGCCGACGACGGGGCCGAAGACTTCCTCGCACGCGATGCGCGCAGCGGGCGCGACGTTGCCGAGCACAGTAGGCTGCATGAAGTGGCCGTGGGCAAAGTCGCCGTCCGTGAGGCGGGTGCCGCCGCAGAGCAGCGATGCACCTTCCTGCTGGGCGATGGCAACGTAGTTCAAGTTGCCTTCGAGCTGCGCCTTGCTGACGGCGGGGCCCATCGTGACGCCCTGCTTCACCCCGTTGCCCACGACGATGGCTTTGGCCTTTTCGATGAGCTTCGCGGCAAAGGCTTCCGCCACACTGCGCTCGACGATGACGCGGCTGGTCGCGGTGCAGGCCTGGCCGGTGAGACCGAAGCCTGCGGTGGCCACGAGGCGCGCGGCAAGATCGAGGTCGGCGTCGGCGAGGACGATGGTCGGGTTTTTGCCGCCCATTTCCATCTGCGCGCGAGCCATGCGCGGGGCGAGCTGCTGATAGATTTGCGAGCCAACGGAGACCGAGCCGGTGAAGGAGAGTGCGACAACGGCGGGGTTCGTGGCGAGTTCGCCGCCGACTTCCTTGCCGCTGCCGATGACGACATTGAGCACGCCCTTGGGCAGGCCGGCTTCAGTGAGGATTTTTGCCAGCTCGCAAGTCATCGCCGGGGCTTGGGAGGCGGGCTTGATGATGACGGCGTTGCCGCTAACAAGGGCCGGGGCCATTTTCCATGCGGGGATGGCGATGGGGAAATTCCACGGCGTGATGAGCGCGACGACCCCGAGTGGCTCGCGGCGGGTGTAGAGCAACTGGCTCGGCAAATCGTGCGGGATGGTCTGGCCACCGAGCACGTAGCTGAGGCCGCCGAAGAAGCGGAAGATGTCGGCGGTGCGCTGCACTTCGCCGGTGGCCTCGGCGAGGGTCTTGCCTTCTTCGCGCGTGAGGAGTTCGGCCAGTTCGGGCTTGCGCGACTCGATGAGCTGCGAGGCCTTGCTCAGGATGCGCCCGCGCGCCACGGAGGTCTGCGCGGCCCAACCGGACGCGGCGGCTTGCGCGGCGGCGATGGCAGCGAGCGCATCGGCGCGTCCGCCCTGCGGATACTGCGCGACGGCCTCGCGGGTGTCGGCGGGGTTGAGGTTGGTGAAGGTCTGGCCGGACTGGGCGGGCACCCAGTCGCCGCCGATGAAGTTTTGGTAATTGCGCATGCGCGACTTAACACGCTCTGGGAGCGGAGGGGAAGTTTCTGTTCGCAGGTTCGCCTCGCGCCAACTTGAGGCTTCCCTTTCCACCGAGGCCCGTGTTTCGTTTCGCCCACAATGCCGCCCGCAGCCTCCCCATCGCGTCCCAGCCAGAGTGCCGAGGACTACTTGGAGCGCATCCAGGAGTTGATGGAGGGGAAGGGCTACGCGCGCGTGGTGGACATCGCTTCCTCGCTGAAGGTCAAGCAAGCCAGCGTCACCAGCATGGTGCAGAAGCTCGCCGAGCAGGGCTATCTCCACTACGAGAAGTATCGCGGCCTTATCCTGACGGACAAGGGCCGGGCCGTGGCCCAGCGCATCCAGCAACGCCACGCCACGCTCTCACGGTTCTTCTCACTTTTCGGTCTCGACGCGGCGACGCAGCAGGCGGACATCGAGGGCATCGAGCATCACCTCAGCCCCGCCACGGTCGCGTGCCTCGCGGACCTCGCGGCGTTCTTCGAGCAGAACCCGGTGGTGCTGGAACAGTTCACCAAGTCCCGCGGGAAGTCCCGGCGCGGCTGAACCGCTCTTCTTCACATGGCTGACAACTGGAGTTACATCCTCACCCTGGCGCAGGAGGAGGTCGCGGCCACGCTGGCCGAGCTGCCGGTGGAGCTGCGCGGGCAGGCGCAGCCGTTGCCGGTGGTTTATGAGCGCGTGCCCAGCGCGGACTTGGTGGCGGACGCCGTCGAGCCGGACACGCTGGGGCTGTTCGTGGGTGAGGCGTTCCCGGACGGCGAGGGCGGGCCTTCGCCGTTGCCGCCGCAGATTATCCTGTTCCTGGAAAACCTCTGGGACTTCGCGGAGGGCGACGAGGAGGCGTATCTCGACGAAGTGCACACCACGTATATGCACGAACTGGGTCACTACCTCGGTTTGGACGAGGAGGACTTGGACCAGCGCGGGTTGCTGTAGCGGCCCTCTGTGACCGCCGTGGGAAACGCATCCGCCGCAGAAACGGCGGTCACCGACGGCCGCTACAGCCGGCACGCGTCAACCTTCGATGAACTTGATCGAACGCGACTTCGCCGAACGCTTGCGGGCGTTTTCATCCAGCACCTTCTTGCGGAGGCGCAGGTTCTTGGGGGTGGCTTCGACGTATTCGTCCACGTCAATGTATTCGAGGGCGCGCTCAAGGCTGAGTTTCATCGGGGGCGCGAGTTGGATGCCCTTGCCGTCGCCGCCGGAACGCATGTTGTTGAGCTTCTTTTCGCGCACCGGGTTGACCATGAGGTCGGTGTCGCGGGCGTTTTCGCCGACGATCATGCCGATGTAGATCGCGTCGCCCGGCTCGACCATCAGCTTGCCGCGTTCCTGCACCATGTTGAGCGCGTAAGGGGTGGCCTCGCCCATATCCATCGAGACCAAGGAGCCGTTCTTGCGGGCGGGGATTTCGCCGCGGTCGGCGCCGTATTCGTGGAAGAGATGGCTCATCACGCCCATGCCCTTGGTCATGTTCACCAGGTCCGTCTCGAAGCCGATGAGGCCGCGCATGGGCACGAGCGCCTCGACGGAAACCGTGTTGGCGACGTGATTCATGTTCGTGATCTGCGCCTTGCGGCCGGAGAGCGACTCCATGATGGAACCGAGGTTCTCATTCGGGATTTCCACGAAGAGTTTCTCGATGGGTTCGAGGGAGTTGCCGTCCGCATCCTTCTTCCACAGCACTTCGGGGCGGGAGACGAGGACTTCGTGGCCTTCGCGGCGCATCTGCTCGACGAGAATGGCGATCTGCATTTCGCCCCGGCCGGAGACGGCGAAGATTTTCGGGTCGCTCGTGGGCGCGATGCGCAGGGCGACGTTGGTGCGGATCTCCTTCACGAGGCGATCCCAGATGTGGCGCGCGGTGACGAGCTTGCCGTCCTGACCGGCGAGCGGGCCGTCGTTCACGGCGAATTCCATCTGAATCGTGGGCGGATCAATCGGGATATAGGGTAGGCCCGCGCGCAGTTCAGAATCGCAAATCGTCTCGCCGATGAAAACATTCTCGAAGCCGGTGAGGCCGACGATGTCGCCAGCGTGCGCCTCCTGCACCTCGATACGCTTCATGCCTTCGAAGTGGAAGATCATCGTGATCTTGCCCTTGGTAATCCGGCCGTCGCCGTGGCGGCAGATGGCGGGCTCACCGACCTTGACCTTGCCCTCGACAATCTTGCCGAAGGCAATACGGCCGAGGTAATCGGAGTAATCCAAATTCGCCACGAGCACCTGAAAGCCGTCGCCCGCCTTGGCGCGCGGGGGCGGGATGTGCTTCACGATGGCGTCGAAGAGCGGCTCCATCGTGCCGCTGACGTGTTCGAGTTCGACCTTGGCGTAGCCATCCTTGGCCGAGCAGTAGATGAACGGGAAATCCAGTTGCTCGTCGGTCGCGTTGAGCGACATGAACAGCTCGAACACTAGGTCCAGCACCTTTTTGGGCGTGGCGTTGGCGCGGTCAATCTTGTTGATGACCACGATGGGCTTTGCCCCGGCTTCGAGCGCCTTGCGCAGCACGAAGCGCGTCTGCGCCTGCGGGCCGTCGGTGGAATCCACCACGAGCAGCACGCCGTCGATCATGTTCATGATGCGCTCCACCTCGCCGCCGAAATCGGCGTGGCCGGGAGTGTCCACGATGTTGATGTGATAATTCTTGTATTTGAAGGCGGCGTTCTTGGCCTTGATCGTGATGCCCTTTTCCTTTTCGAGGTCCATCGAGTCCATCAGCCGCTCTTCGGAGGACTCATGCTGGTTGGCGCGGAAGGTGCCGGACTGTTTGAGGAGGCAATCCACGAGCGTGGTCTTGCCGTGGTCGACGTGCGCGATGATGGCGATGTTGCGGATGTGCTGCATATCAAACGTATTGTCCGGCGGTTCTATGTTCAAAAGCGATGCGCACGTGTAAAAATGCCAACTGGGAACGTGCGGCCACCGGCACAGGAATCTGCCGGGCCGCGCACTATGCCCGGAGGTAGACAAAGGTCAAGCGATGGTTCTGAGTAAATGGGCCGCGGGTTGCTTCCGGCTGAAACCGACGCCGCTTTCAACGCCGCGATACGTAAGCTGGAGCGTGTAAAGAAGAGTCAAACCCCCGTCCTGCGCTCTCTGCTGCGGGCTGTCCAGGAAGTTTCAGGTAGCAAAATCCAACCGTGCCGACCGACCCTGCCAAACCCAAGCCCTCAGCGGCCATGCATTCGCCTTGGCAGCCTTTGGCTGCGGGTGTGGAACGACCGAAGGAGGTAGCCGATGAATACGCCACCCCGATGATTAGCAAATGTCCTTGTCACGATGTGTGAACCTTAAAGTTGAGCCCATACCCAAAAACCCCTTGTGAAAAAAATCACAACACGGCAATTTGCGCGCCGTTTCGATTCTAGCCGAACGAGCTTCTTCGTCGTCTGGTGAGATTTTTGGTTGTAATGAACGTAGTCAAAACACTGATTTTCGCCCTGCTGCTCGCGCTGCTGCCGGCGTCGTTGAGCGCTGCCGACACGACGGTGAGCGGACCTGCGACGGCTGCCGTAGAGCAGGTCGCTAAGGATGTCCACGGTGCTGCCGCCAAGACTGCCGCGACTGAGGAAAGTCACACCCTGCCAATGCAGGCCCCGCGTTTGCTCAAGGGTGGAGAAGGGACTTTTCAAGTTACCAACTCGCTTGTCGCGATGTTTGTAGTGGCAGCTATCCTGATTCTCTTCGCACAGGTAGCCACTCGCGCACCGCAGCTTGTGCCTCAAGGAGCTCAGAATTTTGCGGAATGGGTCGTTGAGTCACTTGTGGAGTTTCTCTCCGGTATCCTCGGCGAGAAGATGGCTCGGAAGACCTTCTGGTTCTTTGGTTCCATCTTCATCTTCATCCTCACTGCCAACTGGTTCGGCCTCGTCCCCGGCGTTGGGTCCATTGGCTGGGGCCATGACACCGCGCATGGTTTTCACGTCACTCACCCGCTATTACGCGGCGCGAACGCGGACTTGAACATGACTCTCGCGCTGGCGCTGTTCTTCTTCGGAATGTGGCTCTATTGGTCCATCCAAGCCAACGGAGTGGGTGGCTTCTTCTCGCATATATTCGTCTATCATGGCGAGGCGACAGGCGGGATGCGATTACTTCTCGTTCTCATTTTCTTCCTCGTCGGCTTCCTCGAAGTCATCTCGATCCTCATCCGTCCGGTGTCCCTGACGTTCCGCCTTTACGGCAACATTTACGCAGGCGAATCCCTGTTGGAAATGATGCTGCACCTCGGTGGGCATTACTTCGGCTGGCTTGCGGCACTGCCGTTTTTCGGTCTCGAATTGATGGTCGGCATGATTCAAGCGCTGGTGTTCACCTTGTTGACGGCGGTGTTCACCGCCTTGATGTGCAAGCACGACGAGGAGCACGCGGCGGAAGGTCATGCCGGGCACGCGGAAGGGCATTCGCACTAACGATTTGGCGACTCGGACCGTGGCGAGACTGCGGCGGGCGTCAGTAACACAAACAGAAAGACAAACACATGAGTGGTAGCATTGCAGTAGCTGGGGCCGCCTTGGGCGGCGGCATCGCTCTGGGTCTGATCGGTATGAAGGCCGCCGAGGCCGTCGGGCGTAATCCCGGCGCGTCCGGCAAAATCCTCGTGCAAGCGCTCCTGAGCGCCGCGCTCGCGGAAGGTGCCATCATCATCGTCATCCTGATGGGCAAGTAATCCAACCGCGGGGCCGTAACCCGGCTCCGCGCTCCCTTTTAAGTTATGTCACTTCACCTCCTCCTTGCCGCCAGCAACCCGGCTGCTGAGATCGGCGAGAAGTTTGGCTTCAACGGCCAGCTTCTCACGATGCACTTCATCGGGTTTGGCGTGGTGGCGTTCCTGTTACACCGCTTCGCCTACGGTCCGATCCTCCAGATGTTGGACGACCGCAAAGAGCGCATCGCCAAGAGCATGGCCGATGCGGAGCGGACCAAGACCGAGCTCGCCACGGCGCAAGTTAAGGTTCAGGAAATCCTCACGCAGGCCGGGTTGCAGGCTCAAAAGGTCATTGAGGAATCCCGGGCCGCCGCCGCTCGTGTCGGAGAACTTGAACGCCAGAAGGCCATCGCGGATGCGGCGAACATCATCGCGAAGGCCAAACAATCCAACGATGCCGAGCTGGCTCGCATGAAAGGCGAGTTGCGGCAGGAATTTGGGCGCCTCGTGGTGGCTGCCGCCAGCCGTGCGACCGGCGACCTCCTCTCCGCCGACCAAAAAGGCCGTCTGGCCGATGACGCCGTCCGTCAGCTCGCCGCCTAGTTAATTTCCCCAGCGCCCGCCGATGAAAGTCAGCAAACAAGCCCGCCGCGACGGCAAGACGTTGTTCAACGCCTGTTGCGTTAACGGCATTCTCGACGAGGCCAGAATCCGTCAGGCTGTGACGCTTGTCATCACGCAAAAGCCGCGCAGCTACGTGAGCACCCTCACGCATTTGCAGCGGCTGGTGAAACTCGACATCGATCGCCGCACCGCGCGCGTCGAGAACGCCGTCGAGTCCACCCCGGTGCAGCGTTCCGCCATTGAGGCAGCCTTGGCCCAAAAATACGGCCCGGGCATGAACGTGACCTTCTCGGTCAACCCCGCGCTGCTCGGCGGCGTGAAGGTGCGTGCCGGTAGCGACATTTACGACGGCAGCGTCGCGGGACGCCTCGCCGCACTGAACGACAACCTTTAAGATTTTCGACTTAACGAATTGCTATGAGCTCCATCCTGCAAGACATCGAAGCCCAGATTTCCGGCCTCAAGACCAACGTCTCCCGCCAAAACGTTGGCACCGTCCGCGAGATTTCCGACGGCGTGGCCAAGGTTGAAGGCCTTACCGACGCGATGCTCAACGAGATGCTCGACTTCGGTGGCGGCATCATCGGCATCGCCCTGAACCTCGAAGAGACCGAGGTCGGTGTCGTCGTGCTGGGCGATTACCTCAACATCCGCGAGGGCTCTGAGGTCAAGACCACCGGCAAGCTCCTGTCCGTCCCCGTCGGCAAGGGCCTGCTGGGCCGCGTGGTGGATACCCTGGGCCGCCCGGTGGACGGCAAAGGCCCCGTCACTGCCACCGCTCAGTATCCGGTCGAGAAAATCGCGCCCGGTATCGTGAAGCGTAAGTCAGTCAGCCAGCCGCTCCAGACCGGCATCATGTCGGTGGACGCGATGATTCCAATCGGTCGCGGCCAGCGTGAACTCATCATCGGCGACCGTTCCACGGGCAAGACGGCCATCGGCGTGGACACGATGATTAACCAGTCGCGCATCAACAAGGTGGGCCGCGCCTCTGGCGACGCCAACTTCCGTCCGGTTTACAGCATCTATGTCGCGGTCGGTCAGAAGCAGTCGAACATCGCCCGCGTCATCGCAGAACTCGACAAGGCCGGCGCGCTCGAAGACACCATCATCGTTGCGGCCGGCGCAGATGCCCCCGCAGCATCGCAGTATCTCGCCCCGTTCTCCGGTGCGGCGATGGGTGAGTGGTTCATGGACAACGGCATGGATGCGCTCATCATTTACGATGACCTCTCCAAGCAGGCCGTCGCCTACCGCCAAGTCTCCCTCGTCCTCAAGCGCCCCTCCGGTCGTGAGGCGTATCCGGGTGACGTATTCTATCTGCACAGCCGCCTGCTCGAACGCTCCGCGCGCGTCAACGAACGCAACGGCGGCGGCTCGCTCACCGCATTGCCCATCATTGAGACGCAGGCTGGCGACGTGTCCGCCTACATCCCGACAAATGTGATTTCCATCACGGACGGCCAGATTTATCTGGAGACGGACCTGTTCTACCAAGGCATCCGCCCCGCCATCTCGGTCGGTCTCTCCGTGTCGCGCGTCGGTTCCGCCGCGCAAATCAAGGCGATGAAGCAGGTCGCCGGCAAAATCAAGCTGGAGCTGGCGCAGTATCGCGAGCTCGCCGCCTTCGCGCAGTTCGGCTCTGACCTCGATGCCAAGACTCAGGCCACGCTCGAACGCGGCAAGCGCATCGTCGAGCTGTTCAAGCAGAGCCAATACAACCCGCTGCCCGTCGAGATTCAGTCCACCGTGCTCTACGCGATGCAGCAGAACCTGCTCGACGACGTGGCCGTGGAGAAGGTGAAGGACTTCCAGAACAAGCTCACCGACTTCCTCACCACGCGCAAAGAGCCGCTGCTCCTGCGTCTCCGCAAGGAAATGGCCATCAACGACGCCCTCGGAGCTGACTTGAAGGCGGCGGTAACAGAGTTCAAGCAGAGCTACCGCTAAGTTCGCGACCAACTGTCTTAGCCCACCATGCCCAGCACACGCGACATCCGCCGGCGCATCAAGTCGGTCAAGAACACCGCCCAAATCACCAAGGCGATGCAGATGGTCGCGTCGGCCAAAATGCGCCGCGCGCAGCAGGCCGCACTGGCTGGCCGGCCTTACGCCACTTTGATGAACGAGGTGCTCGCGGCCGCCACCGCTGGCGCGGGCGAATTCACGCATCAGCTGATGGAGAAGCGCGCGGTCATCAAGAAGCGCGCCCTCATTCTCATAACCACGGACAAGGGCCTGTGCGGTGCACTCAACACGAACCTCCTGCGCGAGGCCGCGAAGTGGGACAAGGACACGACCGTTTTCATCTGCGCCGGCAAGAAGGGCGCGCAGTGGGCGGGCCGCTTGAAGCGTGAGCTGGCTGCGGAGTTCAGCTACAAGGACACGCCGCAGTTCGCCGAGGCGCGCGCGATTTCCAAGTTCGCCCAGGAGCTGTTCCTCAGCGGCAAAGTGGACGCCGTCGACGTGCTCTACACGAACTTCATCAACACCCTGGTGCAGAAGCCGGAGCAGCGGCAGTTGCTCCCGCTCGGCGAAATCAAGGCGCTTGAGGCGGGCCTTGAAGGCGAGAGTGTCGGCGAAAAACTCGGCGAGGCTACGCGCGAATATCTTTTCGAGCCGGTCGCCGCCACGGTGCTCGGCAACTTGCTGCCGCACTACCTGAACTATCAGGTCTTCCAGTTCTTGCAGGAGGCGAAGGCATCCGAGCAGTCCGCGCGCATGGTCGCCATGAAGAACGCGACCGACAACGCGAAGCAAATCATCAAGGACCTGACGCTCGAATACAACAAGCTGCGCCAGGCCAACATCACGAAAGAACTTTTGGAAATCACCACCGCCCAGATGGCGATGGGCAACTAATTTACCACGATGAACACCGGCAAAATCGTTCAAATCATCGGCCCCGTTCTGGACATTGAGTTCACGGGCCAGCTCCCCGCCATCTACAACGCCCTGACCGTGGAATACGATCTCCCCGGCCAAGGCAAGACCAAGCTGACGCTTGAGGTGCAGCAGCACCTCGGCGGCAACTGGGTCCGCGCCGTCGCTATGAGCACCACCGAGGGGCTCAAGCGCGGCATGGAAATCACCGACACCGGTGCGCCCATCTCGATGCCCGTCGGCAACGCCGTCATGGGCCGCGTCTTCAACGTCACCGGCGACGCCGTGGACGAGCAGGGCCCGGTGAATGCCGACAAATACCTTTCCATCCACCGCTCCGCCCCGCCGCTCGTGGACCAAACCACCAGCCCGCAGGTGCTCGCTACCGGCATCAAGGTCGTTGACCTCATCTGCCCGTTCCTCAAGGGCGGCAAGGTCGGCGCGTTCGGTGGTGCTGGCGTCGGCAAGACCGTCATCATCATGGAGCTGATTAACAACATCGCGAAGCTGCACGGCGGCGTCTCGATGTTCGCCGGCGTCGGCGAGCGCACCCGCGAAGGCAACGACCTCTACGCGGAAATGATTGAGGCCGGCGTCATCAAGACCAAGAAGGACGCCAAGGGCCACCCGCTCATCGGCGAGAACGGCCTGCCCGTCCTCGACGAAGGCTCCAAGATCGGCCTCGTGTTCGGCCAGATGAACGAGCCGCCCGGCGCGCGTCTCCGCGTGGCGCTCTCCGCGCTCGCCGTGACCGAATACTTCCGCGACGAGCACAACCAGGACGTGCTCCTCTTCGTGGACAACATCTTCCGCTTCTCGCAGGCCGGCTCCGAAGTGTCCGCGCTCCTCGGCCGCACGCCCAGCGCCGTCGGTTACCAGCCCACGCTGGCCGCCGAAATGGGCAACCTACAGGAACGCATCACCTCGACGAAGAAAGGTTCCATCACGAGCTTCCAGGCCGTTTACGTG
Organism: Verrucomicrobiota bacterium; assembly: GCA_039796295.1. Lineage (GTDB taxonomy): Bacteria > Verrucomicrobiota > Verrucomicrobiia > Limisphaerales > SXTU01 > SXTU01. The sequence continues at coordinate 132,465 of JBDKJY010000009.1, forward strand.
CCTGCCGACGACTTGACCGACCCCGCGCCCGCCACGACCTTCGCGCACTTGGATGCGACCATCGTGCTGGAGCGTTCCATCGCGGAACTCGGCATCTTCCCCGCCGTGGACCCGCTCGCCTCGAACTCCCGCGCGCTCACGCCCGAGATTGTCGGCCAGGAACACTACGACGTCGCCCGTGGCGTCCAGAAAGTGCTCCAGCGCTACAAGGACTTGCAGGATATCATCGCAATTCTCGGCATGGACGAGTTGAGCCCCGAGGACAAGACCGCCGTGTTCCGCGCCCGCAAGATTCAGAAGTTCCTCAGCCAGCCGTTCACCGTGGCGCAGGTCTTCACCGGTCGCGAAGGCAAGCAGGTGCCCGTGGCCGAGACCGTGCGCGCCTTCAAGGAAATCCTCGAGGGCAAGCACGACGCCGTCGGCGAGAATAACTTTTATCTCAAGGGCGGCATCGACGAGATTAAGGAATAGCCGAATACGGGCAAAAAAAGATTTGAATCGCCGCTGCGTTCCGCTACAACGGAACCCGTTTTTGCATTTACAGAAGCACCAAGCACAATTCAGTTATGGCATTCACTAGTCATTCAACCGCCAAGCCTATCCGGTTGGCTAAAGAGACGGTGGACCGCGTCGCCGAGAATCAGCGGAAAATTCTCGAAGAATCCGCCGAGAGTCCTGAGCGAGAGTCCACTGGAAACGCGCGCTACGCCGTTACCAAACCGGCGGGTATCCCACCGTGGTCTTCGCGGTGATTCTTAAGTGGGGTTGCTTGCGGTAATCCCGTCGCTGCTATGCTCGATCTGTTGATTTCGGAGTCCCCTAGTCCAAAACAGGTCGAAGATTCACTACATGGTTTCGTTCACCGCGTTGAGCGGTTTCTTCACCGACTAGGTGTTTCAAATGTAGGCGTCGATGAGGAGAGGCTGGTTGCGGCCCATCGACTTTCGATGGCTCTACTACACCATTACATTAACCCCAGTTGTTTTAAGGCAGCAGCAGCCTTGACGATGGGGGTGAGTGCAACGAGGCCGTTTGAGGTGGATTTGCCCCCAACTTCCTTCAAATCGCTTGCGGATTATCCAAACGCAGTTTTTCCAATCTTGGAATCCGTCTACTGGATGCACGGTGCAGAGTTGCTTGTGGCACCGGATGATGTGCGCACCTTGGATGATCCGATTGAATTTTCGGACCATTTCTTCCGCGAGTTCGTAATCTCATGTGGACGACTTGGCACCATGACGCCAGATGACGTTCGCACTATTTCTGACCATGACCGGACAAAATTGCGAATTTTAGCACTGAATTACGAGGCTTTGGCTTATCAGAACAACGGACATTGCAAGTATCCACCGCCAGTGGATCTTCACCTCGACAAGTATTTCAACATTCTGACCTGACTATGCTCAAACTCGAAATCGTCACCCCGGAAGCGAAGATCTACTCCGAAGACGTGGACATGGTCACGCTCCCCGGCATCGAGGGCGAGATGGGCATTTACCCAATGCACATCCCGCTGATGACGCAGATCGCTCACGGCGAGATCGTCGCGAAGAAGGGCGGGGTGGACCACTACCTCGCCACCGGCGAAGGCTTCGTGCAAATCACCGGCGACCGCGTGGCCATCCTCACCGACATGGCCATCAAGGCCGACGACATTGACGAGATGAAGGCCGAGGAAGCCCGTAAGAAGGCCGAAGCGCGCCTCGCCGAGAAGCTCACCGACGAAGAGACCGCCACCGTCCAGGCCGCGCTGCTCCACTCGCTGACGCAACTCAACGTCAAGCGCCGCACGCGCCGCTAGACCAGCTAACCTTCCAGCGCCCCGAAGCGAGCCTCGCTTCGGGTTTTTCGCTCAACTCCCTCGCGCAATGCGTGGGTGACAGTCAATTCACCCGAAACTTCCGCAAGTCCACCTTCGGCTTGGGCCACTTGAGCTTCATGTCCTCCAGCGTCGCCACAACCGTCCGGGCGACCACGTAGTCGCGGAACCACTTCCGGTCGGCGGGCACGACGTGCCACGGCGCCCACGGCGTTGAAGTTTTGTTCAGCACCGCCTCGTAAGCCTCCATGAAGTCGTCCCAACGCTCGCGCATCGTCAGGTCGCCCGGCTCGAACTTCCAGTTCTTCGCCGGATCATCGAGCCGCGTCTGCAAACGTTCCGCCTGCTCCTCGTGGCTGATGTGCAGGAAGAATTTCAACAGCGTGTAGCCGCTGTCGGTGAGCATTCGCTCGAAGTCGTTGATGTGGTCGTAGCGCGGCTTCCACACCTCCGGCGGCTTGAGGTTCATTACGCGCACCACCAGCACGTCCTCGTAGTGCGAGCGATTGAAAAGCCCGATGCGTCCGAAGCGCGGCACTGCCTGGTGGACACGCCAGAGATAATCATGCGCCAGCTCGAGCGTGCTCGGAGCCTTGAACTCCACCGTCTCCACGCCCGCCGGCTCGACGAACTCGAACAGGCGCCGCGCCGTGCCGTCCTTGCCGCTCGTGTCCATCCCTTGCAGCACGATGATGAGGCCGCGGTTGGCATTGGCGAAAAAGAGGTCCTGCAGTTTGCCGAACCGCTCCAGCAGGCGGTCCGTCTCCATGAGCGTCGGCTCCTTTTCGAGGCCGGCGCAGTAGCGCGGTTGAAAGTCACGCAGACGGACCTTGCCGGAAACGCAGATGGGCTGTGCCATGTGCCGAGTGTGGGGAAAACCGCGCCGGAGGCAAACCTGCGTTGGCGTCCAAGCAACTCAGTGCGTCCCGCCTAACTTCTGACTTCAAGCAGCCGCGCAAGTGGAGTCTGTCAGTTGCAAGGACAGGCGAGACGCGCTGGCCTATTTGCTACGCGACGACATCCTTCACCACGTTCCCGAACACGTCCGTCAGCCGGTAGTCGCGGCCCGCGTGGCGGTAGGTCAGGCGCGTGTGGTCGAAGCCCAGCAGGTGCAACATCGTCGCGTGGAAGTCGTGGACGTGGACGCCGTTGGCCGCCACCGCGTTGCCGTGCTCGTCGCTGTCGCCGTAGCTGAAGCCACCCTTCACCCCGCCCCCGGCCATCCAGCAGGTGAACGCCTGCGCGTGGTGCTCGCGGCCCTTCGCATCTTTCGCCGTGTTGAACGGCGTGCGGCCAAACTCCGTGGCCCACACGACCAGCGTGTCTTTCAACATGTCGCGACTCTTGAGGTCCTTCAGCAGCGCGGCAATCGGCTGGTCCACATTGCGCGCGAGCGGCGCGTGCCCGGCCATATCGCCGTGCGCGTCCCAGTTGCCGGACGCGCCGGTGTCAATCAACTCGATGAACCGCACGCCGCGCTCAGCCAGCCGGCGCGCGATGAGGCACTGCCACGCGAAGCCCTTCGTGCTGCCGCGTTCGAGGCCGTAGAGCTTGTGCGTCTCGTCCGTCTCCTTCTTCAAGTCGAAGGCCTCGGGCGCGGCGGCCTGCATTCCGTAGGCGGTCTCGAAGGACTTGATGCGCGCGGCGAGTTGCGCGTCGTTGCCGCGCGCGAGCAGATGCTTCTGGTTGAAGGCCGCGCCGAGGCCCAGCTCCATTTCCTGTAACTCGGAGTCCGTGATGCGGCGGTTGATGTTCGGCACCGGCTCCGGGCCGGGCACCACGCGCGTGCCCTGATGGCAGCCGGGGAGAAAATCCGCCGACCATACCTGCCCGCCGGCATACGGCATGGCGGGGGCAATGACCATGAAGCTCGGCAGGTTCGCGTTCTCTGTGCCGAGGCCGTAGCTCACCCACGAGCCGACGCTGGGCCGCGTGAACGTGACCGAGCCGGTGTGGATGCCCAGCGTGGCCTGCGCGTGGTCCGCGTGGTCGTTGAACATGGAGCGAATGAGGCAGAGGTCGTCCGCGCACTCGGCGGTCTTGGGGAACAGCTCGCTAATCCACAGACCCGACTGGCCGCGTTGTTTGAACTCCCAGCCTGGCTTCTTGTAGAACTTCACCTCGCTGCGGTTGTTCAGCGCGAACGCCTCCAGCATCTTCTTCGGCACCTCGTAAGGCTGGTTGTGGTCCGCGATAAGGCGCGGCTTGTAATCCCACGAGTCCACATGCGACGCGCCGCCGCTCATGTGCAGGAAGATGACGCGCTTGGCCTTGGGCGCGAAATGCGGCTGCTTCGGCGCGAGTGGGTCGGTGGATGCGGCGGCGGAACTGGCGGCACGCTTCGCGTCAGCGGCGAGCAAGTCGGAGACGATGCCAGGCAGCAGGAGGGAACTCCCGGCGAGCGAGCGGATGGCGGTGCGGCGGTTCATGGGAAAAGGGTTGTTCAGGGAAACACTTCCATCAATGCGTCGGCAAAAATCTTCATGCCGCGCGGGTCGGGGTGGTTAATCGAATTCAACATCAGCGTGTTGTAGGGGATGCCCTGCCGCCAGAGTCGGCCGTAGCGCAGCGACGCGTCAGCCAGAGCGACCGAGTGCTTCGCGGTGAAGGCGCGCAGGCCGGCGACGTAGGGGCGCGGGTCATTGTCCACGTCCCGCTCGCGGGTGAGGCCCATCCAGTCGGGGCGGACGTAGTGCGGCGTGAGGATAATCCACTCAGCACCGATGCCGGTGAAGTCCGCGAGCAGCTTGCTGTAGCGCTCCTCGACTCCCGCCGGGTTCAGGCCCGCGTCGTTCACGAACTCGGACACGACGAGGTCCGGCTTCGCGCCGAGCACCTTCTCGCGGTAGTTGTGCAGGCTGCCGGGCGGCTCGTTCAGGTAGCTGACCGTGTTGCGCCCGCCCCACGCCTCGGTGATGAGTTCGATCTTCGCCTGCGGGAAACGTTCACGCAGCCGCGCCACGAACTGCTCCTGCCAACGTTCCTTCGCCGGGTTCGGCACGTAGGTTCCCACCGTCACGCTATCGCCCCACGCTAGTAGTCGCAGCGGCTCGCCGGAGCGGAGTTTGTTCAGCGCTTTGGGCACGCGCAGCTCGGCGACGGTGGGACTGGGCTTCATCGGCTCGGGATAAGCCACCTCCAGCACCGGAAACAGATGCTCCGGAGCGAGCTTGGCGATGCGGCCCGGCAGCCAGATGTTCGCCAGCCGACGCTCGCCCGCTCCGATTTCGGGCGGCAACGGCGCGTTGGCACGCGGTTCGCCAGGACGCAACTCGATGCGTCCCTCGCGCGTGAACACGATGGCGTCGAGCCGGAGCAAAGCGTGACGGTAGCTGGCGAAGACGGGCTGGCCTTCCTTGATGCCGCCCATCGCAAGCCGGCCCACGGTGCCCCAATTCAAGTCCGCCTCGTAGTCCGTGCCCTTGCGGAAGGTCGCGGCGTCCGCGCCCGGTCCGGCGCGTAGCACGAGGCTGTCGGGGTCGAGCAGACCGGCGGTGGTCGTCTCCTGCGCGCGGAGCGGACGGAGCTGTGCCCCACGCACCCAGCCGCCGGCTTTGGGATTGAAGATAGGTAACGAATCGTATTTCTCTGCGCTGACTGTGAGGACCTTGGGCGGAGCGATGGACACGGTGGCCTCAGTGGGATGCGCTCCTGCCACGGAGACCTTCACCTGCCAGTCGCCGGTCAGCCTCAAGTCGGCGGGAGGTTCCGCTGCATGGCCGAACGTTAGCGACAGGAAGGAGAATGCGATGAGGCTGAGGGCGACTAGGCCTGAAAGGCCGTCCTGTGGCAGCCCGGGGTGAAGCCCCGGGTTACACGGCCACAAAAATTGTCCGCCCTGAAAGGGCGCAACCTCGTGTCGCGCCCCTTCAGGGCGCACCGACAATTGGGACTCCATACCCGGGGCTTCACCCCGGGCTGTCACATTGCGCCCTTTCAGGGCTGGGGCGAAATCAATCCACATACAAGAACTCATTCGCCCCGAGCAGCGCGCGGCTGAGGCTGGGCCAGGCTTGGTCAGCGGGAAGTTTCTTTGCGGCGAGCTTGGCGCGGAATTGCGCGAGGTAGTCGGTCGCCATCGCCAGTTCGTCCGGCTGCGGCTGGCGGGCGTAGAGGGCGAGGAAGGCGCGTTCCACTTGGCGGGCTTCATCGGCTTCGCCCTGCTGCACGCGGGCGGCGAACTTCGCGGCCTGCTCGTGCGCGAACTTGTCGTTCATCATGAAGAGCGACTGCAGCGGCGTGGTGCTCGGCTCGCGCGTGGCGGTGCTGGAGTTCGGGTCCGCGCCGTCGAAGAGCGCGAGGAACGGGTGCTTCCGCAGGCGCTGCTGCATCTGATAGACCGTGCGCTGGCGGTTGTCGTAGTTGGCGAAGAACTGGTTGTGCTGCGTGAAACCCCAGGTGTGCACCGGCGGGAACGGGTGCGCGCCGCCTACGGTCGCGTCGAGGTCGCCGCTGACGTAGAGCAGCGCGTCGCGGATGGATTCGGCGTCGAGGCGACGGCGGTCGGCGCGCCACCAGAGGGTGTTGTTCGGGTCTTTGGCGGCGTTCTTGGCGAAGAGGTCAGCGGGCGAGGGCGTGGACTTGCGGAAGAGGCCAAGGAACCCGCCGCTGGTAGGGCGCGTCTCTCCCGAGCGCGCCGCTAAGTTGTCCGTCCGCCCAACCGGCGCGCTGGGGACAGCGCGCCCTACCTCATCGCCACTCGCGAGCTGCCACGTGCGCGAGGTGAGGATGAGTTTGTGCATCGCCTTCACGGACCAGCCGCTCTCGATGAACTTGCGCGCCAGGAAGTCCAGCAGCTCGGGATTTGTCGGGGCCTGGCCGCGCGTGCCGAAGTCGTTCGGGGAAGTGACGAGGCCGCGACCGAAGTGGTGCTGCCAGAGGCGGTTCACCATCACGCGGGCGGTGAGTGGGTTGGCGGAGTCGGCAATCCAGTTGGCGAGGTCGAGGCGGCCGCTGTTGCCGCAGTCCTTCGGCAGGGGCTGGCCGCCGAGGACTTGGATGAAGTGGCGCGGGACTTCTTCGCCGAGGCGCGTGGGGTCACCGCGCACGTGGAGGCGGGCGTTGGCGGGCTTGGCGTCCGCGACGGCGTAGGCGAGTTCGTAGGGAACGGTTTCGCTGACCTGCTTGTGCTTCGCCTTCGCGGCGGCGACGGCTTTCGCGGCTTCGTCCACCTTGGCTTTCTTGTCCGGCGCGTCAGGAAGCTTGTCGGCGGCGCCTTTGGCGGCCTCGGCCTTCTTCACGTCAGCGTCGAGGATGGCGAGTTGTTCCTTCCAAGCCTTGGTCACTGTTTCGAGTTCGGCCTTGGGCGTGAGTGGGACGAGGTTGGCGGGGCGGTTCATGCCTTCGCTGCCGGGGTGCGGAAAGGTCGTGCTGCTGAAGATGCCGTAGAGCGCGTAGTAATCGGTCTGCGGGAGCGGGTCGAACTTGTGGTCGTGGCAGCGGGCGCAACTGAGCGAGAGGCCGAGGAAGGCGCGGCCGGTGTTCTCGATGGCGTCCTCGATGGTGAGGTGCGCCTCGCCCTTGCCGCCGCCGAAGTGGCGCGCGATGGCGAGGTAGCCGGGAGCGACCAAGAGTTCCGGGTTTGGGGTTTCGAGTTTTGCGTTGAGGAGGTCACCGGCGAGTTGCTCGCGGATGAAGCGGTCGTAGGGCTTGTCGGCGTTGAAGGCGGCGATGACGTAGTTGCGATACTTGTAAGCTTGCGGGACGGGGTAGTCGGAGGCGTTGCCGCAGGTGTCGGCGTAACGGACGATGTCGAGCCAGTGGCGGCCCCAGCGCTCGCCGTAGTGCGGGGAGGCGAGGAGACGGTCGATGGCATTGGTGATTGCCGATTGCCGATTGCCGATTGGGGAACACGCACGGACGAATGCTTCGGTTTCCTCGGGAGTCGGCGGCAGGCCGGTGAGGTCGAAGGTGAGGCGGCGGATCAAGGTGCGCGGATCGGCGTCGGGGGCGGGGATGACGCCGGCTTTCTCCATGCGGGCAAGGGTGAAGTGGTCCACTTCGTTGCGCGGCCAGGCCTTGTCCTTGAGCTTCGGGACCGGCTGGGCTTTCACCGGCTGGTAGGCCCAGTGCTTGCGGCCTTCTTCGACGCTGATGCCGTAGGCGGGCTTGGCTGCGGTGGTCGCGCCGAGCGCGGGGGCGTTCGTGCGCGGGTCGGGCGCGCCGAGCTTCACCCACTCGATGAGGTCGGCAACGAGCGCCGGGGCGAGCCGCGTGTCCGGCGGCATCTTGAAGTCCTTGTCCCAGTGGCGGACGCCTTTGATGAGCAGGCTGTCGTCGGGCTTACCAGGGACGAGCGCGGGACCGGAGTCGCCGCCCTTGGCCCAGCCGTCGCGGGAGTCGAGGCGGAGGTTGCCCTTGGTCTTCTTCGCGCTGGCGCTGTGGCACTCGTAGCAATGCTCGGCGAGCAGCGGGCGGATGCGCTTCTCGAAGAAGGCGACGCCTTCCTCGGGTGTGGCGGCGCATAGGGAAGCAGCTCCGGCGAAGGAGCAGGAAAGCGACAGCAGCAAACGCTGGGAAATCACAGGGTGTCAGACGCGGCGCGCGCGGAGAGTTTTCAGGTTTCGTCCGACGGATTGCAGGGGGAGCTGAAATACCATTGTGCACCCGTCCTTGGATGGTGCGGGCGAAGCCTCCTCACGGCTTCTCCGGCGTGAGGAACTCACGGATGGTTTGGAAGGGACGCAACGGAAGCAGCAGGAACTGTGGGATGTAGCGCGGTTCGCTCTTCGGGTTCGCCAGCGAGCCGGTCACGCGATACTCGAAGGCCTTTGTCATCGGCATGGTGAGCCGCCTAATAATCGGTCCCACCAAAAAGGTGTCGCGGAAGAGCTCGGCTTCGATGTTCGCGTTCACATTGCCCGCGAAGTCCACCGTGCCGTCGTAGTGCAAGCGCGCAGGCGGCGAGTGGATTTCCAGGTCCTTCGTGTAGATGACGCTGTTGGTGAGGATGAACGTGCCCTTCGCCTCCTTCGCGCGGCTGCTGCCGAGGTCTTTGCTCACGGCGTTCAGCACGGGAGAAAACAAACCGAAGATGGGAATGTCCCAGAGCAATCCGTCCACCAGCCGCACGTCACCGTAGCCCTGCCAGCTCTGCATGTTCGTCGTGTTCGCGTTGGTGACCACGACGGTGCCGGCGACGGTGCCTTCCAGCTTGTTGGCCTTGCCGCTCACATCGGCGATGAAGCCGGGCAGGCTGGCGTTGGTGAAGGCGAGGTTGAAGCCGAAGTCTGCGCTGTGCTTCGGCGTGAGGTCGAAGTTCAGCCCGCCCACCAACCGGCCGCCGTGGAATGCGCCGTCGAGGTTCGTGATGACTACTCGGTTAGTCACCCAGTGGATGGACCCGGTGACTTCCGGCAGATGGAAGAACGACCAGCGGAACGGCCCGCCCTCCACCTCGAAGTGCAGGTCGGTTGTCACGCTCTCACGGAATGGAATTTCCCCGTGGACGCGCAGCGTGGGCGCGTTGCTGAACTGATAGTGTTGAAGCGCCTTGGCCGTCTGCGGGCCGATGGCGCGGGTGAAGGAGTAGGGGTCGAACGTGCTGTGCGCGTTCGTCACCCAGAGGCGCTGTTGCACTGCGTCAATCCGCACGTCCGGTGCGGTGATCACGCCGGTGCCTTGGCGGGCGAACACGTTGGTGATGGCGAAGTGGTCGTTCGTGAAGTTCACCGAGCCGCGAAACTCATCCACCTGCTCGCCGCGCAAGACGAAGTTCGTCACCGCCACCGTCGCGCGGAAACCGTTCTCCTCGCGCGCGCGCCAGCGGCCCCAGATTTCGCCCTCGACGACGGGTGGGACGGTGAAGGTGAAGTTGGTGAGGATGCGCTTGTCCTCGGGGCGTTCGAGCAGTGGCTCGATGGCCTGCGGAAAGCAGTTCGCCCGGACCTGCCAGTGGAACTGTCGCGTGCGCGGGTTCACCATGTAAACCAAGCGCGCCTCGCCCTCGGGCCGCCTCGCCCAGAGGTTGGGCAAACGCAGCACGCCGTTCGTAAGGGTCAGGTCGGAGTGCGATTCGAGGAAGGTCGCGCCGCGATAGCCACCCGCTTGGGTCTCGACGCGCGCGGCCAGCGTGACGGACTCGCCGACGGGCTTCCAATCGGGCGCACGGTTGGTCCACGCGGGCAACACGAGCGCCACGCTGGCGCGAGCCTTGGGCGGGGCGGCGAACTTGAAGTTGTTCATCTCCCGCTGCGTGTTCGCGTCGAGCAGGTGCTGGATGCGATAGACATCGAAGTCAAACGCGCCGGTGGCGGCGACGCGGCGGGTCTCGACATCGAGCTGCGCGTGGATGTCGAGCGCGCCGCCGTAAAGGGCGGCGTGGAGATTGGTCACGCTGAGGTGCGGCGCGCGCCAATGCGTGGCGAACCGAAGCTCGCCGAGTTCGAGCGACTTCAGCTCGGACTTCACGCCGTCGAGGGCGATGGAAGTTTCAATCTGCCACGGCGCGAGATTGGTCCAGAAGCCCCACGCAGGCGGAGCGCCGGTTTCCGAACCGGTTTGGTTCGTCGCGCCCGGCCCCAAAGCCGGCTTGGAAACCAGCGCTCCGAGGCGCGCGACCTTCGCGGACAGGTGCGCTTGTTTCGCCTCGGCCCACTGCGTCGTCGGGGCGGTGAGTTGGGCTTCCGCGTCAGCGGCGAGGAGTTGTTTGCGCGCGGGGGCGAAGGTGGCGTGACCGGACAAGCGGCCTTCCGCGAGCTGCGCCCACTGGGACTTCAGCGCGGTGGTGTGCAGCGTGAGGCTGGCGCGCAACTCGTCGGGCGCGAGCGGGCGCGGGGTGGTCTGGCCGGTGAGCCGCAGCGTGGCGGCTTCGGCCCACGGCGACTTGCCGTCGCGCAACGTGATTTCCCACGCGGCGTCCCAATCGTTCGTGCGCGCGGACTGGCGGTTGAGTCGGGCGGTGAGCAGGAGGCGCTCGGCGCTGACGTGGAGGTTGGTCGCGGTGTGGAGGCGCTCGGCTTCGAGGCGGAAGTCAGCGGTGGCCGCGCCGTTGGTGCCGGGCGGCTGGACCAGCTTCGCGGTGAAGCTGGCGTTGCGCCCGCTGCCCCAAGGGGTGCGCACGTCGCTGGCCTTCACCTGCAAGTCCGCTTGCAGGCCGTTCTCGAACTTCGCATCGGCGCGCAGGGCCAACTCTATTTCCGGCGGCGACGCGAACTGCACGCGGGCCAGTTCGGTGAGCACTTGATGAAGGATGAATTCGGCTTCGGGCTTGGGCGGGCCGGTGGCGGGCGGCTCCGGCGGGGAACTCTTGGGCGACGGTTTGTTCAGCGCAGAGGCGTTGGTCACGACGGCGCTGACCTTCATCTGGATGCCTTGCACGGTCGCGGTGAGCTGCGGGAGTTCCCACACGTCGCCGGGGAGGAAGCGCAGGGCGGTGGCGAGGTTGGTGACGGTGAGCGTGTGCGGCGGGAGGTTGGTGGCGGTGACGGTCCACGACAGGGCGCCTTGCCGCAGGGCGACGCCGCTGACGCGAAACTGCCGTTGCCGCAGCGCCTCTAGGTCGAGTTGCACCTCGACTTCACCGACGGAGAAGTGCGGGCCAGCGCTATCGCCGGACTTGTCCACCGTAATGCCTTCCGCCACGAGACCGCGGAACCACAGCCAGCGCAGGCGCTGAAACTCGAGGTGGAAACCGCGCTCCTTAAGCTCGGCGAGCACCGGCCGTTTCACGAAGTCAGGCACGCCAACTTGGTTGAACCAGATGAACGCCACCAGCACCGCGAGCACGAGGAGCCACGCCACGATGCGGACGCAGCGGAACGCAACGCGGCAGACGCGCCAGAAGGTCCACGGTTTGCGTTCGGGCTTAGGCTGGCTCACGGGAGAAAAGTGGGCGCGGCACAAGGTGCTCTGTGAATCGGAGCGCGGCTGTCCCCGCCGCCGCCGGGTCCGTTCGCCCCGAGCCGCACCTGACAGCCCAGCCCGCTTGGGCCGAGGCAACTTGGTGCGGTTGGGACAGCCGCGCTCCATTGGCTAGGCACGCTTCCGAGTTCATCGTAGTTCAGCAGGTCACGGACCGGCTAAGGCCGGCCCAGGTAGGGCGCCACGTAGTCGAGGAAGAGGCTACGCGGGAACTCGAAGACCAGCGGCTGGCCGGTGCGCGGGTCGGTCACGGCGGCGTAGGGGTTCCGGCGCGATGGTGCAGTGCCGAACTGCAACGTGTTCGTCCGTCCGGGCGAGCCGGTGAGTTCCACGGAGACGCGCCGACTGTCCGCGCCGATGCCGTAGAGCGGCAGGCGGTCCGCCCCGAGATAGGTCCACTGCTCAGCGCGCAAGTGACCGAGGCGGAACATCGTCTCCTCCAGCGCGACGTTCTTGAGGTCGTCCGCTGGCTCCGTGCCTTCGGACCAACGGCCGTTCGCGGCGCGCGTGAGGCGGCGGGTCTCGCCATCGAAGTTCACCACGACGGCGGCGACTTGGTTCGAGGTGAAGCTCCACACGGTGCGGTCCTGTATTTGGTGGAGCGACCACGCGAGGCGGTCCACGTCGCCGCGCGGGACGACATAGACGGCGCTCTCGTCGTGGCGGCGGGCGAAGAGGCTGTCCACCTTGCCGCTGCCGAACTCCAGCCGCGCCACCAGCGTGTTGGTCAGCCCGCCGGTGGCGTTCGTGCCGGACTTGAACAAGCTGATGCGGCGGGCGCGGGCATCGAGGCCGTAGGGCGCGAAGTCGGTGACAACTTCCTTCGCCAGCTCCACGGCGGCGAGGGTGATGAGGTTGTTGGAGAAGCTCATCATCAGCAGCGGGTCCATCACGGTCTTAAGCGTGTCGTCGGCCACCCAGACGAGGTTCGCGGCAGCGTTGGTCTGGAGGCGGAGGGTGAACTTTTCTTTGCCCTCCACTTGCAGCACGTCCACGGCTCCGGCGGGCAGCGCGTCCAAGAGCCGGTGCTCGGAGAACTCCCAGTAGTCGGCGCGCAAGGTGTCGAGCAGCGCGCGGGGGACGAGCATGACGTTCGTCGTGGCAAGGCTGCGGGCGAAGACGAGGGCGGGGTGGTTGGTGGGGCTTTTGCCGAACTGCACGACGAGCGTGTCGTTGGTGCCCTGGCCGAAGGCGAGTTCGGACTCGGGGGCTTGCAGGCCGTAGGTTTCCAAGTCGGCACGCGGGTCGTCGCTGAGGAACTGGGCGACGGGCCACTCGCGGAGTTGGGTGAGAAGCTCTTCGATGCGCGGGGTGTCGGCGCGCTTGGGCGGGGTGGGCAGGGTGATGCGCCAGAGCTGGTTGGTCTCGCGTTGCAACGTGAGGTCGCGCGCGCCGGTGCGGACGCGGAGGCGGTTGAACGACACGTTCGCCAGCGCGAGGAACCGGCGGTCCCGCCAGTCGTCGGCGATGCGCGGGAGGAACTCGGTCAATGCGACGTCCGTGACGGCGATGTGGTTCGCGCCGGCAATTTGCACGTAGAGCTGGCCTTTGACGGGCGTGGGCTTGCCGATGCGCAGCTCGATGGGCGCACCGCCTTGCTGGAAGAGCAGCGTGGCCTGCGGCGGCGCGAGACCGAAGTCGGCGGGCGAAGTGGCCGGGGTGACGGGGATGAGGAGCTGCGGCTTGAGGCGCGAGCAGACGTCGAGGAAGGCTTTGAGGAGGAGCGAATTCGCCGGGTAGTTCAACGGCGCGGTAAGCCGCCATTGGCCGTTGTCGAACTCAGCGCGGACGGTGACGTTCGAGTGGTTGAACTCGATGCGCGTGACGGTGGCGGGGCGCAGGCGTGGGACCAGCGCCTCTTCGGTGGGAGCCGGGGGCGGGCCGGGACGGCGCAGCTCAGTGAGGGCGATGACCGCGAGGAGCGCGCACGCGAGGCCGACGAGCCATTTGGTTTGGGAGGAGTTCACGTCAGGATTGCCTCACATCTGTCGCCGCCACCAGACCAGCAGGCCGAGGGCGAGGACGCCGCCGGGGACGCCGACCAGGAGTATCCAGTTCACGTTGCGCGTCTGGGCGTCGGACATGAGGAAGGTGAATTCGCTCACGGGTCGCGCGGCGATGCCGACGAGCTTGGGGCGGTCCACGAGCCAGTTGATGGCATTGGCGGCGAAGTCCCGGTTCACGGAGTTTTCCAGCATGGTGTTGTCGAGGAAGAAGGAATCGCCCACGACGACCATGCGGGTGGAGCCGCCTTCCACGCTGCGCAAGCCGCCGCGCTCGACGGCCACAGCGACGGGGATGACGCCGGCCTTGTCCTCACGCGGGTCGAACTGGCGGCTGCGGCGGTTGCCGATGGCCTTGCCGGCGGGCGTGGTGCTGACGAGCGGACGGACCTGCGGCGCGTCGGAACCTTGACCGGTCGGCGAGCGCGGCGTGACGGAGCGCGGCGTGGCGAGGACGAGGCCGTTCTGCGTAGGACCGAAGGGCCGGACAATCTCGTGCTCTCCGTAGTTGTTCAGGATGACGAAGCTCTCAGAGCGGCTGCCCGCGCCATCGGTCACGAAGTCATCGCCGAGTTCGACGCCCCAAGTGCGGAGGAGGAGTTCGAGGTCGGCATTGCTGTTCTGTGGCAGGAGGAAGAGCGCGCGGCCGCCACGGTTCAGGTAGTTGTTCACCTGGTTGAGCTCGTCGGGGTGCAGCGGGGTGAACGGGCCGGCGACGATGAGCACGCTGCAATCAGCGGGAACTTCGTTGGTGCCGGACAACGTCAACTCGAAGGGCGTCATGCCGTTGCCGCGCTGGAGTAGCTCGATGAACTTGCCGTAACCGGTCAGGGTGCCGGCGGTGCGGGGGTCGTGCTCCTTGTGGCCGATGAGGTAGTAGGCGTTGAGCTTGCGGCGCTCCATGAGCGTGAGGATGGCCGAGGTGAAGTGGGATTCGCCGGTGAAGGACTTGCGCTTCACGTTCTCGCTCTTGCCGGCGAGCAAGTCGCGGGTGTCGTATTCGGACAGCTCGGCTTGGCGCACGATACGGCTGCCGTCGCCGCTGGCGAAGATGACGACGTCCTTCACGTTGGGCGGGAGCTTGTAGGCGGCCTTGGCGCGCTCGGCCTCGGCGGGTTCGGTGAGGTAGTTGACGGTGGAGATTTTGACGCGCGGGCTGGCGTGGGCGTATTGGCGGAGAGTCTGGAGGATGTGGACGTAGAGGGTTTCGTCGGGGTCGAAGTAGAGTGTGACCTGGAGGTCGTTGGTGAGCGCGGCGAGGACTTGCAGCGTGACGGGCGCGAGCGGCGGCACGCGGTCCTGCGAGAGCGAGACGCGTTGGAAATTCCGGGCGGCGAGGAAGTTCACCATCACCACGATGGCGAGGAAGGCCACGACGCCGACGAGCACGCCGAAGCCGGTGCCGAACTTGCGGGCGGCCGAAAAACTAGGGGCGGAATTTTCGGAAGGGTCAGGCATGGGGTTGGAACGGGGCGAAGGCAAAAGGCAAAAGGCAAAAGGCAAAAGGCGCTGGCCGGCCATTCAACCATCGGCATTCAACCATCGGCATGTTCTTCATTTCCACCTCCGGCTTTCCACGACCTTGAGCGTGAGGAAGAGGAACAGCGCCGTGAGGCTCAGGTAGAAGACGACTTGCCGCGTGTCCACGATGCCGCGCGTGAAGTCCTTCATGTGCTCGATCATCGAGACGTGTTGGAGGAGGGCGGATTGCCAGCCGGCCTTGGGCGGGATGATGAAGGTGAGGTAGCTCAACAGGTAGAGGCCCAAGCCGAGCACGACGGCGTTCATCGCGGCGATGATTTGGCTGCGCGTGAGCGACGACGCGAAGCAACCGAGCGAGATGTAGAGCGACCCGAAGAGGAAGATGCCGATGAACGTGCCGCCCACCGCGCCGGTGTCCACCACCGAGAGGTCCACGGAGAAGCGCTTGAGCAGGAAGGGATACGCCAGCAGCGGCAGCCACGCGGACATGAAGAAGCACAGCGCGCCGGTGAACTTCGCCAGCACCACTTGCAGATCACCGACGGGCGCGGTCATCAGGGTCTCGTAGGTGCCGGAGTATTTCTCCTGCGCGAAGGTGCGCATGGTGATGAGCGGCGGCGCGAGCAGCATCACGAGCCAGAAGAGGCCGTTGTTGAAGAACGCCTCGGTCACGGGCACGTCGAAGGGCTTGTTCACCAGCGCCCGGAGCACGATGACGAAGCTCAATCCCAGCAGGAACTGCACGGCGGCGACGATGACGTAGCCGATGAGCGAGACGTAGCAGCTTCCGAGTTCGCGGCGGACCAGAGTGAGGAAGGGCTGCATGGCTAGTTGGAACGGCGAATGGCGAATTTCGAATGGCGAAGGCGCCGCTCGGACACAACGGGTGGCTGCGGGAGCTTCGCAATTCGCAATTCGCAATTCGCAATTCCGTTCATTCAGCCTTCCTCCTGCTCCTTCTTGGTGACGTGGACGAAGATGTCTTCGAGCGAGTGGCGGGTGCGGGTCAGCTCGCGGAGCTGCCAGCCACGGGACTTCGCCAGCTCGAAGATTTGCGGGCGCAGGTCCACGCCGGCGCGGGGCGTGAGCGAGCAGCGGTGGAAGCTGCCCTCGGCGGCGGCGATGTCGAAGTGCTCGACCTCGGCCATGTGCTCCCACGCCTCGCGCAAGTCCGGCACCGGCCCGGACAGCTCGGCGATGACTTGCTGGCCGGCGCTCATCTTGCGCTGCAACTCGTCCAGCGTGCCGCTCTCCCGGATGGCTCCCTGATGGATGATGATGACGCGCGTGCAGGTCAACTCCACCTCGGGCAGCAAGTGCGAGGAGATGAAGACCGTGCGGTCCTTGCTCACGTCCTTAATGAGCTGGCGCACAGCGCGCGTGAGGTGGGCGTCGAGGTTCTTGGTCGGCTCATCGAGGATGATTAACTCCGGCTCGTGCACGAGCGCGTCGGCGAGCCCGACCCGCTGCCGGTAGCCGCCGGAAAGGGTGCCGATGACTTTGTTCGCCACGTCGCCGAGGCCGCACTGTTGCGTGACGATGTCCACGCGGTCGCGGCTGCGTGCGTTGCTCAAGCCCTTGAGCCGCGCGCGGAACTTGAGGTATTCGCGCACGCGCATTTCCAGATGCAGCGGGTTACCCTCGGGCATGTAGCCGATGCGGCGGCGCACCTCGTCGGCCTGCGTGAACACATCGTAACCGGCCACGCGCGCGGTGCCGGAGGTCGCGGGCATGAAGCAGGAGAGCATCCGCATCGTGGTCGTCTTGCCCGCGCCGTTCTGGCCGAGGAAGCCGACGATTTCGCCGCGCTGCACGGTGAAGGACAAGTCCCGCACCGCCGCGCGGCCGCCGTAGCGCTTGGTGAGGTTCTCGACCTCGATCATCGGAGTGGTGGGCGCGCTCATTTCACTTTCACCGCCACGCTGCCTTCGCGGAAGCCGCCGAAGCTCCCGCGCTTGGGCGGCGCGACGACGTAGAGCTTCGCCGTGTCACCGGAGCGCTTGGCGTGGAGCAGGCGGCCCAGCTCCACGAGATCGCGCGCGGGTTGGTTGTCCACGCCGCGCACGACGAAATACTTCTCCACCTTCGCTTCGGCGGCGGGCGAGTCCTTGTCCACGTCTGCCACCACAAAGCCGCCGAAGAAGGGGAACCCCATGTTCGACGCCAGCTCGCGGGTTAGCTCTTGCACGTGGAGGCCGAGCTTCTGTCGGACCAGCTCGGCATTGAAAAAGTCGCGCTCCGGCGTGAGCCGCACGGCGAGGGTTTGCTGGGCGTTGGCGCGGCGAACCAACAGCGCCACCGGCTTGTCGGAACCCGCCGCGTTCAGCTCGCGCATGAACTCGATGAAGTTGCGCGGCGTCTTGCCGGCGACTTGGAGAATGGTGTCGCCCACCCGTAAACCGCCTTTGTCCGCCGGGCTGGCGGCCTCGACCGCGGTGACTTCGAGCAAGCTCGCGCCGGAGCGCACGCGCGCGCCGAACCACAACGCCTTCGTGCCTTCGGGTGTGAAGTAGCGCGAGAGCGATTCGTTGACCCGCTTGATGGGGATGGCGAAGCCGATGCCCTGCCCCTCGCGATAGACGGCGACGTTGAGGCCGATGAGTTCGCCGCGCAGATTGATGAGCGGGCCACCGGAGTTACCGGGGTTGATGGCGGCGTCGGTTTGGAGCCAATCCGCCACTTCGAGCGGGCTGTCCTCGCGCGCGGGGCGGCGGGACTTGGAACTGAGGATGCCCTTGCTCACGGAGCCGCCGAGGCCGAAGGGATTGCCGAGCGTGATGACCGTTTCGCCGAGCAGCAAATCATCGTCCGCCGCGAAGCGCACCGGCGTGAACTTGTCGCCGTCCTTGGCCTTAATGCGGAGCAGCGCCACGTCGGTTTTCGTCGCGCCCGTCACGCGCTCGGCTTCGAGTTCGCGGCCGTCCATGAACTTGACCCAGATGCGATTCGCGCCCTTGACGACGTGTTCGTTGGTCAGCACGTAGCCGCTCTCGTCCATGATGACGCCGGAACCGACGCTGGAGGGAACTTCCTCCAGTTGCGGCTGCACGCGGTAGCCGAAAAACTCTGCCTGGAAGCGGTAGAACGGATCGGTGCGGTCCACGACGCGCGTGGTGGCGATGTTGACGACGCTGGGCAGGACGCGCTCGACGGCGGCGACGGCGGCGTCGCGGCGCACATCGGCGGGCTGGGCGCGGGCGACGAGTAACAGGACGGCCAGCCAACTGACCAAAGCACAGGCTAGCGCGCGGCGGCGCGGGTGCAACGATGGCTGGCGGGCATTCATGCGGTGACTGACAACGCGACTCCCGACGGGTTCAAACGGCGATCCTGTGATGGTCGAACGGGTCGGGCGGAAGCGCACGCGAGTCTTTGCGAACGCGAGGGAGAATGCAAATGGAAGGTGGGGTAGGGCGAGGGTTCCGAGAACCCGTAGGCGGGCAGGGACAAGGATTACGAGCGGGAGCAAGGCGTTCGCCCGGCGCTCCGCCTCCTGCCCTGCATTTTCTCCGCTCGACATCCCCGCGCCGCGCGTTGGACATTTTCCTTAATGGACCAACGCACACTGACCCTCGGCCACTCGCCGGACCCGGACGACGCCTTCATGTTCTACGCGCTGGCGAAGGACTTGATCCCCGCGCACGGCTACCGCTTCGAGCATATCCTCCAGGACATCCAGACCCTCAACGAGCGCGCCACCCGCGGCGAGCTCGACATCTCCGCCGTCAGCATCCACGCCTACGCGCACGTCTGCGACCAATACGCCTTGCTCCCCAGCGGCGCGAGCATGGGCGATGGCTACGGCCCCATGCTCATCGCCAAGCGCCCGCTCACCCGCGAAGCCATCGCCACCAAGCGCATTGCCATCCCGGGCCGGATGACGAGCGCCTTCCTCGCGTTGCAACTCTATCTCGGCAAGCCCGCGCGCGACTTCGAGCACGTCATCGTGCCCTTCGACCTGATCTTCGAGGCCGTGCAGAACGGCGTGGCGGACGTGGGCCTCATCATCCACGAGGGTCAGCTCACGTTCGAGAAACACGGCTTCCACCTCTGCGAAGACCTCGGCGCGTGGTGGGGCCAGGAGAACGACGGCCTGCCGCTGCCGCTCGGCGGCAACGTCATCCACAAGCGCATCCCGCCCGCCGAGCGCAAGGTCATCTCCGACCTCCTCACCCAGAGCATCCGCTACAGCCTGGACCACCGCCCCGAGGCCGTGGCGCACTCGCTCAAGTGGGCGCGCGGGATGGGCCACGACCTCGCGGACAAGTTCGTCGGCATGTATGTGAACCACTGGACGCTCGACTACGGCGAGCGCGGCCGCGAAGCCATCCGGCGGTTCCTCGGCAAGGCGGCGGAGCAAGGCCTGATCCCGAAACTGCCGGAGCTGGAATTCGTCGTGTAGCGCCGGCTCAAATCAACTCCATCTGCACGCCGCCCGGCCGCCGGAACGCCGCCGTCGAGAGCTGTAACTCCGTGCGGTTCAGCCCGGCCTTCCGACAGCCAACTTCGAACAGCTTCTCGATCTGATCCGCCCGCTGGCCGCTGCCACGCATCCGCGTGCCGAACTCGGTGTTGTTCAAGTCGCCGTCCCGCACGGAGCGGATGCCGGCGAGCACCTTGTCCTTCCGCATCGGGAAATGCTCCGTGAGCCATTGCTCGAAGAGCGTCTTGTTCTGATACGGCAGCCGCAGCGTCACGTAGCCCGCGAACCGCGCACCCGCGTCCGCCGCCGCGCCGAGAAGCTGCGGGAGCTCGTGGTCGTTCAGGCCGGGAATCATCGGCGCGGTCAGCACGCCGACAGGAATGCCGGCGTGCGCGAGTTCGGTGATGGTCGCGAGCCGGGCGGCGGGCGGCGACGTGCGCGGCTCCATCACGCGGCGGAGTTCCGTGTCCAGCGTGGTGAGCGAGATGAAGACTACGATGGCGTTGTGCCGCGCGAGTTCCTGTAGGAGGTCAATGTCCCGCGTGACGAGCCGGTTCTTGGTCACGATGCCGACCGGATTGCGGAACTCGGCGAGCACCGCGAGGCAGCGCCGCGTGAGTTCTAGCTTCCGCTCGACCGGCTGGTAGCAGTCCGTAACGCCGCTCATGGCGATGGTTTGCGGCTGCCACTTCGACGACGCCAGCTCCGCGCGCAGCAGCTCCGGCGCACGTTCCTTCACCATGATGCGCGTCTCGAAGTCGAGGCCGCTGGAGAAGCCGAGATACTCGTGCGTCGGCCGCGCGTAGCAGTAGATGCAGCCGTGCTCACAGCCGCGATAGGGATTGAGGCTCGCGCGGAAGCCGATGTCCGGGCTGTCGTTGTAAGCGATGGCCGTCAGCGAGTGGTCCGGGAGAAACTGCGTGCGCGGCAGCGGCACCTCGGAGTCGTCAAACTCCTCGTCGCGCTCCAGCGACGTGCCGACGAAGCGGTTCGTCGGCTGCGCAAGCGCGCCGCGCGAAGTCACCACTGGATTGTTGCCGGACGGCCGCATCGCGAACTTGAACCGGACGCAGTCCACCATGATCCGAAACGCGACGCCAGCAAGGTTCACCGCGCCGCGCTTGCCGGCACCGACCCAAACTTCGTAGGCTGCCGCCGTGTTCCGCGCTCGACTCATCTGCCTCGCCGGGCTGCTGGCCTTGTCCGGCGGCCTGCTTGCGCAAGGCACGCTTCACCCCGGCCTTGTCGCAACGGCGACCGATGACCAGCGCACGGTGAAGTTTGCCCTGCCCACGCCCAATTTCACGCTGCTCGAAGACGATTCCATTCATCCCGCGCTCAAACCGAAATTCAAGGTCGATTGGAACGGCGCGCTCAAGCTCGCGCGCAGCGGACGTTACACGCTCTTTGCCGATGCGAAGGTCTTCGTGGACGGGAAGGAAATCCAAGGCCGACCAACGCAGCTCGAAGCCGGCGAGCGCGCCTTGAAAATCGCATTCGCCCGCCCGCCCGGCGCGAACGCACGATTGCAACTGCAATGGGAGTCGGAGCACTTCGGGCGCGAGCCGGTGCCGCACACGGCGTTTGGCAATCGCGAGCTGGCGTGGGCTGCTTCCGTGACCGAGCAGCTCGGAGTGAAGTCCATCTCCTCCGCGCCGTTGCAGGAGTTTCACCGGCAGACACGGGCGTTCAATTGCATCGAGTGCCACGAGCTTTACGGCCCGGCGAAGCGCGCGCTGGAAGGAGCGGAAGCGCCGCCGTCCCTCACCGACGCGGGCAACAAACTGCGCGCCAGTTGGCTCACCGAAGTGCTCGTGAGCAACAAGCGCATCCGCCCGTGGATGAAGCTCGCACCGGTGCATCTCGGCGAGCCCGCGCGTCCGCTGGTGAAACTCTTCGCCCAGCAAGCCGGCGCGGAACTGGGCGAAGGCGCGACGGCCCCGGCCCCGACGCCCGCGCAGGCCGCCGAGGGCTTGAAGCTGCTGGGCAAGGGCGACGGTGGGCTGGCGTGCATCAACTGCCACGACTTCGCCGGCCACCGTTCCGCAGGCGACTTGCGGGGGCCGGACATGACCGAGATGCACGCGCGCATCCGCAGCGATTGGCTGCTGCGCTGGCTGCGCGAGCCCAGCCGACTCCAGCCCGGCACCGCGATGCCCGCGTTCTTCAGCGACATGCCCGCCGACCAAGCACACGCGAAGATGGCCGCACTCGTCCACGCCCTCGCAGTCGGGAAAGCGCTGTCCTTGCCGGAAGGTTTGCTCGCGGGGCCGCAGGATTACCGGCTGGTGGTGCGCGATGAACCCATCGTCTTCCGCACCTTTATCGCGGACTCCAGCACGCGCAGCATCGCCGTCGGGCTGCCGGGCGGGGTGAACTACGTCTTCGATGCCGAGCAATGCCGCGTGCGCTACGCGTGGAGCGGCGAGTTCCTGGATGTCGCGCCGGTCTGGACCGGACGCGGCGGCGGGCCGGCGAAGGTGCTGGGGAAAAAGTTCCTCACGCTCCCCACCCAGCCGCTGCGCATTGGCAACGGCGACGCGGAGTCACCCACGAAGTTCCGTGGCTATCGGCTGGTGGAGAAGTTCCCCGAGTTCCAATACGACGTGGACGGCGTGCCCGTGCGGCTGCGCGTGCGCCGGGGCAGCGCCCCGGACAGTTTGGAGTTGGACTATGAACTCGGCCCGACGAGCAGCGCCGTGTGGTTCGTCCTGCCCCCGGACGGCGGGGTGGTGGCCACCAGCAGCTTCGGCCGGCCGGAGAATGGCCGGCTGCGCGTGCCGGACGGGAAGCTGGGTCGTTTCACCATCAGCCTGGCTCCCAAGTAAGGCGTTGTGAACCTGGCAATGCTTCCGCAACGCCGCCAACCTCGGGCATGGGTATGTCCGCGCCGGGGGGGCCGGGACGAAAAACAGTGCCTATTCGGCGCTCGTAACGTCGTTGCCGACGTAAATAGCGACCCAATCGACGTAATTTACGTCGATGGCGAGGCTTTTTGCGTCACGAACGAGGTGATTTACGTCGATTTCGACGTTCTGAGCGTCGGCGTCGGGGTTTTTCACGTCGCGGACGAAGCGGGATGCCGCCGTCCGTGGTTTCCCATCGCCCCTTCCTATGAGTGATTCCTTGGTCAACGCCGCCCGCGACTTGAGCACCGCCGTCGAGCGGCTGCGCTTTGCGCCGCCGGTTGCCTACGTTTACAACCCGCTCGACTACGCTTGGGCGGCGCACGAGCTGTTCCTCGGCAAGTTCGGCGGCGGGCGCAAACGCGTGCTGTTCCTCGGCATGAACCCCGGCCCGTTCGGCATGGCGCAGACGGGCGTGCCCTTCGGCGAGGTGGCGGCGGTGCGCGACTGGATGGGCATCTACACGCTCGTCGCCCAGCCCAAGCACGCGCACCCGAAGCGGCCTATCGAGGGCTTCGCGTGCCCGCGCTCGGAGGTGAGCGGGCGGCGGCTGTGGGGGTTGTTCGCCGCACAGTTCAAGTCGCCGGAGCAGTTCTTCGCCGAGCACTTCGTCGTGAACTTCTGCCCGCTGGCCTTCATGGACGAGGGCGGACGCAACGTGACGCCGGACAAGCTCGGCGCAACCGAGCGCGAGAAGCTCTTCGCCATCTGCGACGAACACCTGCGCCAAGTCGTGGCCACCACGCGCGCCGAGTGGGTCATCGGCGTCGGCGACTTCGCGGAGAAGCGAGCGCGCGAGGCGTTGAGCGAGGACGGCGTGCGGTTCGGGAAGATTCTTCACCCCAGTCCGGCCAGCCCGGCTGCGAACAAGGGTTGGGCGGAGGCGGCAGAAAGGCAGTTGCGGGAGCTGGGGGTGTGGCGGGGAAAGTAGGCAGTGTTCAGTGTTCAGTATTCAGTGGGGGACGGTCTTACGCACGGCCTCTGATCACTGAATGCTGAATACTGGCTACTGAACACTGGCCTTCACCTGCGGGAACACCTGGTAGAGCAGGAGGTAGATCACCACGCCAGTCACGGAGACGTAGAGCCAGATGGGCAGGGTCCAGCGGGCGATGGCCTTGTGGCCGGGGAAGTTTTCCTTCGCGGCGCGGCTCACAGTCATCAGGACGAGCGGGACGATGGCGAAGGCGCCGATGAGATGGGTGAAAAGGATGGTGAGGTAGATGGGGCGGAACCACGCAGGGTCAACGAACTTGGTGTGGGCCGCACCGTGGACCTGTTGCATCTTCCAGTGGTAGTAGAGGTAGCAGGCGAGGAAGGCCGCCGAGGTGCCGAGCGCGGCAATCATGCAGTTGCGGTGCGCAACCTTGCGCCCGGCCCGGATGTGGACCCAGCCCAGCACGAGCAGCACGGTGCAGGTGCTGTTGAGGCAGGCGTTGACGAGCGGGAGGTCGGTGTAGGTCATCGTGTCGCTGGATTTAAAGCAAAGGCGCAGAGACGCAAAGACGGGGGGAAGAAGGCGTTGAGGTCATTTGTCCGGTTCCGTCAGCAGCGCGTTCACAGTCTCAAGCAGGCGCGCCTTCCCGGTTTTCTCCCAGGTGCTCTGGTCGCGGCTCGCGCCGCTGGCGACTTCATCCTCGCTTAACACGGTGTCGAGGCTCTCGAAGACCGCGCGGAGGCGGCCTTGCTTGTCCACGACGACGAAGATGGTGCTGTGGATGAAGAGGTCGTTGGGGGAGGTGCGCTTGGCTGCTTCTTGGTCGAGGACGGTGAGCTTAAGGCTGTTGACGGCGAGCTTCACGAGGTCGGCTTTCGGGCCGGTGAGGAAGTGCCAGCGATTCGAGTCGGCACCGAAACGCTGCGCGTAGGTAGTGAGGGCGCGCGGGGTGTCGTGCTCGGGGTCGGTGGTGAGGGAGATGAGCTTGACGGGGACGTTGAGGGGGAGCGCGGTTTGCAACTCGCTCATGCGCTTGGTCATCGTGGCGCAGGGGCCCGGGCAGCGGCTGAAGATGATGTCGGCGACCCACACCTGACCACGCAGGTCGGCGAGGCGCACGGGGCGGTCGAGCTGGTTTGTGAGGGTGAAGTCGGCGACTTGCGCGATGACCGGAAGCTTGTTTGCGGGAGCGCGCTGCTGCTCGCGGACGTAGGCCGTCACGATGGCGAGCACCACGAAGATGATGCCGCCCCACACGGCCCACTCGACGGAGCGGGACTCGGCGCGGTTGGACACGGTGGGTTCGGTAGGCACAAAAAAGGGCGCGCGCTCGTGGCGCGCGCCCGGTGAAAGTTGGGGTCGGACTATTCGAGGCTGATGGGGGCACCGCCCGCAGCCGAGGTCTTTTCGGCGAACCACTTCTCATACTCCTCGGGTGAGTCCACCACGAAGAGTGCGCTCATGGAGGCGTGGCCGTTACCGCAGAGCTGGGCGCAGGTGATGTTGAACTTACCGACCTTAGTGGGTGTGAAGTGGACCGGGATGCTCATGCCGGGCATGCAGTCCTGCGTCATGCGCATGGCGGTGACCTTGAAGGAGTGAATCACGTCCTTGGTGCTCAGGTGGACGATGACGGGCTTGAAGGAGTCCTTGCCGTCCACCTTCGTCGGGATGAGCGGGACGTGGATGTCCTTGGGTGGCGAGAGGCGATCGTCAGCCCCGAAGGGGTCTTTCTCGACGTAGCCGAGCGGGTTCTTGTCGGTGATGAGCTTCATCTCTTGCTTGCCGAATTTGCCGTCCTTGCCGGGGTAGCGGGCTTGCCAGGAGAACTGCTCGGCGACGAGGCGCATGACGGTGGCCTCCTCCTCCTTGGGGTATTTCTCGACGGCCTTGGCCCAGAGCGGGATGGCGAAGGCGACGAGCAGGATTGCCTCGATGATGACGACGGCGATTTCGGCGTTGTTGGCGAGGGTGCCTTTCGCACCGACGTAGTCGGCCTTGGGGTGCGCGCTCTTGCGGAAGCGGAAGAGGGCGTAGAGGAAGTAGGCCATCCAGCCGATGAAGAGCGCGGCCATCAGCCAGTGGATGAGGAGGATGAAGTAGTCCACGTCCTTGCCGTGCTCGGAGGCGAGGATGGGCATGAAGCCCTGCTTGAGTTGTTCGAGGAAGGTGGGGTTCGGTTGCATGGTCAGGCGTTCGAGAGTTCGACAGGAGAAAGGGATTCGGAAGGCATGGGCAGCGGGTGCGTGGCGGCGCGGCGGACGATGAACCAGAAGAAGCCGGCAATGGCAAAGAGGACGCTGCCAATGACGCCCATCAAGGCGAAGATGCCAGCGTTCATGCCTTCGGCGAGTTTGGAGTCGGATTTGCCGAAGCAAGCAGCGCAGGCGGAGGCGTCAGGCGCGCTTACGAGGAGCAATGCCAACGCGACAAGCACGAGGAGTGGGAGGCGGTGCTTCACAGGTAGCTGATGTTCTTGAGCTTCTTCAGGAAGTAGATGCCGTAGGCGATGAGGGCGGCACCAGTCACGCAGGAGCCGAGGCCAAACCACATGTCCGTCGCCACCTTCGTGGTCGCGTAGCGGTCCAGTTCATACCAGCCGAACCAGAACGCCAGCGTGACCGAGGCGGTGATGAACAGGACGTGGAAGGCTTTCAGCGACATGGCAGGCTAGGCACTCAGGCGGGTTTACCGTCCACCGTGGTGAAGAACGGGAAGTCGTTCATCGCCCAGAGCGTCAGGCCCATGAGGCCCACGAGGAAGAAGACGGTGCAAAGGAGGATGCCGTAAATCATCTTCCGCTCATCGGAGAGATGCATGAACACGCCAGCGACAAAGGCGGCCTTCACGCTGGCGATGAGCAACGCAACTGCGATGGTCGCCGCCACGCTGGGGATGTGGACGTAATACATCGCGACGGTAAGGATGGTGCCGGCGAAGAGGATTCCACCCACCATCTTGTATTTCTTGATGGTGCGCTGGATCGCCTCGGGCGAGTGGTGGTCATCGTGGGCGTGCCCGTGGTCACAGGCTTCGCCGGGTCCGTGCGAGTGGGAATGGTCGTGGCTCATGAAAGGTCAGAGGAGATAAATGATGGGGAACAGGAAAATCCAGACGAGGTCAACAAAGTGCCAGAAGAGCCCGCCGACTTCGACGCGATTGGCGAGTTGCTCCGGGGACTTTTTCCACCACCGGTCGGCGGTGAAGAGGAAGTAGGCGAGCACAATCGCGCCGCCGAGCACGTGCAAGCCGTGCAGCGCGGTGATGGTGAAGTATATCGCGAAGTAGGTGCTATGGGCCGGGACGTAGGCGGAGAGGCGCTGCACATCGCTCAACTTGACCTCGATGGCCTTGGGATGCTCGTGCGTGCCGAAGGGTGCGTCGGGCGTGAACTGGATGGTTTCCTTCTTGGCGGACGTGAGCTTCTTGAGGTTCGCGAACAGCGGGTCGCCCTCCAGGTGGCCGGTGAGCTGAACTTGGTTCGCGTCATAGCTGGCCTTGCTGTTGTGGAGGTGGAAGCGCTCGACGAAGAGCTTGCGGACGGCCTCCTCGCCCTTCTCCCCGTAGGCGGCGGTGAAATACTTCTTCGCGGTGGCCTCGTCCTTAAACCACACGTCGTAGTGGGTGAACTTCACGTAATACTCGTAACTCTTCACGCTGAGGAACCCGAGGGCGCAGAGGATGGTCAGCGCCATGTATTTCTTGAAGTCCGCCAGCTTGCCGAGCTTGAGCGAGGCCCAAGACATGACCACCGTCACAGAGGAGGCGATGAGGACGAAGGTGTTGAACGTGCCGATGGGGATGCTGACCATGCCGTGCGGCCAGAGGTCCGCGCTGACGCGCAGCAGGATGTAGGCGGAGAAGAGGCCGCCGAAGAGCATGACTTCGGAGGCGAGGAAGAGCCAGATGCCGAGCTTGGCGTTGTAGAGCCCTGTGTCAGGGCGGGGTTTGACGGCGTAGGGGATTTCCATGGTAGGCAATAGGGAATGGGTGATCGGAAATAGGGCGGACTACTTCGTGGGCTTCGTGTCGGGCATGTTCTGCGGGGTGAAGTCGGTCGGGTGGCCGGGCACGCTGTATTCGTAGGGGCCGCGATACACGACGATTTCCTTGGTGAAGTTGCCGTGCGGCGGGGGCGTTGGCGTCTGCCAGTCCAGCGTGGTGGCGTCCCACGGGTTGTCGTTCTCGACCTTCTTGCCGTTAAACATGGACATGAAGACGTTGATGATGAAGGGGATTTGCGCGATGAGCAGCAGGAAGGCGGCGTGGGTAACGAAGACGTTGAGCTTGATGACCGTGCTGGTGAGCGCGGTGACGACGCCATCGTTGGCCGGGTTCGCCAGCGCGTAGGTCGCGCCGCCGTCGCTCATACGGCGGCTCATGCCGTAGAGGCCTTGGAAGAACATGGGCATGAAGACGAGATTCATCGCGATGAGCGAACCCCAGAAGTGAATCTTGCCGAGCGTCTCGCTCATGTAGCGGCCGGTCATTTTCGGATACCAGAAATACACGCCCGCAAAGAGCGCGAAGATGGTCCCGGGCGCGACGACGTAGTGGAAGTGCGCGATGACGTAGTAGGAGTCGTGCAGGTGGAGGTCGCTGAAGTTGAAGCCCAGCGGCAGGCCGGTCAGGCCGCCGATGCCGAACATCGGGAGGAACGCCAGCGCGAAGAGCATGGGCGTGTTGAAGCGGATGGAGCCGCCCCACAGCGACATGAACAGACACGTCAGGATGATGACTGACGGGATGGAGATAATCATCGTCGTCGTCTGGAAGAAGGTCGAAATCTTCGTGCCCATGCCGGTGAGATACATGTGGTGTGCCCAGACGATGAAGCTGATGAAGCCCACGGCCAGCACGGAGTAAACGAGGGACTTGTAGCCCCAGAGCGGCTTGCGGGTATTGCAGGCCACGATCTCGGCGACGACACCCATCGCCGGCAGGATCAGCACGTAAACCTCCGGGTGGCCGAGAAACCAGAAGAGGTGCTGCCACAGGAGCGGACTGCCGCCGCCAGAGATGTCGTAAGGTTTGCCGGAAATGACCAACCCGGTCGGGAGGAAGAAGCTGGAGCCAAACACCTTGTCCACCAGTTGCAGGATGCTCGCGGCCTCGAGGGGCGGGAAGGCCAGCAGGAGGATGAACGCCGTCACGAACTGCACCCAGGTGAAGAACGGCAGGCGCATCCAAGTCAGGCCCGGCGCGCGGAGCTGGATGACGGTGGCGATGAAGTTCACCGCGCCCAGCAGCGAGGAGGTGATGAGGAACACCATGCCCAGAATCCAGAAGGTCTGCCCTTGCGTGGGAATGATGGTGGCCAGTGGTGAATACGAGGTCCACCCCGCTTGGGCCGCGCCGCCGGGGATGAAGAAGCTGACGAACATGATGACGCCGCCGACCGCGAAGCATTGGTAGCTCGCCATGTTTACGCGCGGGAAGGCCATGTCGATGGCCCCGATTTGCAACGGCACGACGTAGTTGCCGAACGCGGCGAAGGCCAGCGGCACGATGGCCAAGAACACCATGATGGTGCCGTGCATCGCCCCGAAGGCGTTGTAGAGGTCTGGGGAGATGACGCCGCCCTTGGCGACCTCGCCAAGGAGGGATTCCAGCAGCTTGCCCACGACGGGCATGGGCTCCCCGGGCTTCGCCATCTGCCAGCGCATGCAGATCATCAGCAAGAAGCCGAAGAGCAGGAAGGCCAGCGCGGTGAAGCCGTATTGGATGCCGATGACCTTGTGGTCGGTGGAGAAGACGTAGGAGCGTAGGAACCCGGGGTCGTGATGCTCGTGGCTGTGCGCCGGTTCCGTCTGCTTAGTAGTCGTGGCCTGCATAAAATTGTTCGTCAGTCTGCGTTCGGTTGCTTCCCGCGCAGCGGCGCGCTTTATCTCGCGGCGCGGGATTGAATGTCAATTACGGACTAAGCTGCTGTGCGTTTCTTGCTCACCATCGGCTTCGTTTTGCTACTGCTTGTCAAAAACCATCAGCCCCAGCAGCAGCGGTAGATACAAAATCGAGGCGAAGAACAGTCGCCGCGCGCTCAAACGGTCCATCTCCCGCGCGAACCGCATCGCGCACCAGAGGAACACCAAGCCCAGCGCCAGCGCGCCAAACAGATACAGCGCGCCGGACACGTGGAGGACAAACGGGCTGAGGCTCACCGGCAGCAACCCCAGCGTGTGGCTCACCGCCGAGCGCCCCGTGCGCGTGCCGTCGCGGTCCACTAGCGGCAGCATGACGAAGCCACCCTTCGCGTAGTCCTCGCGATACATCCACGCGATGGCGAGGAAGTGCGGGAGTTGCCAGAAGAAGAGAATCGCGAAGAGCGCCCAGCCCTCGATGGACAAGTCGCCGCGCGCCGCCGTCCAGCCCATCAGCGGCGGGAGCGCGCCGGGAATCGCGCCGATGGCCGTGTTCAGCGTGGTTTTGCGTTTCAACGGCGTGTAGATGAACAGGTAGCTGATGAGCGTCACCGCGCCGAGGACGGCCGTAAGCAAATTCGCGCCGAACGCCAGCCAGAGCAGCCCCGCCACGGAAAGCACCCCGCCCAGCACCACCACGGTCTGCGGCTGAATGAGGCCGGCGGGCAGCGGCCGGTCTTTCGTGCGGTCCATGAGCGAGTCGAAGTCGCGTTCGAGATACTGGTTAAGCGCCGCCGCACCGCAGGCGAGCAGGCCGGTGCCCAGCAAGGTGTTGAGCAGCAAGCCCCAGTTCATCCCGCCGCGCTGGCCGAGGTAGAAACCCACGAGGGTGGTCAGCAGCACGAGGCTGGTAAGCCGCGCCTTGAACAGCTCTGAGAACACGCCGGAACGTGCCTTGTCAGCGGCAAGGGCGGGGGCGGTCAATGGTTCGGCAGCGGTCTTCACAAAAATCGAAAGCAGAGTAAGAGTAGGATTACGATTAAGCGCAAGCGCGGAGTCGGCGCTTCGGACTCTTAATCCTGCGCTTAATCGTAATCATAAAGCTGCTCCCACTTGTGGTTCCGCTCGGAAAACCGTTGCCGCCAGCAGCGTCAGCAGCGCGCCCGTGACCAAGCTGGCCGCGCCCACCACGACGTGCAGCGTGGCGATGTCGGCCGCCTTGTTACTCAACACCGTCCAGATGCCGAGGCCGAACTGGACGCAAAGCAGCGCGAACCACCCGGTCGCGACCCGCGCCAGCAGGTGCGCCCCGCCCATGGTGCGGCGCAGTTTCAGCAGGCAACCCAGCACATGGCCGAACACGATCAGCGCCCCGAGACGGTGCGCTAGGTGGAGGTGGATTTGCCCGGCGGTGATGGCGTTGAACTCCCGGTGGTCGTGACGCGCGCGGTTGTAGGCTTCGAGCGAGGCCGCGTCCGTCGCGGGCCAGACTTTGCCGTGCGCCAGCGGGAAATCCGGCACCGCCAAGCCCGCGTGTTGATGGCGCATCGAAGCTCCGAGCGCGAGCTGGCCAAGAATCAGGAGCGTCGTGACCAGTAGGAAGTTCCGCACCGGTGCAGGGACAACCACGAGCTGGGATTCCGCCTTCAACCGCTCCCACCAGCCGCCCGTCACCAGCGCCAGAGCGCAAATCAGCACAAGGAAACATTGCGCCAGCGTGCCGTGGAAGATGCCCAGCCAGTCTGCCAGCGCGGTGACGCGCAGCCCGCCGAGGACGCCTTGCACCAGCACGACGCTGAAGGCAATCGCCGCCCACCACCGCACCGGACGCGCGTCCGAACCGACCTGCGTGAGGCTGTAAGCGATGACGCCCAGCGCCACACAGGCCAGCGCGATGAACATGGGTTGCGTCCGCACGCCCATCAGCCCGAGCGTCAGGACAATCCAGCCCAGCCCGACCTTCCGCAGCCCGCCGGTCGTCTCCCGCACCCAAATCCAGCCCGCCAGCAGCGCCGTGAACAACCCCACCACCGAGGCCACTAGCCGGTGCGTGTGTTCGTAGAAAATGCCCCCGACCCACTGTGAAATCGGGAAGAAGAACATGTTGTAGCCATAGGTCGTCGGCCAATCCGGCACGGCCATGCCCGCGCCGTGGCTGGTCACCAGCCCGCCGATGGCGATGAGCGCGAGTGTCGCCAGTGCCGTGAGCAGGGCGAGGCGGTGGAGCCAGGGAGTCATGCGGGGAATGGCCAATGACCAATGACCAATGACCCAGCAATGGCCCAGCCCCAATGACCGGGCCACTTCGGCCTCGCCGCGCCAGTGGGCATTGGGCATCGGTCATTCATTGGTCATTGCGGAATTGGACATTGGTCATTTCTCCCACCACAAACGAAGAAGCCGCCGCGCCCTGGTGGACGCGGCGGCTCGCGGAGAGCTGAATTACTTGGCCGTGATGTCGAGGTCGGCCTTCGCGCCGCCCTTCACTTCGATGTCCTTCTCGACCTTGCCGCCCTTGCGGTGCTCGACGACCAGCTTGTATTTGCCATCCGGCACGCCGGTGATCTTGAACGAGCCATCCTTGGCGCTGACGGCGTGGAAGCCGTGGTCGAACACGCTCACGTAGGAGAACATCCAGGGATGCACGTCGCACTTGAAGCGGAGGAACTTCTCGGCCTTCGGGAAGGTGAAGTTCAGCGGCGCACCGCCGGGCAACTGGGCTTTGTTCGACTCCGGGTTGCCGTCCACCGTGGGGGTCGGATGCACGTTGTGCATGGCTTTGTCAGAGTTCAGCACGCGGACGGCCTGGCCGACCTGCGCAGAGTTGATGTAAGGCAGGTATTCGCAGCCCTGCTGGTCAATGGTGACGGGCTTGTCCGACGCCGCGCCGGCCTTGGCACCTTCGATATAGACCACACAGTCCGCGAGGCCACCGGTGGCGTCGGCGACGTAGAAGCGGGTCGTCATCTTCTTGCCAGCGCGCAGCCCGCCGCAGGTGGGATCAATGGGGATTTCCTTCTCCGGGGCGGGGGTGCCTTTGAGCGTAATTTTGCCGGTGACATCGCCAGCCGAGGCGTTGGCCGCCACACAGGCGACGGCGGTGAGGGTCAGGATCAGTGCTTTCATGTTCGTATTTGAGTGTTGTCCAAATTGACGCCGGGCCAGTTCGGTCCGCGCACCAAAGTGGACGGAGAGTAGTGACCCGCCATTCGCGGTCAAGGGGTAGGCTGCGTTTTCACCGGCCCTGTTGCGAGAGAGTCGGGCGACTTCGGCTACCTCAAAACGGGCAATCATCTGCCACCAACCGCAGTTCGCCCAGCACTCGCGCCATCTTCAAGGCCGTCTGCGCCGCCTCCGCGCCGCGGTTGAACTCCTTGCTCAGGCAGCGCACCCGGGCTTGTTCCTCGCTGGTGAAGACCAGCACCTCGTGGATCATCGGCACCCCGGTCTGCACCGCCAGTTGCGATAAGGCCTGCGTCACCGCCCCGCCGACGTGCTCCGCGTGCGAGGTCTCGCCTTGGAGGATGACGCCTAGGCAAATCACCGCGTCCCACCCCGGATACTGTCGCGCCAGCGCGCCCGCCACGACGGGCACCTCGAACGCACCCGGCACCCGAACCACGCGCACCTCCGCCGCCCCGGCCTGCTTCAGTTCGGCCTTCGTCGCGCGGAGCATCCCGTCCACGTAGCGCGTATTGTATTCCGAGGCGACGATGGCGAACCGCCCGGCGCGGGGCGCGGGTTTGCCGCCGGTTTTGCGAACTGGTTTCAACATGGTGCCCATTCCGGGTTTCGGTCGCCATCGAGTCAACCCGAATTCCGCCGCCCCGCTGCCCCCGGGGATTTTTCCTCGTCCTCCTCCTCCGCTGGCGTTACGAATCCGCCATGCACCACGGTGAAATCTGCGGCCACCACTTCGCCTCCGGCCAATCCCTCCGCGTGACTTGGTCCGGTGGCGTCATCACGGAAGTCAGCCCGGCCGCCGAAGCCAGTCCGGGCGTCTGGCTCGCTCCGACGCTCCTCGACCTCCAAATCAACGGCTACGGCGGCGTGGACTTCCAGCGCGATGACCACCTGACCGAAGCTCACCTGCTCTCCGCCGCGCGCCAACTGCGCCGCGATGGCTGCGGGCGTTTTTTCTTCACCCTCATCACGGATGAATGGCCCAAACTCATGGCGCGCGTGCGCACGGCGAAGGCCATCCGCGACGCCAGCCCCGAACTCCGCTCCGCGCTCGTCGGCTGGCACATTGAAGGTCCTTTCCTCTCGCCGGAACTCGGCTTCAAGGGTGCGCACAACCCCGCCGTCATGCGCGATGCCACCCCTGCCGACCTCCACGAACTCCGCGCCGCCACCGGCACCGATCCCGTGCTGCTCACGCTCGCCCCCGAACGCAACGGCTCGCTGGAAGCCATCCGCCTCGCCGTTGCGCTTGGCTTCGTCGTGAGCCTCGGCCACACGAACGCCTCCGCCGACACGCTGCGCGCCGCCGTGGCTGCCGGCGCGCGCGGCTTCACCCATCTGGGCAACGGCATCCCCCAGCAGCTCGACCGCCACGACAACATCCTCTGGCGCGTCTTCGAAACGCCCGGCCTCATGCCCAGCCTCATCCCGGACACGCACCACGTCTCGCCGCTGCTCTTCCGGCACCTGCACCGCGCCCTCCCACTCGAGCGCATCTACTACACCACCGACGCGATGTCCGCCGCCGGTGCGCCGCCTGGCCGCTACACGATTGGTGCGATTGAACTCGAAGTCGGCGCGGACCAGATTGTGCGCCAGCCCGGCAAGCCCAACTTCGCCGGTTCCGCCCTGAAGCCGATTGATGGCATCACCCGCGCCGCGCAGATGCTCGGCAAGTCCTGGCGCGAAGTCTGGCCGCACCTCTCACAACGCCCGGCGGAACTCATGGGCCTCCGCAATGAAATCGCCGTCGGCCAACCGGCGGACTTCTGCGTGGTGAAGATGGGAGCGGAAGGAGCGCTGGCCGAGGTGCGGATTCCATGAGCCATGGCGGCGGTTTGTATCGGCGGTCAATGAATCGAGGGCTCGCGAATGAGAGCGGGGTTTAGTTTCGCGCGGCAGCGTCTTGGAGTGCGGCGGCCCTCCGCCGCTTTTCCGACGGCTGTCGAACTCACACGTCCCGACAAAAGCGCCAGAGGGCTGGCGCACCCCAAGACGCTGCCGCGAGCGCCACGGCCCACCGCAACCGCTACTTCCCCGTGTCCGTGCGGAAGGGCGACGCTGGCAGGCCCGCGCCGTTGTAGAGATTGCACGTCGGCCAGTTCTCCCACGCGTAGCGCACGGCGGTGGGCTGCTTCACGTCGGTGCTGGTGACGATGACCTTGTCGCCTTCGATGCGTGCCTGCGCGGGTTTCCACTGCTTATCTTCGCCAGCGATGACGAAGCCTTTCAGCTCGCCGCCCTTGGCGACGAGGCCGCCGTCGGTGTGCTTGAAGCTCAAGACCACTTCGCTCCCGCGCACTTGGTGTCCGGCGGGGAGCGGGCCGCTCGTCGCAACCTTCTGCCCATACACCGTGCCCAGCGCCCACGCGGCGAGGCGACGGCCCACGTCCTGTTTGTTCTTCGGGTGGATGTCCTTCTCCTCGCCGATGTCGATCGTGATGGCCATGCCGGTCTTGGGGAGTGCCAGCGTCTGGAGCATCGCCTCACGGACGAGCGGCCAGTCGCGGCCCGCGCCGCTGAAATTCGGGAGCTGCACCCACGCGAACGGGAAGTCGTAGCCCCACCGCGCGCGCCAGTCGGTCACGAGCAACGCGAGCTGCGCGTGATAAAACGCCGCCTTGTCCGGCGATGAGTTCGCCTCGCCCTGATACCAGAGCGCGCCGCGCATGGCGTAAGGGATGAGCGGGGAAATCTTGCCGTTGAAAAGCCCGCCCACGTTCCCTTTGCGCTCGGCCAAGGCGGTCGGGTCCACGGGGCGTTTGGGGGCGGGCTTGCCATCGGCTTTGGCTTTCTTCGCAGCTTCTTTCCAGGCGGCGGTGTCTTGCTCGAACTTCGCCTTGGCCTTCTCGGGGTCAACGGGCCGGGCGGCTTTGGCTTGCGTCTCGAAAAAGCCCTTCAACTCCGGCGATGCCTTCTGCGCCTCAGGCGCAATCCACGACTCGATGGGCGTGCCGCCGACGGAGGAGTTGATCAGCCCGACGGGCACGTTGAGCGCCTTGTGAATCTCGCGCCCGAAGAAATACGCCGTGGCTGAGAAGCCCCCGACCGACTCCGGCGCGCACACGACCCACTTGCCCTTGCCTTCGGACTGGGCGGAGTTCGCCGCGCTGGAGGCTTCCGTGAACATCCGGATCTGCGGGAACTTCGCCGCCGCCTGTTCCGCCTCGTAATCCTTCGCGCGATTCACGGTCATCGCCATGTTTGATTGGCCGGAGCCGAGCCAAACCTCGCCGACAAGCACATCGCTGAAGGTCAGTGTGTTCGCCCCTTTCACGGTGAGCGTGTGCGGACCGGCGGCGGCGAGTTTGGTGAGCTTCACGAACCACTTGCCATCCGCGCCGGCCTTCGCGGTCGCGGTCTGGCCCGCGATGGACACGGTGACCTCCTCGCCCGGCGCAGCGGTGCCCCAGACCGGGACGGCGGTGTCGCGCTGGAGCACCATGTGGTCACCGAAGATGGCGGGGAGCTTCACTTCGGCGGGCGCGGCGGCGGCGAGGAACAAAAGGAAAGCAGGAGTGACAAGGGCGTAGGCGAGGCGTTTCATGACGTGAGTTAGCACTGATCAAATCGTTGCCATGAATGGACATCGCTTTTTCCCGCTGGGTTACAACCGCCTTCGCCGCTTGGCGGTGCTGCGTCTGGCCTTCGCCAGTTGGTTGCTTGCGCTCGCGCCACTGGGCTTCGCCGCAGAGAGCAAGCGTCTGCTCATCATCGGCCAAGGGCCGGACGGCCATCCGCCGGGGACGCACGAGTTCATGCCCGGCGCGCGGGTGGTGGAGCGGTTGCTCAAGCCCTTTCCTGCCGTGCAGACGACGCTCCTCCGCGCGGATGAACCGTGGGCGGACGGCCCCGCCTTGCTGGACCAGGCCGATGGCGTGGTGCTGCTGGTGACGCAGGGCGCGGAGTTTATGCAGCGGAACCCGGCGCGGCACGAGGCCTTCAAGCGGCTTGCCGCGCGGAAGGGTGGCCTCGTCGCGCTGCACTGGAGCGTGGGCGCGAAGGACGCGAAGTTTATCCCCGGCCAACTCGAGTTGCTCGGCGGCACCCGTGGCGGGCCCCAGCGCAAATACAAGGTGCTCGAAACCGACGTGACCGTGGCGAACCGCCAGCACCCGGTGGTCGCGGGCTTGGCGAACTTCCGCGTCCACGACGAGTTCTACTACCGGCTCGACCTGAAAACCGGCGCACCGGGCTTCACGCCGTTGCTCACCGCGCGCGTGGAGGACCAGGACGAGGTCGCGTGCTGGGCGTGGCAGCGGCCGGACGGCGGGCGCTCCTTCGGCTACGTGGGACTCCACTTCCATGCCCACTGGGGCCGCGAAGATTATCAACGGCTCGTCACGCAGGCCGTGCTGTGGACCTTGGGCCAGCCGATCCCGAAAGACGGCGTGAAGGTCGGCGTGGAACCCGCGGTGCTGGAGCGGCTGAAACCTTAGAGCCTATCCGAATAACCTGGGACGGGGTTTCCGGGCGGGGCAAGCTGGCCTGCATGAAGCACACGCGCGGGCCAGGCTTTCGTATCTCGGACACCTTTTGGGCCAAGGTGGCCCCGCTCTTG